>JBBQGG010000008.1:0-67536 GCA_038322815.1 Kapaibacterium sp. (SeqCode)
TTATTGATGCGATCATTACCTCCACCGCACGCAAAAAGATTGTAGTTGGAGGGCCAGGCACTGGGAAAACAAGACTTTTTCAGCAAATTTGTCGAGAGTTGCTGGGTAAAGGGAAAGCAAAGAATCTTACCTTGACTTTCATAAACGAATTGGTGAACGACCTAGAACTCGAACTCAGAGATCTTTCAGAAGTCAGAACCTTTCACAGCTTCGCTTTTTCAAAAGTGCCTGGAAACGCTGTTATGTTTCTTGATTTGACAAAGGTAATTCAGAAGGATTATAAGAAAATTGAAGACAAGGACGTAAAATTTGAAGAAGCTTTTCATAACCTCACTGGATTAAAAGAAGATCTAGATTTTTACTCAAGGCGTCGCCAATATTATGATTTTTATGGACCTGATTGTTCAGTTTATGCACTATTAAAACTCTTCGAGAGAGATAGAGATAAAATTCCACGTTACACTCAAATCATGATCGATGAGTTCCAAGACTTTAACAAATTGGAATGTGCAATAATTGACTTGTTGGCGGAACATAGTCCAATTTTAATCGCGGGCGATGATGACCAAGCACTATACCCATTCAAGCACGCAGATGCGGAAGAAATTCGGAAACGTCATGGTTCTGATGATTATGATTCGTACTTATTACCGTTCTGCTCAAGATGCACAGAAGTTGTCATACGTGCATTTAATGCTGTAGTTGATACTGCAAAACGTGAGGGTTACTTATCTAAGCGTATCGATAAGGGATTTCGATATCTACCTAACTCTGATAAGGACAAAGCGTGTATAAATTACCCCAAGATAATTGTTAAAACTTCAGCACAATCGAATCAGCTTGCATCGTTAATTGACACTGAAATTAAGAAGTTGATAGATCCTGCTGACAAATCACCTAAGACTATTCTTGTTATCTGTCCACTTAACGACCAGGTCAAGCGTGTGTCGAGAATGCTTAAGGAGCGAGGTTACACGAACATCCAAACCCCAGAGAGTAACTCATCTGATCTTTTGGTGCAGGGTTTTAATTTGCTTCTTAAAACGAATGGAAATAAAAGCAATCTTGGTTGGCGCATCGTTTCAGAAGAGATATTGATCATGGATGGTAATGAGTCGACGTTTGATGAGATTCTTCGCAAAAATAATGCCGACATTATTTCAAATAGTCCTTCAAAGGCTCAAGCATTTTGGACACTTACGGATAAGGAGTTGCGAAATAGAATCAGAAAAGCTGTCGCAATTCTTCGTAAGGTTAGTAAAAAGGAGGAGCTTACCGATGATGAGCGCGATTTGATTTTTAAATCTGGTGCAGATAAATCCAAATTCAAGTGCATTGAAGGAACTGCGGCGAAGACTTAAGCCACGATTACCGAAGAATCTTCATAAGAACACACCAATAAAAGTTACCAATATTCTGAAATCGAAAGGGTTGACGTACGACTACACATTTCTTGTTGATTTTGACGACAAGTACCTCTTCGATAAGGGGAAGAATATTAATGATGAAAGTATATGTAGGTTCTTAGTAGCCCTTACACGTTGTCGACTCCGTACTCATATCTTTACTAGTCAACATCAGCTTCCGAAGTATGCTCAATGGATGCCAAAAGATTGCCTCGAAATAACAGAGGTGTCTCCTAGACGGCCTAAAAATGTTAACTCCAAAGAAAAAAGTAAAATTTTGGAATAAATAAAAACAAAACCGCACGTTGCCGTGCGGTTTTGCAATTCTAAACGTGCGGTGAACCGGAAACGCAAATTTCCGGCAGGTCGCTAAAAGAAAACTCCGTGGTTCTGCACAAAGTTCAGCCGGATACTGAGAATACCTTTCTCAGTCCTGGAAAGACGGAGTATCCATAGCCCAGGGTGAAACCCTGGGTAAAGATAACAATAAAATTTTCAAGCCCTGAAAGGGCGATGTACTCCGCCCTTTCAGGGCTTTTGGTATTTGATTATCATATCCCGGCATTTCATGCCAGGCTGTGAGTACACCGTCCCTATCGGGACTATTACCGCTTCGCTTTCGCTGCTTTTGTTTCGTGATAGATCAAACTTGCTTTGACGAATTCCCTAAAAAGCGGATGCGCTTTTGTTGCACGGCTCTTGAGTTCAGGGTGGAATTGTGCTCCGATAAAAAACGGATGTACGCTATGAGGCAATTCGATCATCTCCACTAATTTTCCGTCAGGAGAAACGCCTCCGAATATCATTCCATTTTTTTCTAATACCGGACGGAAAACATTATTAACTTCGTAGCGATGGCGATGGCGCTCGTTAATAAACTGATCTTTATAAATTTTATGAGCAAGCGTTCCTTTTTTCAAAATACAGGGATAACTTCCAAGCCGCATCGTGCCGCCTTTTGTTAAGACTTTTTTCTGATCAAGCATCATATCAATCACATTCTCTTTCGTCTCTTTGAATTCGGCAGAATTAGCCTGCTTTAAGCCGCAGACATTACGCGCATATTCAATAACAGCACATTGCAAACCAAGACAAATTCCAAAGAACGGAATATTATTTTTGCGAATGTATTCTATGGCTTTGATCTTTCCTTCAACTCCGCGCGATCCAAAACCGGGCGCAATAAGCACTCCATCAATTCCCTTGAAATCTTCGGCAACAGATTTTTTCTTTTCAAGCTCTTCTGCATTGATCCAGACTAATTCAACTTTAGCATCATTCTCCGCACCGGCGTGAATAAATGCTTCGCTGATGGATTTATATGCATCAGCCAGCTGCACATATTTACCGACGAGTCCGATACGGACATGTTTCTTCGGATGTTTAACATGCTCGACAAATTTCCGCCACTTCGTCAGGTCTTGCTTCGTAGTTGTTTTAAGACCAAGTTTTTCTAAAACGATCTGGTCAACCTTTTCTTTTGCAAAGGTCAATGGGACTTCATAGATCGTGCTTGCATCGCGCGCCTCGACTACGGCACGAGATTCGACATTACAAAATAATCCGATCTTTTCTCTTGCGCTTTTTGATAGCGGCTCTTCACAGCGGCAGACAAGTACATCAGGTTGAATACCAAGTTCAAGAAGCTGCTTAACTGAATGCTGTGTCGGCTTAGTCTTTAGCTCTCCGGCGCTCGCTATATAGGGCACAAGCGTCAAATGGATCGCAAGGCAGTGCTGCTTGCCAACCTTCTGCATTAGCTGGCGCATTGCTTCAAGGAAGGGCAGCGATTCAATATCTCCCACGGTACCGCCAATTTCTGTGATAACAATATCATAGTCGCCGGTTTCGGAAAGTGCCATCATTCTGCGACGTATTTCATCGGTGATATGCGGGATAACCTGCACCGTTGCACCCAGATAATCTCCGCGCCGCTCGCGCTGAATTACCTCATTGTAAACCTGCCCCGTAGTAGTATTATTGGCGCGGGACATGCTGACATTGAGGTAGCGCTCGTAATGCCCAAGATCAAGATCGGTCTCAGCACCGTCATCGGTCACATAGACTTCTCCATGCTGATACGGCGACATTGTGCCGGGATCAACATTGATATAGGGATCAAATTTTTGGATCGTTACTCGGAAGCCGCGTGCCTTCAGAAGAAGACCTAATGAGGAGGAGACGATACCTTTACCGAGCGAGCTTACGACGCCGCCGGTAATAAAAATAAATTTTGTTTGCTTCCCGTACTGTTTTTTTACCACGATTTTTGTTTATCCGCTATGAAAGTACGGACTCAAAAATACGGAAGTTTTCTTCATGTTCACTGAAATAGAGAAAATAATGGCAAGAGAGCTAAGATTTTGCGCAGAAATATCAGCAATCCGAATCACTGCGATTTATGTATATATTTTGTATCTAATCAGAAGTTTTTTCGAGACCTTCTCCTCTTTTTGGCTGTTTACTTACTATTTTATTTATGAGAACCCACACTCTATTTTTTCGCACAATATCCTGTATATTGATAGCATTCTTGCTATCACTTAATATCCATTCCGCAGCAGCACAGGGCGGACCGCCGATGCTTACCGATGATTCAGATACTCCCGGTGATGGAAAATGGGAAAATAATTTCGGATTCATTTTTGAAGGAAGCAAGAATGATTATAGGAAAATTTTTCCTGCGATCGATATCAATCATGGAATTGGTGAACACATTCAAGTAAAAGCAGAATTGAATTGGGTGGCTGAAAAAGGTGAGAATCTGGCAAATAAGTTTGACAATATTACTTTGGGGTTTAAGTATAGTTTTTTTGATGAAGAGGAAACAGGCTTCTCGTTATCTCTTTATCCACAGCCAATTATTTCTTTTAATTCTGAGGACGGAAACAAATCTGCTGTTTTAGGAATAACACTCCCTGCGGCCATAAGCAAAGAGATTGGCGGATTTGGCGTAAATTTTCAGGCAGGTTATCAAGTTCTCGGAAAAAAATCTGAACTATTTTTTGGTTTATGTATTGAACGTGAAATAGGTAAGTCTTTTACATTGCTTGGAGAGTTACATAGCTCATTCGGCAGAACAAAAGACCTGATAACTACCGGAGATGAAGAAACATTTTTTAGGGCAGGTACTTTTTTAAATATAGGAACGCACATCAAATTATCTGAGGACTACATCATCCTTGCAGCCATAGGTAAGGATCTGGAATCGCCTCCTCTTTCATCTGACGATGCTAATTTTTACGGATACATTGGTCTTCAACTGAAGATGTGATTAACTGTGCTCCGGTGTTGTTAGCAGATGAGATATTTTCCATCTGCAAATATAAAAGTGACATCAGAATTTTCCCCTGCTCAAAAAGAAGCGTATTCTCTTCGTGGGTTAGTCCTTTATTTTCTAAAGCTCGGCACAATCGGTTTTGGAGGACCTGTGCCGCTTGCCGGTTATATGGAGCGCGATCTTGTTGAAAGACGCGGATGGGTCACAAAAGAAGAATATATTAGAGGTCTTGCATTCAGTAAATTAGCTCCGGGACCATTCGCCACACAACTTGCCCTATATATCGGTTTTATTCGAAGTAAGATATTAGGGGCAACTCTGGTCGGAATTTTCTTTATTCTTCCCTCTTTCCTCATTGTTATCGGACTTGCTGTGGTTTATAAGGAATACGGGGAAATGCCGTGGATGTCTGCTGCTTTCTACGGTATCAGTGCCGCTGTACTCGGTATTATGGCACATTCTGCATATAAGCTGAGTCGCACGGCATTAGGATCAAATATATTACTTTGGGTCATTTTTGCGGCTTCAGCTATCACAACAGCGGTTTTAAGAGGAGAACCTCTTTGGCTTTTACTTGTTGCGGGTGGCATAAATCTATTATTTTTTTCAGGAATTGCACAATTCTCCAGAAAACAGCTTCCTCTTTGGATCCCGCTCTATATTCTTGACGCAATTCCTGTTATTGCAAATTCGCGTTCGTTTCTCGACCTTTTTCTGTACTTCTTACAAGCAGGGTCGGTGGTTTTTGGAAGCGGACTTGCGATAGTACCCTTTCTTTATGGAGGTGTCGTTCAACAAAATCATTGGTTAACCGATAAGCAGTTCGTTGACGCTGTGGCAGTAGCAATGATCACGCCTGGCCCTGTTGTGATAACGGTTGCATTCATCGGTTATCTCGTCTCAGCACTACCTGGAGCCATTGCTGCAGCGCTTGGAGTGTTTCTGCCTGTTTATCTATTTGTGATCATTCTAACACCCTTCTATGAGCGAATAGCTAAACGTCCGGGTATCAATGCCTTCATAATGGGAGTTACTGCAGCAACAACGGGAGCGATTCTCGGATCACTTTTTAATCTGGGAATACAAACACTTACTGATTTACCTTCTTTGGTAATTGCAGGTGCCACAGTGCTTCTCCTGTTTAGGTTCAAGATACCTGAAGCAATTATTGTTTTGGTAGCTGCTGGAATAGGATTACTTATTAAATACTAAAAGATTTTCATCGTGACTCCAGCAACTTCTTATTCACATCTCTGGTATCCCCTACAACCACCCAATTGAAATTCCTGTAATATTTATTTGCAATACGCTGAATATCTTCACCTTTAATCATTGATAACTTATCAAAAGATATAAAGGCGTTACGCCAGGATCCTGTTAAAAGCTGTGCCTGACCTAATGCACCTGCTTGCTCTGCCGTCGTTTCCTGCTTGAGGAAATTACTCGTTGCCCATTTTGCTACATTGCCTTTAATAGCAGATTCAAGCAAAGTATTTTGCTGGAAGAAATCTACATCTTTATAGATTAATTTGATAGCGCTATCGACATACGGAGTCTGGAAGGATATCATTTCAACTGAAGAGCGTCCATCGAGATCATCATTGTTCGGAGCATAAGCGAGATTCGTTTGTACACGCAGATGTTGAAAAAGAAATCCGCCGAAAAAATTACGAACGCGGATATACGGATAATAATCCGGATCACCTTTGCTTGGAATTCTATGATAACCGACAACATATTTTGTAGGCAGCCTTCTATCGAACGGGGGAAAATAAGCACCAGGCGAATTGGATTTTGCAGGAATCGGTATTTCTGGCTGAGCGAAAATACCTTGGGGCAATGTGGTCAGACCACTATTTCTCATTTTCTTTTCTAACTCAGAACGAGTTATATTTCCGACAACAACTAAGAGCATTCGAGATTTTACCATAATTGACTTGTAGTGGGCAAGTATATTCTGAGGAGTCTGTGCTTCAAGAGTCTCTTTCGTTGGTCTTCTTCCATAAGGATGTCCTAAAAAATAGATCGAATCGAGGATGATTCTGGAGAGTGCATCCGGATTATTTCGTCCGCCCTGAAAATTTACAAGTGCATTGTGTTTTAAATTCTGAAACTCGACCTGATCAACAACAGGATGCACAATGATTTCTGAAAAAAACTTCCATGTTGTATCAAAGCTTTCCCTCGTGGAACGCATGGTAAGCACTGAATAGTCACGTCCGTCACTTCCGATAATAACTGATCCCATACGCAATTGCACCCGACGAAACCTTTGCTTCGACGTAAACTCCGTACCACTTTCAGGGATGAGATTCATTGCAAAATACTCCGTTGCTGCCGGTTCATTTGGAGGCATGATACTTGTGCCGCCTTTTATAAAAAGAACAGCCGTCACCACAGGAGTCTCTTTACTTTCACGAAGAAGAACGTCAATGCCGTCGACGGTAAACTCCTGTACATCTGTGATCGAAGCGTCGTCATTTGAGGGATGAGCGAAAGCTTGCTTGTGTCCAACAAGAAGAAGAGTAAGGAGTAGAGAAAATCCAGCAAAATTTATTTTCATAAGTCCGGAATAAAAGGTCATTTTGGGTTGAAGGCACTATGGCTTAACTTCGAGGGCTCAAGCTTCAGGCGGGATGCAGAATTCTGGTCTATGGCAAGCCCCAGGATATACGGTTTGTTTGTTAGATACTTATCAATATAAGCTTTAATATCTTTCCTATTCATTTTTGCAAGATTATCCAGATAGTCTTCATAGTAATCAAGCCCTGTTGACGCCCACCAGAATGCTATATTTTTAGAAAATTCAGAAAGATTTTCGCTGTCAAAGAGAATGCGGCTGCGAAGTATAGCTTTCGAAGTTTCTAATTCTTCATCGGTAAAATAATGTGGATCCGTGAATTTATCAAATTGCTGCCAAAAAATACGCATCGCATCAACTAAACGGTCTGGGGTAGCAACAATATCTCCCTGAATAGGACCGGCAAGTCGCTGAGTATAGTACCAGAAATTAGATCCCGTTGCGATGCCCGATTCCATCAATGATTTCGTAAACTCATGTTCTGCTTGTCGAATAATCTCACTGAAAACGTCCGCTGCGTATGTGGCTTTGTCATCTATTCCTATCGAAGGCCCATGCCAGCGAACTTCAACTGCAGCTGTGGGCTGATCAACAAAATCTACTACATAACCTACCTTTTCAATAGGTGGTATGACCGGAGCAGGATCCTTCTTGAAAGGATCGGGACCTTCCTTCCAATCGGAAAAATATTTTGGAACAAGTTTTTTTATTTCGCTGGTATTGACATCGCCGGCAATAATAAGTAATGAGTTGTTCGGAATATAATATTTTTTCTGAATCATGAGCATTTTCTCGCGCGTTGCTGCATTGATTGCCGGACGAACTCCGAGCGGTTCCTTCCTATTCCAAAGATTATCCCATAATTTTTGGGACATCGCCCGGGTAAAATTAAAGTATGGATTTGCTTCGTTCCGATCGAATTCTCCGTTAACAACGGTGATCTGATTCTCAAGTTCGGATTGTTTAAAAAGAGGCGAAGTTATAGCAACTCCCATAAAATCCAATCCCTTTTCTAAATTCTGTTTTGGAAGAGTAAAATAATATTGGACATTCTCCTCATGAGTTTCCCCATTATAAACGATCCCAAGCCTGTCTACACGATCCAAAAAGTCATCCTCGCTTGTATCACGCTTATTAGCAGTAAAGAACATATGTTCATAAAGATGGGAAAGTCCATTTATCTCCGGCGTCTCAGTGAACGATCCATTCTTAACCGCTACCTCTATCGTTACGATAGGCGTCAGGTGATTCTCGCAGACGAGCACTTCCAGACCGTTATCAAGTTTGAACCGCGTCCAGGGAGGAAGTTGGGCAAGAGAAGTAGAGTAAATAGCTACGAGAAAAACAAAAACCGACAATCTTTTCATATTCAAATATACTGCCTCATTCGAGGATTGTTTCATTGATAAAATATCATCATCTTTAACGGTACATTTCCAAAGACAAATCCCATCGCTGCTCGATCAAAAGCTGTCCCCATAACAATTTTTCAGGCTTTTGCTCAGTAAGTTGGAAACCCAAACGTTCATAAACTATACGGGCAGCAACAAGTTTGTTTACAGTCCAAAGGAAGATATTTGCGTATTTTTTTATCTTGCAATAATCTAAAAACTCCTGCATTAAGGCTTTTCCTACTCCTCTACCTCTTACTTCGGGTTCAATGAGAAGCCACCTAAGTTGTGCAGTTTGCTTGTTAGTTTCAACCATACCGATACATCCTAAGAATTTTCCATCTCGATCAGCGATCCAAAGATGCTCGAACTTTTCCGCAAGGGTCTCTGCTACGTAATCTCCGAATGATTCATCAAAACTATATTCATTTTCGTAAACAATTCGATGTCGTGCAATGATTGTTGTAATATCTTCGGCAGAAATCGTATCTCGGATGACTATTTGCTGCACTACTTTCTAGAAAAATTTACCAGTTTAAGAATTAGGGCGTCCTGCAAGTCATTAATCTCGCGTGTCGGAATTGTATAATTGTTTACCATAAAGCTAAAGGCAAGCAATTCGTCGTCCTTAGTTTTTACATAACCGCTCAAGCATCTGATGCCCGTTAAAAATCCGGTCTTGGCATGAACATTTCCTGTTGCGCCACTTCCTTTGAGACGCTCGGAGAGCGTACCGTCTATCCCCATCACAGGAAGTGATGTATCGAATGCCGGAAATATTTTTGTTTGCCTCTGCATAGCACGTAAGAGAGCAACTATTTCGCCCGGGGAAATGAGATCCATGCGTGATAGTCCTGATCCATCATGCAATGCAAGCCGATCAATGTCCAGACCTAGAGAAGAAAGATAATTCTTTACTCCAAGAACTCCCGATTCCCAATTCCCTTTCCCTAACATTTCCTTTCCGATCGTACGTATGATCTGTTCCGAATAAAAATTCTGTGATTTTTTATTTATAATTTTAATAATATCACTCATTGGCGGACTCTTGTACTGACAAAGAGTCTGAACATCTTCATAATCGATCTTTTCATCAAGTTCTGCTGATGTCATCGTACCACCGGTAATGGAAAACCCACGATACTCAAGCATTTCACGGAATACTGTCGCCGCGTATAACGGCGGATTTTCTACAGAAAGCTGTTCGTGAACACCGGTTGCTCCGCGATCTATTGTCCCTAAAACAGAAATGGTATTCTCGCCGGCATCACGCGTTACTTTAATCGTGTTAGTCGGAAGATAGAATGCCGTCACAGAAGAATCTTTTCCCAGGCTTTTACTCGTTTTCTTTGAATCGTGAGTAATAGCGGAATTATCGACAGTAAAAAATTCCGTTTGCGGCACCGTCTCATAGAGTGCTTTTGAACCACTTTGTAAACCTGGCGTCACAGAAACGCTTACAGAGTTATCCGCAAAAGATAGACCGCTCGATGCAGTTGCAAAATAGAAAGGCAGATCTTCAATTGCCCAACCTTCCGGATATAATTCGTCAGTAAAATAATTTGGATCGACAACGATAGCGCCGTCTATCTTTTCGATACCAAGTTTTTCCAGAGAGTCTGCCCATCGATCAAATATAAAAGCAGGGTCCTTATCCGGAAACATAGACGGCGATCCAAATGTAGGATCTCCGCTGCCGCGAATTATAAGATCACCTTTTAAAACGCCACGATGAATTTCTCCATCGGTAACGAGTTGTGTAACATAACGGTAATCAGGTCCCAGGGTTCCGAGCGCAGCCGCAGTAGTAAGAAGTTTAAGGTTTGAGGCCGGAAGAAAATTCTTGTTCTCATTCTGATGGAAAAGTGATTCGCCGGTTTTGATCGATTTTACTTCAATCCCGACAAATGCATTAGCAAATCTCGGATCATTGATGTCATTTTCAATGCTTTGCTGCAATCTCTCGATCGCCTGTATTTCTTTTATGGGTTTTGTCTGGCTGGGTGCAGTCTGTGGCTGAGAGTACACTGCACTTCGAAGAAAAATACAGAAAAAGAGGACAATAAAGACGATCGTCTTGCCACTTTCATACCCTATTTGAACCCATAGTCGCACAAAAAGTGTTTTCACTTTGAGAAAAATCTCGATCGTTAGAAATTTTCTAGAATTTTATTTTACAACATGGCACAAGCAGAATTAGTCGCAGAAAGAACAAAAACCGGAACGAACGGGCAGGATTTTCTGCCTCTTAAATCTATAGACCATATTGAGTTTTATGTAGGAAATGCCAAACAGTCGGCATACTTCTACCGTTCTGCATTCGGCTTTAAGCTAACCGGATATGCCGGTCTTGAGACTGGTATACGAGATAGAGCAAGTTATGTCTTGGAGCAGGGCAAAGTACGTCTTATCCTAACAACTCCGCTTACACAAGATCATCCAATAAATGCCATGCTTAATAAGCATGGCGATGGCGTCAGCGTCATTGCACTTGAGGTTGATGATGTCGAGCGTTCATTCCGTGAAACGACGAAACGCGGTGCAGTAGGTATTCAGGAACCGAGAGAAGTGACTGATGAAAACGGCACCTACCGAACCGCTTCTATCAGAACGTATGGTGATACAATCCATACATTTGTCGATAGAAAAGATTATAAAGGTTTTGCCCCCGGTTACCGTACCATTTCTACAGAAGATCATGTATCACGTCCTGTTGGGCTTGCCGCTGTTGATCATATTGTTGGCAATGTGGGTTGGAATGAGATGGATACATGGGTGAAGTGGTATGAGGAAGTGATGGGTTTTCACCTCTTCGTCTCTTTCGATGACAAAGACATTTCAACAGAATATTCCGCCTTAATGTCGAAAGTAGTCGCAAGCGGATCAGAGAAGATCAAATTTCCAATCAATGAACCGGCAACAGGAAAAAAGAAATCACAGATAGAAGAGTATATCGAATGGTATAACGGTCCCGGGGCACAGCATATAGCAATAGCAACCGGAAATATTATTGAAAGCGTAAAGAAGCTTTCTGAACAAGGCGTTGAATTTTTGAAAATACCGTCAACCTATTATGAAGATCTGGAATCACGCGTAGGTAAGATCAACGAACCTATAGATGAACTTGCGAAACTTGGCATCCTCGTTGATAGTGATGATGACGGCTATATGCTTCAAATTTTTACGAAGCCTGTCGAAGATCGTCCAACGCTTTTCTTTGAGATCATCCAGCGCAGAGGCGGCAGAAGTTTCGGCAAAGGAAATTTTAAAGCTCTCTTTGAATCCATTGAGAGAGAGCAGGATCTAAGGGGAAATTTATAACAAAAAAGTGCAGAAGGACTGCACTTTTTTCATAGGCTTTTGAAAATTTTTAGTTAGTAAATGTTACATTTTTTGTATGGTGTGAAACTTCTACTATGCCTATCTTTCTGTCACTTAATGTTTTTATTTTGTATTTATATTTATAAATAGTTATGTAAGCGTAGCTATTCGTCGTAGAAAAGGTACTTAATTCGGATGAGTTAATCGTGTAAGACCCATTGTCTGAAGTTAGTTTTGAGAGAGAAGCACCTGAAGTATCCCGCAATACAATTGCAATGCCTGATGTAGAGTCTCGCGTACCGCTCCAAGTTACAAGAAGATTAGCAGATTTACTAATTGAATGTCCTGTATAAGGAGCAGTCATCATAATGGAGCCCTTAGGTGACACTAAAGTGTCTCTAAAACTGGGAAAAGAAGATGATCCGCTCAAATAGAAAACATCTTGAGTGCCATTAAATGTAGCGCCATATGTTGGTCCCGACAAATGGATTTCTTCAGGCGATGTATAATAATGGGTACCTGATTGTTGATCAATTGTCGTACCGTTAAATTGGAGCGTTCCTCCATCTACATCGCCGTCAGAAGTATTGAATTCCGCAGTAATCACATAATTTAAACTGGAAGAGGTATCCGCCCCTCTTAATAAAGAATCTCTTGATTGCTGAACAAGAATTGCGCCATCTACGGAATCTGAGACAGTTTCGTATTCAGATACAAAAGGCAGATGTAATTTCGTATTCTTGGTTGAAATATTTGGGTCAGCACACGAAGAGATCAAGAAAGTTAAGCTGAATAAAAACAATAAAAACAGGCAAGTTTTTTTCATAAGTACTCCTATATTTAGATTTGTAAAATTTATCTATAATTAATTACACCAGTTTACAGGAAAGATATGGTTATGGGCATTTTGCGATCTACAATTTTGCCCCTGATGTATAAAATTAAAACCAATAAAATGATTTTTTTGTGGTCTATCACATGAAAGTGAGAATTCCATACTTATCATAGTTTGCACACAAGGTTTTACTGGCACAAATATACAAGACGAATTATTCGGATAACCTTTAGTTGATGTGCGGTACGACGGCTGAGTGACTTTGTGAGTATGCCATCTAAGCATTTTTGATTTACAAATATGGCACTCTTTTTTGCGGGAATGCTTTTCTTCGATTTGAGTTTCTGTCATTTATTTTGTGTCCTTATTTAATAGGTTTCGGGAGGATATCCGAGAGTTAAGATTACAATTTTTAAAAAATAGTTTGCATTCCCCTAAAAGTCCGTATCTTTGCAGCTTAACAATACTATAACCAGGATGAAGAAATATTTACTTTTGCTCTTATTCTTAACGGGCTGTATTCAGGCTAAGATGGCAACGAAAGAGCAAATGACACATGAATACACTCAGCAGTATATGGGCGTTAGTAAAAACGATATTTACGATAGGTCGTTTCGATGGATCGCGCAAAATTTTAAGTCCGCCAAAGAAGTTATTGATTATCAGGACAAAGCATCCGGCTCAATTATTGCAAAAGGGATTATCTCTGACGTTAAATACCTGAATAATTTCCATTTGAATTCAATCGGAGACTTGCACTTTACTCTGACTATTGATTGTAGGGATGGGAAAGCAAGGTATGTCTATACAAACGTTGAGATGCAAGTAATGGTATCCAATGGGATGGGTCGTATCGGAGACACGCAAGAAGTTCATCAAGCCGCAGATAGAGAATTCCAAAAACTGAACGAAAGTATTGCTAAAGCGGTCACAACTAAGGATGGGTTTTGATTTTTACAACCCATTCACAACTAACACCTTATAGTCTCAAAACTCATTAGATATATAATTACCATTATGGTTGTATCTTAAGCGGCTTTCTTTTCATCACTATGGAAGAGAAGCGGCTGTGCCAACCCCTCGACCGAATCTCGGGTAACGACACATCTTTCGAGGTGAGTGTCATCGGGTAACGAGAACATCAGATCGGTGAGGACTTTTTCCATGATCGAACGCAATGCTTGTGCGCCGGTCCCGCGACGGAGGGCTTCATCGATGATGGCATCGAGTGCGTCTTTGCTAAATTCGAGATCGACACCTTCCATTGCAAACAATTTGCGATATTGTTTTACCAGAGCATTTTTCGGCTCGGTCAATATCTGCAAAAGCATTTCTTTTGAAAGACCATCGAGTGTGGCAAAAACAGGCAAGCGGCCAATAAGCTCAGGGATAAAACCAAATTTTAATAGGTCAACATGTGCCACCCGCGCCTCTTCCGAGGAAATTTCCATGGCTGTCAAATGAATCTGCTGTCATATCAATGCATGGCAAAGAACAACCACTCAAGCATGATGTATTTGAATGTACTGGATCAATTTTTATACATTCATTAGTGATAGAGCAGGTACAATAGCTTATCAACCTTGGAGGACCAAAGCCATAGATAATCAAAGGATAACTAATGAGAATCCCTGCAAAAATAAAAAGTAAAATTTTGTGCTTATACTTCACAAGTATTCTACAAAAAAATGTTTGGAAAACTTACAATCAACACACAAAAATACGGTGGGGGGGATGAATATCGTTATGCTTTTATAAGATAAATGTTATAATTTTTTAAGATTTACTGCGTGCAGTATTAGTATTTCGGCACGTTCGGATCAATTCTCTCATTCCAAGCGTAAATGCCTCCCTGGAGGTTCTGAGCATTCGGAAATCCATTGCGTCGTAGAAATTCGGTTACCATCGCGCTTCGGCTGCCGGTGCGGCATAGGATAATAAGTGGAGTTTCAGCATCAAATTCTTCCAGATGCTGAGGAATCGTATTCATCGGAATAAGTGTGCCGCCGATATTTGATACGGCAAATTCTTTAGATTCACGGCAATCAATAAGCTGAATGGTTTCTGAAGCATCCATTTTCTTTTTTAGATCTTCGACTGTTATTTCAAATGGGATCACAATGCTCCTTATTGTATTGAAAAGAAACGCACAACATTACTTGCAAAATCCACGACCGGCGTGAAATAGATGCCGAGGAAGAGCGTCGGGATCAGAAATACAAAGATGAAAGCTTTTGAAACGAAAGAATAACTCAACGTTCCATCAGGCGAAACGGAAAGTGCGCTTGTCATCGGCGCAGTCTGTGCATCAGATTGCTTGATGAACATTGCCTGCATAACCCGTACATAATAATAAAGCGAGACTACGGAATTCAGTACCATCACTACAGCAAGCCATATCCACGGCGTTGTATGCGTTATCGGATCGGTAGTTAAAATTGATGAGAAAATATAAAGTTTTCCGATAAATCCAATTGTCAAAGGAATACCTGTAAGTGAAACAAGAAAAATACCGAGGCAAACTGCAAGCAACGGCGATTTCTTTGCAAAGCCTTTATAATCCTCGATCTCTTCGGAGCCGATCTTATTTGCAATAAGCATTACTACATAAAATGCTCCGAGATTTGTAAACAGATATGCAATAAAATAGATCATGATTGAAACCATGCCGCTCATTTCATAAAAATGTGGCAATAGCTCCTTATGAAAACCAACTGACCTGACCTGAGCAAGCATAAATAATCCACTGCCGATCGCAACGAGACCGACCATCATATATCCTGCATGTGCAATCGTTGAATAAGCAAGCATACGCTTGATATTCGATTGACGCAGTGCAGCAAAATTACCGAGTGTCATCGTGATCGCAGCAAGGATCGCAATGACGAGAGGCCAATTGAGAATGATATGACCTGTTTGGAAATCAACCGGAAAGCCAAACATGAGAAAACGCATGAGTAAACCGAAACCGCCAGCTTTTGATGCAACCGATAACAATGCTGTAATTGGAATCGGAGCGCCTTCATATACATCGGGTGTCCAGAAATGAAATGGCGCAGCACTGATCTTATAACCCATTCCTGCAAGCGAGAGAATAACGCCGATCCATAATGCAAGTTGATTCACGGTATGGGCTTCCATTCCGCTTGCAAGAACTGCCTGAATGCCGATAATGCTCGTGGTGCCGGTCAGCCCGTAGAGAATCGAAAATCCGTAGATCATCAGGCCCGAACTGAATGCGCCGAAAAGTACATATTTCATTGAAGCCTCTGAACTTCGGGCATTCTCTTTCATAAATCCTGCCATGATGTAACTTGTAATAGAAACAAGTTCGAGCGCTATGTACATCATCACCAGATCCGTCGCCGCCGGCATCAAGAACATGCCAAGCGTAAGTGCAAGCATGAGAGAAAAATATTCTCCGTTACGCAAGCCGCGCTCATTTACTTCGCGTGAAAGAAGCGACATCAGAACCACTAAGATCGCTGATAAAGAAATCAGAAGTTTGAAAAACACTGCAAAGTTATCTACAACTGCCATACCAACTTGAGGAACGAGCGTCGTCAGATATGGGAATATCATCGCTCCACCCTTCCACGTTGCACTTCCCTGCTCATAAGGCTGCCATTGCATCCACGAAGTTACAAATGCAGCAATAAGAACTATCAATGCAAAATAGCCTGTCAGCTTTTTATTGCTTGACTTGCGAATGAGAAGATCAAGAATAATGGCAAGCAAAAAACCGGCTGTGAGGATTGTCTCCGGAATGAAATTTGCCATACTGGTCTTCACCATCGGAGCAAATAACTTCGCCAGCGCTTGCGGATCGATAAGATTTGGATTCATCCTAAATTATTTTATAGAATTTAGTGTATGATCGTAGCAGCTTGCATAACTTTCGGCGCAGCAGCATTAACGAAGGTCACAAGTTGATTGACACTTGTTGACATCAGATTGATGATCGGCGAAGGATAAATTCCTAAGAAGATCACGATCGCTGCAAGCGGAACAAGTGCGACAAGTTCGCGCCCGTTAATATCGGTAAGATTATTCCACCGCTCAGGCAATGTGCCTAAGAACATGCGCTGCAATGCCCAAAGCATATATGCTGCTGTCAGGATAATACCGAGCGTCGAAAGAATTGTCCAGAACTGGAATGCTTGGAATGCTCCGAGGAAAACGAATGCCTCAGAAATAAAACCTGACATTCCCGGCAAGCCAAGCGAAGCAAAATAGCAGATCACTACAAAAGCAAAATATTTCGGCATCTTATTGGCAAGTCCGCCGAATTCGTTCAAGCCTCTAGTGTGTGCGCGATCATAGAGCACACCAACGCTTAAGAAAAGCATCGCTGTGATCGTACCGTGATTGAACATCTGGAAGATCGCCCCCATCATACCTTGGGAATTCAATGCTGCCATTCCTATCAGAACATATCCCATGTGACTGATAGAACTATATGCAATCAGTTTTTTCAGATCCTTTTGCGCCATTGCACAGAATGCGCCATAGACGATATTAATAAATCCGAATATCACCATATACTCGCTAGTTGCGACAGCAATTTCAGGGAAGATTCCGTAACAGATCCTCAGAATTCCATACGTTCCCATTTTTAAAAGCACACCGGCAAGAAGAACCGATATTGCTGTTGGAGCTTCCACGTGCGCATCCGGAAGCCATGTATGAAATGGGAACATGGGTATCTTTATCGCAAACCCTAAGAAGAGAGCGGCATACCCAATATATCGCCAGGTATTCCCTACTGTTGCAAAGATCGAACCTGCAACATGATTTGCGGGATTCATCATATCAAGAATACTGAATGTATGCCAGGCTGTTCCACCGATCATCACTTGCGTTGTGAAGTAAAGACCGATCATTACTAAGAGCATAAACACCGAGCCGAAAAGCGTGTATATAAAGAATTTGATCGCAGCATATTCGCGCCGCGGTCCACCCCAAATTCCTATGAGGAAATACATCGGCAACAGCATCAATTCCCAGAAAACATAGAAGAGGAAAAAATCCAACGAGCAGAAAACACCCATCATACCTGTTACTAAAAGCAGATACATCATGAAGTAGCCTTTATGCTGCTTCTCTATCGAGAAACTTGCAATGGCTCCGACAAAAGAGATCAGCGCCGTCAAAAGTACCATCAGAACAGAAAGTCCATCAATGCCCATGAAGTAATCAATGGCAACGTTGCCGAACACTCCAAGACCCGAAATACGAATCCATTCATGTTTTTCAATGAATTGAAAACTTTTCGGATCGTTGATACCCGCCATCGAATTATTAAAATTCGCCCAAAGAATAATGGCAAAGACAATTTGCAAAGCCGTGACCGCAACCGTCACGCCGCGAATCATCTTGATATTCGTTTTCGGCAGGAACGCCGTGATGATCATTCCCGCAATAGGCAGGAGCGTCAATATGGATAAGATCGGATAACCAAGCATACGTTATTTCTTTTCTTTTGCGTTAAAATTTATTAGTGTACAACGACGAATCGTTTCGTCATCACAAACCCATCTATTGTTTCAAGTTTGTATATATAGATTCCGTTCTCCAAAGTCCGCGCATCAAAATGGATACGATGATTACCGGCATTAAAAATTCCTTCGGATAGTATGTTGAGCGTTCTTCCCAAAACATCGCTTACACTAAGCTTTGCATAACCTTGTTTTGCAAGTTCAAAAGTAATAGTACCATCAAGAGAAACAGGATTTGGGAAGGTGTTTCCTAATTGGAGAAGATTTGAATGCTGCTCTCCAACCCCTTTTGGGATGAAGACAGCATCGCCGGTAATATTAACATCGATCCTAAGTGTATCATAATATTTTAAACCTTCAACTGTTGCCGCTCCATAGGTTACGGCAAAGTATAAAGGAAGCTGAGAGCCTGCTCCATTATCTGTGCCATCGCGTGTGAATTGAAATGAGCCGACAACAGACTGAAGAGAACTCATCGACCCAAGAACCGCAGTTCCTTGTTTAACAGAATAACCACCGGCTTGTGTAACGCTTCCATCAATTGGCAGCAAGCGTACTTGAATAGAAGTCCCAGCTGCCATTAAATTTTTAAACGTTACATCAATAGTATAGACTTTATTTGAATAATCAAGCCCGCCTTTATCTATTCCGTCTATTTTGAAATCCGTAATACCTAATCCCGGAACAGAGGGTTTGGTTAATGCGGAATAAGCATTCACGCGTCCCCAAAAGAAAGTCCGATTGGCTGGATTTATGTCATTATCGCTCGTTTCGATTATCTGCCGCATCACAAACTTAGGCAGCCAGTCAGGGTTCTTCGCCCAAACTAATCCCGCAACACCTGCGGTAAGAGGGCAGGAAAATGATGTTCCGCTGCTCTTGTCATAAGAGTTATTTCCCGGAAATGTAGTTGAGAATATATTTGTACCGGGAGCATATACTGAAACGGATTTTCCAAAATTTGAAAACGAAGCAGGCTTATCATTCTCATCAGTTGCACCGACAGAAAGAACGCCTTTTAGATTAGCGGGATAAAAACTATTCGCAGGAACATCTATATTCTGCCCGGCATTACCCGAGGCAGCTACGACAAGAGCACCTGTATCTAATGCTTCATCCACAAAGCTTTGCATGATGGATATAAAATTGGGATCCGTTTCATTTCCACCCCATGAGCAGTTTAATATTTTTGCACCGTGCATCACAGCATATTGTATTCCTTCATATCCTCCCAAAAGAAATCCCGAATCATTTGCAATTTTGATAATCATGATCTTGCAATTGAAACCCGTTCCTGCCCCGCCTTTGGCATTATCAGGAACTGCTCCAAAGCAGCCGGTAGTAAAAGTGCCGTGGCTTTGACCTACTCCCGGCATAGGATCAAAATCCGGTAGGAAATGTCTGGAAGTGCCAGTACCGACTACATCAAAACCGATATGTCCATCTACCTTATGGATATTCCCGGCAAGATCTTCATGATTATAATTTACTCCTTCATCAAGGTCGGCGATTACAATATTCGAATTTCCCTTGGAAACTCCCCACGCTTCTAAGATATGCATGTGTGAATTATCCAAAGCATACTGATTTAGGATTTGCGGATCATTGGGTGTGTAAGAACATTTTTGAAAAACGTAACGAGGACTAACGGCCTCAACACAATCCAAATTCAAGAACGCATGCCCTATAACTCGCGGTGACGGTCCTTCTTCTGAAAAATTAATTACATACACTCTATCAATACCATGCCTGATGGCAACAGGATATTTTTTTGCATCAGGATCAAAGGAGGTAATGGTAGTCACTCCTATATTAGAAAAAAGATTATTTAGTTCAAGATTGCCTGTTTGAAACGGGTTCAGATGCTCGAAGTCAACTCCGTGTTTTGCTTTCAACTTAATATAAAGTACGCCCGGCACGACATTCATTAACTTTGGCGCTTCAATGGATAATGGCACTTGAGCATGAGCAACAACACTTACTCCGCTGAGCAGTGAAGTGATTAGCAGAAGAAATAATAGGGATTTATTTATCATAGTAATTTCCATGCAATAGCTGCAAACACAAGAACGACGCCGACAAGCGTCCACGTTAAGTATGTCTGTATTTTTCCCGTCTGTACGGAGCGGAATCCGAGACCGATGAGTTGAGTAACACCGGCAGTTAAATTCACAAGTCCGTCAACAATATACTTATCAATCCATCCCCCGATCTTTGAAACAAGTACTGTCGATCTGCCGACGCCATTTACCATTCCATCAATGATATTCGTGTCAAACCATGAGCACATTCTTGCAAAAAGCATAAACGAACCCACAAAAGCGAATTCATAAAACTCGTCGAAATACCATTTATTCACACTGAATTTATAAAGAGGCGCAAACATCTTGGCAAGCTTATCAGGCAGAGCTGTATTTTTCAAATACATGAACCAGGCAAGCGCAATGCCCGTGATCGCACATAGAATCGAAATAATCATTCCCGTTCCAGCAACTTCATGTGTTTTATGCTCAAGAATTTCCTGATGCTCCATTGGTTCAGCATGATGGACATTCTCAGCTGTCGGAGCAGAAGTTTCCTTTTCCACTGCTGTTACAGTCGAATGAGCAAAATGTGCTTCAGTTGAAACCGGCACGATCTGCGCAGGAGTCGGAGCCCAGCTTTTCATAAACCAACCATTAGCCGGATCAATTGGATTAGCTCCATACCAAATCCAGAAAGAAAGACCTGCAAGAACGATAAGCGGAATCACCATTGCTTTTGGAGATTCATGAATATGCTCGTAAATTTTCTCATCCTTCGGTTTTCCGAAGAATGTCATAAAGACCAGACGCCACATATAGAACGCCGTCATCATTGCAACTCCGAAGCCTATCCATGGAAGTAATGTTGCAATGCCGCCTTGTAACTGACTATATGCAGTTGCTCCTGCCAAAACCTCATCTTTGGACATGAAGCCGCTCATTAAAGGAATACCGCTGATGGCAAGGGTTGCAATAATAAATGTATATCCGGTGATGGGCATCTTCTTCAGCAGCCCGCCCATATTGCGCATATCCTGCGGATCTGTATGATGATCATGCAGATGATGGAGTGAATGATGCATGGCGTGGATTACAGATCCTGAACCTAAGAATAGGCAGGCTTTGAACATTGCATGAGTCGTCAAATGAAAGAAGCCTGCGCTGAACGCTCCGACACCAAGCGCCATGATCATATATCCAAGCTGCGAAACAGTGGAATATGCCAGGACTTTTTTAATATCATTTTGTGTCAGTGCCGTAGTTGCAGCAATGAAACTTGTAAGTCCGCCGATCATTGCAATCACAAGCATTGCATCTCCGGTAAGCATTGGGAAAATTCTGCAGACAAGATATACACCTGCCGCAACCATCGTAGCAGCATGGATAAGTGCGGATACAGGCGTCGGACCTTCCATTGCGTCAGGAAGCCAGACATGCAAAGGAAATTGTGCGCTCTTACCGACTGCTCCGCAAAAGATCAATACTCCTGCAGCAGTCAATGTCGCTTCAGGACTCATTCCTAATAAACTAAAACTCGGTGGAAGTCCGTGATGAATTGCTGCAAAAATATCCGAGAAATTAAAGGTATGGAATGTTCCGAAAATAAGCATGAGACCTGTCCACATACCAACATCACCAACGCGATTGACAATAAATGCTTTTTTCGAAGCAAGTTGAGGACCCGGTTTCTCATACCAATGGGAGATAAGAGCATAACTTGAAAAACCTACAAGCTCCCAGAAAATATAAAGAGCAAAAAGATTATTTCCGATGACAATGCCGAGCATCGAGAAAGTAAAAATTCCGAGATAAGCGAAATATCTTGAATACCGGATATCACCCGCCATATAGACGCTGCTGAATAAATGGACCAGGAAAGAAATAAGCGTAACGACAACGAGCATGATCGCTGTCAAATTATCTATCATGATGCCTGTCATCAGATTCCATTCACCAACTCCTGGCACATTCCCAAAGCTTACCCATTTCGTTGACCAGTTAATCGTGCCGGGAATTCCAGAAAGTTTTGTATAGCAAATATAGATCGCAAGAGCCAGGGCTGTCCCGAGAATCGGCAGTCCGATAAGATGTGCATGCTTCTGCAATCGTTTCTGATTAAAAATAATAATCACGAAACTTAGCAGCGGCAGCCCGAGAATGATGAGCGATAATACTAAAAGTTGATCCATAGAGCTTTAGTCTCTGAGCGAATCCACTTCGGATGGATTAACCGATTTGAAGTTCTTATAAATATTTAAAACAATTGCAAGCGCAACAGCCGCTTCGCCTGCAGCAATGACAATCACGAAAATTGCAGCCATCTGTCCGCCGATATTGACACCGCCATAACGGCTGAATGCGATAAAATTAATATTCGCAGCATTTAAGATCAGTTCGACTCCCATCAATACTGCAATAACATTGCGGCGCGAAAGCATCGCAAAGATACCCAGCACGAAAAGTATCGCTCCGATTACAAGAAAATGATTTAGTCCGACGGTCATAAGTTCTTAGTTCTTAGTGCTTAGTTCTTAATAAATCATGATACGGATTCTGCAATTGCTTCTTCTTCCGGTGTCGGCTCAGTGCGTGCGATCATTGTCGCACCGAGCAATGAGACTAATATCAAAACCGAGATCACTTCGAACGGAAGTAAAAAATCTGTAAGAAAGAGTGCGCCGATTTCTGTTGCAGTACCCGAAGAGCCTTCATGAGTTTTTGCTTCATCCGGCGATCCGTACTTTACATTCAACGCTTCACCTGTTGCATCTTTATTCCATTTGCTTTGTGACCATGGAAGAGATGAATGCGAAGCCCATGATGAAACAGTTTTGGGTTTTCCATCGGCTCCTTTTTCAACATGGGTTGCTGCAGTACCGAAGAATGCTGCCATCAAGATCGCAAATAATCCAAGTGCTAAAACTCCTGCAACCCAACGCGATCCGGTCGTAGCTCGAATATCAACTCTACCTATGCGCGTTGTAAGCATGACTCCAAATATCAATAAGATCAGAATTCCGCCTACATAAACAAGTAACTGTGTAACTGCAAGAAAATCGGCATTTGCCATAACATAAAGTCCGGCAATACCGAAGAACGTGAAAAGCAATGCAAACGCAGCGTAAACAATATTCTTTGCAAGCGCTGTTGTCAAAGCGCCTACTACCGTTATTGCTCCGAAGATATAAAAAATAATGTCAAACATTTTTTATCTTAAAATTTATATTATCCCGCTTTAAATGGCGGCGGTTTAATTCCGCCCGGCTTTGCAGCAAAAGGCGGCGGCTTGACTCCACCCGCATTCGGCGGAGTATTTGCAGCTTTCACTTCACCTTCTATAACAGGATTTGCTGCAGCAGCTTTTGCTTTTTCTTCTGCCTGTTTTGCACGTTCAGTCGCGGCACGTTCTTCATCTTTTTTTGCATTTTCAATATGAATAGCAGCTTCTGCCGTATCCATCGTTGCATAATTATAGATGAGGTTCACCCGGTCATATTCTGAAAACTCATAGACATCCGTCATGATAATGCATTCCGTCGGACACGGGTAAACACAGAGTCCACAGTAACAGCACTTTGCAATATCAATATCGAATCGCGTAACCCATAAAGATTTTTTCTTTCCGTTTGATGTCGTACCGATATTTTCTCCGGCAACAACTTTTGCAGTATCGATCGTAATGCAATTCACAGGACAAGCGCGCGAGCATTGATCGCAGCCAATGCAATCATCCATATTGACATAAAGCCTGTTACGGGCGCGCTCGGGTAATTGGAAACGGGCTTCGGGATTTGGATATTGTCTTGTCACCTTCGGTTTTAGAAGATGCTTCATAACAATAGACATTCCCTTGAATGCCGTCCCTAATCCTTCTTGTATGTCCTTAAAATATCCGCTCATGTGTAATTAATTCTCAAAATCACTTCGCTCTTCATCAACACTCTCATTATCATCCGGTGTCAGTAAATTTCCGAATGCTCCGATGATCTGGATCACGTGTCCGATCAGCGCCAAGTTGCCCAGATGAATTCTCCATTCCCGCAACTCACTTAACCAACCAACTCCGGCAAGCAACGTGCCGATAAAAAAGATCAGATTAAAAACCAGCCGGCGTTTCCACATTAGTGCGCAAGAAACGTTACGATGGTGCCAACGATCAAAACTGTTGCCATGCCGAAAGGAATCATGACCTTCCAACAGATATACATTAACTGGTCAACACGTAAACGTGGAAGCGTCCAACGAATCCAGATCTGGATCAAAACAAAAGTAAAAGCTTTTCCGATAAACCAGATCGCACCCATCCACGGTGCATCTAAAAAACCTGCGAAAGGCGAATTCCATCCGCCTAAGAATAAAACTGATGCGATGGCGCTGACAGCGAACATATTTGCATATTCAGCTAAAAAGAACAATGCAAATTTCATTGCAGAATATTCTGTATGGTATCCGGCAACAAGTTCAGACTCTGCTTCCGGAATATCGAATGGTACGCGATTCGTTTCAGCAAGCGACGCAACGATATAGATGATAAATGAGACAAGCATCACCGGCGTCAGCAGCCATGCATAATTTCCACCGAAACCGGCAAGACTTTTTGGTCCTCCGAAAATAAACCAATTTTGCAAACCACCTTGCTGCAATTTGCAGATCGTCTGCATATCCATTGTTCCGGCGATCATAACGACCGATAGGATAGCAAGTCCGGCAGGAATTTCATAACTAATGATCTGCGCTACCGAACGTATCGAACCAAGAAGAGCGTATTTATTATTCGATCCCCAGCCTGCCATCAGAATTCCGACGACAACAATTCCACTTACTGCTACGATATAAAAAATGCCGGTGTTGATACGGGCGCCGGCATAGATCGAAGCGAATGGAAGCGCTGCGAATGCAAGATAACTTCCTATAAAAACTATGAACGGCGCAGCATTATAAAGTTTTTTATCAGCAAGGTTCGGAGTCGTATCTTCTTTTTGAATAAGCTTCAGCATATCCGCAATAGGCTGCAATATACCGTAAGGACCGGTGCGCATAGGTCCTAAACGGTCCTGAAGCCATGCGGAAATTTTCATCTCACCTAAGATCGCAACAAGCGCATATCCTAAGATCACCACGAGCGGCAGTGCAGCATAGATGACAACCGATAAGATATCAGCGAGATCGCCTTTGCCGATGAGAGTAATAATAAGATCGTTTAGGTCTTGAAACATAAATATTTTTTATCTGTCAACTTCTCCAAGCACAATATCAACCGATCCTAGAATGATGATCAGGTCAGCCATTAAGTAGCCGCGCGAAATGATCGGCAGCAGGCTTAGATTCACAAAAGCGGGTGAGCGCACTTTACATCTCCACGGATTTATTCCATCCTTCGATACTAAATAATATCCAAGCTCACCGCGCGCTGTTTCAACTCGTGAATAAATTTCTCCTGCACCGGGTTTAATGCGCTTGGGCACTGCTTTTTGAACATCGGTCTTATCATCCTGGGGATATTTTTCGAGTATCTGCTCAATGATATTGAGTGATTGTTCCCATTCGCACATTCTTACCCAATGACGGTCAAAGCAATCCCCAAGGGTTCCAAGCATTCCTGTACCGACAGGTATATCAAATTCAAATCTGTCGTAGATAGAATACGGATCGTCGCGGCGCAGATCCCATTTCACGCCTGAGCCCCGAAGCATCGGACCCGAAGCGCCGCCATTGATGGCAACATCAGGTTTTAAGATTCCGATATTCGCAGTGCGTTCAACAAAAATTTTATTGAATGTCAGAAGTTCGTTGATCTCTTTATGTGTTGCACGGCTTTTTTTCACGAAGGCGCGGCACATTGAAATGACATCGGGATGAAGATCATGCGACAAACCGCCAACCCAGATATAATTATACAGAAGACGTGCGCCGCAAGTCTTCTCGAACATTTCTAAAATATCTTCACGGTCACGGAAGCAATAAAGAAATGGTGTGAAAGCTCCGGTATCTAAACCGAACGTACCGACGGCTACAAGGTGAGAGGCAATACGCTGAAGCTCTCCGAAAAGAACGCGAATATACTCAACTTTTTCCGGCACTTCTATTCCCATCATCCGCTCGACAGCAAGAGCATAGCCATGTTCGCCCTGCATCGGCGCAAGATAATCCATGCGGTCAACATAGGGAATCACCTGCGGATAAGTCATTGCCTCAGAATGCTTTTCGAAACAGCGATGCAAATATCCGAGAAAAGGCACAACGTCAATAACTAATTCGCCATCGAGCACTGCTTCTAACCGCAGAACTCCATGCGTAGATGGATGCTGCGGTCCGATATTCAGCACCATTTCTTCGGTGCGGATTCGCTTCGGATCGATCTGCTCTGCCGGAATAACTTTCACCGGAACCGGCATCGTCTGCATTTTTCTATCTAATACTTCTGTCATAAGTTCGGATTTCGAAAGAACTACTCATTCGTAATGCCTAATTTGCAATTCGTAATTTTAATACGGTACTTTCATTCCTCTGTAAAACTCAGGCTGCTTGTAATCTTTGCGAAGTGGATGCCCGATCCAATCTTCGTCAAGCAAGATGCGGCGCATATCAGGATGATTCAGGAATTTTATTCCCATCATATCCCATGCTTCACGTTCCTGCCAATTTGCATGGCTCCATACACCCGTTATTGAAGGAACAACAGCATTATCAACCGGCACTGTTACCTTCAATGCAATAAAATGTTTTTTCGATTTCGATTCAAGATGATACGTTACCGACAACGTCTTATCGCCGTTATCTACTGATGAAAGCAAAAGCAAGCTATCAAATTCAAGTTCAGGTTCATCTCGAAGATATAAGCATACATCGCGAATGTAACTCGTATCCGTAATATCAGCATACGAAGACATGCGCTTCATATATTCGCCGCCGGTCTGCTCATGCCACTCGCCGATCTTCTCGCCGAATGCAGATTTAAGTTTATCGTAGATTTCTGTATTAGTCATTCTTTTTCAAGTTCTTAGTTCTTAGTTCTTAATTAAGCATTAAGAACTAAGAACTTTTCAGACTGCCGTCTTCGCTAAAGATTGTTTTCTTACTTTTTCCTGTACTTTGATCAAGCCTTCCAAAAGCGCTTCAGGTCTTGGCGGGCAGCCCGGTACATAGACATCAACAGGTATAACTCTATCAACACCTTTTAAAACATGATACCCATGTTCCCAATACGGTCCACCACAATTCGAACATGAACCCATCGAAATAATATATTTCGGATCGGGCATTTGCTCATATAAAAGTTTTGTGCGCGTTGCCATCTTCAGTGTCACCGTACCGGAGATAAGCATAATATCCGATTGACGCGGAGATGGACGCGGGATAACACCGAACCTGCCGATATCATAATGCGAAGCTGAAGCTGCCATCATTTCTATAGCACAACATGCCAAACCGAAACCCATCATCCATAAGCTCGATAACCGCGCCCAATTGAGCAGCGTATCAGCGCCGGTAATAACGATGTTACTCGATTCGAACGGATTATCTTGTTTATTTAAAAGTCCCATAAATTTTTCACGATCATTGTGTCATTGCGAGAAGGGCTTTAGCCCGACTAAGCAATCTCCTGAGGTTCATAAAGAACGTTTATATTTTATCTCAGGAGATTCCTTCGTCGTTGCTGCGCAACTCCTCGCAATGACACTCTAAAAAATCAATTTGCCATTACTTCTTCCGGTACCGGCTGCGCCATTGTCGGAACGGGTCTTGGAATAATGCGCGGTTTATCGCGCGAGATCATATCGTCAAGCTGCGCAATATATGGTTTCGGGCGTACCCAATCGAGATCGCCTTTTACCCAAACATACGCAAAACCTACGATCAGGACTGCTAAGAACACCAGCATTTCGGAAAATGCAAGTATTCCCATTTGCTTATAGACAACTGCCCACGGAAAAAGAAAAACTATTTCGACATCGAATAAAATAAAGATAAGAGCGACGACGTAAAAGCGGATATTGAATTTCAACCAGCTCGTGCCGATAGGATCTTCGCCGCATTCATAGATGGAAAGCTTTAACTCGTTCGGCTTATGCGGGCGGATAAAATAATTCGATACTATACCTCCGGCAACAAAGACGATTGCAAGCAGAAGAAATGCAAAAACATGACTAAATTCGTTTAGCATCACATTTTAAAAGATTGGGTATCCTAAAAAGTCCGGATAAAACAACTTTTTTTTAGAGAAAATGCCGCCTAAGCGACAAAGTTCTGACTACAAATATAAGGACTTCTTCGCACTATGCTCCGCCAACCAGAAGAATTAACGAATTTTGCAGTAACTTTTATAGAGCACAGGAGTTATTACACTACAAAATAAATCATCATGTCAGTATGAAAACTCCTTTTATAGCCACGTTTACTTTTAAGGTGCTCGACCCTTTACAGGATAATGAATATGTTGTCGGTTACATTTTCTTTAGTAAAACACAAAATATTGATCCATCGGATCAGACTTCCTATTTTGGCTTCTTGCAAGTACTATATACTAATCCGGATGATCACATCAATTTAAATGTTGCAATATCGTTCTTACTCAATGCTGGATTTGTGAAAGATGATAAAATATATTGTGAAGCATTTACCGGTAATATCGGAGGATATACCGATCTTTTAACAGGCAAAAGCTATATCAGTGGTTTCAGCCCCTACACTTCCGGCGTCAAAAGCTTTATCCTCCCCTAACCATGCGACTTTCCATTTTTATCGGTGTTCTTCTTTTAAGTGCGGCGCTCGTTAGCTGCAAGGATAACGCCACTTCGTATTCCGTCGGAACAGGAAATGGAGAGATCAATGGCTTCGTAAGTCTGCGCGATAGTATAAACGGCGGCGAATTATCAGTTCATGATTTTTCCGGCGTCACAGTTTCTGTTGAGGGAGGGCCGCAAAGAACAACAACCGATAGTGACGGGCAGTTTACATTATCCGAACTTCCGAATGGAAAGATCACACTTGTCTTCTCGAAACCAGGTTTTGCAGAATCGAGAGATGTAGATTTTGAATATAAAAAACTTTACTACGGGTCGAGAAACATGTATCAGATCAGAAAACTTACACCGAATCTGGTTATTCGCCCGTTTGAGGGAGCAGGCGATACTACTTCGCCTTTTAAACGCGCACTGTTCTCTTGCCGAATCATAGATTCATTGAAACAGTATAGCGGATTGATCAAATTATATTTTGGAATTGATCCAATTCTTTCACCGCAAGATCCGAATTCATTTTTATATTCGACTCCTCCGACGAATGTAGACGCGCAGGATGGAACAGCCTTTATAGGAGTCTTTCGCGATTCACTATTACAGAACGGTTTTATGCCTAATACAAAAGTATATGTTGTTGCATTCATGACAGGATTCTATACACAAAACCAGTTTTACATTGATAAATCAACCGACAAACGCATTTATTCGGGTCTCAGTCCTTTCAATTCCGGTGTGAAAAATTTTGTGCTGCCATGAAAAAAATATTCCTTATCGTTTTTTTATTAAGTTCATGTTGGCTTTTTAGCTGCAGTCAGGCACCCACAACTCCGACTCATACAGATGCAGTGGCTTGGGGAGGAGTTGAGCTTTTCGATAGCGTCGGGAATGCCATACTCGATGCTTCAGGTGTTCGGGTTTCTGTGGAGAGGGCTTCGCAATTTACAGTAACAGATTCGAAAGGCAGATTTACTATCGAAGGTCTACCTGAGGGGCAGATCTCTTTGATATTTTCCAAAGAAGGATTTGCCGAAGTTCATAATTTGATTCAAAGTAAAACGGGAACTCAGGCAGGAAGTTATCCCGTCTATCCGCTTTTTGCAATAAGTCATCTCATCCCGAATATTGTTCTCCGCCCATTCGAAGGCTGTTACGTCAGATTTAATTTCAAAGATTCGCTTATCTTTTCCTGCGAAGCCGGTGGGTATTTAATTCATCAATGGTTCTATGATTCGGCGTAGGAAGATCTCGGCTTCACAACATTTTCCAGCAGAATACTTAGCAGCCCTAATTCATCAGGAAAATATTTCGGGTCGATCAGAATATATTTCAGCGAAAAGGATTCTATTTCAATTCTTGATCCAAATTCGTATGCATTTTCTACGGAGTCACAATCATTAGATAATACCGATGGTTCGGCAACTATAGGCATCTATCGCGATTCGCTTGCGAATCATGGTTTCAAAACTAACTCTAAAATATATTGCACAGCATTTGCTAGCGGATGGCTGACGCAAAATACATCATATCTCGATAAAGCTTCAGGAAAAAAGATCTTTACAGGTTTCAATCCAATACATTCCGAAGTGAAAAATTTTCTGCTCCCATGAGTTTAGTAAATTAAAAAGGGCGGGAAGTAACCGCCCTTTTTGTAAATAAGAAATTCTTTTACTTAAACTCGATCTCTCCGAAAAGTCCGTGAGCTTCTTCATAGGGTCCTGCTGTAAAGTAGAGGGATTTTCCGTCATTCGTACCTGAGGTAGTAAAGACGATACCCCAAAGTCCGTCAATAGCTATCACATTTCCGTTATTATCCTTGAGCTGCCCCAAGAAATTTCCGGCAGCATCATAGGCATTGATCTTTCCGTCACCGAAATTGCCGATGAGAATTGCATCCTTAAAAGCATCACTGAATCCGCTGCTCGGAGCTTTTGCAATTCCCCACGGAACATTCAATGTGCCACCCGATGCGAAACGTTTGAATAGTGTACCGTCAGTATTAAAAATATTTACGTATCCGAACCCTACACCAGCTTCATCTTCGTCGTCATCAGGAGCGGCTTTCCTTTTGGCATAAGCAACGTAGAGTTTTCCGTCAATATTTTGAATTCCGAAAGGAGAATATCCCGAAGGAATAGAAGGATCCGAAAATGCTCTTCCGGCAGAAGGAAGGAAATTTCCGTCAAAAACTTCTATCTTTTCTTCTTTGAAATTGGTGACATACAGATAATTAATGTTACCGTCTTTTGCCAACGCAGCGCCCTTGTAGTTTGCATTGGGAGAAGTCGAAGTAAACATTATTTTCGCACTCACATCAGGTGATTTCCATCCGGAGATCGTACCATCTTCGCTAACAAAAATGAAAGCATTACTTTTGAATTCGGAAGTAGAATTATAGACTTGTCCCGTAGGATGACCGCCAGCTATGCTATCGCGTGAGGGAATAGGAACCGCAGCAAGCTTTTCAACTCCTTCATCGTCATAGATGGTAGTAACTCCTCCGTCGGTTGCTGAGATCCAAAAGTTTCCTGTAGGTCCGACGGCAATTCCCCAGGCATTCTTTAAGTTTGGATCGATACGTACACCGCTGCCGTAAGCTGCAGTGTCGGATACGAGATATGACACTTGAAATGATCCCTCTGCGGGTGTAACCGTATCAGATTTGCAGCCGGCAAGCCCCAATGCACCTGCAGCAAATACAATGAAAAACAATTTTGTAAAAATACGATAATGTAACATGATGATTTCTCCTTAAATGTAAAAAACAGGGAGATTGAATTAGGGTATTGGGAGTTGTAACACATAACGTTTGTACACCCTTTAATAGTTACAGGATTTCTTTGACCGGAAAACTACAACGATTTATCGGATAACAATAAATCTGCCGAAACAGGATTGCTTCTAATTAGAACATTACCCGCCTGTTTCGGTATAGATTCATCAGAATGCCCGCCATCAGCATGTTCGTGATCAGGGCCGAACCGCCGTAGCTCATAAAGGGAAGCGGAATTCCAACAACGGGAAAGAGACCGATCGTCATGCCGATATTGACCATTACATGCAAGAACCAGATTCCGGTAATACCGATAGCAACGACGCTGGAGAATTTACTCCGGACAGATGAAGCTATGGCTAGACTTCGGTAAATCAGAAAAATATAGAGCAGGAGAATAACGACAGAGCCGATAAATCCAAATTCCTCCGCCGGCACGCTTATAATAAAATCCGTCCATTGCTTCGGTACAAATTTAAGTTGCGTCTGCGTACCTTGCAAGTATCCTTTACCAAGCAATCCGCCCGAACCGATCGCCATCTTTGTCTGAATAATATTATATCCGCCGCCAAGCGGATCCATCTCAGGATTAAGCAAGAGATCAATGCGTTCGCGCTGATACTCATGCATACGATTATAAATAAAATCCGCACTGAACGATGCACCGATGAGGATCATGAAGGCCGCTGCAGTCATGATAAGATTTTTTCTGAAAAAGAAAAATAACATTGCACCAATGCTAAGAACAGAAACGAGCATGGGAGTTTTACCGAAAAGTGATAGCACAGCGACGATTGCAGCACCGACTATCGTCAGGAGAAAAAAAAGATCGGTACCTGCCCACAACAACATAATAAAAAGCAGTCCCGCATAGATCATCGAACTTCCGGGATCAGGTTCAAGCATAATAAGTCCGATCGGAAGTATGACAATTCCGCAGGCAATGAAGAAATCAAATGCACGAGTCAATTGTCTATCTCCGGAAAGATATTTTCCAAGAGCCATGATCGTCCCAAGCTTTGCGATCTCGGAGGGCTGAAAACGCAATCCCCCAAAAAGAGCAAGCCAATTCTTTTGATTATAAACAACTTCACCTTTGACGAGCACAAGAACTAAAAGGCCGAGGGAGAGAGCATAAATAGGATACGCTGCAACCGAGAACCATCGCACCGGCACCAGCGCCATGACGATAAGAATCGCCACGCCTATAGAACCAAAAACCAGCTGCTGCGAAAAGCGCTCATTCATCTGTGCAGCATACGTTGCGCTATAGATCGCAAAAAATCCGCCGATAGTTAAGAGCAGCACAAAGATAAAGGTTGAGACATCGAAGTCCTTCACATCGAGGGCTTCGACCTTTGAATTTGTACTGAATCGTATTGAGCGTGCCAAATGCTTTTGGTAAAAATATAATCTAAATACAATTAATGAACAATGGTAGCCGTTGGCTTTAGCCTGCGCCTCCGAATACTGTTTCTTATCTCCTCAATGCTTTCGGCTTTCCTAAAATCTCGGAGGCAATAATATATTGCTTAATGCCGCCGTTTGTTAAAGACAGACGAGGTATGATAGCAATATCCTTGTCATAGGCATCCTTCTCTTCAGCCGATTCCGTGCCGAGCGACTTTACCATGCCATAATTTTTTTTAAAATGCGATACGGGTTCATGCTCGTTGGATGTAGCTTCCCGAATCTTCTCTTTATCGGCTGCATAATCATTAGAAGCATACGCTAATTCATAATCCGTCGCCGCTTCAACTGGTGCCTGATTCTGTCGCGATTCGAAAAGCCCGAGTATTTCTTCCGGAGTTCGCTTCTTCGGAGCCGGGATTATCTTCTCTGTTTCCGGTCTCTCGCTTACGCGTTTATTAAGTGCATCAATATTCTTCCGCTCTGCGACTTGCTGCTGCTTTTTTTTAGATTTTGAGTAAAGGCTCAGAATCCAAAAGAAAATGACGATGATGTAAATAAAATTTTTCATTATTATTATTTAGCTAAGTCCTTTATACCCTACCGTAGGCGCAGCGCTTTAGCCCGCGCGCGGCTAAAGGCTTACACATACCGTAGAAAAGAAACTATAAAATCCCACTCACAATTTTTCCATTCTTCACAACTGCCACAATATCACTCACTCCGATATGATACGGCAGATATGATAAACTCGGAATATCATATAAAACGAAGTCCGCATACTTACCTTTCTCGATCGAGCCATACATCTCCGCTCTGTCAATCGCTGCCGCTCCGTTAAGCGTAGCAGCAACAAGTGCTTCTTCCGGCGACATCTGCATTCCGATCACTGCAAGCGAAATCGCTAGCTGCATATTCTCGCTCATCGAAGATCCCGGATTGCAATCGGTTGCGATGGCAACAGCACATCCTGCTTCGATCATATTCCGCGCTGGAGCGTACGATGATCTGATACATAATGCCGTGATCGGCAAAAGTGTTGCAATCGTACGCTCACATTTAGAGAGCGCGGCAATTCCGGAAGTGTTTATTTTCAACAAATGATCGGCACTATAAGAGCCAAGTTTCGCAGCAAGCTCGGCTCCGCCAGTATCCGCAAGTTCATCGGCATGAAGTTTTATTTTGAGTCCTGCTTTTTTTGCAGCGTTGCAGATACGCTCTGTCTCATCAACAGTAAAATATCCTTCGTCGCAAAAAACATCACAGAATTCTGCAGCTTGTTCCTTAATGACCCGGGGCAATTGCTCGTTAATTAATTCTTCAATATATTCCGCTTTGGTTTTTTCTTTCGGCACGGCATGAGCGCCGAGCCATGTCTGCACGATCTCCATTCCTGTTAATTCGACCACACGTTTTGCCGCATGTAAAAGTGCAAGTTCAGATTCAGTTGAAAGTCCGTAACCAGATTTAATTTCCATCGTCGTCGTCCCAAGCGACAAAGCATTTCGCACAAATTTTTGAGAGTACTCCGCGATCTCTTCGCTCGTTGAATTGCGAACGTGCTCTACACTTGAACGAATGCCGCCGCCAGTTGCCGCAATCTCCTGATAACTCCTGCCTTCGGCGCGCATACAGAACTCATTGCTTCGCTCACCAATGAAAACGGCATGGGTATGTGAATCAACAAAACCCGGTAATGCAAGCAAACCTCGGCAATCAATTTCTTCTACCTCACCTTTGAACTGAGCAAATATCTCTTTTTCGGAGCCGCTATGTGTTATAATACCTTCATCGCTTACGATGATTGAAGCATACTTGACCGTCACAATATTCTTGCGCATAGCATTGCCGCGCAACGCCTTTTTTCCGACTGGCGTGATGAGGGTTCCGATATTACGATAGATCTTCATGGATGCAAAAATATGGAATAATTAGAGCATTATTGTAGAATGGCAGGCGTATGCTTTAGCCTGCGCCTACCGGGACGGTGTAAAAAATTCCGTAACTTTGTCTGAATTGATGTGAGCACCTATTCATGCCTAAAGAAGCAAAAAAACAAGAAGAAAAACAAACGCCGTTGATGAAGCAATATACTTCCATCAAGGCACGCTATCCGGATACGATCCTTTTTTTTCGGATGGGCGATTTCTTCGAGACATTCGGTGAAGATGCCGTCATCACTGCAAAAGTTACGGGCATTACTCTGACGAAACGTAACAACGGAGCAGCAGGAAATATCGAACTTGCCGGATTTCCTCATCATCAACTCGATAACTATCTTCCGAAAATGATTCGCGGCGGTTACCGAGTCGCCGTCTGCGAACAGCTTGAAGATCCGAAACTTGCAAAAGGAATTGTCCAGCGCGGAGTTGTAGAAGTTGTTACACCCGGCGTGACGATGAATGATAAATTATTAGAGACCGGACGCAATACCTACGTCGCGGCGATCATCTCAAGCGGCGGAGTTGCAGGTATTGCATATGCCGACGTTTCTACAGGCGAATTTATCGCAGGCGAAGTTGCCGAGTCTCACTTAGCTGAACATCTTTCATCTCTTGGTCTGCGTGAACTACTTGTATCGCGGCGCGATGCGCAGAAAGTTGAACTTGCTCCTTATATTCTTTCCCTCGAAAATAAACCGACGATCACCAAGCGCGAAGAATGGGCATTCAATCCTGAGACAGCACGGAAATTATTGCTTGATCATTTCGAAACAAATTCATTAAAAGGTTTCGGCATTGACGAGCTATCGCTTGCCGTCACTGCTGCCGGTGCAGTGCTTGATTATTTACGTGAGACACGTTCGGCAACAACTCTGCAGCATGTTACCCGTATTGCGCGCTTCGATACAAGCCAGACGCTGATCTTAGATCAGGCGACGCGGCGTAATCTTGAAATATTTTTTCCTATTTCCGATGACGGAAGTAACGCCTCACTTCTCGGAGTGCTCGATGAAACTTCAACGGCAATGGGGGCAAGACTTCTACGCAAATGGCTTGCTATGCCGCTTCGGAATCAGCTGAAGATCGCTTCACGAGCAGATGCAGTTACGCTTCTTGTTGAAGCGCGTGAACAGCGCGAGCAGCTTCGATTACAGCTTCGCGAACTCGGTGATCTTGAGCGATTGACAGGACGATTTGCAAGTTCGCGCATTCTATCGCCGCGTGATTTTTTGATGCTGAAGTTTACGCTCTGGCGAATCCCTGATATAAAAGATCTACTGAAAATAATTTCTGAGTTCGCACCGGAAACACCAGAAGGAGCAAATACTTCTGCACTATTAACAATGCTTTCGGTTGAACTGCGTCCCTTATCCGAGCTTGCTGAAAAAATTGATCGCACCATAAATCCCGAAGCGCCTGCAAATCCTGCAAATCTTTTAGTCATCCGCGACGGAGCGAATGCTGAACTCGATGAACTGCGCGAACTCACTTCCACAAGCCGCGTCAAACTGGTTGAAGTGCAAACTCGCGAACGTGAACGAACGGGTATATCATCGCTGAAAGTCGATTTTAATAATGTCTTTGGATATTATATTGAGATCTCGAATGCCAATAAATCAAAAGTCCCCGATGATTACCAGCGCAAGCAAACACTTGCTAATGCCGAGCGTTTCATTACTCCTGAATTAAAAGAGTACGAGCAAAAAATTCTCGGCGCTGAAGAACGCATGGCAACTCTTGAAATTCAGATCGCTGCAGAACTCCGTGCGAAAGTAATTTCTGAGATTGAAAGTTTGCAGCATAACGGATCGCTTCTAGCAATTGCAGATGTCTTACTTTCGCTTGCAACTGTTGCTTCGCGCTCAGGATGGGTGAAGCCGGAATTTTCTACGAGCGGCGATCTTCTTATTGAAAGCGGAAGACACCCTGTCGTTGCGAAATCACTTCCGATCGGCGAGCGATTCACTCCGAATACTGTCAGCTTCACAAGCGGTGATAAAGAATTTTATATCATCACCGGACCGAATATGTCCGGCAAATCCGTTTTCCTGCGACAGACAGGTATCATCGCACTTCTTGCGCATATCGGATCGTTCGTGCCGGCACAAAAATGTAGGCTGCCGCTGCTCGATAGAATTTTTACTCGCGTCGGAGCCAGCGATAATCTTTCAAGCGGTGAATCTACATTTTTAGTTGAGATGAACGAAGCGGCGAATATTTTAAATAATGCAACGAAGAATTCACTACTGCTTTTCGATGAACTTGGCAGAGGCACTTCAACCTTCGACGGGCTTTCGATAGCATGGGCAATTTCCGAGCATATTCACGATACCATTCCCGGTGCACGAACGCTTTTTGCAACGCATTACCATGAACTCAATGCCCTTGCAGATAGATTTCCGCGCATTCATAATTTAAAAGTCGAAGTCCGCGAAGCCGATGGTAAAGTGCATTTTCTGCATAAGATCACGCCAGGTTATGCCGATCATTCTTACGGAATCGAAGTTGCATCGATGGCAGGTATTCCCGGCGATGTGATCGCACGTGCGCGCGAAATTCTGCATGAACTCGAAGAGACTGAACTCAAGATTGCCGAAACCGATATTCAGCGCTCGATTCCTTTTCCGATCAAAAGCAAAACCTCCATGCCCGCTCCGGAAGATCAGCACCTACCATCAAAAGAAGTCCTCGATGCCCTGCGTGATTTAGATGTAAACACACTTACACCAATGGAAGCACTGAAGAAATTGGCGGAGTGGAAGGGGAAAATATAAAAGTTTTTTTATTTCTTCGAGAGGTGCTTCAGAATCGTCAAGAATTTTAAAGGAGTTACAGGGGGTTCAGAGGGAAATGATGAATGGGAAAAGAAGAGAGACTGGCGGACTGAGAGTCCACCCTACTGGACTATAGGATTACTCCGCTTCTTCGGCTACCAGTTCTGTGGATTGCAGTCTGCGGGATGTGTCTTTGAGAGCTACCCATTTCTCGGAGAGATAGGGAATATATTCGCTGGCAGTGACGAATGTCCAGACGTAAGCAACAATGGAATAAAGTTCGCCGATCGTGAAACGATCCAGATCGAGCGAGATATAAAGCGTTGTCATGAACATGAAAAGCAAGAGGACGCGCAATATCCCATAACTCGCTGCTGAACGGTTCGAGAATTTCACTTCAAGCGCAGAGATATCAGTGTAGTATTGCTTGATAACGCGCGCATCTTTTGTTGCGAAGATATTATATTCCTGTTCATGCATATCATTGAGCATCACCTGGTACTTTCCGACGCTTCGCATATAAAAACGGCTTGCAACGACAACAAAGAGCACAAGTCCTGCGCCGACCGCTGCAACGCGCCAATCGAAAAATGCTAAGGCGATTATAGCACCGCCGACATTAATAAGCTGCTCGATGAATTCCGGAAGATTGTATTGGAAGAATTCGATATTCTGCCATGCAAGCGAACTGCGTCCGGCGATCTTCGAAAGGTCTTCGCCTTGTTCAAGCTGCTGCGCTACTACTTCACCGGAGAGATCGGCAAACATCCGGGTATAAATTCTTGTATCATATACCCTGCGAATACCCCCAACACATGAACTTACCACAAAAAGAATGATCCAGGGAATGAGCGGCGGAAGGAATGGTGCCAGATCTTTAGGTAATGAGAAAGCAACGGAGTCCTTTTTTTTACCTTTACCGATAACTTGCTTATGAGTATGTGGCTTTTTCTCGATCGCCGTTCGAAGCGAATCGCGGTTCGGAGTTTTTTTCTTTACGAGCGAAGTTTTACCGCTCTTAACAAGTTTATTGATCGAATCACGCTTATTCAGAATACGTCTCACTCGCTGCTGCAGATGACCCACTGGAGGATGATTGACCAGATCAGCCCGATCCTCCATATTCGTATCCGAGCGTTTAATCGTCTCGATCGATTTATCGAGGCTTTTTCTCAGCGAATCCCTTCGGGGATGCCTTTTGTGAAGCCCGTGAGGAGGCACTTGCTGCTGGCGAAACATAAACACAGCAGGAACAATGATCGAGGGTTCATGATGATTCTGAATCTGCTGCGGATGCAACAAAAGCGATTGGATAGAATCCTCACGCTCAGGCATGGTCTGCGAAAGCGAATCAAGAATATAATCGCGAACTGAATCGATCGCCTGCTGGATGATGGAGTTGGTAACGGAGGAATCTACTTCATTTTCGATGCGGTTCGTTTCGCGCAATTCATCGATCGCCTGTCCGAAAACATAAGGCTCCGCAATGAACGTTACGTTCTCGACAATTACGAGAGCGAACGCCATGAAGATCTGAAACCTATATTTTCTGAATAATATGCGAATCATCGCAGGCTTTTATAAAATTTCGATTCTGTCATGGCGAGGAGTCGCACATTGTTTCACTCAGTGTAAACTCCATAACGACGAAGCATCCCCTCACGTAGTATATAAATCCGAATGTCTGTATTACCTGAAGGGGATTGCTTCGTCGGACTTACGTCATCCTCGCAATGACACATGTTAATTTTCAATTCTTAATATAAATTCCGGATCTGAAATCAATTCTTTTACTTTTGCAATATCAATTGAGATATTACGGTCATCTTCCAAGAATGGAACAACGCTGCGCACCAGATGATATGCCGCGCCGCTACCCTTTCCCGGTTTTAACGGTTTTAAGAAATCAATGCCCTGTGTGGCGCAGAGTATTTCGATGGCAAGCACACCTTCGACGTTATCTATCACTTGCTCTAATTTTAACGCAGCAACCGATCCCATGGAGTTATGATCTTCCTGATTAGCACTTGTCGGAATCGAATCAACACTTGCCGGATGCGAAAGTACTTTATTTTCGCTGACAAGCGACGCCGCTGTGTACTGCGCAATCATCAAGCCTGAATGCAATCCACCTTTCGGCGTCAAAAAGCGAGGCAAGCCGAAGGAAAGCGCACCATTGACAAGCCGTTCTGTTCGGCGCTCACTGATACTGGCAAGTTCACTGATCGCAATGGCAAGATAATCTAATGCAAGCGCAATAGGTTCGCCGTGAAAATTGCCACCTTCAAGATGAACACCGGTTCCATCGGCATTCGGAATGATAAGCGGATTATCAGTTGCAGAATTTATTTCTGTCGTTACAACCTTTTCTACAAAATTTATTGTGTCGCGCACTGCTCCGTGAACTTGCGGAATGCAGCGAAGCGAATAGGCATCTTGCACTCTTGTATCACCTTCAAGATGCGAATTGCGAATTTCACTTTCATGAGTTAATTGCAGCATGTGTAATGCAACTTCCCGCTGACCGGGATGAGGACGTGCCTCGGAAAAATGCGGATCGAAAGCCTTATCGGTCGCGCGCAATGCTTCAAAAGACATCGAAGCAGAGATATCGGCGATCACTGCAAGACGTTTTGCTTTATCAAGTGCCAGGCTGCCGATCGCCGACATCATCTGCGTGCCGTTGATTAGTGCAAGCCCTTCTTTTGCTTCAAGTCGAAGCGGAGTTACTTTGAAAGATTTCAAAGCGTCGGATGCATCTACAATTTTTCTTCTCTTATCGATATCAGGAATGCTGATCTTTCCTTCACCCGTCAGCGCCAATGCAAGATGCGCAAGCGGAGCAAGATCACCGGATGAACCTACACTTCCGCGGGAAGGAATGACAGGAAGAAGATCAAGCATTAAAAAAGTTAGAAGCTGCTCGATTACAATAGGTCGAACACCGGAATATCCTTTAGCCAAAGCATTTGCCCTAAGCAAAAGCATAGCTCGGACAACTTCATCGCGAAGGGGTAGACCAACACCTGCCGAATGCGAGCGAAGTAAATTCTGCTGAAGCTCTTTTATCTGCGCAATGGGAATTGAGACATTGGCAAATTCTCCAAACCCTGTCGTGATGCCATAGATCGTCTCACCGTTAGCAACCCACTCATCAACTAACCGGCGTGATGCTTCAACTCGCTTTAGCGCAGCAGAAGATAGAGAAAACTCTGTAAGCTCCCGTCTTGCCGTTTTTGCGACATGGGAGATAGTTAGTGAATTACCGTCGAGAGTTATCAATTAAAAATAAAAAATGCAAATTTAAAAATTATTTTTCAAAAGATTTCATCAGCATCTCAGTCCGTTCTTTACCCAACGCCCTTGCAATTGGTAATTGAAGAAAATCCAAAAGTGGAATACGTTCTTTTTTGCCCCTCACTCTTCCACCTTCGCATTCATCTATTTCTTCATAAACAATATAGTAAGAATCTTCTTCGACTTCCGGATAAATCCTTATAGGAAAAAGATGGCAGGAGATCGGTTTTTCAAAGTTTTTTATTTCTCCATTTTTGAATGCTGCCTGAATTGAACAGAGTGCTATATCACCCTCCCATCTCACAAAAATACACTCTTTTCCGTCGATAGTCGGAATACTGTATGTGCCATCAATTTCGTGTTTCCAAATACCTTCACCTGCTATCACTTGAAGAGCTGCTTCGGGAAGATATTTTTTTACTGCAGGAAAGACTCGCTCCAATTCCGAGATTTCCGATTCTAATATCGGCGCACCACGCCCACCGGCCATTGTACAACATGCACCTTTACAAACCGATAGATCGCAGCCGAATTCTACATCACCAAGTTGTGCTTCGACTTCGAAGTACGCCGATGGCGGATAGATGGGCAATGCTATATGATCTGTGCTTTTATTCATTTTTGAAAAAGGGTTTGGGGTATAGGGTTTCGGGTTTGGCGAAAACCCCAAACCCTATACCCCACTCCCCCAAACCCTGGTTCAAATACTTCCTATCTTCGGCGGAAAAAGTGCAAGTAACTGTCCCCGCATTCTTGGTGAATCTATGCGATGTATCTCGAACTTTGCGATCGCCGCCTTCTTCATTTCCATAACAGGCGTCGGACTTCCGAGTAATGCGCTTCCGAAAGACGAAAGATGCGGCTCATGCCCGACAAGCATAATGCGGCTATATTTTTTTGCGCATTTTGCAACAACTGACATCGTTTCGGTAACCTCAGACATCGGTGTCAACGAATCTGAAATTTCAAATTTTGCCTCTTTAGCAAAATTCTCAAGAGCGATCTCCGCCGTTTGCTTTGCCCGAACATACGGACTTGAAATCACCAGTTCCGGCGGAAACAACTTCATCTTTTTTACTGCTTCAAGTGCCGCTCTTGTTTTTTCTCTACCTTCATCGGTAAGCTCCCTCTCGGCATCGCTTCCATGCGAACCATGATCTTCAGCAATGCCGTGTCGAAGAAGATAGAGAAGCATTATTAAAAATTACCGGACATAGCAGCGTTTGCAGTCTTCTTCACACCGGAGCCTTTAACGATCCAATACCGAAGATCAAAGCATGGTCGCTGAGTATAGAAATCAACATTCTCAAAACGCTTTGAATATGCCATGTAATTCGGTCCGGCGAACATGAAAGTCACGGGATTTTCATCAGCGAAAATTTGCTGGATCCGACTTGACATTTGTAATCGCTTTGACTTGTCAAATTCAGTACGAATATCCATGAGCAATCCATCTAACTCATCATTTTTGAATTGTACCCAGTTCGAGCCCTTATTCTTTGCCTGTGAAGAATGCCATAATTGAAAGATATCGTCTTCAGTTGCATTCCCAGCCCACGATCCATACGCAGCTTCATAGTTATGCGACTTTGTATTCTCCAAGAATACAGACCATTCCAGTGGAGTTACACCGGCTTCAATACCAGCTTTACGAAGTTTCTCCGAAATAATAAGCAGTATCTGTTTACGAACATCATTGCCAGCATTTACCTGAAAGCTGAATTTAAACGGAGTCTTTTTCCCATCGATCACTTTATCCAGTATTCCATCACCATCGGAATCAGTCCATCCAGCTTCTGAAAGAAGTTTTTTCGCTTCCTCAGTATTGTGTTGGACATGCTGAATCTTTGGATCATAATTGGGCTGTGTGAACATGATCGGACCGTCATTTTTCTTTGTCAAGTCCTTGAGTACAGAATGAAGAATTTCATCGCGGTCAATGAGCATCGAAAGCGCACGGCGCACCCTTTTATCTTTGAAAAGAGGGTTCTCATTATTCCAACCGATAAACGTATAGGCGTTATAGAAAAGAATTTGTTTATTCAAAAAGTTAATCTTCGTTGTATCGAGTTGGTTTACATATTGATCCGGTTTTAGAACGTCGATCAGATCTAATTCTTTCGATTTCAGCGCCGTCAATGCAGCATTCTGATCGTTAATTGTTTTGAAGATGATCTCTTCGGGATATGATTCCTGCAAAGGTATTCCGATCGCCCAATAATTCGAATCTCTCTTGATTGTAATATGACTAAATGTTACCCATTCCTTAAAGACATAGGGGCCTGAACCGATCTGATATTTAGGATCCCTTCCGATCTCTGCCTTTTCAAACCAAAGTGCAAATTCCTTGACGGCAGGATTCTTTGTTTTTGGATCATGTAAGTCGGCCCAGGATTGCTGATCTGTTAAACTTTTTGGGTCCTGAATATGCTTCGGGAGAATAAGCACATAGCCTCCTCCCAAAACATTTTCCGCATCATAATAGGGTTTCGAAAGATGGAAAGCAACTTTACTTCTGTCGCCGCCGGGGTAATAAACACTGTCAAGAGTAGTAAAATAATTACGGATCTGTTGCGAGTTGATCACGAGAGGATTCAGAACAGCTTTGAAGGAAAAGATCACATCGTCACCGGTCAGTGGTTTCCCGTCAGACCAATGCGCCTTCGGATTCATCGTGTAGATATATGTGAGGTGATCAAGAGAAACTTCTGGAAGACTTGCAAGCAATGGCATTAATTCTAATGTTTTCGGATGCTGAAAGTTAAGTGGCTCCCAAATTTTTTGCTGGACATACGATGCGTTTGCATCGGTGGATGTATACGGATTCAGGCGCTCAATATCAGAGAGCTGCCACCAGACGACATTATTTTTCACAGATCCAGCTTCGTCCTTTTTGCCGCATGCAACAAAGATGAACGTCATAGCAAGAGTAAGTGTAATTAGAGAGAGTGATTTTTTCATAGAAATAAAATAAGTGAAAAAAAATTACTTAAACTGTCCTGTATACCTCAGGAGATTGCTTCGTCGGGCTGACGCCCCACTCGCACTGACACATGAAAAAAAATTATTCAAAATCGTGTTCGAAGTATGGCGTTACGCGGTCGGTGGCTCCGGATCCTTCGGTTTTTAATGCGATCTTTTGTTCCAGATTTTTTGCGAACTCAGCCGACGCATCGTATCCGTAATGCTTGAGCAGATAATTCAGAGCTATGACTTCCGAAATAACAGTGATGTTCTTTCCCGGAATGATCGGCAGTTTCAGATGCTGCACTTCCACGCCTAATATCTGCACCAGCGATTCGTCCAATCCGGTACGCGTATAAACAGCTTTTTCATCCCAGACTTCCAGCTCGACGATGACTTCGACTCGCTTCTGAAAACGAATTGCGCGGATACCAAACATTTCGCGGACGTTGATAATGCCCAATCCCCTGATTTCCATAAAATGCCCGCCAAGCTCGGTTCCGGCACCCATTAATATGCCTTCGCCTTTCTGAGTCACCACTACAACGTCATCGGCAACCAGTCTGTGACCCCGCTCGATGAGATCAAGCGCCACCTCGCTTTTGCCAACGCTGGATTTACCAACAAAAAGAATCCCTACACCATAGACATCAATAAATGAACCGTGAATACTGGTATGAAGATTGAATTGATCGTCGAGGAAATCACTGATGAAATAGATCGCCTTCGTCGTCTCGATCGGAGTAAGGAAGGTTGGAATGCCGTATTCTTCGCAAAGTGCAACGAGGTCGACATCGAACTCATTGCTATTGGTAATCACGATGCAGGGAATATTGAAAGAGGCTAGGGTTGAAAATGCTTTTATCCGATCTTCTTTGGAAAGCGAATGAAGGTAGAAAAGCTCGGTATTGCCGAAGATCTGAACGCGGTGAAACGTAAAAAGTCCAACATACCCTGCCAGAGCAAGCCCCGGGCGATGAAGATTTTTATCAGTGATGCGTTTATCAAGTCCGCGTTCGCCGGCAAGAAGCTTCAGCTTGAAACGATCCTTCATTTCTTCAAAGAAGAATTTCACTCCGATCGATTCTTTCTGAAGCGGCTTATAATTCAGCCAAGCAGGCTTAGGGGTTTCGTCGGCCATAGTTTGAATAAAGGATGAATGATGAAGGTTAAAGGATGAAAGAGAACGATGCTTTTTTCATCCTTCATCCTTTATCCTTGTTCTTTATTTCTCTAACGCTTTGCGTATTAAATCTTTGGATGCAGTATGAGAATCATGATGTTTTTTAAGCTGCTTTTCTAATGTCTTGACCACAAGGTCGATCGACTTCCCGACGTTCTCAGAAGTTTCTTTTGCGTGAAGTGTCTTCCCCCTGACCTCAAGATTGATCTCCGCACTATATTGAATATTACCATGTCCTTCGTGATCTAAGATTACATCGGCTCCGAGAATTTCATACTTGTTCTCTAAGATCGCTATTTCAGATTCAACAAATGTCTTGATGTGCCCGTCGGCGGATGCATGTCTGTTTGTGATTTGAATATTCATTTCGTTTTTATCTCCAATTAGTTAATTTGGGGAATTTGAAAAATTTTTTTTTATTATTCCCCGCTTCTCGGATGGGCGGAGTCATAGGCTTGCTTTAAACGATCTACCGTCAGATGAGTATATTTCTGCGTCGTTCTTAGCGAAGTATGGCCTAACATTTCCTGCACAGCACGTATCTCTGCTCCATGATCCAAGAGATGAGTTGCAAAGGAATGTCTTAACATGTGGGGATGACTTCTTCCGACATCGCGTACTCCGCGAAAATATTTCTGGACGATATGATAAACTGCTCCGGGTGTCATACGTTTACCATTTACAAGCAAAAACAATGCCGATTTGTCCTGAATCTCTCCAAAATCTTTACGTAAAGGAATATAGTTTTTTATCGCATTCACAGCTTGTATTCCAACAGGAACAATGCGTACTTTATTCCCCTTTCCGAGGACGCGGACAGTTCCTTCCGCCATATTGAGATCCTTAAGACTTATACTGCTGATCTCCGCCCGCCGTAAACCGCTGGAATAAAGAAGTTCAAGGATTGCCACATCACGCAACCCGGCAGGTGTTTCAAGATCAGGTTTTGCAAGTGCCTCAGAAGCGGCGCGTTCAGATACAACGCCCGGCAGCCGCTTTGCGCCCTTCGGACTTTTAATAAGCTTTCCGGCATTCATTGCGAAAATGCCTTGATTGGTAAGATAGCGAAGAAATGAACGAACCGTCGAAAGCTTTCGGGAAATAGATTGTGAAACAATTGGCTTACCGTGTTTATTTTTTGTTTCGGATAGAATACGAAGGTAAATACGAAGTGGTTGAATATCTGATTGAGTACCTATAAGTTCAAGGTCTTCCTCGCCCAGAATTTTCTGAAATTCTTCAAGATCGGCACGGTACGTTAAGAGTGTACCTTTGCTTGCACCACGCTCGTGAGAGAGGTGATCAAGGAAAGATTCAAGCCATATAGGAAAAGATTTTTCGAAAACTGTCGTCATTCAGTGCTTGATAAGCTACACCAATATAATCATTTTTTTCACGAGAGCCGGAATATATATGTCATTCCGCACGGAGTTCTTCTCGATTTCGCAGAGGCGAATCTCCGTTCAAAATGAGATATAATTTCACAAGGCTATTTAATCTATGCCGCTTTCTTCCTGCCTCTTCCGGATTTTTTCTCGACTTCCTCTTCTGCAGTGAATTCCATCATCTCTTCTGTGAATGCTTTTTTACAGTTCGGACATTTCAGGAAGTTGCCTTGCGTGCGGCTCCATTTTGTTGCAAGCCAGTTATTGCCACAGGATGGGCATGGCTTATTGACGGGTTTATCATTCGAAATGAAATCGCATTCGGGATAGCGGGCGCAGCCATAGAATGTGCGCTTGCCTTTGCCGCCTTTTCGTTGGACGATGTCGCCGATCGTGCATTTCGGGCATTTGATTCCGGTCGGAATCTGGCGTGTGTACTTGCATGTCGGGTAACGCGAGCAGCCGATGAATTTTCCGAAGCGGCTCGATCTGAGCAGAAGCTCACCTTCATGGCATTCGGGACATGTCTCGCCTAATTTTTCCGGCTCCGGTCTATTGAGATTTTTAACGGAGGTTTTCTTTCCGCAATTTGCGCAGTCGATATAAAATCCGAACCAGCCTTGCTTGAGTTCGACAGTATCCGATTTGCAATTCGGGCAGGAGAATTTCGGCAAGTCTTCCGATAGCCGCTCATCAGCCTGTTCAAGAACAGCTTTGAATGGAATATAGAAATCCCCCATAACTCCGGCATACGTATTCTCGCGGTCAGCGATGGTATCGAGTTCTAATTCCATTTTCGCTGTGAAATCCACATTGAAGATCTCCGGAAAACTTTTAATTAAAATACGATTGACATTCCTTCCAAGTTCTGTCGGATAAAGCCTTCGTTCCTGCTGTTCGACATAGGTTCGCTCCTGAATGGTGCCGACAATACTTGCATACGTCGATGGTCTTCCGATCCCAAGCGATTCAAGTTCTTTTACGAGCGTACTTTCGGAAAATCTCGGAGGCGGCTTTGTTTCGGATTCCTGTAAACTTGGTGCTTCGATATTTGCCGTTTGCTTTTCTTCGATTCCATTTGGAAGTCTGCGGTCAGCATCGGTAGTATTCTTATCACCTGTTTCTTCGGAATCATCAAGAAGCTGTAAATAACCCCTGAATTTCAGGATTGAACCTGTTGCACGGAATCGGTAAATACTTCCTGAAGTATTATCGGAGTCGATCTCAACCGTAGTCTGATCGAAAACTGCCGAAGACATTTGCGAGGCAATAAAGCGCTGCCAGATAAGCTCATACAGAGCCGCCATATCTTTATCTTGGGATTCAAGAATGCGGCGCACTTGCTTGGGATCCATACCCGGATTGGTCGGGCGAATACATTCATGCGCTTCCTGCGCGCCTTTGCTTTTCTTTTCCTTGCGCGGCTCGCCTACGTATTCCTTGCCGAAGTTCTTTTCGATATAGGCTACCGACTGCGCACGGGCTTCATCGGATATACGCGTCGAATCGGTACGCATATACGTAATAAGACCTGTCAATCCTTCTTCGCCAAGCTCAACACCTTCATAGAGGCGCTGGGCAAGCATCATGGTCTTCTTGGGATTGAACCGGAGATTGGCACTTGCAGAAGTCTGCAAAGAGCTTGTAATAAATGGCGGTGGAGAGTTGCGCCTGACTTCGCGCTTATTAAGCGAAGCGATGCGGTAATTTTTCTCTTGCGCATCCCGGGCATAACCTGCTGCAATTTTTCCATCACCGATAAAACGGTTCTTCAGATCTTCAGGAAGATCCTGTAAGCTTCCTTCGGGATTCCTGAATTCTATTCCATCGACGGAAATTAGCTTTGCGTGTATGGGAAATTCTGTTGTCGGTGTCGTAAAATCAGCCCAGAGATTCCAATACTTGATCGGCTGAAAGCGCTCAATCGCCTCTTCGCGCTCGCAGATGATTCGCAGTGCAACCGATTGAACACGTCCGGCCGAAAGTGATTCGGTATTTTGTCCGATAAATGCCTTCCATAAGATCGGCGAAACCTGATAGCCGATGATCCTATCCATCACGCGCCTCGCCTGCTGCGCATCGAATAGAGCCACATCGACTTCGCGCGGATGCTTCATTGCCTCAATAATCCCTGATTTCGTAATCTCGGTAAAAAGAACGCGCTTAATGTTATCGTTCTTATCGGCGATCGCATTCTGGATATGATAAGCAATAGCCTCTCCCTCACGGTCCGGATCGGTTGCGATCAGGACTTCCTTGCTCGAGCCTGCAAGCTTTTTTAATTCAGCGAGAATATCTTTTTTGCCTTTGACCGTCACATACTGCGGAAGATATCCGTTATCGAAATCAATGCCGAGCTTGGATTTCGGAAGATCTTTGATGTGCCCGACCGAAGCTCGGACCACATAGTTCGAGCCAAGATATTTATTGATCGTCTTTGCCTTCGATGGCGATTCGACGATGACTAATGATTTTGCCATAGCTTTTTTTCTTACAATTTTCTAGATCGGTGTCATTGCGAGGAAGTCGCGAAGCGACGACGAAGCAATCCCCTGATAGATTGTAGAGAGTAACTTTTTACCACTTATCCGGGGATTGCTTTGTCGGGCTAAAGCCCTCCTCGCAATGACACTAACATCACCATCTTAATAATGAAAGAGCGCGAGGTTACTTATGTAATCACTCGCGCTGCGTACAAAAGTACTAAAATTATTTGACTACTGTACCCGATCTGTAACATTGAGCATCATTCTGCTTCCGACTCGGGTTGAATCGTTGAAATCAAAAATCATCGCTGCAGCGAGATCGCGAACGTCTTCGAGTCCTATATCATGTGTGCCGATAAACCATAACCTGTCTATAAGTAATTCCATCTCCGAATCTTTGAGAAGCCCTAATTCGCGAAGCTGAATAAGATACCCTCTGGCTTCGGCAGATAAGAATGATTGTTCAAGATCATGATAAATCCGGAATGGATTATTGCCGATCATCGAGTTATCTGATAGATCAGTAACGTTCGATTGTGTAACTGAAAGCGCCATCTTATCGAAGAGCCAACTGAAGGCAGTGGAAACTTCAGATTCAGTATAACCTTTTGCCGCAAGCTTGCCGAGATCAATATCGCCGAGCTGCTTGTTGCGGCGCATTTCGCCGACAAGAAATAATATCACTTCCATCACACGCCCGGTGCCTTTAAGTGCCCGTGAGCTTACGTCTTCAGTTTTCATCAATAAATGTGAATCAAGTATCCGATAATCTACTGTATAAATTTGAGTTCTCGGTATGTGTCATTCCGAACGGAGCTTTTTTGAGCGAAGCGAGAAAAACGATGTGAGGAATCCCCTGATAGATTGTAGAATGAAACTTTCTACTGAACCTCCCGAGATTGCTTCGTCGCGCTACGCGGCTCCTCGCAATGACACTTCCTTTTCTAAAAATTCACGCTCCTTCTTTCGCATCTGCGCTTTCCCTTCTGATGTTTTATCATCATATCCTGCAAGATGCAACATTCCATGAATCGCAAGATGGGCAAGTTCGTTCCGCAATGATACTTTATAGCGCAGGGCATTTTCCTGTGCCCTATCCAAACTGAAGTATAATTCCGCTTCTAAATGGTTATCATTTCTCTCTATCTCAAAAGTCAGAATATCCGTGTAATAATCATGCTTTAAGACACTTTTATTCATCTCTAAAAGCTCTTCATCACTTAATAAAACAATTCCGAGTTTCATCGATGTGATTTCCGGGAGTTCCGAAAGCAGAACTTCATCTGCGGCAGCCTTTAGCAGAGAAACATATTCTTTCCATTTCGGATATTTTTGTTCAGCAGCTTTTGAGGCAGTACAGGAAAATTCGAGCTTGGCTTTGGACCTGACAGCCATGGGAAATTATTTTTTAAATCCGGCAGCTTTTCCGTTGAAAATTTTCAAAGCAATAGCAGCGCGCAGTTCTTCAGGCTCAAGTTTTGCAAGATCTTTCGTACCAAGTGAAGGTGCTAAATTTCCATAGACCTGCAGGACGCCGGCAGAACTCACGGTTACCATTGTCATTTTACCGCCACGGGTTTTGCCGAAGAATGCAACTTCGCGGGTAGACTCAGATAGGCGGACTTCTTCAACATCATTTAACTCAACCAATCCCAGTGGTGATTGAATCATCACATTCGATCTTTCAGCATTTTCCATCATGCTGATCTCGACTAAAGGCGCATCTGTTGCCTTACCGATGGATTGAAAAACAAGTACTGAGGCATCGGCGCGTCCGCGCAATTTCTTGCCGGCAAGGGCAACTCCACTCAGCGCATCAGCGATTCCATCAACAACTTTTTGGCGAAACAGCATCTTTTGAGTTTAAGAATATGCGAATAATAGAATACAAAAATACTTCCTGAAACAGGGCAACAAATAAATTCCGATTCTGAGTTCATTAATAGTTGCCCTCGTCCCAAACAATTGTCATTCCGAATGGAGTTTTTTGCATGAAGTGCAAAAACGATGTGAGGAATCCCCTGAGAGCTACCGGAGAAAGTTCTCGTATCACCTCAGGGGATTCCTCAGTCGCTCATTCGCTAAAGCGAATTTCGGCTCCTTCGGAATGACATAATTACTTCTATTGCAACTCTGCCGAACCACTCCAAAGTACCAAAACGTTATTAAACTTTAATTACAATTGAAAATGATCGGTTTCGGTTACGATATTCATAAACTTGCAACAGGTGAAAGCCTGATCTTAGGCGGCGTTAATTTCCCGGATGCTCCGCTTGGCACAGTAGCGCATTCCGATGGCGATGTAGTTATCCATGCCGTCATTGACGCTTTACTTGGTGCGCTTGCTTTAGGCGATATTGGAAAACATTTTCCCGATACCGATGCGAAATATAAAAATGCGAATAGCATCGAACTCTTGAAAGAAACAGCTGCAATGCTCAAAGAAAAAAATGCTCAGATAATTAATATTGACTCTACTATTGTTCTGGAGCGTCCGAAACTCCGCGAGCATATTGACGCCATGAGAAAAAATATTGCTGATGCCTTAGGAATAAAAATTGATCAGGTTTCAGTAAAGGCTACAACCAGCGAAAAGATAGGATTTGTAGGGCGCGAAGAAGGAGTTGCGGCGTACGCAGTGTGTCAATTAAAGATGCTTTAGAAATTCCTCTGTAGACTCACCTGATCGGTTAAGAAGATCCCGCAATGTACCTCAGGCAACTTCAGTATGATTGGGGATAAAGAGCGTTGCAATGCTGCCCTTTTTCGTCATAAGAATATGGCTTCCTTTTTGACGAACAACCTGCCTGCCAAGTTTTTCGAATGAATAAACCACTTCTTTCGGGCGGAGTAAGGGAATCGGAGGCATTTTTATACTGCTTTCAACTTCTCTTGTGGATATAACCAAAGGCAGACCAAGCTCTTTTCTGACTTCAAGAGTTTCCTGAATAGCATCTTGAATATTTTCCTGAGCTTCTTCTTCACTCTTCCCCTGACTTATGCAGCCGGGTATTGAAGGACATTCCGCAATGAACATCCCATCTTCATCCTTAATAAATCGTAATGTTAAATTTCATCTAATTACCAACGCTTCGAAGAAAGCAATAAATCCTAATCCACAACCATCTCAGATTCCAGTTTCTTTGAATCGCGGTGGAGGGTAAAGGCAAGCCAGAAACCTACTGCTGCCATTGCTCCGCCGATATAGCCGATATAGTTCGGATGGATCGTGCCGAGTATCCAACCTCCTAAAATTGGTCCAATAATTCTCGTAAAACTTTCGATGCTCGATGATACGCCGATCACCCCGCCTTTTTTATCCGGCGGTGCCATCTGGCTTACAAGACTTGAAAGCACGACGCGTGTTACGCCCGTGCCGAATGAAAAGACAAGCGCTACTAATGCAAGCTGCTGCCAATTATCTGCAAGTACTAATCCCAACAAACCAAGTGACATAGCTGCAAGGCCGTATCGCAGCAATGATAATTCGCCTATCTTTTTTACCAGAGGTCGTATCACTCCGCCTTGCCAAATAATACCGAGAAATCCGACATAAGCCAGAAAACGCCCGACCTCCCGTTCATTAAAACTTAATTCAAGATGAGCATATAATGAGAACATTGAAACATAGAGTGAGAATGGAAGCGCGAAGAAAAAGAAAATTATGAGCATCGTTCGAAGATTTTTGATCTTCAAATAATTAAACGCTTCCGTGTAATATGCAAGTCCTTTTTTTCTATCGCCTTGGATGCGATGAACGGCTGGCTCTTTGAGATAAAATATGGAAAGCGTCATGCTTGTGCAAGCTAAAAATGCTGCGGCATACGCCGGAGCCGATATTCCCCATGCCGCCGAAAGTTCACCGCCGATAAGCGGACCGAATAAGAAACCAAGTCCGAATGCAACACCGATCATTGCCATCGCCGAAGCTCTGTCTTTCGGTTCGCTGACATCTGCAACGTATGCAGAAGCAATCGTGATATTTCCGCCGCTAATGCCATCAACGACTCTTGATAAGACAATGATCCAGATATTTCCGGCAAGCGCAAGTAGTAAAAACCCAACCATTGAACCGAACTGCGAATAAATAAGAACCGGTCTGCGGCCATATCTATCGCTAAGCGCTCCTAAAATTGGTGACGCACCGAATTGACAGACGGAATACACTGCTGCGATCATCCCGATCATCTCCGGGCTTACATTGAATTTCAGGGCATAGAACGGAAGCAGCGGTAAAATGATAGAGAAGCCGAGAAGATCGACGAAGACAACGATGAAAATCGGAATCAGTGCTTTATTCTTGAACATGCAAGGATCAAATTGAACTCAGATAAATTTTGAAGCTTAAGATACATTAATATTTTACTTTTGATTCATTCTTTTCGTTGCACAAGTACCAGCGTCACATAATTTTTAACATCTCATTCTCAAGTGCAGAGAAGCGGAACGAAGGATCTGAGGTTCCAAATGCCGGAAAGATCAGATTCTTCGCTTCGCATTAGATAAAGAAGATAATTCTTTCTCCAAATTGAGCCACTACTCAAATAGCTCCAATCGGCACTTTAAGAAAAAAAAGAGCGTTTACTATAATACAATTAAATTATCATTAATATCTATGCGCCAACGTACAAGTTACTCATTAGTTATAGCCATACTCCTGATTTTCATAACAATAATTCCCTCCCGCATTCATGCCCAGGCATTTGAGGGTGAAATTACTATGCAGATGTCATCTCCGACGATGGGAAATCAGAAGATCAAGATGATCTATCTTGTCAAAGGAGATAATGTACTTCAAACTGCTGACGACCCAAAGAACGGAAAAGTACTGATCTATACCGATACAAAGACCGGTTCACAAACGATCGTCATGGAAGCGCAGAAGCACGGAATGCAGATCGATCAGTCATTGATGGAAGAGGCAATAAAGAAAATGAACATGCCCGTTCTCTTACCGAAAGCTACAGGAAAAAAACAAAAGATCGAAGGGTATAACTGCGAACTCTATACGATCACGATCGATTCATCTCAGGAAATGGATATATGGTTAACCAAGGACTTTCCAAAAGATATTTCGATGGCGATCAGAAAATGTACCGAGTTAGGAATGAAAAACACCGGTGTGAAATCCGATGCTCTTATCGAACTATTTAAAAGCGGATACGCTCAGGTTCGCATGGAAATGAAAATTAAGGGCGTTACTCAACTTACCAATGAATTCGCAAAAGCTGATTCAGAAAAACTTGATGATGCAGTATTTGTTATTCCTTCGGATATAAAAATTGAAAAGCTCGATCCGAAACTCATGACTCCCGGAGCAGCCGAACAAAAATAACAAAGTTTTGAGTTTGGGCGGAACCGCATTTCTATCGCTCCTGTTTTTCCGCCCCAATAAATATTGTTTTTTTGATTGTACGAAGTCTTGGGACCAAGTCCCACGCAATATGAACGTGCCCAACCGAGTCAGGTCCGGAAGGAAGCAGCTCTCAGCAATTGTTTATGTGTGACGTGGTCAGCTTGGTCCCATTTTTTTATCGTTAAGTTAATATGCGGTTCTTTCTCTATTGAAAGATAAGAGAGTACTTTCCTTTTAATAACCCTGGAAGCCTCCGACTTCTGAATTAAATTTTCATGGATTCTTTATCCTAAGAAGTTGTTTTAGTTATAGTTGCGGATATTGGAGCATTTGTGTAACTATCCTTTTTTTAAGAGGTTAGAGCTTTTTTAACGCAAGGAATTAACAATTTTTTTTAATAAACCTGTTATTTTGGTTTATCTTCGCACTTTATGTCCGGAGAAAGCCAAACGATGAAGAGTAAGTCTGAGACCAGTCCGGAGCATAGCACGTAAAAGAGTTGAATGACTTCCGGCGCTCTTAGCAAAGTTCACAGAGTCCGTATTTCCTCCTCGTTGGAGGCTGCAGACTCTGGGAAGATCCGATCATAAGATATATACCTATTTCAAGTGCAAGTGTTTTTGCCCTTTGTGATCTTCGCTTTCTGCGTCCGCCTCTGCGGATTCATGCAGACGCGCGTTCTGATCGCAAATAGAATTTACTCCACCGATCTCAATCAACCGGAGCATTTTCAATTGTCGCTTCTTCGCCTTGGCGTGCAGCGGCTTTCACCGTACTTGCCGATTTCTTTTTTACGAACATCTTTGATCAGAACTTCGAAACCTTCTGTGCGACGGCAGCTACCACGCCTTCGAACCTCAGAATTGAACCGGACGTAACCTACGCCCGCCTCTTAACTTCATCCGAGAAAATAATAACAGGGTTCACACTCAACACCTCTCTTATGCTTTAGTGCATGAGGGATTATGTATTACATTGTTATGAATCAATTTCGGAAAGAAATTATAATTAATGCCCGTCAGGAAAACGAAGTCCGCATTGCCATCACTGAGAACGGACGCCTTGTCGAGCTCTTCGTAGAAAACCCCGAAACTATCCGCCACGTAGGGGAAATCTTCCTTGGCAAGGTTGCTAAGGTTATACCGGGTATGAATGCTGCTTTTATCAACGTCGGGCTTGCTCAGGATGCTTTTCTGCATTTCTCCGATGTTGGCGATTCGTTTGACGGCTCGATGTCATTCCTCGCCGATGCCGATATGCACGATGACGATGACGACTCTGAAGACGATGAATTCGATGAAGATGACGGTGAAGAATCTATTCCCGTGGGTGCGCTTGAAGGACCGCCTCAGCTTCGCTTAAAAGGAGATAGCGGTACGGACTTTAGTCCCTCCGTTCGGACAGAGGTCCGCCCTGTTGCCAAAGCTTCAAAAGGCCCTCGCAAGGCTTTCTCAACTCTTGAAATGTCGAACATTGATCTTGAGCCGGGGCAGAATATTCTTGTTCAGGTAACACGCGAAGCATTTGCTAATAAAGGGGTTCGTGTCACAAGCCGCATCTCACTTCCGGGCAGATTTCTTGTGCTTGTTCCATTTGAACCGGGCATCGGAATCAGCAAAAAAGTATTCTCCGTTCGTGAGCGCCGCAGACTTCGTAAGGTCATTCGTTCTCTGAAGCCGAAAGATGTCGGTGTTATTATTCGCACAGTTGCAGAAAACAAAGAAGAATCTGCCCTTCGCGAAGATCTGCAAAATATCTTAAACGATTGGAACGAGATCCAGAAAAAGATCAAAGATAAAGAGCCGCCGATCGTCGCTTTTCAGGATACGAATATTACCAACAGCGTATTGCGCGATCTCTTTAGTAATGATATTACGAAGATCGTCGTAGACGATAAAAAGATGTATCGCGAAGTTTTGGATTATATCCAATGGGCTTCTCCGAATCTTGCCGGAACGGTCGAGCAATATAAAGAACCTGCTCCGGTCTTTGATGCACTTGGAATCGAAGAAGAGATCGAACAGACAATGTCGCGTAAAGTATTGCTGCCATCCGGCGGTTATCTTTTTATTGAAAAGACAGAAGCGATGGTTGTCGTTGACGTGAACTCCGGACGTTACGCAGCACGCCGCGAACAGGAATTGAACTCTCTTAAAACCAATCTTGAATCGGCACGTGAGATTGCAAGGCAATTGCGCCTCCGCGATATTGGCGGCATCATCGTTGTCGATTTCATCGACATGATCGATGAGCGCAATAAGAAGAAAGTCTACGATGAAATGAAGAAGGAATTGCGCCGCGACCGTGCAAAATCTTCGATCTTACCTCTTACCGATTTTGGCTTGATGCAGATCACGCGCCAGCGTATCCGTCAATCCCTCGGCGAAACGATGAGCGACCAGTGTTCGGCATGCGGCGGAACAGGAATGTTAGTATCGCAATCAAGTGTGCTGCATCAGATCGAGCGATGGCTTGAGCGATTTAAATCCGAAGGTCCCGGTGGATCGCTTTCGCTTAAGGTTCACCCGCTTTTGCATGAACCGTTAACACAGGGTTTTTTATCTCCGTGGGTTAAAATGAAATGGCGGACCCATGTTCGTGCAAAGCTAATGAATGACGAATCGCTGCGCGGAGACGAATTCCGCTTCATTGATTCTTCGGGAAAAGATGTAACGCCCGAATTCCTCGGACAGAAGCCCGTCGTGGAAGTAGTTGAAGCCGTATCGCAAAATGGCGTCACTCCCCGTCGCAAAGAAAATGGTTACAACGACCGCGGAAGAGGAAGCGGAGGTGGTAATCGCAATAATCAGCGTAGGCCCAATCGTCAGCGTCCGGCAAACAGAGAAGGCAGTCGATGACGGAAACTAATTCGAAGAAAAAAGTAACGAGAGCAATTTATATCGGTCTCTCGTTGCTTTTTCTTGCTATTCTTATTGGCACTGAATTTTTCTGGCGGTATGATAATCACTTGAGTCTTACGATCAAAGCAGCACTGCGCAATAATTCAAAAGCAGGTAGAACGCTTGTGATCTTTGAAAAAAGCGACTCGCCGGTTGATACGGCGCGAAGGGAGTTCAAAGATATTCGCCACGGGACTACAGATATTATGATGTGGCTTGAAGGCAATCACGATACGATCCATTTATCGCTTCAAGGTAAATATTTTTCCGAAGGGCGCACAGTCCATATCTCAGCGGATTCGTCTACACAAATTATTCTTATTCCGAATACGATACAGGGATTACCAACAGGTTCGAATAAAATTATTTATCTGAAAAACGATTCAGTCGTTGCATTGAAAGAATTTTCTGGGTTCATTAACGATATTGATAAAGACGGACAAGAAGAAGTAAATATTCCTGAAAAAGGCGGATGGGTAAGACTTAATACGCAGTCCGGCGAATGGACTCCTGCTCAATTAAAAACTACTCCCTGATAAAACGCACATTCTTCCATAGGAATGAGAAATGTTCGTCAGTAATTCTATACATATCTAAATAGTGCGGTAAAGAAATTTTTTCAAGATGAACCTGCCTCGAAATTTCCGAATAAAAAGGATGATCCTCGCGAAGAAGAAGTAAAACTTTTTTACCGCCAGGAATTTTAATCAATCTTTCTTCAACGACCTCTCGAATGAAATTCTGTGATCTGCCGATCCAAAGTGAATCATTTGAAGGAAAATCTCTGATATCATATATCGTGCTTCCGGGATAATAATAATATCCCCAACGATGCCACCATGTATCCAGAAGAACAAGATCGGAAGGATTAGCCGACTCATTTTTTAGGGCTGTAAACACTTTTTCATGGAGTAGATCAACGTTTTTAACTCCGTACACATTACTAAAGGCAGCTAACCGATTTAAAAAAAGACCACTGGATTGGATAATTCCAGCATTGAATGAATCATAGGTAAAACTATTATTAAAATATTCACCCGACGTCCAGGGAAAAGGTGCAAGAAAAATAATGAGATCAAAGAGGACGATGAGTAGAGTTATTTTAATAGCTCCAAAAGTAATGATCGGGCGAGTAAGCAATAATTTATTCTCTGAAGCCCGCTTTATTTTCTCAGCCCGCCAGATCGTCATTTGATCAAGCAGTACAGCTGCGATGAGAGCAGCACTAGGCAGAATATTTAATAAATACCCTGCCTTCATAAAATAAATACTAATATAAAAAAGAAAGGGAGGTAAAGCAACCAATGCGGTAAAACGAAACGTCGTTTTAGGAAACTGAGCTTTGATAAATGTACCTGCTCTTTTCGAATATCGCAATAAAGCGGCAAGAAAGATCAGTACAAAAGGAAGAGCAGCAATAAAAAGTGACACGAATACTTTGCCTACAACAGCAGCATGGGCAGAGAATGAATTACCAAAGAGTATTGATTGTGAACGGTAAATAGTTTGGCGTCCTTCTAAAGCAAAGTATTGGCCGATTCCTCCGCTATATGAAAATAAGATTACAAGCCATGCTGAAGAAATCAGTAAAAAAAGCAGGATCTCCTGAAACAATACTCGAAGCGGCTGTTTCGTTTTCCATAAAATATAAATAAGACATGGAGTAAAGAAAATAATACTGGACTGTCTAGCTCCGGCTGCAAGAGAAAGCACAATAAAAAGAAAATAGACTAACCATCTTTTATTCGGATTTCTCAGAAGGGATATACCCAAATAAAGAAATGTGCTTGCGAAAAACGCTTCATAAACATACGCCGTAGCTACTTCGCCATAAAACCAGAAGATCGGAGTGAATAGCCAAAGTACGGCGGCAACAAATCCGACTCTTTCACCGCGAAGTGTTGCCCCTGCTCTCCATAGAAATAATACTGAGCCGATAGAAAGCAAGATACTTATCAGAACAAAGGCAAAATTTATATCGACGATAAATAACAACAAAAATTTTGCGAACAGAATATGGAGAATATAACCGGGAAAATGCGGCGTAATCTGTTCAAGAGAAAAACGAAATGTGCCTACTGCGAAATCTACTGAGTCAAATTCATAAAGCATCTTTGAAATAAAAGGAAGGTGGGTAATCAGTGTTGCTGCAATAAGAAGCAATCCCGTTAACCGTCGAACTTTTTTTTCACCGAGCGGCATGTAGATCTCCCTTTACTCTAAAAATTGACATTACGGTATCAGCACTTGCAACCAGAGGCGGACGAACTCGGAATTCTTTAATGAGTTGGAGAGAGTCTTTTGCATATTCATAAAACGAAGGATTTAATCTTGTATAAATAATAAAAAGATTTGCTCTCTGCTTTCTCGCCTCACGCCAAACAAGTTTTTGATCATGTTGCAGAAAATAGAATTCCGGGCTAATAAGTCCTGTTAAATCAATAAGTTGAGCTTTGGTAAAATAACCAAGAGCACCAACATCATCGACTGCAAGTCTATCATTCGATGAAGTATTTCTCAGCACCCATGCAGCTACTGCAAGATGCTGATCGTTGATATTCGTTACTGATTCTGCCGAGAGTAAAACTCCGCGCCATGCTCCGATACAGCCAATAATAATAAATAGTATTTGAATAGGGCGGATAAATTTTTTCAATTGAGTATTAGAAAATATCGTAGCCGCTGTCATGATGCCGAGAATAATTAGAACGGGAATTATCGGGAACAAATATCTTCCGTGATGACGAAATTGCGGAGCAATAAATGCAAGAAGAATCGGAAGTCCAAATCCAAAAATTACAAGAAGAATGAAACCTTTTTGTTTTCGCAAAAAGAAGAAAGAAAAGAAAGCAAAGAGAATCGGAAAAGAAAAGCTTGCGATCAGCACCTTAAATGCGAACCATAAATATCCTATATCCGGCAAGAGTGATATGTGTGCTCCCTGTACTATTGAGGAATGATAAATCAAACTACCCCGCTCAAAATATGGAATAAGAAATACAGGCAAAACACAAAGGAGAAATGTCATTTTACCTTTTACCAGAGCTAGAAAACCCTTTCTTTGTTGGATCGCAATGACGAACCAATCAATTAAAAATAAAAATGCCAAAAACATTAACTCGGGTCGAACGGCAATCCCCAAGGCAAGGAATACCCCTTCTCTCATCCGCATTGTATCCCCTGACTGACGTCGTGCAAGATGCTCATGGAAAACCAAAAGCGTAACAAAACAAGCAAGTGTTACTTCCATACCGCTCGCTGATGCCCAGACTAACCGCGAAGAAAGAACTGTCAGCGCTCCGGCAATAATACTCCAGGAGTATGGCTGCATAAATGTGTAGCGGCATAACCTAAAAACCATAGGACCCAGATACAAATAGAAAATAACAGATAGAATAATAGCTATCAGATCGAGATGATTTGAAAAAATTCCTCCGAGTGCTATAAGTACCACCCATAGCGGAGAAGTATCTGCACTCACCGTACTCGAAATGGAATTTCTAAATAGCGAGTCATCAATGTTGATCACGGGATTAAACGTATATCCTTTGCCGTTTTGCAGATTTTCTGCATATCTGCAATGGATATAGGTATCATCAAGAGGTGCACCGATGATGTAGCTGTGATCTACCCCGCCTTCCGAAAGAAAATTTTTTGCGACTGCAAATTGAATAAACAGAACGACAATTCCGAGAAGGATAAGTGCCCATTCAATTTGATTCCGACGGATTGCTTTTGCGATATTCACACTTAGTGAAAATAAATTATGAAAAACATTGCAATAGCATAAGCGAGAAAATTCAGGATCATCGGAATATCTGTCAAAACTACTTCTGTGGGATTTTCACCCAAATTTTTCTTATGTAAAAGATAGAGATAACGGAATATTCCGTAAAGAACAAATGGAGTTGTAAAGACAAGGTTTTCTGTACCGAATATTTTTACTGTTCTGTCACTCACGGTGTAAAGTGCGTAGCTGATCACAAAACCGGCAGCGCAGATCGTGCAAAGCTGCTCAGCAAAATCAATGCTATAATGTTCGAGTACTTTCCGCGTTGATTCGGTTGGTTTCTTTCCTTCTTCAAGTTGTGCTTCGAGCATTACCAATTCGCCCCTTCGTTTGGCAACTGCAAGGAAAAGTGAAAGAAACATGGTCGTCAAAATAAGCCATGAACTGATCGGAACATCTATCACAAATGCTCCGCCTACTACACGCAGCATAAAACCGATCGCGATAATAAAAACATCAACAAGGACAACATCTTTTAAAAAAAGACTGTACGAAAGATTCATCACAAAATAAAATGCCAGACAGAATCCAAATTTATAGGGAAGATTAAAAACTACGGGAACTGCAATTCCAAAAATGATGAACGCCATGCTGATCGCACTTGGAACGCTGATGTTGCCGCTTGCAATCGGACGGTGTTTCTTTTTAGGATGTAATCTATCTCGATCACGGTCGATAATATCATTGATGATATAGATCGTACTTGCTGTAGCACAAAAAAGGGCGAAGCCAATGAGCGAAGACTTGGCATAATCCCATTCGAAAAGATGATGCGAAAAAACGAGAGCCGCAAAGACGAAAAGATTCTTAATCCATTGTTTCGGGCGTATGAGACGAATAAAATGTGGTATCTTCATTAAGACAAAAATACGGCGGATTAACTCCTACAAAACGAAGAGCTTAGTTTTTTACCTATAATAGGATCTTTCGGTGACTAAAATACTACTGCCTCCTGATACTCTCCGAACGGTACTTTCAAAACATCGATCATCTCACCGAGCGTAACGTAATCATTCGCAGCGCGGATGAAAACAGGCATCAAATTCGTATGCCCGAAAGCGGCGACACTGATCTCTTCCATTCGTTCATCGACCGCTGCTTGAGAGCGATTTGCTTTCAACTCTTTTAATTCTTTAACCTGATTTCTCTCAACTTCAGCACCGATCTGTAAAATAGGAATCGTAATCTTTTCATTTTCCTCGACGTATTCATTTACTCCGACAATATATTTTTCTTTCTTATCGAGTTCGATCTGATAGCGATATGCTGCATCGGCTATTTCACGCTGGAAAAATCCGGCTTCAATCGCAGCTATTACTCCGCCGAGTGCGTCGATCTTATCAAAATACGCATACGCTTCAGCCTCGAGTCGGTCAGTTTCAGCTTCAACGAAGTATGAGCCGCCAAGGGGATCGACGGTATTAATGACACCTGTCTCGTATGCCAAAATTTGCTGAGTACGAAGAGCGATCTTCACAGCCTTCTCCGAAGGCAATGCAAGCGTTTCGTCCATTGAATTAGTATGGAGCGATTGCGTACCACCTAATACTGCAGCCATTGCTTCAAAAGCTGTTCGGACGATATTATTTTCAGGCTGCTGCGCAGTGAGTGAGCAGCCTGCAGTCTGAGTATGAAATCTGAGAGTCCAGGATTTCGGATTTTTCGCACCGTATTTTTCCCTCATACGCTTCGCATAGATTCTTCGCGCTGCGCGGAGTTTTGCGATCTCTTCGAAGAAATCAATGTGCGAATTGAAAAAATGCGAAATGCGTGGAGCAAATTCATCGACATCCATTCCGCGAGCAATGCAATGCTCAACGTATGCAAAACCATCGGCTAACGTAAAAGCTAACTCCTGTGCCGCAGTCGAACCTGCTTCGCGAATATGATATCCCGAAACCGAAACGGGATTCCATTGAGGTACTTCCTTCGTGCAAAATTCTATCATATCAACAATGATACGCATCGATGGCTCCGGTGGATAGATAAATTCTTTTTGCGCAATATACTCCTTCAAAATATCATTCTGTAATGTGCCCCGAAGTTTTGAATACGGCACGCCTTGTTTATCGGCAACACAAAGATAGTATGCGAAGATCATCGCAGCAGGAGAGTTGATCGTCATCGAAGTGGAAACTTCGCCAAGCGGAATGCCGCTGAAAAGCTTCTCCATATCTTTTAACGAGCTGATCGCCACTCCGCAAATTCCTACTTCACCTTCGCTCCATGGATCATCTGCATCGCGACCCATGAGAGTCGGAAGATCGAAAGCTGTTGAAAGTCCCGTCTGACCATGAGCTAATAAATACTTGAATCTGGCATTCGTATCTTCTGGAGATCCGAATCCGGCGAATTGCCTCATCGTCCAGACCTTGCCGCGATAACCATTCGGATGAATACCTCGAGTATAAGGATAATCTCCCGGAAAGCCAATTTTTTCCTCGAAATCATGAGGGGTTACATCCTTCGGACTATACAAGGTGTCAAGAGATTTACCGGATAACGTTGTATGCTTCCAGCCTGTTGTCTTGCCTTTGGAATCTCGTTCTTCCCAACGATTCTTGGCTTCAAGATACTCAGGACTTGTCTCGAAAGTCGTTTTACCGTTTGTATGGATTCCGTTCGTAGAAATACCGTTTTTCATATAAAATAAGCTGATTTTAACTAAAACCTAAAACGAGTAGTTACCGTGGAAGGTTGCCAAATGCCAAAGAGAAATCCGGTTAAAAATAAATGCTGTATATACCGTTGAAAGTCCTGCATGTTTAGGTAAACCGGATTCCATTATCACCAATGTGATAATGTTTCATTCGGAACACTGCTGGTAAAAAGGCAGAAAGTCTAAATATGCAGGATAATTTTTTTCATGAAAGAATTATCTATTATGTCACAATCCACAAGTATATCAGATGTTCTCATCCCCCCGTCTACAACTCCTCAGCCAGTACCACCTGAACAGGCTCCGATCAAACCGCAGGAAGTACCCTATCCTCAGGAACCGGTACCAGGTGAGCCGATGAAACCATCGCCGATACCGCCGCCGCCAATTCCGCCTCAAGCGTAAATTCCGAAGAATGTAAAATTAAAAATGTAAAATGTAAAATTTGAGATGCTCTGAACTTAAATTTTACATTTTACATTTCATAGGTTCTCAATTCTCAATTCTACATTCACAATTCTAAAAGATGTCATTACTCATTGTCGGTTCACTTGCTGTTGATACGATCGAAACACCGTTTGATAAACGTGAAAGAGCTTTAGGCGGAAGCGCTACCTATATTTCACTTGCAGCAAGTTACTTTGCTCATGGCTCAGATATCGGGCTTGTCGGAGTTGTTGGTGAAGATTTTCCGCAGCATGCCTGGAATCTCTTCAAGAAAAAAGGATTCGATACTTCCGGTGTTGAAGTGATCAAAGGCGGCAAGACTTTTTTCTGGTCTGGGAAATATCATTACGATATGAATACCCGCGATACGCTTGCAACCGATCTGAATGTCTTCGCTGATTTCAAACCGAAGGTGCCGGTAAAAGCTGCGTCTCCGGATTATCTTGTTCTGGGCAATATCGCACCAAGCCTTCAGTTTGATGTGATCAGGCAGATGAAGAAAAAACCGAAACTCATCATCTGCGATACCATGAACTTCTGGATCACAGGAGCGAAAGATGATCTGATAAAAACTCTTTCAAAAGTCAATGCTCTGGTTATCAATGACGGCGAAGCACGGCTACTGGTAGATCATCCAAGTCTAGTCGTCTGTGGTCATAAACTGCAGGAAATGCTTGCTCCGGATGATCACCGTATCGTCATTATCAAAAAAGGAGAGCATGGAGCGCTCCTCTTTTACAACAAATTTATTTTCTCAGCTCCGGCATATCCTCTGGAAGAAATTTTCGATCCCACGGGCGCCGGCGATAGCTTCATGGGCGGTTTGATCGGCTATTTAACTCGTTGGGAAACAATTCAATATGCAACAGTAAAACGTGCTGTGGTCTATGGTACAGTACTCGCAAGTTTCTGCTGCTCGAAATTTTCTACTGAAGGCATCGAAGATCTTTCGATGGATCAAATCTACAAACGATTCAGAGAATTACAATCCATCTCCAGCTTCGAAGATGAACCCTATCGGACGAAGTCAATGGATAGCGCTGCAGGAACAATGTGAATTGTGAATGAAGAATTGTGAATTGAGAACTACATTTTCTCAATTCACAATTCACTTAGTCTTTCGGTACTCTGATCGCTATAGCTCTCTTATCTCCCTTATCATCAATAAGTGTAACGAAGATCGAGCGTCCTTTGGCGGCATTCATGGCTTTCTCGAATTCATCGACATTTTTTACCGGCTTCAGGTCAACTGCCGTTACGACTTTCCCAATTAGTCCAATGCCTCTGTCATACGCTTCGGAGCCGGGTACGGTATTCGTAATATATACTCCACCCTTTGTATCGTACTTATCTTTTTCGCCTGCATTCAAATTGCGGATAGTGACACCGATATTATCTATCGTTGCTGTTTGTTTCATCGGCGCGGCTTCAATTTGGATAGGTTCTACCGATATATCATTCGCTGCTACGTCACTTCGCGGACGAAGCGTTACATTCTTATCGATCTCCTTACCGTTACGCCAAACCTTCAGCGAAACGTTATCTCTGGCATGGTGCAATGCAATAAGCCCTTGCAATTGATTTGATTCATTTGTTTCCTGTCCATCAACCGAAAGAATAACATCGCCTTCTTTAAGCCCTGCCGTTTCACCAGCGCTGCCTTTAACGACCTTATCAATACGTACTCCACGCGGAACATTCAAACCAAGCGCTTCCGCTTCGGTCTGATCGATCGCCTTAATATTGACGCCGATATATCCGCGGTTGACATGGCCTAATTTAATAAGATCATTGGCAACGGTTTTGGCAAGATTGATCGGAATCGCAAAACCATATCCGGCAAACATTCCGGTACGGGTTGCAATTGCTGCATTGATACCGATGACCTGACCTTTAGCATTAAAAAGTCCGCCTCCGGAATTTCCCGGATTGATTGCTGCATCGGTTTGAATAAAATTTGCAATGCTATAACCTGCCGTATTTTTCGAACGGGCTTCATCAAAAATGTTGATCTGGCGTCCGAGAGAACTGACAATACCTGTGGTTACTGTGGATTCCAAACCAAGCGGATTGCCGACAGCCAAAACTAATTCACCTACTGAGACTTCATCGGAATTTGCAAGAGCCGCCACAGGCAGCCCCGTTGCTTCGATCTTAATAACTGCAAGATCGGTCGTCGGATCGGTGCCGACTACTCTGCCTTCATATTCATGCTTATCAGTGAGTTTAACGGTAATGCCGCCTTTTTTTGCAGCGTTTTCAACGACGTGATTATTCGTCAGGATATATCCGTCACTCGTGACGATAACTCCGGAGCCCAGTCCCTCGCTCGGTCCCTGAGGCTGCGAGAAAGGATTCATATCTTGTTCATCTCCTCCGCCTTCACCCTGATCATTCGGGTTATTATGGAAAAAATATTTGAATGGATTATTCGGATCCATCTCTTTTTTTGCCGATGGCTTCGGCGCTTCCGTTTTGATCTTGATCGATACGACAGTCGGTTGAATAGCTTTCGCCACTGCCTTGAACGATGTATTGATGCTCTCAAGTGTTGCGCTTTGAGGAATGTTCGGAGTAGGTCCGCCAAGCGTAACGCCTCCGCCCTGTCCGAAAGCAATGTTCAGTTTTGCAATGCCGCCAAATCCTGCAACAAGCCCGACGCCAAGAAGCAAGCCGAACACCACAAGAATAACCGGACGCATAAATGAATTTTTCGATTTCATATTTATTGGTTCTTTCTATTAAATGCTTTAAAAATTGTGAGATAGCAAACAGTATATTTTAACGGTGGAATGGGGATGTTGTTTCATTCGAAATCCCCTTTTTAACCCCTCATGTCATTCTGAGTGAAGCGCAGCGTAACCAAGAATCCCTTAACCTTAGCCGCAAGTTTCGCTATCTACAAACCATCACGAGATTCTTCGCTGTCGTTCAGAATGACATTCTAACTCCTCGTGTCATCCTATGTTGCTTGACCACGTGCATTTCTTGTTATGAAGTGACCCGACAGAGAGCGGGGAGAGGTCAAAGATGTCATAGGTCATAGAAGACCGTTCGGAATGGTTGACCGCCCCGCTCTTTTGCTGTGCAAAGCC
>JBBQGG010000009.1:0-60993 GCA_038322815.1 Kapaibacterium sp. (SeqCode)
CGTCATACTGACGGTAACGCTTTCGTTCTCCGACGTTCTGAGGTGTCGATAATTGATCCTGATTCTCTGTCATGGTGGTATAGTCCTTTCTGCAAATATACCACACCGTTCAGTGTCCTCTCAAATGGGGGAAGTCCAGTAATAACTGGGAAAGAACTGAATACATCCTACCAAAACAAAGCACTTAGGTCTGCTGAGTCATATCAGTCAGTAACAAAGTTTTAAACGTATTCTCCAAAAACTTTCCTCATCGCATCAGATATCTCGCCAAGTGTTGCGTAGCTTTCAACGGCATTCACGATATGCGGCATAAGATTTGAACCGTCTCTGGCTGAGCGCTCAACTTCAGCTATTGCAGCCTGAGTTTTTGGATTATCGCGTTTATTGCGCAGAGCTTGAACTCGTGCAATTTGATCGCGCTCTAAATTCGGATCGATCGTAAGTGTTGCGGAATCTTCATTTTTAGAATCAGTGAATTCGTTCACACCGACTACAACCTCTTCTTTGGTCTCTACTTTCTTTTGGAATTCGTATGCGCTTTGTGCGATCTCATCCTGCAGAAAATTTATCTCAATGGCTTTTACCGATCCGCCCAGAGCATCGATCTTTTCGATGAGTTCGAGACTGCGTTTCTCAAGTTCAGACGTCAAATATTCTATGTAATAACTGCCTGCCATCGGATCAACAGTATCGGCAATGCCTGATTCATGCGCAATAATTTGCTGCGTGCGAAGAGCTGTCCTCGCAGATGCTTCCGTAGGCAAAGCGAGCGCTTCATCTTTGCCATTGGTGTGAAGAGATTGAGTACCGCCGAGCACTGCAGACATTGCTTCTATGGTCGTGCGGACGATATTATTTTCTATTTGCTGCGCAGTAAGGGTTGAGCCTGCAGTCTGAGCATGAAAGCGAAGTTTTAGAGATTCAGATTTCTTCGCGCCGAAACGATCCTTCATAAGCTTCGCCCAAAGTGAACGTGCAGCTCTGAACTTTGCGATCTCTTCAAAAAAATTTATATGCGCATTAAAAAAGAAGGAAAGTCTTGGAGCGAAATCATCCACATGGAGCCCTGCATCGACAGCGGCTTGAATATACGCTAAGCCGTTGGAAAGAGTAAAAGCAATTTCCTGAACAGCAGTAGCTCCCGCTTCACGGATGTGATAGCCGCTGATAGAGATCGTATTCCATGCAGGCACTTCACGTGCACACCAGGCAAATATATCCGTAACAACACGCATTGATTGCCGCGGAGGATAGATATATGTTCCTCTTGCCGCGTATTCTTTGAGAATATCATTCTGCACTGTGCCGGATATTTTTTTCAGATCAGCGCCCTGCTTCTTTGCTTTTGCTACATAAAGTGCAAGGAGGATCGAAGCCGTTGCATTGATCGTCATTGATGTAGAAATTTTCGCAAGATCAATGCCATCGAAAAGAATATCAAAATCATCAAGCGAATCAATCGGAACGCCGACCTTCCCGACTTCTCCTTCAGCCATCTCATGATCCGAGTCGTAACCGATCTGCGTCGGGAGATCAAATGCAATCGATAACCCTGTCGTACCGCTGGCAAGTAAGTATTTATAACGCTTATTAGATTCTGCCGCAGAACCAAAACCGGCATATTGACGCATTGTCCAAAGACGCTGACGATACATCTCATCATAGATACCTCGGGAAAATGGAAATTTTCCGGCATCGTCAGGACCATAAATTCGGTCTATCTGAATCCGAGAGCTGGTTTCAAAATCCTGTTTACGTAACTTCCCCGGCATGATGAAGATTATTAAATAGAGTAATAACGAAAATGTAGCGCAGGCTCTAGCCTGCCAAGAGTGCAAAACTAAGCCTGCACCTGCTATTTCAAAATGAATTGATCATAAAATCGTATTACCATAACAAAGGAATCAGTTAAATCCATTTCCCACCCATACCCACTTTTTAACACGAGTCGGAAAAAATGTCGTATTTTCGTACTTGACTAACAGAGTATGAAAAGATTCTTACAGCGCAAGTCTCGTATCGGCGTGATCATTATCATGCTTGAATTACTCGTATTTATTCCAATTCTGTTGTCCTCATTTTTCATCTCTTCTTGTTCTCATAGTGTTGACATTCAAACTGTTCATGATACCGATACGCTTTATCGCCATGATACAATTGCGGGACCTGCATTTCTACGCTTTCTTGCAATTCTTAACAATACCAAAACAAGCGGCATAGTCCATCTGAGGTTATTCAGCCCACAAAATCAGGATCTCTTCATCGATGTAAATCCTGAAATGAATAAGCAATTTATTCCCGTTAATCATGACAGTAGTCTTGTATTGTATGCTAATTATTTTTTTGGAACAGGCACACAAAAATTTGATAGCCTTACCATTCCCGCACGTAAGCCATATACCATGACAACGATCGTTCTTTTCCGCTCGAACGATCCGGGCGATCCGAACCGGCTCTTTCCCATCTTCGCAGACGACAGCGTGCGTAAATTAATCGCGCCAAAAGATTCATGCTATGTACGGTTGATTAACGGCTTACCTGATTATCCGCAGCCAAGCCCTACGGTTAATATGCATATCGACGACATCAATGCTCCTCCGCTCTTCAAAGATGTAACGACAGGACAGCCATCACCGGTGAATTTTCAGGAGATCAGAAATTATGTATTGATGCCTGCAGGACAGCATACGATCTTTGTTCGAAGTGAAACGGATATATCACAGGAGTATCACTCAACTCTGCAATTTGTTAAAGGACAATTTTATACAATTCGTCTTACAGGTTCAAAAAGCGAAGGTACGGATCAACTCTCCATTGATCCTGAATAAGATTTTAATCGTCATTTTGTTCCTGACTCATCGCAATTTCATCAATTGGAACCGGGTAATTGCCGGTAAAGCAAGCCATACAATATCCGATCTTCTCGCCTTTTGAATTCGTATGAGGAACACTATCAAGTAATTTATTTACCGATAGATACGAAAGCGTTTCCACGCCGAGCGAATCACCTATTGCTTTAGCATCATTTGAGAAATCATTTGCGATGAGTTCTGACTTGCTCGGAAAATCCATCCCGTATTTGCATGGATGCGTTATCGGAGGAGCAGTAATACGTAAATGTACTTCTTTGGGACCAGCTTCGCGTATAAGTTTGACCAATGCCTTTGACGTCGTGCCGCGAACAATAGAATCGTCAACAACTACAACTTTTTTATTCCTTAATACACCCTTTACCGTATTGAATTTTACTTTAACCTTCATCTCCCGATTATCCTGACCGGGCTGAATGAACGTTCTGCCGACATAATGCGAACGAATAAGACCGATCTCATACTTTGACGGATTGCCCTCTTTATTATTTTGAGCAACATAACCCAGTGTTGCAGTATTCGATGAATCCGGTACATTGATCACCGTCAGCCGTTTGTTATTATCGTTTGTGACGGGACTTTCCATCGCGAGATTCTTACCAAGTTTACGGCGGACCTTATCAACGCTTTCTTCAAATATTTTCGAATCAGGGCGCGAGAAATAAATATATTCAAAGATACAATGTGTCGGAATCGGAGGATTTTCCTGAATCTTTAGGGATTTGATTTGGCCGGTCTCAATGGTATGGCGGTCAATCACAACGATCTCATTAGGCTCAACATCGCGGAGATACTCGGCATTGACTATATCGAAAGCACAGGTTTCACTTGCAACCATATAGGACCACTCGCCATCTGAACGTTTTATTCTGCCTATAGCAAGCGGGCGAATTCCATTCGGATCGCGCGCTGCAATAAGCGCAGTATCGGTCATCATTGCAAGTGAGTATGCACCGAGCGTTTGACGGAGCGCATCGCGAATTTGTTCGATCTGCTCTGCTTGCTGCGAACGAGCTACAAGATGAAGAATGAGTTCGCTATCGGTTGAAGTTTGGAAGATTGTGCCGAGAGATTTTAATTTCTCGCGAAGTTCGCGGGTATTGGTGAGGTTGCCATTATGCGCAAGACCAAAATTCCCTTTTTTATAATCCATGAAGAACGGCTGGATATTTTCCGTCTTTCCGCTGGCTCCTGTCGTGGAATATCTGTTGTGGGCGATCGCGGAGTCTCCGGCAAGAACCTCTGTCAATAATTTTGAATCGGCAAATACACTGAGGACAAGTCCGTGATCTTTATGCGCTGTGAATTTTCTCCTTTTTTCTTTACTGCCACTCTCCCATTTCGCAGCTAAAATTCCCGCAGCTTCCTGACCGCGATGCTGCAAGGAATGCAGCGCATAGTAGGCTATGACTGAGGCTTCGGGATGATTATAGACGCCGACGACTCCGCAATTGGAGCGCGGCTTATCGATCTCAGGCTTTGCATTGTGATGCTCTGCCTTTGGGCAAGTGAGACAAGAAACCTGATATTCGCTATCTCCACCCTGTGAGATAGTCAGACTAAGTTCAGTTTTTACTTTCACGTAAACGTATGACAATTTTCGGACAGTCTAAACAGAGAGATGAGGGTTCCCATTCCTTTACTACGATGCAATCCTTCGTTTCACAAAATATAAAGTCTTGGTGTGACAAAAGAGGAAAATCGAAGTTGTTACAAAGTCAAGTACTTTCTTAATTAAAATCCAAAAATGCGCATTACTTTCTTTATTTCCGTTCTATTCATGGCCGAGGTAGCGCACGGCCAAAGTGGTTGGCATCTTTATACAAGCCCATACGAGGATAATTCCTTTTATTCCATTTCAATGCTAAGTAACGGGGAGGGGTAGCATCCGGGTATGGAGGAACTATCATCACAACATTTGATAGTGGCAAAACATGGTCAGAACATTCTCTAAGTCTTGGGTACCCGAATGGAATTGTAGCTATTTCTGAGAAAGAGTTCTGTGTGGTCGGCAATAGAGAAAAAATAAGTATCTCTCTTGATACTGGGTCAACATGGACGACTAAACATTATAATGACACAGCCTATCTAGAACTACATTCTATCGCAATCGAACCATTTAACAATACATGTTTAGCCGTGGGTGATTCCGGACAAATACTTTTCTCTTCAGACTCAGGAAAGCATTGGGAAGAAAGAAGAAGTACTTCAAGTCAGAGCCTTTATGGTGTTTCAATGGACTCAGGAACTGCACTTATTTGTGGACGTGAAGGCACTGTATTTCATACTACTGACCAAGGAAAAAAATGGGTAAATCACTCAATTAAAACTACTAAGCATGTTTTCGGATGTGATGCAAAAACATGGACGGTAGTTGGACAATCAGGAATAATTTTTCGTTCTTTTGATAGTGGCAAATCTTGGATTCCACAAGTTAGCAATACCTTATACGATTTATTAAAAATACATTATCTATCCCCATTACATGGTTTTATAGTGGGTGACGTTGGTACAATACTTGAGACTGTGGATGGGGGAAACCATTGGTATCCACAAAACAGTCAAACGCTTGAACCTCTTTATGATATTTCTTTTGTGGATGAGAAAGTAGGTATAGTTGTCGGTGGTCGTGGTACAATTCTTACAACAAGAACGGGCGGAAAATCGAATGTAAATCATTCCTCATCCCTATTTGATAAAATCAATTTACAAACATATCCCAATCCATTTGTCAAATCAATATCCATTGATTTCGATCTGGATAAAAGCATTACCTGTAGGTTAAGCGTCTTGAACCTTCTTGGTAATCAAATTGCAAGGCTTTTCAACGGCACTCTGGAACAAGGTCCACATAGCTTTGAATGGAATGCGAAAGATGCAACCAGTGGAGCATATTTTTTACGCATAGAAGTTGGTGAAAAGAGCGAGATGAAAATGCTATTGAAAGAATAACGATTAGATTACCGCAGCCTCGATCAAAAACTTCCCTGCTTCCATGATCTTTAGATCGTCGATCCAAATATCGAAGGCTCTGCCGACGACGTCAATATGCGTTCCTGAATACCATGTTGCGCCTGTATGCTCGCAATACGGATAGCCAAAAGCAATATGACAACCGGGGATCTTTTCATCCTGCAGGATCAAACCCCGAATATCTTTTACTCCGATATTCGTGCCGATAGCAAACTCGCCGACGCGGTCGGAGTTTTCATCGCGATGCGTATATTCTAAAAATTCTTCGAGCAATGCCTGATTATCGCATTCGCATTTTGTAATGCGAGAATTGGTGATGTGAATAGTAAGCGGCGTTGCTTTGATATCGCCGTATTCAGCGCAAAGATAATCTCCGACAACTCCATCAACGACGTAGACACCATTTACATCAGCAGGGCACGTCAGAACTTCACCGCCCGGAAGATTACCCCACTTTTCACGGGAGATAATGCCACTGGTCTTAAGCCAATGAAGCTGCGGATCGAAAGTCGCTTCGATATGTGTGCCTGCAGGAGATTTTGCAGTTATTTTTTTTGCTTGCTTTGCAAGCTCCCATACTTTGCGGCTAATAGCATCAACGGCAAGAAAATCCGTCTGCATACCTTCCATCATGATCTCATGATTGATATTGACCATGTGCGCATGACGAGGTTTGACGCGGTTGACCACTGCCATCATTTCTTTGCGAGTCTGTAATTCATTTTCTTGCCCCTGCATACAATAAATCGTTACATCCGATTTCTCCATATCTTCCAGAATTTCCTGTGGCATGTGTACCATCGGACGCTCGGAATAATCTTCGACAACAAAAGTATGGACATTTGCGCCGACAAGATCTAATTCATCATAAAGACTTGCAGCGATAGGAAGGGTTTCAAGATCGGTGATGATCGTTGTACGCTCGCCTTTTTGGACGCGCAAACAAATATCAATAGCATTCTCAGCAGCATGTTTATAAAGGGGATCGTAAGAAATATTTTCAAGGGATGTTTTTTTCTTTTCGCTAACCATCATATCTAGTAATAATAATAATATAATACCTGAATAATAATGCAATAATAGTGGGATGCCAAACACCGCAATCGGGATTTTGGTTTTATTTACCTCAAAGACCAGGATTCCTGTCCCCTAATGCTAACTTCCGTAATTTTGCAGTAATATGATCTCACACATTCGCGGAAAACTGATCTCGAAAGAACCTTTCACGCTTGTTATCGAAGCAGGGGGAATAGGCTATGAAGTATTTTCAACTCAGGCCGCTTATGAACGTGCGCCCGGTCCGGGTAATGAATATCAGGTCTTTACGCGCTTTATCGTTAGGGAAGATTCGCAAACATTATATGGTTTCGCAACGCAGGATGAGCGAAAACTTTTTGATCAGGTCATCAGTGTAAGTGGCATAGGTCCTAAAACCGGTCTCACAATAGTCTCATCGCTTGGTACGAATGCTCTAAAAGAGGCGATCCGTACGAAAGATCTCATCGCCCTAACCGGTATACCCGGAATCGGCAAGAAAACTGCCGAGCGCCTTGTTGTCGAACTCCGCGATAAATTATTAAAAGAAGAGGTCTTCATCGCAGAACCCGGAGCATCCGACTCAAGCAGAGCAAAGATCAGACAGGAAGCGCTTGCCGCATTAGTAGCCCTCGGCTATAATCGCGGCGATGCAGAAAAAGCGATCCGCTCCGTAATTAAAGAGCAGCCGCAAGAGTCCGAGAAATTGGAGAGATTGATAAAGGCGGCATTGAAGAGTGTCTGAACCCGGATTAAAAGGATTTTTTAAAGATTTTTTGGATAATTTGGAAAAAGATAATATGCCAGACAAGGACTTACTTTACGGGGATATTACATTTAAGATCATTGGCTGCGCTATGAAAGTACATACTACCCTTGGAAATGGATTCCAAGAAGTCATATACCAACGAGCGCTCGAAAAGGAGATGAAGGCAAGCGTCCTAAATTTTTATAGGGAATTTGAAATGCCAATCTACTATGATGAGGATATCATTGGCAAGCGCCGAGTAGATTTTTTCGTTGAGAATAAAATTCCTGTTGAACTCAAAGCCATAATAAATCTTGAGAAAGCTCAGTTGGCTCAAGCATTAAATTATTTAGAATCCTATAATATCCCGACCGGCCTGCTCATTAATTTTGGAGCTACAAGCCTGCAATACCATAGACTAATAAATAATAAAATTAAAATTTCCCATCCAAAAAATCCTTAAAAAATCCTTTTAATCCGGGTTCAGAGCATTTACTCCCGGCAACACTTTTCCTTCCAGAAATTCCAGACTCGCACCGCCGCCGGTTGAGACATGGCTCATTTTATCTGCAAGACCTGTTGCTTCGATTGCTGCAACGCTATCACCGCCGCCGACGATCGTTGTTGCACCGCGATCTGTTGCTTTTGCCATAGCCTGGGCAATCGCTAATGTACCATGCGCAAAATTCGGCATTTCCGAAACGCCCATCGGACCGTTCCAAACTATTGTCTGCGCATTGATAATAAGATTTTCGAACATGCTTATCGTATCAGGACCAATATCCATTCCCATCCAAAGCGCAGGAATATCTTTTACCGAAACAGTTTTTTTATTTGCATCATTATTAAAAGCATCGGCAATAACATTATCGGTCGGAAGAATAAGTTTTTTCCCAAATTGTTCAGCACGCGCCTCCAGATCTTTAGCTAACTGAATTTTATCATCTTCGCAAAGAGATTTCCCGATCTCTAATCCTTCGGATTTGAAAAATGTATATGCCATACCGCCACCGATGAGCACTGCATCGGCTTTATCGAGCAAACTATTGACCACATCAATTTTGCCGCTGATCTTTGCTCCGCCGATAATCGCCATGAACGGACGGCGCGGAGTCGTGAGAGCTCCACCGAGATAATCAAGTTCGCTCTTCATTAAATATCCCGCAGCTTTTATAGGAAGAAAGTGCGTTATCCCTTCGATCGAAGCATGAGCACGATGCGCGGCGCCGAAAGCATCATCCACATAGATTTCTGCCAGAGAAGCAAGTTTTTTCGAGAACTCCGGATCATTCGCTTCTTCTTCTTTATGGAAACGGAGATTTTCCAAGAGCAGGATATCTCCATCCTTCAGTCCGGTTGCTTTGCTCATCGCTTCATCACCAATACAATCGGATGCGAAAGCAACGGATGTTCCGAGCAACTCTTCCAACCTTTTAAGAACCGGAGTAAGTGAAAATTCCGGAGAAGGCGCACCTTTCGGTCTGCCTAAATGACTTGCAATGATAATTCGTGCACCGGATTTTCGCAGCGCTTCGATCGTCGGAAGCGCTGCTCGGATACGCGTATCATCAGTGATAGTATAAGGCGGAATTTTTGTAAGCGGCACATTGAAATCCACGCGAAGAAATACGCGCTTGCCTTTTACATCGATGTCGTCAATGGTTTTGAAGTTCATTATAGCGCAGCCATCTTTTTAATTAGATCAACAACACGGCAAGAATATCCCCATTCGTTATCGTACCAACCGAAAACTTTTACCATGCGCTTATTCATGACCATCGTTTCCTGCGAATCGAAAATGCAGCTATGCGAATCACCAACGATATCCGTTGAAACAATCGGATCAACAGTATACGCTAAATACCCTGAGAGCGAACCGTTTTCAGAAGCTGCCTTAAATGCAGCGTTCACGTCCTCTTTCGTCACATCTTTTTTTACCATCGCTGTGAGATCGGTGATCGAACCGTCGGGTGTCGGAACGCGAAGCGATGTACCATCGAGTTTACCTTTTAATTCCGGAATGATCGAGCCTATTGCGCGGGCTGCGCCGGTAGAGGTCGGTATAATATTGATCGCGGCTGAACGAGCACGGCGCAAATCTTTATGTGGAAGATCAAGAATATTCTGATCGTTCGTATATGAGTGCACCGTCGTCATTAGTCCGTACTCCATCCCGAATGCATCATTCAAAACCTTCACCATTGGAGCAAGTGAGTTCGTCGTACATGATGCGTTCGAAACGATCTTATGATCTTTGGTCAATGTATCACAATTTACTCCGAGCACAACCATAGCATCAACAGGATCTTTTGGGGGAACGGTGAGAATAACTTTCTTTGCACCGGCGTTTATATGTTTCATGCAACCATCGAGTGATGCGAAAATACCTGTCGATTCAACGACGATATCAGCGCCAAGTTCGCCCCATTTAAGGTTGGAGGGATCGCGCTCGGCAGTGATCTTCAGATGTTTTCCGTTAACGACAAGATCATTCCCATCGGTCGTTACATCGCCATTAAATCTACCGTGAGTAGAATCGTATTTCAATAAATGTGCCAGCGTCGGAGCGTCGGTGAGATCGTTGACTGCCACAATTTCAATATCGCCCTGAGCAAGAGCGCGGCGAAAAACCAAACGGCCGATGCGGCCAAATCCGTTAATACCTATTTTGATTGCCATGAGAGAATAATGTTGAATTATGAGTTATGAAATATGAGTTAGTATAGTGGCGCGGACTCGTATTCCGCGTATATAGACTCAACTGTCTGTATAATTTGGATAGTTAAGAACACAAGATTTACGAAAAATGTCAAAGAGAGTTTCTATAGCCATAATTGGCAAAGGCAAGGTCGGATCGTCCTTAGCATCGAGAATTACAAAGACGAAGGACTATGAACTCTTCGCTCATCTTCCGGCGCGGAGTAAATCGTTTGAAAAGCTAACGAAAAATGGCGGCGCAGATGTTATCTTTATCACCTCGAAAGATGATGAGATCGTCAGGGTAGCAAGATTAGTAGTAAAATCTGCAGGAAAGAATTTGAAATTGCTCATACACTGTGCCGGAGCAAGGGAAAGCACAATATTGCCAATAATGGGACGGGAAAAAATCTCCCGTCTTACCCTTCATCCCATCCAAACTTTTGCTGAAGCCTCTCCCTCGCTCTTAAAGAATATTTATTATATGTCATCAAGCGAAGATGCGTATGCAAAAAAATGGGCTGAAACGTTCGTCAAAAATATCGGAGGCAGCGGCGTCATCGAAGTACGCGGCAAGTACCTTCCTCTCTATCATACCCTCGTCGTCTTTGCATCAAATTTTACAACGCTCATTGGCGGCTCAATTGAAATACTTTCGAAGTCATTAAAGATCCCTCCGGCGAAAATGAAAAAAGCCGTTGCTCCGCTTATGCTGCGATCATTAGAAAATGTGCTGAGTAATGATGCCAAAAAAGTCCTGACCGGTCCGCTTGCCAGAAAAGATTTTTCGACGATCTTGAAACATCGAATCGCTCTGAAGAAACAGACTGCCGCGTTAGGAAAAATTTATGAGGGATTTGTGATGCTCGCAGAAGAGATTTCTTCGTCGTGATCTTACTTTTGCTCAATAGATCTATAGAATGCCGATGGTAAACTTCTTCCATAGTTCTTGCCGATGGACTTTTCATCCTCATTTAATTGCGTTACAACCCATGCAAACCCTATCGCATTTGGAATCGTACCCAGCTGCGGCGCATCGGAAGGATAGATAAATGTTGATGAAAAATATCATCCGATTTATAGATAGCAGAAGAGCTTGCCATTGCCTGATCCGGCGTTTGTCCAGCATGCATAGGAAAGATCTTCAATTGGTAATGCACCGTTTGTGAAAGAACATGTGCAGGAGTCCAACGAAAGGTAAGCGGAGCATTAACGGCAATCGTCGTTCCATTCTCTGGGCTAAGCAGTTCAGGGGAGTCGATATCGCGTACAAAGAAATTTGTACATGCCTGACTGATGCCGGGTATTTGTTTTCCGGATGAATCAACAAGATAAAAACATATTCCAAAAAAGCCGGCAGCTAATTTCCCTATTGCCGATGAAGATGATCTCAGTGAAGGATCGACATCAATGGAATCTGCATTTACCAGATCGTTAAATACAAAACTTTTTTTCTTGAATGAGCCATTTAGTGGCGGCTGATCGCGGAATTTGGCGCGGGTTGAAACCAAAATATGCTCCGAGCCTGAAGTCACTTCAAAAACAATATGCGCATTCTCTAATTCAATTTCATCGGGAATAACGAATAAGAGATGTAGCAAGTCTTTTTTAACCTGCCATGTTGCTATATCCGAAGGAAGCTCGCCCGAAGGTATTTTCAGATCCAGAAATTGGGCGTGAAGAGATGAAATACAAAAAACGGTGAGAAGAAAAAACAGCGCGATGAATTTGTTGGTCATAGTATCGTATGTAGCACTACAAAAATACGAAATACTTCTCTCTGGGTGTTAGATACTGTTTTCTAGGACCTTTCTACTGTTCACTTGTGCCGAACCAACGATGTATTCTACGTAAAAAAATATCTTTTGTTACAATTGCATATCAAGAGATCATACTACACATTCACAGTCTACCCTCTAAAATTAAGAACCCCGCCTTATGGGCGGGGTTCTTAAGAAACTCGTACTTCTTAAAATTATTATTTCTGTGTGTATTTCGTCTTATGACCTGAATTCAGCGAAGACTTAAGATCATTAACTTCAGAAGCTAACTGATCGATCTCTAAGGTTTTTGCCTGAAGAGATCTAATTCTTTGAGAATGATCTTTAATCACCGATACCATTTCATGCGGCTTCAAGCCAACGGCGATCTTTACGAACTTCACCCCGATCTCCGGAGAATTTTCCCATGCAACGCCAAGGACTTTATCAAGATCAGCGGCAGTGATATCTTTCGGTGAGATGGCAACGGCAAATCCGTTATTACGTCCATCTGCTACGATATAATCACCCTGCGCCACGGCACAGCGCATTTTTACAGGTATCTGCCCCATGAAAGCCACTTTGTTCGAAAACGCTTCCTTGCCTTCTTCCGGCATATTACCGAGCACGATAGGCTTCCATGATGTAACCATTAACTGGCTCGCGCCATCGGTCGTCTTCGAGATCTTTCCACCAACGACTCCGACAACATCACCGATTCCGATACTCTCGTTATGATCAGCGCGCTCAAGCCATTCTGCATAATCACCTGAACCTGATTCATACGTGATGCCGCCTAAGAATGAAGTTCCAAAAGATACGGCTGCAGTTATAGGATCAGCAACGATCGAAGCTACTTTATCTTTATATGGAAGATCGAGCAACGGCTGAATCAGATTATTAATAAAATTATAATTGATCGCAAAAGGATCGAGCATATGCGTTAATGGAGGTCCATTGATCGTAAACGGACTTGAAATAGACGGAGCTGTTATACCGCAAGGAAGAATATTCCCAAGATTAACACTTCCGAAATTAATAGATCCTAAACTGTAAGTACCGAAAGGAGATAAGCTTATAGAGCCGAATTCTAATGAACCAAGATTAATAGTTAGATTACAAAAACTTAAAGTAGGTAATGTGACAAAATTCGAATTGAATGTAATGAAATTTGGATCAAACGCCATCTGGAAGGTAAAGTAATTGAAGGGATTATAATTAGCGGCATTGCTAAAGAAATTACCCCCAACTGCCTGAATAGAATTATAGAGGCTGAAATAATTTTCATTAGAAAAACCTTCAATTCGTCCTCTGATATTGGTATGAGTTCCTGCCTCATTATAGAACGTCATGTAATTTGTTTGGTTATTATTATATGCTCCATCAGAGTTTGCCTGGTTCGGAGTGAGCACACCGGAAGGATTATGAATAATAATTGCAATACCATTCCCTTTAGTATTTGATGAAAGATTCTCAACCGTCATGACATGGTTGATCGGATCAGGGATCAGGAAATTTGCAGCATTCAGGAAGGTCGGGTCAGGCGGAGTTGCAACGACATGAAGCATAGATGCAGGAATTGTTGTTCCGATACCGACATTTCCGTTTGCAGCAACGGTCATGCGAGCCGCATTTCCGGTAAAGAATGTAACAGGATCATTTGTCGTTGTTGCCACCATCATCGGCGCATTTGCAGAGATGCTATGCATTGCACTATTGCCATCAAACCACATACTGCCACCAACTTTTAAGGTTCCTGTTACGACTTCATCACCATCTACGATCATATCCCACACTCCGAGATTAGCACCGAGGGTTGAGCTATTTGTAGCATCAAGCGATCCGTTAATACGTAATCCCTGAATTCCCGGTGTTGTATTGGTTATTGTCAGTACAGGAATTGCAGCGGAGGGAGCATTCGAAAATGAGGCACGAACAATGCCCGATGTTTTGATCGTAAAATCCTGTCCTGTTATGGGTCCGATAACGCTTGAAGTCGGATTATTATTTCCACCGGCAAGCCACAGCGGCGATACACCGCCGAAACTTGTCATGATCATACCACTAACCAGCGGAAAAGTAAATGTACCGTTGCCAGTTGCTGAAGCAGAAAGCAAGGTATAATGTGACAAGCCGTCATCAAGCTGAAGCTTATGTCCGCCTATTTGAGCAATGCTCTGGGATGTGAGCAGGATAGTAAATGCTAAGAGTCCGAATAAAATTGATTTCATGGTAATAATTTTTAATTATTTTATTTGATAAGGTCTCTTAGTTAGATGATAATTCTAAAGTTTTTTTTGCATTGTGCTTCGCTCTCTTTTTTGAATACTTCGCAGGATTCGATGGATTCATGGAAGCTTTGATCTCGTCAACTTCTTTCTGCAGAATATCAAGTTCTGCAACTTTCTCCTGAAGCTGGCTTAGCTGCTGAGCCTGATCCTGAATAACTTTTACCATTTCATCAGGTTTTAAGCCGACAGCGATCTTTACAAACTTTGCACCATAGTTCGGAGCATCATCCCAGGCAATACCAAGAACATTCTCGAACTGATCTTCGGAAATATTTTCCGGAGAGATCGCTTTTGCATATCCAAGGTTATGTCCATCAGGGACAATATAGTCGCCTTTTTTCACGCAACAATTCACTTTCACAGGTACCTGACCCATGAAGGCAACTTTATTCGAGAATTGCTCTTTACCCTCTTCAGGTGTATTTCCGAGCACACAGGGATTCCAAGAAGCAACCATGAGCTGGCTCACCCCTTCAGTATTCTTCGTGATCTTTCCACCGATAACTCCGACAACATCACCGACATTGATCTTTTCATTATGATCGGCGCGCTCCAACCATTCGGCATAATCGCCGGCGCCTGATTCAAACGTTACACCGCCTAAAAGAGACGAACCGAAATTCACAGCGGCTGCAAGTGGATTGGAGATGATCGTTGCCGCTTTTGATTTATAGGGGAAATTCTGGAGCTGAGCTACAAGGTTGTTAATATATCCATAATTTATAGAGAATGGATTTGTTAATCCGGTTATCGGTGGTCCTTGAAATGTGATCGGGCTTCCTATGCTGCCACCGGAAAAACTTGGGATAACATTTCCAAAATCGATTTTTGGCAGACAAATCGAGCCAATATGCCAAGTTCCGAGTAGACCAAAATCAATACCACCAAAATCATGACAAGCCTGATATGAAAGATCACTAAACGATAATGATGGGAATTGAATAAAATCCGAGTGGAATTGAATAAAATTCGGATCGAATGCGAGATTACATTGGAAATAATTGAACGGATTAAAGACTCCGCCATTTCCTATGATAGATATGAGCGAATTATACATATCCTTATAATTCTCATAGGAGAATCCTTCGACCCTTCCTTTAATGTGGTTATGATCACCGGCATCATTATAAAACGTTACGTAATTTGACTGGTTATTATTATACGATCCGTCACCACCAGAAGTAAAAGGAATGAGACTGCCGGAAGGGTTATGAATAATAACGGCAATACCATTGCCTTTCGTGTTCGATGCTAAGTTCTCAACGGTGAGCACATGATTGACAGGATCAGGCACTAAAAAGCCTGCCTGATTTGTAAAGGTTGGATCGGGGGGTGTAGCTTGGATATGAAGCGGAGATACAGGAGTAGTTGTGCCGATGCCAACATATCCGTAACGATCGATCGTCATGCGGCTTGCGCTATTCGTGCTAAGGGTCAGCGGATCAGTTGATGTTGTCTTGATCGTCAGGGGCTTATTTGCCGTGATGCTATGGGTTGCGCTATTACCATCGATCCATACACTTCCGCCGGTCTTTAAAAGACCGGTAACGATCTTATCACCATCAACAACCAGATCCCATACCCCCGGATTAGCTGCAAGGGTCGAAGTATTGGTTGCATCGATCGATCCGTTAATGCGCAATCTCTGAACGCCCGGTGCCGTATTGGTCAGTGTCCAGAGCGGTGTAGAAGCAGAAGGAGTTGCTGCAAAGGTTGAGCGAGGAATGTTGGTTGTTACCATCACAAGATCCTGAGGTGTCAATGTCCCAAGATTAGCTGATACGGGACTGCTATTGGCTCCACAAAGCCATACCGGCGAGATACTGCCGGAAAGCGTCATGACTGTTCCAGAGCCGGTAGGAAAAAAGAATGTTGCATTTACGCCCGGTGCCGCTTTGATGATGGTATAATGAGAAAAGCCATCATCTAACTGAAGGAAATGCTGAGCAAAGACATCGGTTGACATGAGAAGCACAAAAGCTATGAGCCCTAAAATTGTTGTTTTCATTGTTGTGATATTTTTTATTATTGTTAGGCTCTTAGTTTGAGGATAATACTGATGATAATTTCGCAGAATGCTTTGCTTTCTTCTTCGAATATTTTGCACTATGCGCTGAATTGATCGTTGCTCTGATCTGGGCGATCTCCGCTTTTAAGCGTTCGATCCCTGCAGCCTTCGTTTCAAGACGTGCGATCTGCTGAGCCTGATCCTGAATGACCGCTACCATTTCATGAGGTTTCAAGCCTACTGCGATCTTTACGAGCTTTCCTCCGAAAGGAGCGTCTTCCCAAGCAACTCCGAAAACCTTATTAATATCACCGGCTGAAATATCTTTCGGCGAAATAGCAGAAGCATATCCATTATTCGCACCGTCGGGCACGATATAATCACCTTTCTTCACTGCACAGATCATCTTCACAGGGATCTGACCCATGAATGCAACTTTATGATAGAAGGCTTCTTTCCCTGCTTCCGGCATATTGCCAAGCACGCAGGGCTTCCAGGATGCAACCATAAAATGCGTTGCATTTTCAGTATTTTTCGTGATCTTATCACCGATGACTCCGACGACGTCACCGATACTGATCTTTTCATTATGATCTGCGCGCTCAAGCCATTCAGCATAATCGCCTGATCCGGTTTCGTATGTTACTCCGCCAAGAAATGAAAGAGCAAAATTAATTGCAGCCTGTACTTTATTGGTTGCGATCATTGCTGCCTTTTCTTTATAAGGAAGAGCAATGAACTGGTCTTTAATGCCATTAATAAAATCATAATTAATAGAGAATGGAGAAGTTAAATTGGTAAGCGGTGATCCATTAAATGTAAAAGGACTTACGACACCTCCTCCGGAAAGCGAAGTGGGAACGCTAACAGTTGCGATTCCAAAATTAATATCTGAATAAACTAAACTCGGCCACGTGATAAAATTTGAATTGAATGAAATAAAGTTAGGGTCAAATCTTACATCAAAGTTAAAATAATTAAACGGATTATAAAGATCGGTATTCGATTGAATGGCATCGATCTGTGCTTTAAGCTGCTTGTAGTTTTCATACGAAAATCCTTCGATACGTCCTTTGATATGGTTGTGATCGCCGTTATCATTATAGTATGTCATATAATTGGACTGGTTATTATTATATGCTCCGTCTGAATAAGAGAGTTCAGGAACAATAGTACCGGAAGGATTATGAATAATAATAGCAATTCCATTCCCTTTTGCATTCGTTGCCATGTTTTCCACTGTCATAACGTGGTTGAACGGATCGGGCAGATAAAAATTTGAGACTGGCTGCTGAATCGTTGGGTCAGGAGGAGTAGCGGCAATATGCAGCATTGAAACAGGATTTCTTGTACCGATACCGGTAAATCCGTTCGAAGCGATCGTCATACGGACCGAATCATGAGTGGAAAAAGTGATGGAATCATTCGTCGTCGTCCTGATATCAAGGGGAGAATTTGAAGTGATCGTATGGGTAGCACTTCTTCCGTCGAACCAAAGACTTCCACCTCCGGTCTTTAAGATTCCGCTGACAACTTCGTCACCATCAACCACGACATCCCATACTCCGGGATTTCCTGCAAGAGTATTTCCGGAAACTGCATCGCCGGGCACACCATTAATACGCAACCCCTGAATTCCTGGCGTCGTATTTGTGAGTGTAAGCATTGGAGTTGAAGCTGAGGGAGTTCCTGCAAATGTTGCGCGGGTTACGCCACTTGTAATGATAGCGAAATTATCATTAGTAAGCGTACCGATAAAACTTGAGGTAGGGTTATTATTTCCGCCGACCATCCATGCCGGAGATACGCCAGGACCGGTGGAAACCAAAATGGTACCGACGCCTGATGGAAAATCGAAATTACCGGTTCCGGTAACTTTGATCATGGTATAATGGCCGGCCCCATCATCTATCTGCAGCCAATGCTGAGCAAATGCATTGGAAATATTTAATACTAAAACCACGCAAAGTGCGCAGGCAGTCAGAAGCGATTGTCTCATATTGGTCAGCTAATACGTATAAAATACCTTATCCCGTAAAAATCCCGTACTATTGTGGCGGATTTCCGGAAACATAGAACGCAAAGATACGAAGAAATCGACCAAAATATTTTTAAAACCTCATTTTATAAAAAATATGTTTGATTATTGCAATCAGTTCGTATACCAACAAGCTCATGGATATATTTTTATCAGATCATCGGAGAGATAATACGTTATAAAATGACTGGTGAGCCAATAGGTGCTTCACTCCTCCGTCATTTCAAAAATGATTTCCGCACTGAGCATCCCGAATTCTTTATTCTTCTTGAATCGGAAATTGCAGAACTTTCAGAAACTTAGCATTTCTGCCATCGACACCAGGGAAAACAGAAGTGGCTTTGGCAGCTGTAGATCCTTGGTTTCGAACTTCCTCCCTTTTTTCTTCATATTTTTGTATCCTGTTATTCTCTACACCACGGAGCCAACTATGAAACAATTGAGTATTTGGAGTAAATTTTGCAAAACAAGAAAATTCCTCATTACTTCAGGTTTCAAATCCTTCCAATGGTCATGCTAAGATCCGGTATTCTATAAGTGAACGAACCGATGCCTCGCTGATTCTTTATGATATTCTTGGCAATAAATGTATGAGCATTTTTCAAAGCAAGCGCGATCCGGGCGAATATACCTTGGAATTGAATACTTCGTTACTTCCAAGTAAAACTTATATTCTGTGCCTCACTGCGGGGGGGGTGGGGCAAACCACATCGAGAGTTATCATTATTCATTAGAGATATTACAGATTTATAAGATTGCGAACGCATACAGAGGTGAATACGTTATTGCGGATGCCCTTCCCCAGGGGATCATTTAATCTAATAGAATGCAGTCGAAAGATACTGGTAATCTAACTACGGTCATTAAAGAGAGAAATCCACGCTCACGCCGGAGAAAGATTCTCTATACTGCTGCAGGAGTGTTGGTTCTCGTTGCCATAGCAGCAGGAATTATATTAACTACCTATCCGAATGCGATTATCCATTACGTTGTAGAACCAAAGCTCAAACAATTAGTGGTTGATCGACTTGGGCGGAGATACTCTCTGGAAATGAGAAGTATCGCTCTATCAAAAAATAAAGACAGTCTTATCCTTACCGGAGTCCGCATTGTAGATAATGGAAAAAATGATGAGGGATCATCAGATACTTTATCGAAAAATTTTGGAGCTACAACCCCTTTAGATCGTCTCACCACCGATACGGTGATGATCGCCGGTCTTGATTATTGGAATTTGATCTCTCAGAGAGGACTTTTCGCCGGTACGATAACTATTCGTTCACCTAAAATATATCTGCGTCCCGGAACACTTCCAAAATTCGAAGAAAATACCGATGTGCTGCCAAGTTTTCTTCCGGCAGTATCATCTAAAATAATTAAAGTTGAGAACGCTCAAGTGTACCTTTCCGAAGGAACACCCGGAGGCAAAGACGCAGAAGGAAAAATGAACGGAGGAGGGGTATTAGTAAAAAAAGCGTCTCTTGAATTTCACGATTTTTTCCTCGATGAGCCGACTTTAAAAAAAGCATCCTCAACTTTTTTCTGCAAAAGCGCGATGTTTCATGCTCAAGATGTTTCACATATCGATTCACTTGGGGCAACAGATATACACGTTGAATCTGTTGACGGAGATCTGATCGACTCTTCGATGAACGTCTATGTTATCGAGAGCACAAAACCCATTGAGGAAGTTCGCCGTGTCGTGATAAAGCATGTCGAATTTAACGGACTTGATTGGTTTAGCGCACTTGCGGGCCACGGTCTGCACGGACGAAAGGTTTCGGTTACTTCTCCGCAAATTTATTTGCGGGATGTTGCAGAAATTAGTCCGCGCCCGAGCCAGCACATTTCCGCTTCCGATCTCATTCCTCTTCCGAGTTTGCTGCCGGATGTTTCGTTAAATAATGTTGAGGTAACGAATGCTGAAGTGTATGCCATGCTTCCACAAAGCCACAAGGTCACTTCATTGAAGCGGATCAAAATGTCCTTAGAAGAATTTAGACTTGATCATTCCACTCCCTTCACAAATATCTCGACATTCTTTAGTAACAGTGCAACGTTTGGTATAAAGGGAGAAAGCACTATCACTACCAGTTTGGGTACGGTGCATGTTGGAGAGATAAAGGGCACAGCGAGTTCATTATCGGTTTTAAATATTAGTGTAGATCCGACATTAAATGGAGTGAAGCTCGTTAAATTAAAATCTATTCAGATAAGCAAACTCGATATTTGGAAACTCCTGATGCGTGAAGGGATTTTCGCATCAAGTGTAAGCCTTCAACAGCCGAATATTTATCTTGATCATAATCTTACGCCTCCAATCACAAGTATTGATTCGGTTTTGACCAGCGATCCACTCGCACTGATACGCGGTCTCAAGCAGTATCCCCTGCCACTTTTACTGCCTGTAGCAAATATCGGAGCAATCACTGTATCGGGGGGGTCAGTGCATGGCATTCATTTTCTTGATGATCCGAATAATCCTCCCGGACCGGGAGATTCACTGAGAGGTCTCAATATTTCGCTGAAAAATTTTAAACTCGATCGTACTTCATGGATAAAAAAACGCGGAATGCTTTTTAGCGATGCAGGTACGTTCTCCATCGGAGCGTTGACGCAGCAAACTCGCGGAGCGATTTATAGTTACAGCGAAGGTGGTGTCAGGGGTGATCTTCGTAAGCACACGCTTACGATTGATTCGATCATGATGCGGCCGCTAATAAGCGAAGATTCTTTTGGTGCAGCATTTAAATACCGAACCGAGCGTATCGATTTCTTCGCTCCTAAAATTGAGATTGTTGGAGTTGACTACCAAAAACTTTTCTTAGGCAATGGGGTTTTTGCCGATAGTATTAATTTGAAGGATTGGAAAATGAATGTCTATGGAGACAGACGCCGTCCCGAAGAAGCCCGAACTAAAAAAGATCCGTTTCCGAATGAGATCTTCAGACAGATCAGAATGCCTTTGCGTTTGAAATCCGTCAATATCGGTGAGGGTAATATTACCTTCCGCGAAAGCTGGCCGGATACATCATCTCCGGGCACCATCACGCTCAATCATGTCAATGCACATATCGGCACGGTCACTAATGATACGACAATGACAGGGGACACGCTTATCACTACGATCAAGGGTGATATGATGGTAATGAATGCAGGTTTATTGACATTTAATATCGGATACCAGCTTCTTAATCCCCAGCTTGCTCTCTGGTGCAATGGTCATCTGGGAAGCATGGATGCTTCAGTTTTTAATCAGTATCTTGCCTTGACCGAACCATTTACTTTAACTGGCGTAGTGCGCGCAGCAGATTTTAATATTATTCTAAATGATAACGTAATGTCGGGCACGCTGATACCTCAATATGACAGTTTAAATGTTAAGTTTTTTAGGTGGGACAGGTTTCCGCCGGGTTTTGTCTCCTTCCTTGCGAATGCCCTCTTCATGCGCTCCCATAATACGGCAGAGCGCGATCATCCTCTCCATACCAGCGAAATTTCTGCAACGCTTGATAGAAGCGGAAGTTTATTCTGGGGATTGTGGCTGCCGATTCGCAGCGCCATCGGTTCGATCGTTCGCATTCCCGAATGGGTTTGGTAATGCTCCCGAAGTTGTAACTTTGATGCTTTGAATGTGTTTAGTTTAGATAATGTACTGACCAATTCAAATGCAAAAAGCCCACTATCAACTGATCGTTATCGTTGCCTTCATTGTAGCACAATGTATTCCATGTGAAGCCGTAACACTTCCGAAACTGCCTCGCGTCTATATGAACACTGTATTCGCTTTGCCAATGAACGCCACGGTTTATAAGCCGCTGACATCAGGTGATTTTCAGAATGCATTAAATACGTGCAAACTCGGAGATATCATTGAACTTCAAGCGGGGACAATTTATAAGGGTCCATTCACACTTCCGAATAAAACTACAGGAACTGGCTGGATATATATTATATCCGGTGCGCTTAATAAATTACCGGCTTCTTGTATGCGAGTCTCCCCTGCCGATGCGAGTAATATGCCGGTTGTCGTTGTTGCTGCCGGTGCCGGGGGTGCCATAGTAACAACATCCGGAGCAAATCACTACCGTTTTGTGGGAATAGAATTTAGACCGGTCAGTGGAAATTACGTCTATAGCATCGTGCAGATTGGAAATGGCGAAAAGACCGAAAATACTTTACCGCACCATGTCATTCTTGATCGATGCTATATTCACGGAGATCCAATTGCAGGTAGCAGGCGCGGCATACTTTTCAACGGCGCGGAGCTTGCTGTTATTGATAGTTACATCTCTGATTGTAAAGAAGATGGTGCTGATAGCCAGGCACTTGCAGCCTACTCTGCAACCGGTCCGATCAAAATTGTAAATAATTACCTTGAAGGTGCGGGTGAAAATGTGATTTTTGGAGGATCTGATCCGAGTGTGCCGAATGCCGTCTCTCAGGATATTGAGATCAGATGTAATCACTTTTTCAAACCCCTTACATGGATGCAGGAAGTATGGGATGTAAAAAACCTTCTTGAGTTCAAAAATGCCCGGCGCGTTTTAGTGGAGGGTAACAAGTTTGAAAATTGCTGGCCGAGTGCACAAAGTGGATTTGCATTGCTTCTTACGCCGCGAAATCAAAATAATACTGCACCATGGTCTGTTGTAGAGGATATCACTATCCGCCGAAACATATTCATTAATATTGCTCAGGGAATCAACATCGCCGGAATGGATGCACCGAACATCAGCCAACGTACAAATCGCGTGCTTGTAAAAGATAATCTGATCAAATCAGTCAAGATGACAGGTAGTGACGGAAGATTGTTTCAGGTATTAGGCGATCCAGTGAATGTCACTATTGATCATAATACAGGTTTCTGTTCAAATGCATATTTAGTCTCCGACGGATCGCCGAAAACAGATTCCTTTACTTTTATCAACAACATTGTTTCTCATGCCAACTACGGATTCATCGGTAGTGGAACAGGCACTGCTAACACGACATTAGCTATGTATTTTAACAATAATTGGATCGTAACAAATAACGTCGATATCGGCGGATCATCTACCGGCTACCCTGTAGGAAGTTTTTTCCCCGCTACTATTCAAGCTGTTGGATTTATTGATACATCAGCAGATAATTTCCGTCTGGGTGCTTCAAGCCCCTATAAAAATGGAGGAACTGACGGCAAAGACCTAGGCGCCAATATAGATTCGATCGTAAGCTCAAGTATCTATGTTTGCGACGACGTATCAACAGCAGAAGTTCAAACGCCTGTACCTGATATTTCCAGAAGCGTATTCCCTAATCCTGCCGATACATATCTCATTGTTCAGACAAATACGGATTATCAGGATGCCGTTTTTATTTCTCTCTTTGATGGAATTGGCCGCCAAATACTTTTCTTTCGTTCGACTCAATATTCCGAAAAATTATATACCGCTGATCTCGCCTCCGGAGTTTATACATTGCATATTCGATCAAAAGGTGCAATGAAGTCGAGCAAATTTGTTGTCCGGCATTAGTATATTCCGTTCATTCCATTGGGCGTGAAGTAAAGATCACGTACCTATTGCCATATCCTTCTTTGCGGGATAAAGCACAACTTCTAATAAATTATCTTTCGTAGAAAATTTGCCGGATCACAACCAAAGATTTCTGCAACTAACAAACCTTAAACAAAGGTTTTGTTGTCATAAATAACCTTAGCTAAGGTACATTTATAGGTACGATTTTCTTTTTCACACATATCCCTATTTTTTGGGAACTCTCGTGACAGCAATCTGTTATCTTATTGCCCCTGCCATAGGACAAGCATTTTCCGTCACAGGAATAAAAAAATCACATTATTATGAGATTACTCCTCAATCTCATCACTGCGCTCACCGATGATGAGGCGGCAAAACTTTCTGCTCTGAAGTTGCGCGGAAAACAGCTTGCAGTGATGGATCTCGTACTTTCAAAACGCAAAAGTGGCATAGAGCCGACTGCGGAAGAGGTCACCCATCTTGAACTTTCAAGTTCGCATCTTTATGAAATCAGTTCGGTAGTACTTGGAAAGTGCAATCACATCCTTGTTCCCGAAGGTGGAATTCCATTGTTGGAATTTTTAACATATAAGAACGCCCATGTCCAATTCAATCAAGAGCTTCGCAAGCAAAGAAAAACAATTGCTCTGAAAAGAGGAAAGGAAGCAGAAATTTTTTATCTTTCTGCATTTGAACTCCTTCAGAGATTCACATTCAACCTTCGCGATCCTGAACTGATCGCTGAATACGGAAAACTTTATCTTGATTCGAAAAAAGATGCCTCGCCTGAAGATGAACTTGCCATCGACGCACGAATAATGCAAACCAAGCAATCGAGCATAATCTCAGAAGGAAAAAATTTCCTGACCGATAAGAAACTGATCCTTGAAAAATTTACCACTCTTGAGCGGATCGCAAAAAATTCGGCTCATCCTTATTTGTGTTATTCCGTGTATTCAGGACTGGCATGGTACTGGCAGCATATAGCCACAAAGCCAGATAAATATTTGCACTACCTTCAACTTGCACTTCCTTATTCATTAAAGTTGGATGGATATATATTCCGGGATGCCGCTCTGGAAATGCGGCTACGCCTTGCTGATGCACATTTTGGTATGGGCAGCACTCAGGAAGCGTATGAGATCTTTGAAAAAACATATTCAACCATCAGGCCTGACCATATGCTTTGGAGAAGAAACTATTATCTGTTCCGCTACCTTGAGGTTCTTATTTATAACGAACGGTATTCACGCGCAGAAAAAATTCTCCAGGAACACTTCGAACCGCAATTCAAGCTGCGCCCTACTTCTACTTCTGCAACAGCAGCCACACTTTTTTCCATCCTCTATCTCCTCAGCGGAGATTATTCTAAAGCAAAACACTACCTTGATATTGGAATAGAGATGAATGGTAAAACGAATTTTACTCTCTATAATGAAGTAAGAAATCGTTATGTAGAAACCGCCTATTACTATCTGACCGGGGATTGGGATTATACGATGGAATTAGCGAGCCGTGGTATGCAATATTTACGAAGCAGACATATCGGTTTGAATAAACATCTATTCGGCTATAATTTTAAGGTCATCGAGGCATCCGTAAAATTTTATTCTCAGGGTCTTCCCTTTTGGCATAAATTTGAGGAAAAATATAAATTGCTTATCATGCCGGCTGAGGGTCTTCTCGGAAAACTGCTAAAAAAGATCAGAACCACTCCCAGAGCCAAAATAAAGCCTCTCTGAAAAAGGAGATATCCAAAAATCACGTTAAAGGCACTGACTAAGGTTACTGGAAAAATAGGTTTGTTTATTTGTGGGGAATTGTGTATTTTTGTGTAGAAAATTTTTACTATAATGAAAATTCGTCAAAATTGCGATTTTCAACAAATTGTTTCAATAATGGTCCGAATGCACACATCAACGAGTACCTGTTATCTTGTGGCAAGAGACAGGTACATCTTTATTTAATTTTCTTCCCAAAAAAAATAATCCTCATAAATTAATTATTTACAGGCTCTTACAACATTTTATCTATTGTTGGAAACAATAATTACTAAGATTACCTCTATTTCCGATTTGTTATTTAAACATTATTATTCTATTTTTGCACTAGGAAATAGCTAACACATACCCTCCCTTGATCTTTTGAATGCCGGTTTTCATATTCTATGAGACCGGCATTCAAATTTTTAAACTTATTTTTAAAATAAAAAGAGCACGCGCAGCGTGCCCTTAAGTGAATCATAGTCTCTGGTCTTACTTCACATAAATAACTTTCCGAGATACCTCTTCTCCCCCTGAACGGACGAGGACGAAGTATGCGCCCGGTGCTAAATGCAACGAATTTGCATCAAGAGTATAAGTAAATTTCTCACCGACTCCGAGCGACAATGATCTTGACGAATAAACTTCCTTGCCAAGCAGATCGCGAACTTCAAGCGAGGTAGAACCGGATTGCTGTGCAGTAACAGTTATCTGCATTAACTGAGTGAACGGATTCGGAATAACCGTAAGATCGAATGCTGCAGGAGTTTTCGCTTCTACTCCTCCCCCTAACGGTTTCTTACCGATACCGCTTAATTGAATAGTGAGAATGCTATCATTCTCATTTTTTCGTAAACTATCTACATAATGGATAGTAAAGGTTGCAGTGTAAGATTTCGCAGCTGTAGGAGCAAAGGTAATTGGAAAGGTATATGTCTTCTGCCCCTTTACCGTAGCAGGCAACGGAGGATTCAATGTAACTGAGAAATTTGCAGCATCAGTACCTCCGAGCGTTGCCTGCGTGATAATAACTTCCGAAGCATTATTTGTAGTAAGTGTGGCAATAACGGTCGCATTATCTGTTCCATCGTCAACATGCGTTCCGAAATCAATTGATGTCTTATCAAGTGATGCCGTTCCGACAATATAAGGAGGTGGCACAAATTTATGTACGATACTCTTCGTGAATATTGGCTGGCGCTCCATTTTAAGCGGATCGTTTTCAACTAAGGTTACCGTCCCTTTGCTTATATCATAAATATAAATTCCGGATTCTGCAGGTGTTGCAAAATCATCTCCGCGCGAGGTTACAAAAACAACTGAATCACCTCCCGGAGAAAACATCATATCGCCGCCATTACCATCGGGATAGCCAAGTTGTGGAACATGTACTTCATTATCGGAAGGAGTCGTACCCCTGCCAGCAAAGAAATGCAGTGAACCCGGCAGTTTACTGCGAATGATTTTCCTGGAAGTAGGGACTAAAGCGATCGACGATCCTGCATTCCAACGAAATGAATACATGACCAGGTCGCCTGTCGTATTCGGAGCAAATGCTATCTCAGCTGTTGGGTTTGCCTGATTTGGAATTACCCGAAAAGCGAAGCCAAAAGCGGTATCAGGATTACCACCGTTACGGAAATTCGGAACAGTATGTATTACATCAGCGAGAAATGGGAAGTCTCCCCCTGTCGTACTTGGTTTCCAACGGAATAACTGTGCGCGGGGTTTATCGCTGGTTATACATTGATCAAAGACAAAAGCAAGCATGGTCAAACCGTCATCGGAGACGGCAAGGTTTGACATGTGATAACCAGCTTTTGCAGAAGCATCACTAATTGCCGGATTTGCCGGATCAACATAAAAAGAATCTACAGCTCCTGAGCCATTGAAATTGCCATGAAAGAACCATTGGCCGCCATTGCCGGAAGAAGTTTTGCTTAAGGTAACATACCACTGACTTTCATCTGGTGTAAGTACTCCCAGCGGCTGCATGGTTTCATTTGGAAAGTGGAAAATAGCATTATTTTCGTCCATTGAAAAAGCCTTTAAGATTTTAGCTCCGCCAAGAGTTAAAGTTATTGGATTGTAAGATCCTGTATTCGTAAAAGGTGCATCAAGTCTCGCAATAGCCCAGGCACTATCTAATGCGCTGTTGATAGGATTAATATAAACACCTTTACCTCCTATCAGGAGTGAATGACCATCCTTTGAAGATGCAAGAACGGCGAGGTTACGTAACTGAACTGTGCCTGCATTTGTAAATAAAGTATCGACTTTATTTACTCCAACAGTTTTCGCTAAAATGGCTGTACGTTCGCTGTTCGTATAGACAATACGAGCAAGAGTCGTATCTTGAGCAAATGACTGTGCGGATATAAGAATACAGCAAATAACTGTAACTAAAATAATAAGAGAACTTCTCATAGGAATATAGATGAATGTTTAAAGAATTATTACAGTACAAAAATAACACAGAATGAGTAGGAAAGTTACAGAAAACAGAGAGTTAATCCTCTTAATAGAATAAAGGAAATATACTATATCGTTGCAAGAAGTTCATCGGCAAAAAAATCCCGGAAGCTAATCCGGTTTTTTTAATTTAAATTCGTCCGCTCCGTGAATGCCCAACTCGCAATGACTTTTTAGCTCGTTCTATTGTTCTCTCGCACATGAATTCCATCGGCATTATCGGCGGCGGCATAACTGGACTGACAGCTGCATTTCGTTTGAAATCTGCAGGAAAGCGTATCGTGCTTTATGAAGCATCGTCACGAGTAGGCGGACCGGTGCAGAGCGTACGACGTGACGGTTATCTCGCGGAGTTCGGACCGAATACCTTGCTGGAAACGTCTTCTGTGATTCCGTTTCTTCTTCGTGATCTTGGACTTGAGTCCTATAAAATCTATGCTGGCGAGAATGCAAAATACCGTTTTATCGTACGAGGAAAAACGCTTAATGCCCTTCCAACGTCGCCCGTTTCTTTTTTTTCAACCCGGCTTTTTTCATTTGCAGCAAAACTTCAGCTGCTTCGCGAACCATTCATTTCTAAATCTATCGGAGAGAGCGAGGAAAGTGTTGCTGATTTCGTGCGGCGCAGATTAGGAAATGAATTTTTGGATTATGCTATTGATCCGTTTGTATCCGGAGTCTATTCCGGCGATCCGGAAAAATTATCAGTCGTTCATGCATTCCCAAAACTTTATGCACTCGAACAACAATACGGCTCGCTTATCAAAGGACAGATAAAAGGCAAAAAAAATAAAGCCAAAAATGGTGAGGGTTCAAAAGATCGCGCCGCAATGTTTTCTTTTGATGATGGCTTGCAAGTTCTTATTACTGCGCTATCCGCCAAACTTGGTGAAGAGATAAAACGTAATACTACCGTCACAAAAATCGAATATATTCCTGAAGGATGGAAAGTATATTACAATGATAATGGTACCGAATACATCAATACCCATACATCACTCATTCTCACAATTCCTGCTTATCAACTTGCCCGCATCGAACATAATGTCGGAGTTGATCTATCAGCCTTGAAAGAAATATATTATCCATCCGTTACAAGTCTTGCTTTGGGCTTCAAACGATCAGAGGTTGCACATTCGCTTAATGGTTTCGGAATGCTGGTTCCAAAAAAAGAAAACTTTCATATTCTCGGTACACTTTTTTCCTCTACACTTTTTCCCGGACGTGCTCCTAAAGATCATGTGCTCTTAACAAATTATATCGGTGGGGCGCGTTCGCCTGAATTAGCCGAAGCCGATGAAAGTAAGCAGATCGAATTTGTCATGAAAGATCTCAGGATGCTTCTTGGCATCCGCGGCGAGCCTACATTTATTCATCGGGCGTTTTATAAGAAAGCGATTCCGCAATATACTATTGGGTACGCGAAATATAAAAATCTTTTTGATTCATTTGAAGCGAAAGCTCCCGGAGTTTTCATTGCAGGAAATTTCCGGAATGGGATTTCACTAAGTGATTGTATAACTTCTGCGGAAAATATCGCGAAGCGGATATTATCTGAGGAATGAAGAATTTTCGCTTCGAGACTCGCAGGTCATTCTTCTAAATTTTTATTGCCTGTGCTTGTAGTTTACAAGGCGCGATTCATGCAGGCAATAGCCTGCTCCTTCCTCTGTCAATTTGGTTTTTGCGTTACCTTGCTCTATCCCTCCTTATATTTGAACGCCATCATTCATCCATTTTTAGGAAATTACACTATGTGGGATACCGGAAATACCGCTTTTATGCTGATTGCAACGAGCCTTGTCATGCTTATGACGCCGGGCTTGGCGTTCTTTTATGGCGGACTTGTGGGGCGAAAGAATGTCCTTTCTATTATGATGCAAAGTTTTGTATCCATGGGATTTACGACCGTTCTCTGGTATATCTGCGGATACTCCATGTGTTTTAGCGGAACACTTGGAGCGCATACCGATCTGCTTGGCGGTGTCATCGGAAATTTCGATATGTCATTCTTGCATGGCGTTACTGTTAGCACTCCATCGCCACTCACGCCGAATATTCCTCTGATGGTTTTTGTAGCATATCAGATGATGTTTGCCATCATCACACCGGCACTTATCACTGGAGCATTTACCAATCGCGTTCGCTTCCCTGCCTATATGCTTTTTCTAACGTTGTGGCTTCTGTTTGTGTATTTCCCTTTTGTTCACATGGTATGGGGCGGCGGATTACTTGCAAGTTGGGGCGTTCAGGATTTTGCCGGTGGAATTGTCGTGCATGCTATAGCAGGTTTTGCGGCGCTTGCATCGGTATTTTATGTAGGCAAACGAAAGGCTTCTGATTCGCAGCCGCATAGTATTCCGCTTGTGGCTTTGGGCACGGGACTTCTCTGGTTCGGCTGGTACGGCTTCAATGCAGGATCGCAATTCAAAGTTGATGGCATCACTGCTCTTGCATTTTTGAATACCGATATTGCTGCATCATTCGCAGCAATGATGTGGCTCATTATGGAATGGCGAGCTTCACGCAAACCGAAATTTCTCGGACTCTTGACCGGCGCTGTTGCAGGGCTTGCTACGATAACTCCTGCAGCGGGATATGTAACAACAACAAGCGCAGTCATTATCGGAATTGCCGCCGGACTTGTCTGTTACTTCGCTGTGCAGTTAAAAAATAATCGCGGTTGGGATGATGCGCTTGATGTATGGGGAGTTCACGGCGTAGGCGGATGTCTCGGAGTAGTTCTGCTCGGAGTCTTCGCAGATTCAGCAGTAAATTCCACGGGAGCCAACGGACTCATCTTAGGCAATTCAAGTTTCTTCTTCTTACAATTAGGTGTAACCATCGGCGCAGCAATTTACGGCTTCGGATTTACGTACGTCATGCTTATGATTATCAATAAGATCACTCCCGTAAAAGTCGAGCAAAGCGAAGAAGAGCGCGGAGTGGATATCTCACTTCATGGAGAAGAGGCGTATGTATAAGAGTATCAATCTATTATCCGATGATGCTCTTTAGCCCAAAGGGAATCAAATGTATAATGCCCTGTCGAATCACCGAAGCCGAGAGAAAGATGCTGCAAAATACTATCCTTGGGAAATGATCCCCAGAATTTATTGCTCATCTTCGGGATGTGAAGGTGGGGAAGTATTTTAAATGCGCCACATTCCTTATCGCGTTCAGGCGGCGGATAGCTGCCATCCCATTTTTTCATAATACACGATAACATGAGAATAGAACTTGCGCCATCATCGAGATCATCGGCAAGATCGCGATCGACTGTTTTTACATCAAATTTCCTTGCATAATCAATTGCTTTTTTGACAGCAGTATCCTCTTCGATCATACCGATCCATTCTATTACGGCTGCAGTGGCGGTATGATAGGCATAAAGCTGATGTTTGACTGCACTTATTGAATCTCTTGCCGGAACTGCTCCGAAGTTATGAAATGTGATCTGGGACTGGCCGCTATAATAAAGCTGTGAGTTATCGTGGTTCATCGTCGTATGCGAAATCGGCACGCCTAAGCTGCTCTTCGGCACGTCATCGGCGGGTGGAAAGACGCCGGAAGATAGCTTGAATTTCCAATTTTCCGAACGACGGACCGAGGAAGGAGAGTCGAATTTTTTTCTCACTTCAAACCATGTAGGTGCCCGAAGGTTTCCCATTTCGTCTTTTTGCTGATCGAATCCCATCTTCGTAAAATTAAAATGGGTCCAATCCGAGTGACTATAGAAATCTTCTATCATGTGTATCGAGCCGCCGATGGTAAGAAGGATCAATTTCTTACAATCATCTCTGCTTAAATCCGCCCGATGATAATAGGAGAGAATAGTATTCCTTGTATTATCAAGCAAACGAGACCATAGGTAATCAAATTTCCAGTTGCGATTAAGAGCTCCGGCAAGATTATCAAAATGCATGAAATTTGAAGCTGCATGCGTTGCTCCCGTTGAAGGAAGGTTACGAAGTTCAAGGTAACTTACGTTTTTCTCTACAGTACCTAAAATTTCCGTCACAAACGGACCGAAATAATCCAGACAAAAACTGCTTAATTGAAAAACCTTTATTGCATCATCGCTGAAACCGCAGGCATGTCCCGCTTCGGCTGCAATACTGGAATGCCAGTAAGAATCAAAAGCGTTCAAAGAAACCGGAAACAGGAAAAGAACGCTTAGGGGAAGCATCCGGAAAAATTTGAAGAATCTGTTCCTTTTTTTCATTTTTATCTTAAGGGAGTTAGAAAATAAAACACCCTGCTTTTGGGAGCAGGGTGTTGCCGTAGTACATTATATTCGTGAGAGGGCCGTAGATCAAAAAAAATAATCCATCGCAGGCGAAGTTCTATCTGCCTTCACTCCCCAATTCAGGCTGAGAGCGCCGTGCTTGCGATGGGAAAATTATCATCATCTTTCAAAGAGAAAACATCTTCGTTTTTACTGAAAGGATATTTCGTTTTTAAAAATTCGGCTGTTTCCCGTTCCTCTTCACTGCCCAGATCCAGTACGATTTCGTATGCAATTACACGTTCGTTGCTTTCGAAAAAAGACGGATACTTCAGTTGTTCCAGTGCATCCGTTACGGAAATGGTCTTAGTCTCGTGCATTTCAAAAAATTACAGTAAACAGCTAAAAAAATCTATCGTAAGCACAGTGCAACACATCCTTATTCCCCAATCAAGATCGCTACACCATGCTTACGATCAGAAACTCATTTTCAAAAAAATCATCGTAAACTCTAATACAAAAATACTAGATGTTCGCTTTCAGACTGTTACAGAATTCTAATATTCTGCTTACAGCTTTATAAATACTTCAGATTCCAATGACGCTCATGAGAAAATATACAATGCGATGAGAAAATCGGTTTTAAAAAACGGATCTCTCTTCTACGGATTTCTCTTCTGTGCTACAAAACTATCGAACGAAGCTCTATCCCTATTCGTTAATTTTTCTATGTTTACGCAGTTATCCAGCAGTATCACTATGGCATTTCAGTCGCTCATCAGCAATAAGATGCGTGCGATGTTGACAATGCTTGGAATAATTATCGGAGTCGGCTCCGTCATTACGCTTACCGCAATTGGGCAAGGAGCTTCAAAAGCCGTTACCGATCGTATCTCTTCAATGGGCACAAATATGATCCAGATCGATCAGGGTCCCTCCAATTTCGGTGGAATTTCATCCGGCACAGGCGGCGGCAATCATGTGACGGAAAAAGACGCGGATGCCATAAGACATTCTCCGCTGCTCAGTGCCGTAGCTCCCTGGGTTGATACTCGTGCACAGGTTCTTGCTCCCGGTGCCAATTGGTCAACTCGTATTGGCGGCACAACTCCGGATTGTCTGAAGATCAGAAATTACAGTATCGAGACCGGTACACTTTTCACTGATGAAGATGCCGGTTCCGCAAAAAAAGTCTGCATTCTTGGAAAGACCGTTGTCACACATTTATTCGGAGAAAATGTAAATCCTCTAGGCGCAACTATTCGTATCAAACAAGTCCCCTTTATTGTTATTGGCGTCTTGAAAGAAAAGGGATCAAATTCCTTCGGTCAAGATCAGGACGATATTATCATCGGTCCTTTTGCCACAGTACAAAAAAAGTTAATGGGCACAACGCGGCTTGATGATATTTTTGCAAGTGCTGTGAATGAAAATGCAACTCCTGCTGCAATAGCGGATATCACCAGAATCATGCGCGAACAGCACCGACTTCTTCCTGAAAATGATAATGACTTTCGAGTCCGCTCTCAAGTCGAGATGGCTCTAGCAGCGCAGCAATCAACGGATACGCTTTCTCTCTTACTTCGCAGTGCGGCGATCATCGCATTGCTTGTCGGAGGAATCGGAATCATGAATATCATGCTTGTCAGCGTCACTGAGCGTACAAGAGAAATCGGAATTCGTAAATCCATCGGAGCAAAATCCTTTAATATCCTTTTTCAATTCCTCACCGAGGCTCTTATACTTAGTCTTATCGGCGGCATTATTGGAGTATTCGGCGGTTTTTTTGCAAGTTATATCGTCTCCAATCAAAACGGCTGGACACTTATCATTTCTCCTTCTGCCGTCCTCTTAGCATTCAGCGCTGCAACAGCCATCGGTCTTTTCTTCGGCTGGTATCCTGCTCATAAAGCAGCAAAGCTGAATCCTATTGATGCGTTGAGGCAGGAATGAGTCTTAAAAACTAAGCACTAACAACTCCCAAATTTTGCAATTCAAAACTCTCAGCAAACCTATACAACCTTTCCTCCACTTGTGCGTATGTATCCAACGACATTAATTCTGCACGTAGTTTCGCTGCGCCGAAGATGCCTTTGAAATAACCAAGATAATATTTTCGAAAGGCAGGCACTCCGTATTTCTCGGAATGTAATGCAAGCGAATGACGCAAATGGCTTAAGCAAAGCTCCACTCGCTCATCTAATGTTGCAGAAGTATATGATCCCGTACGGAAGTACTCTTTCACTTCGCGGAAAATAAATGGATTGCTGATCGCTGCACGGGCGATCATCACGCCGTCACAGCCGGTTTCTTCGAATGCGCGAAGTGCAGATTCAGGAGTGTTCACATCACCATTGACAAAAATTGGAATCGAAACAAGCTGCTTAATTTTCGGGATCCAGCTCCAATCGGCCGGTCCGTTATGACCTTGCGAGCGGGTTCGGCAATGAATAGTCAATGCCGAAGCCCCTGCTTGCTCGATCATCGGAGCAACATCTAAGATGTTGATCGAATCATGATCCCAGCCGATACGCGTCTTGACCGTAACAGGAATTTTGACGGCATCGACCGTCGCTTTGACCATCGCTTCCATCCGCGGCAGATCTTTTAAGAGCGCCGCGCCGGCTCCCTTCCCCGCAACATTTTTTACCCAGCAGCCGCAATTGATGTCGATAAAATCCGGACCGGCAGCTTCGGATATCTGTGCCGCTTCGCGCATCACATCGGGGCTTCCGCCAAAGATCTGAATTGCGAGAGGACGCTCTTCTTCAAGCATCGCCATCTTCTTCATGGATTTCGCCGCCTGCCTGATGATCGCCTCTGACGAAATAAATTCAGTATAAACGGCATCGGCTCCCATCCGCTTGGCAATTATGCGGAAGGAGACATCCGTCACATCCTCCATCGGTGCAAGAAGAAGCGGACGAGGGCCGAGGTCTATGTTTCTGATCTTTGACAAATTTGTTTCTTACTGTGTCATTGCGAGTTGCCGGAGATAAAATATGAATTATGAAATATGAACTATGATATGATTGAATTCTCCCATTTCATATTTCAGATTTCATATTTTCTCTAGTTATACCTCGCCACCACTCCATCATCGCCATTCAAAACATGATCGGTGAAGATAGGCGCTGCGATGGATTCTCTGACGAGTTCGTTATAATCGGCGGCAAGTTTCGAAATGCACGAGCCGCAGAAATAATTTTCGAAGCCCGCCTTTTTTTCAACGACGACAACTTGATCGCGTGGAAAACCTAATCCGCAAAGATGACAGCCGACTCCCTCACCTGCCTCACCCTCAGGATCGTGCTCTCGTTTTAGCAGGTTCTTATACCCCCACCAAACAAAATACAACGCTCCGATTAGCAAAATGACGGAAAAAATGATATTCATAGAGGCAAAACAAAAGGAATGGACTTCGCACTCCCTCTCTGGGAGTACCGGTGTGCCTATCGGCGAAAGCTTAAAGCTTAAACTTCAAAGCTTAAAGGGGAGGGAGTTGATTTTAATTGGACTCTCCCAAATATTTCGCAAGCGTTTTTTCTAATACTTCGCCGCGAAGATCTTCCTGCATGGTTATGATTTTGCCGTCAGGTCCGACGAGGATGGGTTTCGGAATTCCGGCAACTTCGAATTTTTTGGCAAGTTCGGCTTCGAAGATTCCTGTAATGAAGGCATGTAACCACGGCATCTTCCATTTCTTTGCGCGGAAGGGAGCGATCTGCGTTTGAGCTGCATCCATCGAAAGCGAAATGATCTCGAATCCTTTCTTGCCTTTGAATTTTTCGTATGCTTTATGGATGGCAGGCATTTCGCGAACGCAGGGACCACACCATGTTGCCCAGAAATCAATCATGTAATATTTCCCGAGCATGGAAGTATTGCTCACTTTGCCGGAACCGTCAAGAAGTGCGACTTCGAACGAAGGGACGGACTTGCCGACCATTACAACGGCATCAGGGTTATTATTTGCCATTTCCCATTTTATCTCAGCGACATCATCGTAATCTTTTTTCAGAAGTCTGTAGAGCCGTTTCCATTCTTTTTCATCCTTCGCCTTCACTGCATGTTCCATCTCACCGGCAAATGCAACGGCGCGGACTGATCTCTCCGGATTTTTCTCCAACCCCTTCTTATAGGATGTGGCGAGACCAGTCTCGACAAGACTAAGCACTTCCATTACTTCATTTGGTGCAAGCAACCAAAGCGATGAGGAAGTAGGCACGGCACGAAGTATCATTGCCGCATCACCTGAATTAAAAGGCATCTCAGGATCATATTGCTTCGCAAGCATCACTGCAGCGAATTGTGAAAATTTCGTATCATCGGATTTTACTGCATCCTGATAGGTTTTGTTAATGGAAGCAAGAATTGCTTTATATTTTTCCGCTGACATTGTAACCGCCCCGCCTCCTGCAGGCTTTTGCATTGCCTCCTGCTGCATCTTTTCGATTGCTTTTGTAAGATCATACGTTTTTTTCAGGAAGGCATTATTTTTTATTTCAACAATTGGAAGATTATTGTTATCGCTGTATTGCATTTTCGATGGATCGAAAGTGATCGTTACGTTATCGCCTTTATGTGTGCGGATCACTGAACGGTAATCCCCGCCGCCATCATACGAATAAGAATCAGCTTGCGAACCATTGACGCTATGTCCACCTTCGGCAATGCCCATAAGCTGATAACTTAGCGTATCACCGGTTGCTATACGCTCGTACCTATAATATGTAAGTGCATCAGTCGCTCTGAGGGGCGTCATCATTTCATTACTTGCAAAGGCAAATTTATTCCAATCACCGATAACGGTGATCTTCTCCGGATCTTTGTTGAACGGATTCGCATGAAGCTGGACATTTATCTCAACCGTTTTATCTTTTTCAACCAGGATAAGAGGAATATTTATTTCCTGATGATTAACGGCGCTAATGCGCAGCGAGTACATTCCTGCTTTCGGAATATGAATAGAGTAATGTCCATCCTTCGAACACTCCACAGATGTAGTGTTCTTTGCATCATTATATTTTTCCCAATGCGCATGGGCAAGGATCGGTGCATTCCCGTTCGCATCTGTTACTTTGCCGGTAATTGTGATCTGAGAAAATAGCGGCGCAGAGAAGAATAAAATGAGAAAACCAAGGAGATGTTTCATAAAGAATTCGGTTGAAGTTTGAGATTCAAATACTATAGTTTTGGAAACGAAATAAGTAGAGGATCAGTCCCTTAAATTAATCCCTTTGCAATGTCATTTCCGTATTACGAATCAATCAGCGTTTCACTGAAACCTGCTCTTACCAGAGCATGGCGGATACCTGTCCAAACCTTTTCTGTTTCGAGGCGGGTAGCAACGAGTACATCTTTCGCCGTCTTCAATTGCTCAAGCAATGCGTCTGCCTCAGCTCCGGCAAGTGTTCTGCATTCTTCATAAACTCCGTTAGGACCTTCTTCGAGTGGATTGTGCTCTGCGAGTATTATTCGGAGTGCGCGGGCGATTTGGGGAGTCGGGGCAGGGACTAACAAGGATGCAATGGCTCCGTGATCAAGCCTCAGTTTTGCTGCACGAGGTAGCGCCTCGCCTCCACGTAATCTCTGCGCCATCGGAAGAAGAATTTTTTCTTCCATTCCGATATGCTTCAGTAGCCCCTGACGAAACGCAGTATAGCTTTCGTGATCAATATGCTGCGGATCGGCAAAAGTAGCATCGAGCAACTCGTCGAGTCGACGGTGATCTGCCTCCATGAACTCTGTGATAGTTGTGATATTTTCCATAGAACATTGAACATAGTTATTCTCTATAAAGTCCTTTTACGGAGCAGACCCTGAAGTTTGGTGTTCATATAATCAATATTATAAGAAAAAGAACGGCATTGTGACCTATGTCATAGGATTTGCAAAGCCAAATCGGGTATTTTTGTAACGAGCATAAATCATGGATACTGTATTCAGCGATGAGCTTCTGGCGCATTATGGCGGGAAACTCGTAGTTCTTGGTAAAGGAGAGATGCTTTTTGGTGAAGGCGAACCTGCAATACATTTTTACCTTGTTAAAAGTGGAAAAGTGAAAATGTCAAATTTTAGCGAGCAGGGACGCGAATTCATTCAAGGATATTTTTCAGGCGGGCAGAGCTTCGGAGAGCCTCCGTTCTTCGCAAAGTTGAGATATCCCGCATCGGCTCTGGCAACGGAGGAAAGCGAAGTCTGGAAAGTTTCTTATGATCGCTTTATTGATCTGCTTCGCGAGCATTTTGCTATTCATCTCGGATTGCTCCATACGCTGAGCGAACGGTTGATCTATAAATCAATGATGCTCAGCGAAGTAGCAGTAGAGGAAGCGGCGCACCGGTTGAAAGCGCTGATGAATTTTCTGAAAAAAGATAGGGGCATTTCAACGGAAAAAGAATTCGTCGTTCCGTTTACGCGTCAACAACTTGCCGATATGACGGGCTTGCGAGTGGAGACGGTGATTAGGACGATCAAAGTATTGGAGCAACAAGGGATCGTGGAGATCATCGAAGGAAAGATCTTCTTGCTGCCAAAGAAACGAACATTCGGTTAAAGAAAAAAAATATGATTACTACAGAGAGATCATTGCGTGATATCGTGACAGAAAATTTTAACAGCGCTTCAGTCTTCGAAAAATATGGATTGGATTTCTGCTGCAAAGGCGGAGTCACCTTAGAAGAAGCATGTAAAACCAAAGACATCGATTGGAAAAAAATCACTGCCGAACTTTCCGAAGTGACATACGAGGAATCTTCACAGCGCTATTTCCACTGGGAACTTCCTTTTCTTATAGACTATATCGTGGGCAATCATCATTCGTATGTCAAGAGTCAAATCCCCCTCATTAATCTCCACCTGGAAAAAGTGGTTCGTGCTCATGGCGAGAGACATCCGGAAGTAAAAGAAGTGGAGATGATCTTTATCAGTAGTGGGCATGAACTTACGTATCACATGATAAAGGAAGAAGTGGTCTTATTTCCGTTCATCAAACAACTCGTCCAAGCACATACGAATGGAGGTGTGCCACCAAACTCGCATTTCGGAAGTGTTTCCGGACCAATGGCAGTTCTGCTCGCTGAACATGAGGATGTCGGAAATGAATTAGCGCACATTCGCGAACTCCTTCGTGATTATAGTCCCCCCGACGACGCCTGCACAACTATGCGCCTTCTGTATCAGGAACTCTATGCTTTCCAACAAGATCTTCATAAGCACGTCTTTTTAGAGAATTCAATTCTGTTCCCCAAAGCCGCACGAATGGAAAAGGAGTTGTGTGTAGCGGACAAATTATTCCCCAAGCAATACCAGTCCTAAAATTTTTCGGTACTAAAAATTAGAATAGCGGCGAGATTAAAGCGAAAGCTTGAACACGTCTGCATCGGATCATCTCATCTAAAAAGGAAAAAAATATGAAACGGTTATGGTTAGCATTCTCGGCAGTTATCGTTGTGTCGTTCGCCGTGCTCCTTTGGGTCGGATCGAGGATCTACCAGGAAGCACCGCCGATCCCATTGAGAGTTATAAGCACTGATGGTACAGTCGTCATTGCTGAAAATGATATTGCTACCGGACAAAATGTCTGGCAATCGATCGGTGGAATGGAGGTTGGGTCGATCTGGGGACATGGAAGCTATGTAGCGCCGGATTGGTCTGCCGACTGGCTTCACAGGGAAGCGGTTTTTATCCTTGATGAATTGAGTGCGGAAGCCTACTCAAAAAAATTCACTGAAATTGGCGAAGGTGAAAAGGCACTATTAGAAAAGCGCCTTCAAGTGATCCTCCGGACAAATACGTATGATGCAAATCTTCAGACGGTTACCGTCGCCCCCATCCGCGCAAGAGCGATTGCTGCGAATATTGCATATTATTCCGACATATTCAGGAATGGCCGCAATGCGTACGCCATTCCAAAAGGAGCTTTGATCGACGAAGTAAAACTTCGTCAATTAGCTTCCTTCTTTTTCTGGAGTTCATGGGCAGCTTCGACAAACAGACCGAATGATGTTGTCACTTATACCAGTAATTGGCCGCATGAGAAGCTCGTTGCAAATGAACCAACAAGCGATTCGATCGTCTGGACAGGTGTAAGCATTATTTTCCTCCTTGCCGGAATCGGCGGGATGTCCTGGTATTATGCAATGCAGAAACGCGAACATTTACTTGGTGAAATACCGGTGAACGATCCACTGCTCGGTCATCAGCCGACTCCATCACAACGCGCAATAGTTAAATATTTTTGGACGGTTTCCGGACTTATTCTCTTGCAGATATTGATGGGCGTCATTACTGCACATTATGGGGTTGAGGGAAGCGCTTTCTACGGTCTGCCCCTTGCGAAAATTTTGCCATACTCGATTACACGAACATGGCATACGCAGTTAGGAATTTTTTGGATAGCGACGGCATGGCTGGCTGCAGGACTCTATATTGCTCCTGCCGTCGGTGGGTTCGAACCCAAGGGGCAACGTCTTGGAGTGAACATGCTTTTTGGTGCTCTGCTGGTAGTTGTTCTCGGTTCGATGGCAGGCGAATGGTTGAGCATCATGCATATGCTTCCGGACAATATGTTATTTCTTTTTGGGCATAGCGGATTTGAATATATCGATCTGGGCAAGATATTCCAGATCGCACTTTTTGCCGGTTTGCTACTATGGCTTTATTTGGTAGCCCGTGCAATCATGCCTGCTCTCAAGCGTAAAGATGAGCAGCGTACGATCTTGACACTGTTCCTTATTTCGGCAATAGCTATTGCCGGATTCTATAGTGCAGCCTTCGGTGTGGGTAAACATACGAACCTTGCAATTGCAGAGTATTGGCGCTGGTGGGTAGTTCATCTTTGGGTTGAAGGGTTCTTTGAGGTGTTTGCCACCGTGGTGATCGCATTCCTCTTTGCACGGCTGAAATTGATCAGCTTGAAAACTGCTGGAAGTGCATCTCTTCTTTCCTCAGCGATATTCTTGGCAGGAGGAATAATCGGAACGCTCCATCATCTCTATTTCAGCGGAACACCGACGCTTGTCCTTGCTTTTGGCTCCGTATTCAGTGCACTTGAAGTTGTGCCCCTGAGCTTTGTCGCTTTCGAAGCATGGGAGAACCTCAAGCTTTCTAAAGCATCTACCTGGGTACAAAATTATAAGTGGCCCATCTACTATTTTGTTGCCGTTGCATTTTGGAACATGGTAGGCGCGGGAATATTCGGATTCATGATCAACCCACCAATCGCACTCTATTATATGCAAGGGCTGAACACGACCCCTGTACATGCTCATGCTGCTCTTTTCGGAGTGTATGGCATGCTTGGCATCGGACTCATGCTCTTTTGTCTTCGTGCATTGCGCCCGGAGCATAACTGGAAAGAAGGACCGCTCAAATTTTCCTTCTGGGCTATCAATATAGGTTTATTTGTCATGGTTGTTTTCTCTCTGTTGCCTGTAGGCTTGCGTCAGACCTGGGCCTCGGTCGAGTATGGATACTGGTACGCTCGTAGTTCAGAGTTTTTGCAAACCGATCTCATGGCTACCTTGCGTTGGCTCCGCGTGCCCGGTGATACACTATTTGCGATCGGAGCTGTTGTGCTTGTTATCTTTGTTGTCGGATTAGGTATGGGATTTTCGCTCAAGAAAGAAACGAATTCAGTGTCAAAGTAATGTATTTTGAAAATATTTGATGTACTAATGACTCTCAGAAGAAAATGGATAGCCAAATAAATAGGAGAAACGAATATGGCATATAAACTCATGCTCGTGCTCCACCTTATAGGTAGTTCTATTTGGGTAGGTGGTCACCTTATCCTTGCGATCACAATTCTTCCGAGAGCTTTGAAACTTCGTGACCCTGAATTATTACATCAGTTTGAATCCAGGTATGAGAAAATAGGAATTCCTGCATTATTATTGCAAATCATAACAGGGTTATGGCTGGCATATTATTATGTTGACAATCTTTTTGAGGTGTTCGATTTTGCCTATTCCCAACATACCTTTATTGCACTCAAGATAATTCTTTTGCTTTTGACGGTCGTTATTGCCGCTCACGCACGTATTCGACTTATAAATAAACTAAAAGAAGAGAATATGGTCTTCCTTGCCTGGCATATCATCACGATCACCATCCTTGGTATCGCGATTCTATTCTTTGGTGCGGGCATAAGGATAGGAAACTGGTAAGACCAGGATGTCTAAAGTTCTGAACCATTGCTTATTGATTATTACGACCGCTTAACTACCCCGTTCCCTGAATATCACGCTGCTCATCCAGAAGCGGAAAGCGATAAGAACTTTATGCGGAGTCGAGACGGTGATGCGCTTTTGGAAGACATTAAACTCGGCAAGTTCGATCTTGCGGAGTAAACGGAAATAGATCGCATCCATGATCTGAGCGGCAAATAAGGTGAAGCGCTCATGCTTGCCAAGTTTCATTCGTGCCTGACGAAAATACTTTCGTGCGTGTGCAGTTTCGTATTTCATAAGACTGATGAAGGGCAAGTTGTAATTGCCGGAAAGAATATCATGCTCGGTGACTCCGAAGCGGCGCATATCTTTTTGCGGAAGATAAATTCTTCCCATCGAAGCGTCTTTTTTTACATCGCGCAGAATATTCGTCAGTTGCAAAGCAATACCAAGATCAACAGCATATTCCTTCGTGCTCTCGAATTTATAACCGAAAATTTCTATGGTTATAAGTCCGACAATACTCGCAACGGCATAACAATATTCTTTTAATTCTTCGAAACTTTCATAGCGGTCTTTGACCAGATCCATTTCAACGCCATCGATTAGCGTCAGGAAATATTGTTTCGGGATCTTGAAACGCGAAATAACTTTATGCAGACTAAAAAGTATCGGATGCTTAGATTTGCCGGCATAACATTTATCAACTTCAGCGCGCCACCAATTTAAACGAACCCGTTTCTTTTCTATAGCAGCTTCTTTCTTAAAATCTATTCCCGGAATATCCAGAGGAATATCTTCATCAACAAGATCATCGGTATAGCGGCAAAACTCATAGACCGATCGCATCGCCATCCGCTCGTCTTTCGGCAGGAACGAGAACGAATAGAAGAAATTACTCTTGCCGCCACCTTCAGGCGTAAGGTTTTCTTCTATAAGAAGTTCTGAGTTACGAGATACTTTATCGATCATTGTGAATCGTGATTCGTCTTGCGTTAATCGTCGTTCCGCTATACGGTAGGGACAGGCTGAAGCCTGCGTCTACCGGTTGCTACCTTATTATAGACTGCAAAAGCACCGACAAATGTTCCCATTTTGAGAGCTTGAGCCGTGTTAAATAACTGTTACCATCAAGCTTTCGAATCTTTAGAGTCATTTTTCTCGCTGCGTGAACAATTGCCCTGAGTTCATAACGCAGTCTGCCCGAAACAGATTCAGCTAAGAGCGCCCCCCTGTCCAATAAAGCTTCGACCCGTTCAAGTTCGAAAAGCGATACAAGGCTGAGTTTGTCAGAATTAATAGTATCTATTTCAAAATCAATCCCAAAAATCCTGCAATCCTCCTTAGGATAATAATAGCGCTTATTGGCAACATCTACCTTTATATCCTGAACAAAATTAAGCAGTTGGAGAGCGCTGCAAATTTCATTCGAAAGCTTTATTCGATAAGCATCTCTATACCCAAAAAGGGCCAGAACAAGCTCGCCTACAGGATCAGCAGACCTTGAAGTGTACCACCTGAGATCGTCGAATGTTTCAAAAACAACCTCACCTTTTGCATCGAATTCGAACGCTTCAAGAAGCCGGTATAATGGCGCTGTCTGTAACTTGCACTGGGTAATAGTATTACGTAAAGCAAGAAAGATTGGATTTTTAGGTTCGTCTTCAGAAGAAACTTCATCTAATTGACGCCGCCAGTCAGCTAAAAGCTCAAGACGTTCTTGTTTGGGGCGATCGGGCAGATCGGCAAAATCATCTGCCGTGCGCATAAATGCATAGAGTGCATAAAAATGTTGACGGTTGTTTTTCGGTATAAGAACAGAACCAACAGGGAAATTTTCATAATGCCCCAGTGCTATTTTGCGGCAATATTGGTATGCTTCTTCGAGAGAATATTTCTGGTTAGGCATTTCATAGTTCAATAACAAATAGAATTAGATTTCGTGCAAAACACGTCCGAAACGCGAAAAACTTATTCAGGAGCGAAAATCTCCGTATTTTTGTAAGGCAATACTCATTGTACCCGAAATTTTGATTAAATTATATATATTTTAAAATGAATACTACTAATACTTTACGTAAACTCTCCTATTTACTTTCTCTTCTCCTCGTTGTTGTTCTCGTTAGCTGCGGCGGAAAGAAAAAGGATGAAGATGAAGAAGATGCAACAGATAAGACGACCGCAGGCGGCGCTGCTACGGTTGATATGGCAAATGGTGCTACGATCATGGGCACTGTAAAGCTCGATGGCAAAGCTCCTGATAACAAGCCTATTAAAATGGAAGCCGATCCTGTCTGCAAAACTGCTCATCCGAGCGGAGCGATGGAAGATCATTGGATGGTTGGAAGTGGCAATGAAGTTGCAAACACTTTCGTCTATATTAAAGATGGTTTAGGCGGAAAAACTTATGCTGCTCCGACAACAGTACAAAAACTTGACCAACATGGCTGCCAGTATGAGCCGCATGTATTCGGAGTAATGGTCGGTCAGAAGATCAGCATCGTAAATTCAGATCAGACTCTTCATAACATCCATGCACATGGCGAAAAGAACGAACAGTTCAATGAAGGTCAGCCCGCAGGAGCATCTGCAAAAGAACGCTCGATGGATAAGGTTGAAGTCATGGTTCCGATCAAGTGCGACGTACATGGCTGGATGAATTGCTATGCAGGCGTACTAAATCATCCTTTCTTCGCTGTAACAGGCAAAGATGGAAAGTTTGAGATCAAAGGCGTTCCGCCGGGTGATTACACAGTAACAGCTTGGCATGAAACCCTTGACGGAAAAGGCGAAACGGTCGATATGAAAGTAACTGTCGCAGCAAAAGATTCAAAGACAGCGGATTTCACATTGAAGCCGCAATAATTTTTTTTTCGAAGGCGGGCAGTAAATGCCCGCCTTCTCCTTTACAGAAATTGTCATTGTTCTATTACCTTCTTCTGCATATCCGGAGATTCAATGAGCGAAAATAATTCAACTTCCAAGAGATTTAATATATTTCTTACCATTGCCGTTATAGCAGCAGTTGCTCTTGGCATTTATTTTTATATCACGGTAGGAATGAATCCGCATGTTTCCAAGAGTGTTACGAAGAGCCGTTACGATAATTTCTGGTTACCCTCATCTAACTCTACGTATGCGCCGAAGATCGACGATATGTTCAATATGATCTTATGGATCACGATGATCGTCTTCGTTCTTGTTGAGTTCGGAATCTTGTATTTTCTCTTCAAATACCGTCATAAGCCAGAACGCAAAGCACTCTATACTCATGGCAATAACAAACTTGAAATAGCATGGACGATCGTACCGGCGGTAATACTTGTCTTCCTTGCGATCTTTAGTAATTCGCTATGGTCGGAGATTCGCGATCCTGCAAAATTTCCGAAAGATGCTCCGGTCATTCGCATCAAGCCGCGCCAATTCCAATGGGATATTGCGTATCCCGGACCAGACGGAAAGTTTGATACGCCCGATGATGTGACAACGATCAATCAATTATATTTAGCATACGATCAGCCGGTGCAGATCAAATTGCAGGCACAGGATGTGATCCATAGTTTCTTCGTGCCGGAATTCCGAATCAAACAGGACGCCGTACCCGGAATGCAGACTGCCGTATGGATACATCCTACGACGATGGGAGATTTTAATATAGCATGTGCCGAGCTATGCGGAGCGCAGCATTACCGCATGATGGGCTACGTACATATCGTCAGCCCGGATTCGCTTGCACGATGGCTTAAATCACAGGCTCCTGCACCTGAAACACCGTCAGCAGCACCAACGGCGGATACAACGAAAGCAAAATAATTTTTACCACATAAAAGGAATCATAAGGAAAATATGTCAACGATCATATTACCAGCTGAGATCAAGAAAGCTTCACATAACGGACATGCCGGTCATGCACATCACGAGCCGAACTTTGTCCGTAAATATCTATTCTCGACCGATCATAAAATGATCGGGAAGCAGTTCTTATTTTTCAGCATGTTCTTTTTGCTGATAGGTGGTATGTTGGCTTTGATAGTTCGTTTGCAGCTGGGCTTTCCAGACCATCAAAGTGGATTTTTCCAGTTCTTCGCCAAATTTTTCTCGTTGATCTTTGGCAAAACGAGTTTCGATTTCAATAAAGATACGGGAATGTACGGAATGCTTGATAATTTCTACAATTCCGCATTCACAATGCATGCAACGTTCATGATCTTCTTTGCAGTCATGCCATTCCTGATGGGTACCTTTGCGAATTTCCTGATCCCTTTGAAGATCGGAGCCGGTGATATGGCATTTCCGAAATTGAACATGGCATCGTTCTGGATGGCAGTCCTTGCTGGATTAATCATGCTTACTGCTTTCTTCGTAAAAGGAGGCGCAGCATCGGGTGGATGGACAGGATACCCGACACTTTCAGCAGTGCCCGATTACTCCGGCGTTATCTGGGGGCAGAATTTATGGCTGATAAGCTTGCTCTTCTCCGGTATCTCATCACTTCTCGGAGCGATAAATTATATTACAACCGTCGTGAATATGCGCTGTCCGGGAATGTCGTGGTTCCGTTTACCACTATCTATTTGGGCGATCTTTATCACTGCGATTTTATTATTGCTCGCAGTGCCCGTTCTTGCATCGGCTTTAATTCTCCTTCTTTTTGATCGTACGATCGGCACAAGCTTTTTTATTCCTACAGGCTTACTCTCTGCGGGAGCGCCGCTTACAGGACATGCCGGCGGTGGACAGGTTCTTTTGTGGCAGCATCTATTCTGGTTCTTCGGTCATCCTGAAGTATATATCATGATCTTACCGGCAATGGGTATTGCATCTGATATTCTTTCGAATTTCTCTCGAAAGCCAATCTTCGGGTATAAGGCAATGGTTCTGGCTATTGCCGGAATTGCAGTGCTCGGATTTTTCGTCTGGGGTCATCACATGTTCCAATCGGGAATGAATCCGACACTCGGAACAACGTTCATGCTTTCAACAATGCTTATAGCGGTACCATCGGCAATTAAGACGTTCAATTGGATGGGCACGATATGGGGAGGTAATATTAAATTTACGACTTCGATGCTTTTTGCAATTGGGTTCGTAACCATGTTTGTCATCGGCGGCTTATCGGGAATATTTATGGCTTCAACGCCCGTTGATATTTTCATCCACGATACATATTTTATCGTCGGGCATATTCACTACGTACTTTTCGGCGGCTCGGTCTTCTCGATCTTCGCAGGTATTTATTTCTGGTATCCGAAAATGTTCGGGAGAATGCTCAGTGAAAAGCTTGGCAAGATCCATTTTTGGATGGCTTTTCTTTCATTCAACGGAGTATTTTTCCCGATGCATATTTTGGGAATCGGCGGGATGATGCGCCGCATATATGATTATACTCAATACCCACATCTTGTACGTTTTCAGGGAATGAATGCCTTCATGACCGTATGCGCTTTTATACTTGGATTTTCAACACTGATCTTTATCTTTAATTTCTTCTGGAGCATGTTCAGAGGTAAGGTCGCAGATATTAATCCATGGCAATCAAACACGCTTGAATGGACTGTTGCCTACCCTGTTCCCCACGGCAATTTCTCCGAAATGCCGCATGTGTTCCGCGGACCCTATGAATACAGTGCGCCGGATTGCCCTGAAGGAATGGATTACTATCCGCAAAATATGCCGCCTCCGGGCTGGGGTGAAGTGAAGGCATAATCTTATTTCATAAGTTTCTCTCTCTAAGGTGGCGCAAGAAATTGCGCCATTTTTTTTATTTTCTATTTGAATAAGTCCGTTGTGACCTATAGGTCATATAGGGCTTTTCATAAAACCGAACCGCGCCCGCCGATTCTCTGTTTCAGGGAATCCAATGAAACCCCAATATCCGACACCAGATACTCGAACCCCGAATCCTTGGCTTCATCGCTTTGCCTTCTTTACTTCCTGCATTACGTTTCCGCTTATCTTTGTCGGAGGATTAGTAAAAAGCCATGAGGCAGGATTATCTGTGCCCGATTGGCCGACAACCTATGGCTACAATATGTTTACTTTCCCGTTTCACATGATGGTGGGAAATATTTTTTATGAACATGGCCATCGATATTATGCTTCGATCGTCGGATTTTGTATTTTGATCCTTGCCGTTTGGTTATGGCGCAAAGAATCGCGTAAATGGGTACAGAAACTCGGGTGGATAGCGCTTGTAGCTGTGATCGTGCAAGGCATTCTCGGAGGAGTTACCGTCAAGATGCTTCTTCCATGGTATGTTTCAACTGCTCATGCTTCATTAGCACAGATCACGTTTTGTCTGACCGTTGCACTTTCTATGGTTACTTCAAAGTCTTGGAATGATGATGTGACGAAGACGACAAATAGGACATCTGATCGCTTGCAAAAATTAACTGCTTTTACAGTTGGAGCAATCTTCGCTCAGCTTTTATTGGGTGCAGTTATGAGGCATCTCAATGCCGGACTTGCAATCCCTACTTGGCCATTAGCAAACGGAAATATTTTTCCGGATTTTACTTCAGTCGGCGTTACGCTTAATTTCGCTCATCGCACTTGGGCATTCGTTGTTGCAATATTGATTTTTACGACGGCATATTTTGCACTCAAAGCTTCAAAAGAACATCCATCTTTTAAAATGCCGGCAATTGCGGGAATGCTTTTAGTCGTCATGCAAATAACTCTTGGAGCCTTAACGATATTAACTGAGAAAGAACCGAACTGGACATCACTTCACGTCGTTGGCGGCGCAGCAGTGCTTGCTTCGCAGTTTGTACTGGCTGTGAGGGTCAGGCATTTGACGAAAAAAACTGAGCAGAGTAAAAATGCCATCCTCTTTAAAGAAATGGTAATGGCAGAGAATTAGTGTAGGCCACTGCCAAAGAAAAAAAATTATGGAACAAGCGATCGCAACAACTCAAATTCCACGCGCCGATTTCAAATCGGTGATGCGCGATTACTTTGATCTTTCGAAGCCGGGAATTGGGTTTTATTCGCTCATCACCACGGTTACTGCATTCTGGCTTGCTACAAGCGGTCCGATTAATTTCATCCTGCTTCTTCATACTATTATAGCCACTGGTCTTGTCACCGCAGGCGGAGGTGCGCTGAATCAAGTTCTCGAGATGAAGATCGACTCACAAATGCATCGAACGGAAAAACGCCCGCTTCCTGCAGGCAGAGTTTCGGCGTTATCCGGTTTGATTTTCGGAGTCGTGACTTCCATCCTCGGAACAACTTACTTACTGCTTGCAGTAAATGCGATCTCGGCGCTGCTTGCTATCGGAACACTTGTCGGTTATTTATTCGTCTATACGCCGTCAAAAAGATATACATCGCTATCCACGATCATCGGAGCATTTCCGGGTGCAATACCGATCTTGATCGGCTGGGTTGCTGTCACAGGAAATATTGATCTGCGCGGCTGGACGCTTTTTGCAATTTTATTTTTATGGCAGATACCGCATTTCCTTGCAATTGCATGGATGTACCGCAAGGACTATGCCCGCGCAGGATTTCCGATGCTGACAGTGATCGAACCGGAAGGACTTTCAGCAGCGCATCAATCGGTGATCTATCTTGTCGCACTTGTGCCGATCAGTTTATTCCCGACAAGACTCGGGTTAACAGGAGAAGTTTATTTCATCGGAGCACTCGTTCTGGGATTAGGATTTCTTGCTTCAGGTGTAATGGTAGCTATTAAACGCACTAACACATCAGCAAGGCAAATGCTTTTCGCATCGATAATTTATTTACCGGTGCTGCTGCTGCTAATGATTATAGATAAGATGTAATGATTTTACCTTTAGTGGGGCGGACTCTTAGTCCGCCCGTCTTACTTTGATTTAAAATATGAAAACACAAATGGTACAAACCGAAATTCGCACATCGCATAATACACGACCAAAGAATAGGAAAATGCTAATGCTTCTGGTCGGGACTATCACAGCAATCATCGCAATTTCCGTCGTCTATATTATTATTTTTCCGAAACTCTAAACTATGCAAACACTCATTATCGAGCGACCCGGACTTGCCGATTCCACTCATGACGGAAAAGAGATCGTCAGTTCGAAGCGATTAGCTTTTACGCTTTATATCGCGCTGACAATAATGCTCTTTGTAGGAATTTTCGGCGGCTATTTTGTACTTCGCGGCAATAACGATATTTGGCCGCCAACAGGGACTCCGGCAATGACTCTGATGAACATGCTTCCGGAATGCCTGACGATACTTGCATCTATGGTTTTTCTTATTGTTGCACGAAAATATTTGCGACGTGGGGATTTCAGTAAATTCCATACTCTTGTTCTCACAAGTGCAGTGCTCTGTATTCTTTTTGTTTTCGCATTAGGGATGGAATATTGGAGGCTTATCGCCGGTGGAGTGACTATGAGCACAGTCTTCGGCGGAATGTATTATATCCTTATGACAACCTTCCTTGCACATTTTATCGGAGGGATCTATGCCCTTTTCCGCTTTGCAAATAAAGCAAAGCAATTCCCTGCGGCTTCAGGTCTCAAGGTCGGCTTTGCCAATGCACTCAATTGGCATTATCTGATGATTATTCTCTGGGTATGTATTGTGGCGTTAGTGTATGGGTAAGAGGTAAATATCAAACACGAGAACTGAAATACATACACTGTAGTTGTAGTATTAAAGCTACATATAGAATTGGAGCTTCAACCGCGCGATTTACAGCTATTCGTCACGTCAAGAGGGCGCAAACCCTTTAGCGATTGGTTACGCAAATTGCAAATTGATGACCGTGCCATTATCCGAAACCGCCTTGACCGTGTAGAGAAAGGTAATTTTGGAGATATGAAATCTTTAGGGGATGGAGTCTATGAACTTCGTTTTCATTTAAGACGCGGGCTCCGTGTTTATTATGGATTGGAGGGAAAGAAAGTTGTTCTCTTGCTTTTAGGTGGAGATAAGAGTACGCAATCAAAAGATATTAAATTAGCAAAGGGATATTGGAATGAATACGAAGAAAATACATAACCGTAAAATGTCGGTAAGTTATGAAGAGGAATTACTTGAGGAGTTGAAAAAACCTGAAGAAGCGCTTGCTTATTTAAAAATTTCCTTCGAAGATGATGACCCGAGTATTTTTCTGACAGCTCTCGGACGTGTTGCAAAAGCAAACGGAGGTCTTTCATCTCTTGCTAAACGAACCGGGTTAAACAGAGAAAATCTTTACCGAACACTTTCAGCAAAAGGAAATCCGAAACTTGGTAATATTGACGCTCTCTTAAGAACTTTTGGAATGAAGCTCACCGTTGAACAAGTAACGAAATCTTCAAGAAGACAGGTTGCCGCTTGATTTTACTTGCGAAACCTTGGATTGATACAATCGAATTTGGTAAATAAATCATGAATCAAATCCTTCTTAAAAAACTATTCTTTTTATCAATTGCTTTTATTGCGATCATAGGGCTATTTTCATCCTGCAATTACAATCCTAGCTTTAATTATCATGGTGAACTTCAAAGCAATGGATTTATCCGTTATTTTTTAAATGATAAGAAGATGTTTATTCCGGATAGTATAAAAGGAGGTGATCCGGCAGTTGAACTCCTCCGTGGTTATTACTCCAGACATGATTCTGTTCTAAGCTTAAACGGTTCAAATTGGACATTAAATGATAGAATAAATCTCCAGTTAACACACTGTCACGACACAGGTTTTTTTGACTTAGGTCCCCTTGTAGGTTCCTTTGCGCAAGTTTCAGATAATGGTTCTTGGTCAACAGATTCACTTCATCGTGGGAAATTGCACCTTACGCAATTTGACACCATTAACGGTCTTGTAACAGGGATATTTACATTCTCTGCAACAAGTGATAATTCTGATCCCAAAATTATTCTCATTGATAGCGGCTCTTTTGTTGATTTTCATTTTACTATGCTTGAGTAACTTCATTGTCTTCACCTTCCAACTTTCTCCATAGGAATTTTGTTTAATTGCTCATGCCCGATACAAAAACTACTCAGCGAATTCTTTGGACTGTTCTTGCCGTCGCCCTTATAGGTATAGGGATCTATGCTCTTAATGATTGGCTACGCTCGCAGGAATTGAAAACACCGACTCGGACACTTTCAGCCCTTGGCATCGTCCCGGACTTCACACTTACCAAACAGGATAAGACTCCGCTTTCGCTGAAAGATCTTAAAGGCAAGATATGGGTTGCCGATATGATCTTTACTAATTGCGAAGGCACATGCCCGATGCTTACACAAAGAATGGCAAGTTTGCAGCAATCGCTTTCAAAGACGAAAACTCAGGTGCAGCTTGTCAGTATCAGCGTCGATCCGAATACCGATACGCCGGAAATACTCACTGAGTATGCAAAGCAAAATGGCGCCGATACCAAAACGTGGTCATTTCTTACAGGACCTGTTTCAACCATCTATACGCTTGCAAAAGACGGATTCAAGTTAACAGTCGATTCAGCGAATGTCGATACGAAAGAGCCGATCTTGCATAGCGAGCGCTTAGTTCTTATTGATCGCAACGGAGTCATCCGCGCCTACTATGACGGCACTGCCGATGATGCGCAGGCTAAAGTGCTTGCCGATATTGGCGATTTGATGAGAGAAGAAAAACACTAATTCATGACTGTTTACGATCTACCTTTAGTCAACGCATCGCTCAATGCCACGGCAACAGTTCTTTTGCTTATCGGGCGCAATCAGATAAAGCACCGAAGGATCGAAAATCATAAGAAGGTTATGATCGCAGCATTTTGTGTTTCCATCGCTTTCCTTATTTGCTACGTCATTTATCATTATAACGTCCTGAGCGTGACGTTCAAAGAGCCGACATGGTTCAAGCCCATCTATCTTACTCTTCTGATAAGCCATGTTTTGCTCGCCATTACCGTTCCGGTATTTGCAACTATCTCACTTGGCAGAGGGCTTAAGCGTGATGATATAAGGCATAAGAAGATCGTGAAGTATGCGTATCCTATATGGCTTTATGTATCGGTGACTGGCGTGATAATCTATCTCCTGCTGTATCAAATTTTTCCGCAAGTTGTATGAAAGAGGAATATCAGGGCGTGCAGAGTTTTGGAGAAGTATTTTCCTGCGGTATGAAAAGAATTTGCCCTGCATGTAAACATGGAAAGATGTTTCGCACGTATTTCAAGATGAATGACCATTGCCCGAATTGCGGAGTAAAATACGAACGTGAAGCGGGAGAATATATTGTTGCAATGTATATCAATATTTTTCTGACCGAAATTCTTTTCATAACCGGCTACCTCCTAACAAATCATTTTTTTGCATGGAGTATAGCTACGCAGATCGCTATCTGGGGACCTTTCAATGCTCTTTTTCCTGCATGGTTTTATCCGCGTTCAAAAGCATTATGGGCAGGAGGATTGCAACTTGGTTCGGGATTATATCCGGATTAAGGAGTGTTTAATATTATTATGAAAAACTTTACAAAAATATTTTTCTCTCTTGCAGCGATAGCCGTTATTTTCACGGCCAGTTCTTCTTTTGCCCAATCCTGCCCAATGTGTAAGGAATCCATGACGCAAGCAGGACAAAAGCTTTCCGAAGGTTTTTATAATAGTATTATGAGCATGTTCTTGCTTCCCATCTCCATGATCGGTGCGGGCACATTTTTCGTGATGAAATCCGCCTGGATCAAGCAGCATCCCCAAGCCGAGAATCTCTCTTTTATTCGAGTGATCAAAGAGATTGCAAAGGAAAAAATTGGACGAGGGAAGTAATTTATAGAGCCTGACGCATTCTCAACGTTTTCAAGTCCTTTATCTGTTGTGCTGTTGCAAGAATATCTTCCATAATCTTGCTGACCTCAATTTCATCTTTCACCTGACGAATATCCTGCTGAAGTTTGCCAAATCTTTTTTCAAGTACATCAGACATGATCAGCACTCCGCTTTGATGTGCAGACTGAGCGAGTTTCTCTTCTATCTGGATCGTGCTAAGTTCAGCATTCTCCCATTCTTCGCTAATCTTCTCGACTGCAATGGAGGTATCAATAATAAGTTTGCGGACTGCGTCATCATCACGAAATGCCTCTAAGAGAATTGCAACAGTTGGGGCTTCCCCATTTTCTTCATAAGAACGAATACATGTAAAGATGATTGACTTTACATACTCATGCTCAATGAGTGAAATATCGAAGTCGATCTCGATGATTGCTTTATACGCAACTCCTGTATTTTCGAGGAATGTGCGAAGCAGCTCCAGTTCAGCTCTTGAAGGCGGAATATCTATGATGTGTGAGGCAAATTCCTTTTCTTGCTGTGAAGTAATTTCTTCACGCTGACTACTTTCCACTCTTTTACGTACATCTTCGCGGCGTTCGCGTCCGGTGATCTTTCGTAATTCTGTAAGCAGCGTTGATTCCATGAGTTGGAATCTCTCGGCAATGCGGCGGATATAGAGTTCTTGCTTAATTGCGTCCGGGACTTTTGCAATTGTCTCAACAAGTGAGCGTATTGCCCGTGCTGCGCCTTCGGGTGAATCAAATAAACCCTGCTCCTTTAAGAGCCGCGCCTTCGTCTCGATGAACGAAATTTTTTGTGCAAGTTGTCGCTCAAATCCTTCTGCACCTTCTTTACGGAGATAAGAATCAGGATCTTCTCCGACAGGAAGAACAATACAACTTACATCAAAATCAGCAGCAAGAGCGAGTTCGATTCCGCGAAGCGCTGCATTTTTCCCAGCAAGATCGGCATCAAAAAGTAAAACAATTGTCTTTGTATATCTGCGAAGGAGATTTAGCTGATCAATTGTTAGTGACGTTCCTGCAGCAGCGATCACATTTTCGAAGCCGGCCTGCGAGACAGCGAGCACATCGGCATATCCCTCAACCATAATCGCATAGTCAAGTTTACGAATAGATTCTTTTGCCTGAAAAAGTCCGTAGAGTATATGGGATTTGTGATAGACCGGCGTTTCGGGTGAGTTCACATATTTTGCAAGCTCTTTATTCATACCGGGAAGGATTCTTCCGCCAAAACCGACGATACGCCCGGTTTGATTGATGATCGGGAAAATTACGCGATTGCGGAAGCGATCGTAATATTCGCCATTTTCACTCCTTGAGATAATGCCTGCCTGATCATAAATTTGAAGTGTCTTGTCCGAAATTTCCTGCGAATGTAAGAACGATGAATTTCCATCAGGTGCAAAACCGACTCCGAATTTTTTTAATATTTCTTCACTAAAATCCCGATCGAGCAAATATTTCATTGCACTGCTTCCATGATCGGCTCGCAATGCACGATAGCAAAATGCAGCGAACTCCCGGCAAGCGCCGATAAGAGGCTCAGCTTTATCTTCGGAAGATTGTTCGCCCATCCGTTGTTGGGGTGAATAATCAATGCCGGCTTGTTTTGCAAGTTTTGCTAATGCTTCAGGGAAAGTCAGTCCTTCGATCTTCATCACGAAGCTGAACACATCGCCTGCTTCGCCGCAGCCGAAGCATTTGAAAATGCCTTTATCTTCAACGACATTAAACGATGGAGTTTTCTCAGTATGAAAAGGACATAAACCAATATGACTGCGCCCCCGCTTTCGTAAACGAACATGCTCGCTTACGACATCAACGATGCTGATGGCATTACGAACCCGTTCGACAATATCATCGGATGTGCGCACTTAGGAAAATATGAAATATGAAAAAATCAGAAAGCAGAACAAATAAATCTGACTTCTGACTTCATACTTACTTAATCTCCGTTTTAATGTCATCCTATGTTGCTTGACCACGTGCATTTCTTGTTATGAAGTGACCCGACAGAGAGCGGGGAGAGGTCAAAGATGTCATAGGTCATTCTGAGTGGAGCAAAGCGGAACGAAGAATCTTATCCTTGACGATAAATGAAAACTTGAGATCCTTCGCTGCGCTCAGAATGACAAGTGAAAAATTCGCTTTATTTCTTTTTTGTAGAGTCTTTCGTCATCTTCAGGGTAGAATCCTTCGGCATACCCGATGAATCATCATCAAGGGGTACATGAATCGTTAGTTCACCATCTTTAAATGATGTTTTATAAGTTCCGAGAGGTTTCTTTGCCGGACCGCTCTTTGGAACACCAGTCATATCAAATCTGGAATCGTGGCAAGGACATACGAACATGGGCGTACCTTTTCCCTCTTCATACTTCACATCGCAGCCTTTATGAGTACATTTTATATCAACAGCCACGAACGTATCTTCTCCGGTGTGGGCGATGAGAATGTGCTTCTCTAATTCTTCGATCTCAAAATGATACGCACCGCCGACCGTTTGCAGTTCAGGAGTATCTGCTAAAAGAATGGGGATCTCCCGATTACCATGGAATACGCCCGGTCGCGGAGTAGCCTTCAGAGTCTGAATTCCTAAAGCATTTATGATGCTTGTTCCGGCGACAATTCCGATTCCGCTTAGGCAGGCAGTTTGGATAAATTCTCTTCTATTCATAATTTTATTGAGTAGGCCGGACAATCTTGACCGGCAAGCAGAAATTCAAACAATATTGACGAACAAGAATGTTCGTTCTATTTAACCACCAAACACATAAAAAATGCTGCAATACTTCTTCAAACATTACAGCATCTTTAATTTATATATTTCTTAGTTCATTAATGCCATTAAGCGATAGTAGGCATCTTTTGCTAATGTATAGCCTGGCTCCATCTCAAGAGCTTCTTCATATTCGGTAAGCGCTTCAAACCAATCACCTCTACGCTCTAAAATTCTGCCGAGATTATAGTGCGGGAAATGAGGCGTTGCATAGCGTTTAGCTTTCATTGCAAGTTCCAAGTATGGTATCGCTTCATCGGCAGTACCTTTTTGAATAAGGTAAGCGCCAATATCATTATAGGGATTACCAAATTCAGGGTCGATCGATATAGCGGTCTTGCATTCTTCGATTGCCTGTTCGTAATCTCCCAAGAAGCTGTGTGCCCATCCTAAAAAAGTATGTGCTTCAGCTGTTGGAATAATGGCGATCGACGCTTTGTAATTTTCGATCGCTTCTTGCAAGTGTCCTGACATTTGCAGACGATAAGCCTTCTGCAAAAATTCCTGAGCTTGCTCCTGCGGTGTTCCCGGTTGTCCTACTTTTGTTGTCTTCATATTGCCCGCCTCCCGGCATGCATGTATTAGTTGTTATCAAATGTCATAACCTCTTACTTATATAACGTTTTCATTGTCGCAGCAAGTTATGTACCAAACCCCTTAACAAAGAACGTTTCATTCAAAAGGTGTATGACATTCTCTTAATATTATATACTTCAATCTCTTTAAAACGTTACACTTTCTGTATCAATATGAACACGATTTAATACTTCTGTTTCATCACATTCACCCACCGCGTTTTCGCATTACCTCTGAAAGTATGATTCCCACGCTGCTTGCAACGTTTAACGATTCTCCTTGTCCGAACTTCGGCACAATTATCTGCCCGTCTGCAATGCTCAAAATGTCTCGACTGATTCCATGAGCTTCGCTTCCAAAAACAAGTATGGTATTTGGCGCGAATGCCATCTTATATAGTAAACACGCCGAGGTTTCCAGAGTAGCAGCAATGATCTGAAATCCTTTCTTCTGCAAAGATACAACATTTTGGAGAAGACCCCCACGATCTCCCACTGACACACTAAATATTTCTCCTTGCGTTGCGCGCAAAACTTTCGGAGAATATGGATCAGCACATTCAGTACTCAGAAGAACTCGTTTAATGCCGAACCACGCTGCAGTTCGAATGATCGTGCCAACATTCCCCCCATCTTGTACACCATCTAAGGCGATTAGGATTCCATTATTTGGAAGAGCTTCATCTTGTTGCGGAAATGAAACCACGGCGAAAATCCCTTGCGGCGCTTTTGTATCGGAAATGCGCTCGGCAAATTTTGCAGAAACCTGATAGCAAGTAATCTTTTTCTTTGCTGCGCGAAGTACTATTGCAGGATTTGCTGCAAGTGCGCCTTCAGTGAATATTATTTCTTTGATCCTCTGGGGAGCACTTTCAAAAGCTCGCTCAAGAAGATGTGGACCTTCGATAACGAAGGACGAAGTTCGCTTCCGCTCCGAAGCCTCGCGGATAAGTAAGCGAAGTTCCTCAACCTGACTGCGGTTTAGTTGCAATGTCATTTCTGTGGCAGAAATCTATAATAAAACAGGTACATATTTTCTCGTTGGTTTTCGGAAAACGCCCCCTGTAAGTCTTTACAAATCAAACATATCACTGTTCGCGCGCACACATTCCCTTTAGAAACCAAAGAGCCGGCAATTAGCCGGCTCTCATGTACCAATATGGCGTTGAATTTCATAATGCAAAGATACGGACTTTTTCTCCTTTTCGCAATAGGTGCCCATCAGATTGTGGGAAAATTGTGAATAAGTAAATATTCGGACGCAGCTTCTATATTTGCTCCGTATCTTTGCATCCATGAATAAACTCAACTTCGGAGATACCCTGCATATCTTGCGCGATCATATTGCGGCGGAGTCTGTTGAACTCATCTATCTCGATCCGCCGTTTAATTCCAAGCGCGATTATAATCTGCTTTTTAAGACTCCGAAGGCGCATTCATCCGATGCGCAGATAAAATCTTTCTAAACGAAATACATTGCAAACGATATTCTATATTTTATGTTGATTCGAGGATGATTATTACAAATACTGAAAGTTTAGACAAGAGAATTCCAACGCTGGCAAAGGACAAACTCGAACTTGCCGTTATACAGAATCTTGTTAATAATCTTCAAACACATCATAAGATTTACGTGGGAGACGCAAGAGATCTCTCACAGATACCAGACAATTCCGTTCACCTTGTGCTTACATCACCGCCTTACTGGAACCTCAAAAGGTATAATGAGCACGATAATCAACTCGGACATATTGATGATTATGAAATCTTTTTGAATGAGCTTGACAAGGTATGGAAAGAATGCTATAAAAAACTGGCCATAGGTGGCAGGATGGTGGTCGTGGTTGGCGATGTGCTGCTATCAAGAAAGGAATTTGGACGGCATAAAATAATGCCTCTTCACGCTGATATTCAAGTTAGATGTGATGGGATAGGATTTGACAATTTAGCACCTATTTTCTGGCATAAAATTTCAAATGCTACTTTTGAAGTAAGTGGTAATAGCAAGTTTTTAGGAAAGCCATACGAACCTAATGGAATCATCAAACACGACATTGAGTACATACTGATGCTTCGCAAACCTGGAGGGTATCGTAAACCGACTGAAGAGCAAAGAAAGCTTTCAATAATATCAGAGGAAGACTTTGGAAATTGGTATCAGCAAATTTGGGATTTGAACGGAGCTTCAACGAAAAATCATCCGGCTCCTTATCCTGAGGAATTAGCACAGCGATTAGTTAGAATGTTTAGTTTTGTAGGGGACACAGTACTTGACCCCTTTCTAGGTTCAGGAACTTCGATGCTTGCAGCAATGAGATTTGGACGTAATTCTATCGGAATTGAGGTTGATAGTGCCTATGCTAAAAAGGCATACACTCGGATTCATGCGACAACTGACCCAATGCATCAGGATACACAACATATAGAACTTATTACCTAACAAAATATGCTTCTCCCCGATAATTTTGACGAACTCCTGAAAAATGCTATTAAGAGTTTTTGGCGATCGAGATCGTCTACTACTGCGACATCACAAGAAGGGAGGGGAGGAGCAGTCATTGGCGGAAAGAATCTCGATGAATTTATGACATTGATCCGAGCAATTTGTGATCACTGCAAGTTTCCGAGTGGAACAGTTCATAGAGCTAAAATCACATATCGGTTCATTCGGAAATAACTCAAATAATCGGGCAGAGGAAGCAATCGGTTCAGCAGCGGATTTTTGGGTAGCGAATAGAGAACGTGCTTATTCCGTTTCTAACTATGTAGGGAGTGAACAAACTCGATTGATTGAGAATGATATTCGCCCTCCATTCTTGGGTTACATGATGCTTTTAGAAGACAGTCCTGAATCTACGCGACCGACAAGATTATTAGTCGACCATTATAAAGTATTCCCGGAATTCATCGGGGCTTCTTATGCTAAAAGATATCAAGTCCTTTGCGAAAGACTCGTAACAGAGAAATTGTATTCCTCAGCCGCACTAATTCTTTCAAACAACGAGACTGGGAGCAAAACAGGAGAATTCAGATATCCATCAGACTCTCTTTCACCCCGGTCTTTTTTTACGGATTTTGCAGCTAAATTAGTCGCAACTTTGGAAAGTTAATTGTGAAAACAAATCCACGATATTTCCTTGGCAAAACCAAACGCCCTGAATTCTGCGACCTTGGCGACGGCAGCTTGGCTTTCAAGAAGGAGAAGAAGATGAGTGGACAGGAGGGGATGTTTTAATGGACTCGAATATTGCAAATATCTTACCCCTAACGCCGGAAGAAGAAAAGAAAGAAATTAT
>JBBQGG010000010.1:0-56182 GCA_038322815.1 Kapaibacterium sp. (SeqCode)
AGCGGAACAGTGACTATTCGCAATGGAAGTTTTATGAATTATAGATCGTTTCCTTAATATGAAAAAACTATTTCTCATATCGCTCCTAACCATTTTATTGAATCCAACAATATGGTTGCCGTCAGCTTCATTCGCTCAAAAGAAAGAGCGTTGGGATGTTAAGATATTGAGTGATGGGTTCAAGCCGAGCGATAGCATAGTGAAAACGACAGTCGCGGAGGTAGAGAAACTTCCATTGGTGAAAGTAAGGAATCGGACTCCGAGAATGGAATCTGAGAGGCAGACTATCGAGATCACAGGTAAGATCACTCGCAAATCGCTTGAAGCCGACGGTGACTATCACATTGAGGTTTCAGACGGCACTTGTAAGGACTCTACAATCGCTTGTGAGGCAGTTAATCCCAGATTAGCACCTAAGAGCTCCGTACTCGCAAAACTTAAAGCTGTGAGGCTCTCTTGCGCTTCTCTGTCGGTCGGAGATACGGTAACTGTAACTGGAAATACCTTTCAGGATAAATTCCACAATCCGAGTCCGCACCGAATCAGAAACTTCAAAGAGATACACCCAATTACTAAGATCGTCAAGGCAATATGAACGGTATCACTATCACGGTGAATCTTGGCAACTATGAACGCTTTGAAGAGCGTATGAAGAACTTCGTCCGCTCTCAGGCTAAGATCATTGCCGCAAAGACAGCCATTAGCTCAATTCTCGAATTGACACGCGAAGGTGTAGATGCCAATGGTGTATTCTTCCGTCCGTATGCGCCGATCACGGTACAGGAGCGTCGCAACCTTGGGCTTCGTACTGACATTGTAAATTTGTTCGTTACAGGCAAGATGCTTGGCTCTTTGGGTAGCAATGGTGGTCCTGACGGATTAGTAACTTTTTCACCGTCACAGGTTGACAAGGCAGTTGATAACTTAATACTTGGCAGAGATTTCATCGGACCAGGACCGCAAATGTTAAAAGCCGTCAAAGCAGACTTAGAAGTGGAGATGCAAAAATTATGTTAGTATCTCAACTTGATCTGCCCGATGCACCGAATTTCTACGCAGTAGATACGATCATTAAGCCGCATTTGGAGCAGCTTTCTACAATAGGCGGTAATGCTATTTTCGATAAGGGAGGAGTTCGATACGGACTCGCTTACCCTGCGAAAGTGCCGACGATAGACGTGCCTTTGACTTGCTACATTTGGATGGACTCTTACGACCCAGAAATGGATAGTACGCCAATGTTCATTAGAGAGACAAAAACAATGGTGTCGCTCTATATTAACTTTCTCGACAAGAGCGGCGGGAAAGATAATATCAATAAAAGGCGCAGTGCTCTCGCTCGTTGGATATTGCTATCACTCGAAGGTGACGATCACGCGACGAATAATCCACCTGGATTGCCGCAGTACGTCGGAATGGAATTCGAGTACGGTAGTTTTAAGGTAGATCACACGACGCCATTCAAGCGAATTAACGATTTTTTGCCGTCACCTGAACCACCCTGGTACACGTCACGGATAGATTTTGTTATAAAGTGTGATAACAATGTTTTACCTACGGTTTTTACACCGTATTAGCTCTTTTGAATGACAGAGGATAGGCTGAGAACTTAATCTCTTTCAACAAAAGGAAATGTCAGTACAAACAACGGCTATACCAGTACAGGGCAATGATGCAGGGGGAAGCGCACAGTCCACAAATCCGTTGCCAATGGGCGGGAATGACGGTAGTTTTATGCGTACTGTTGCCACAGACAATGTAGGCAATCAGAAAGTAATCGGTTCTGCTGTAGATGGTGCTGCTAAAGTTGGCGGTGCGGTACGTATTGGTGGCAGTGACGGTACGAATGCCAGAGACCTATTTGTCTCCGGATGATTTTTCATGTAGGCTTCATAGATCGCAAGTTCTTCTTTATGGTTTGCCGGTTTCCAGTTTGGTGCTGATTCTATTGCTGCAATATCTTCTGCGGCAGCGGCAAGGATACGCTTATCGAGTTCGGAGAAATCATCGTCATCATCTTCAAGCACAACCGAAGACATACTCGTTTTGAAATCCACCGGTTCTTTTCTATCGGCTTCTGAAGTGATATGAAAAATATTTTTTGCAAGCGCAGAAAGCTTCCCGATTCCACCGCCACCGCGATGGATCTTGCCTGTGATTGGATCAGTATTTACTTCTTCGCTGAAAATTAATACGGCTGTCCCATAAAGATTTGTCCAATCCATGATCTGGTACAGCAGTTCATCCTTGCGCCGGTGATCTTTCCATGAAAACTCCAGCGAATTGATGATGATAAATTTGACGCCTGAATCGAGGATCCGCCGAATCTGTTTTCCTAAAGAAGCAAGTAAACCCGGCGCAGAAGATAAATAGGTTAGCCGCGGATCACTTTTTTCTGCTGTATAATCTTTGCTAATATGTTTGCGGATTTCGGATGCCAGTTGCCGTTCAGTCTGGACTGTATTGATATAGAGGACTTTTCCGCGTTCGGAATCCTTGGCAATATGCTCGGCAATTTCAAGCGATGCAATAATATTTTCGCCAGTAGAACTTGCCTGGCAGATCGAAACCGCTCCGCGTTTAATTGAAAGAATCATGTCTTTTTCGTATTGTGTCATAGCATTCTCCTTGAAATGTTAAAAAAACATATATTATTGATGGGTGCCCATCAGTTAATACATTAATATACTATAATTATTTAGAGGATTTACAAAATACATATTTTAAATACGGATCAACCACTCCAACCCCGCCTTGAAAAGGAGGGGCTATCTATTTTAAATTCCTCCGCCTTTTCAAGGCGGGGGTTAGGGGGTGGTTGACCCGGAGCCTACTGAGATATGCTGATGGATTTAATAAAAAAAAGCTGCAACGTGCGGTTTTGTTTTAAGGGAGATTAACGGTCCATAAATGTTATCCTCCCCTAATCATCACCGGAAAGCCCAAGTATATACCACAAAGTTGTGTACATCAAGAATATCCATGCGAGTAAAATAACCTCTATTGATTTTTTGTTCGCTACAAATACAAAGAAAAGAATAAGCGAAAGAATGAAACCAAGTATGTTGACCTTTTTTTTCGTTGCTGTTTTCATCGCTGTATTTACTATAAATAAATACAAGCAAAAATATTTTCTATCTATGATAAAGAGAGAAAGATTTATAAGATCATCCTTCTCTCTTTATTCTAAAGTAATTTACTTCGTGGCGACGAGTGTGGCTTCGTATGCTTTCCGGTAGAAAGGATATTTATTTAAAGCAACTGCGATCTTCTCTTTTTCTTCGGAGATCAGTTCTGCACGGGTATAACTTGTTTGCAATCTCTTATTGAAGTTTGTAAAGTATAGGTCCGGCATTTTTGTGAACTTCACAAGTCGTTCACGATGTTCTCGGACTTCCATGGAAATACACATACTGTCAACAAACCACTTCATCTTGGGAGTGACAACGACAGTATCTAAATCAACAGTGCGTCCGTCTTGTTTGAAAGGTTTTCGATCACTTGAGCGTGCACAGTTCCGGTGACAAGGAACAGCACTGCTACGGCAAGAAACATAGGCTGGCTTTTTATGTGGTGAGTTATTCTTAAATGAACACAAATTCATTTAAGAACAAAAACCGTGTCAAGAGAAAAAAACAACATCCTTAAAAATAAATTCTTGCGCCGACTCTGAGGGATAAATAATCAATTACTCTTGCAGTATCATTCGGATCATTCGGATTTTTTCCGTCATTAATATCGCCGGAGCCTCGTGAGAAGAAGCCTTGATCCAAAACCGGATTCGTATAGGATTTACCGATCAAATTAACATTCGTGTAATTAAGACTTGCCTCAATACCAATTGGGGATCTGCTGATATTATATCGCTCACCTATTTCGATCTCTATGCCATAGCGCGTTCCGTTGCTGCTTAAATCAATATTCATAATGCGGTCCTGATTACGAACCCGGTAATTTCCTACGATCAAACTGGAGTTCATGCCGAGTCTTCCGAAGAAATTCCAATGCTGATAAAGCTGGCCGAATGTATATTCAAGTCCTGCCGTCGTTGTGCCTATCGTCATCGTGTATCTTCCATTCGGAGAGTACCTGAAGCCGAAGCCGGTATTAAAACTTGAAGCCGATGCAGAAAGATAAATACTGAAAGGGCTTTTAGCATAGCGATAGGCAATTTGTCCTTGTATAGGAATGCTATGAGTATGATTGCCGCCGAAAGGATACTGAGCAGCCGTGATGCCGTTTTCAATTGCAGTGTGATACTCTTCTATTGTTCCGTGCATAGCGGAAGATATGCTGATATTGATTCCACTGAAAGCGGCAAAACTCCATTGCCCGTGAGGAAGATCATCCTGAGCGTAAGCAGAAAAAGCTAAAAAAATAACCAAAAAGAAAGAACCAAAAAGCCCAAAGTATCTTTTCATAGTAGCTAACGTTGTGTCATCATACCATATACCTCTCGGAGTGCTCGGGTATTCTATAACATAAAGAGGCTCCAACATATTCTTTGTTTCACTCGCTGGTGCGGGTTCATTGATCATTTTAGCTCATACATCATCGTACATGAAGTTTTCTCGCAGTATTACATCGTTGATTTTTCTCATCCTTTTTGTATCGGCTGCACAGGGACAGTGGAAAATGCTGAAAGATTTTGGTGCTCAGATCTATTCTATACACTTTCTTGACCGCGAAGGATTTCCGCAGATCGGATTTGTGGGGCTGACAAACGGAGAGATCTGGCGTACGGCAGATGGCGGCGCACTATGGCAGAAATCAAATACCCGTCCGAATCTGACAGCTCCGATTCGGGATTTTTCGTTTAAGGACTCTCTTACCGGATGGCTTTGCCAAAGCCAGACTGCTGGATATCCATGTGTATTTATGACTACAGATGGCGGGATTAACTGGAATCCTCTCTCACCAATGGGAGCAGGGATGGCGATTTATTATAATCCATATTCTCATGCCCTGATTCTTTCCCAGTGGCAGAATGCCTCAGTCTCAACTGATTTCGGAACGACATGGGCTTATACCGGCAACACCAGCAATATGTGCGGCATCGCATTCACTGATTCAATACACGGACTTGCAACAACCTATCCCACAGGCGGGTACAGTTCGACAACCGATGGCGGCTTGACGTGGCAGGGTCTTATACAAGCGGTCGAAGCATGGCAGCCACTTGCTATTAAAGGCACACGTACCTATTTTATTTGTGGTGAAGGAGCGCGCCAGATCCAACGAAGTGATGATGATGCCAAGACCTGGAGGCTCATACACCAATTTCCGGCAGCGCTCGATCTCACAGGAGATATTCGAGGAGATCTGAGTGCCATGTATGTCCAGAGTAAGAACGGTACATTCTATTCCATCGATCAGGGAGTGACATGGACAGATTACTGCGGACCGAAAAATGATTTCGATAGCCGGTTCTATAATATCGGAAGCGATACCGTATATGCCGGAACGCTTGAAGGACAACTATGGCTTAATCCATTCGGAGTAAAGAAAAATAATTTACTTTTGCAATTCCCAAAAGTTTTTGATCTTATCTCGCAAGGCTGTTTGAATGCCGATTCGCTTTTTCGCTTTATCAATCTTAGCAATTGCCTTACAGTAAAAATTCTCGATCTTGAAATTGTTTCCGGTCCCGGTTCAAAAACTTTTTCTTTCAAGACGCCAATCTTTCCTGTTATCCTTGATAGTTTGGGAGATTCCATTAAGATCACCTATACTCCTGATAATAGCAGCGCCGATTCAGCGCAGTTCTTCGTGAAATATAGCGTAGGCGGCGAGATCTTCCAGACTTTTGTAAAACTTCGCGGATTCGTAAAACCGGGATTCAATGTTACTCTTTCGAAAGATCTGAATTTGCTTCTCTCCTCCGATTGCTCAAAGATCGATACGTTCGTTACAATAAAAAGCGGGCAATGTGCGGCTGATACTCTCTTAGCCGCAATGCTATCGGATCCTACGGCATTTACGATCACAACACCTTCGCTTCCGGCAGGTATTCCTGCAGGCACGACATTGAAAATTCCGGTGGCTGTAAAATCGTTAGCGGCCGGATCGTATTCTGCAACATTAACGCTGACGATCCGCACCGGTGGTATTACCAGAGATACAATAATTAAACTCAGCGCACTTATTCTTTCGGCATCCGAACCGCGCACTAATCTTACTCCTGCACTGGCAAAGTTTGATACTGTTTCGATTTGTGCGTTTGCAATAGATACGATCATAGTAAAAAATACGATCTGCAAAAATTTATTTATCAAGAGCGCTGCGATCCAACCTGCGGCAGCGGCGGCTGAATTTACCTATTCGATCTTACATAAAAGCATCGTAGATACATTATCTCCAAGTGAAGCAGATACAATTCTCGTACAATATAAACCAACCGTCGGCGGACTTATCTCAGGTAATCTTGTATTAACGATCGGCTTCGATCTTATCAATACTCGCGATACGAGCATTCCAATTTCCGGCATCGGAAAAGCTCTTGCAGGCTCGGCATTGGAATCAAGTTTACTCCATTTCGCTGATACGGTGCCATGCTCAACGCAGGAGTTATCGACGCATCTCTATAATAATAGCTGCGGGTATGATACGATCGTCGGCATCATTCCATCATCGGATAAAAGTTTTACGGTGCTAAGCCCGACTCCGCCAACCGTTATCGCTTCAGGTGACAGCACGCTTATCAGAATTCAGGAAGATCCGCTTTCTCCCGGCGCGAAATTCGATTCAGCGCGAGTGATCATTCATTCCTCAACAGGAGCTATCGATACGGTTGTGCTGAAAGTATCCGGCATCGTGAAAAAACCTGTGCATGTTCTGAATGTACTTTCGATTCTTCAACTCGATAGCCTAGCACCTTGTACTCCGCTTGATACTGTACTTCAGATAAAAAACCTCGGTATCTGTGATACGCTTATTATTGATTCACTGACATTGACAGGACCAAGTTGGTTTTCTCTTGGCAAAGGGACTTACCCTGCAAAAATATTGCCCGGAGAAAGTTTTTTTTATAGCTTGCATTTCAGTCCCGGTGCCAAAGCAAAGGCATCCGGCAGCATTCGTATTCGCGGAATTGGCATTGATATGACGCTCATTATCAACGCCGATTCGAGAATCGGCGGCTCGCCATTGAAAGTAACAGCAGATAGCGTTTTTACTTCTTCCTACTGTAAACTTGCGATACATACCTTTACTTTGCAAAATACAAGCTGCGATCCGATCATCTTCGATGATATTTCCCTAAAAAATATTTTAGGCAATCAATTTTCTTTCACACCGAATATTACTCTTCCTCTTACAATTCAGCCTGGAGGTAAAGAAGATATTGTGATTTCTTTCGATCCATCTGCCATCGGCGATTCGTTGGCGACATTGAACTATAGATCAACGACAAGCGAGATTTCACGCACGATCAGTTTGAAAGGAACACTGAATACTATAAAGCAAACTGCGCATCTTGAACTCGTCATCTCTCCCAACCAAAAACTTATCACACTTCAAGCGCAGGCAATTGTTACTGTGCGATTGCTTTTGCAGGATAATGTTGACCCCTCACTCGGATTGCAATCGGTTTCGGCAACCCTTGGTTACCTCGACGATGTGCTCGGTATGCCGAATGCAACAGCAAGCGCCGGATGGAAATTAAATTCGATGACTCCGACAAAAGGAAATTTGATGCTCGATCTTTCACGAACAGATAATAATCCGATCACTGCGGGAATGGAAATTGCAACGGTGCAATTCCAAACATACGTTGCCAAAAGCGCTTCGACTCCTCTTGACCTACAAGCCATAACCTTAAACGGTAGCGATCTTCTTTTTCAATCCTGTGTGCTCACACCCTTAGCTCTCTTGCCGGTGACAATTACTGTCGAAGAATGCGGCAGTTCAACAATTCGGAGCTATCTGAAGGATCCAGGTATCAAATTTGATATTATTTCTATTCGCCCGAATCCTGCATCCAGTGGCTCACAGATCAATGTAAACTTGCAACTTAACCAACAAACTGATCTGGTTCTGACCTTACTTGATGTACTTGGACATGTATTTTTGCAAACTACAAGAGCTTCCGTAGGAAAAGGGATTCAAGATATTTTACTTGATCTGCCAAAACTTGCAAGCGGAACATATATCCTTTTCATCGAAGCCGGAGATTTAAAGGAGAGCCGGAAAATCATGATCGAAAAATAATGAAGGAGCAACGATTAGTGGGGCGGACACTTCGTCCGCCTCACCAATATCACTTAATGCATTACCAAGAACTTCGCCGTCAGCGGTTCGCGCATTCCAATTGCACGAACAAAATACACACCGCTGCCTATTGATGATGTTTGCCAATCATAACGGTACACACCTGCTGAGAGAGTCCTATCATCCAATGTTCCGATAACTCTTCCTGATGCATCATAGATCTCTAATTTCACAGATGAAGTAGAATTTTTGTGAAGAATAATTTCAATGCTACTAACCATTTGCATTACTTGCAGGTTATCCTTCATAGTATTCTCTGCAACCACGCCATTCTTAACAACTCCGGAAATTACGCTTCGCGTACCGGCACTGAGATTATAGTACGAACCGCTTGGCGTCGTTTCCAATTTTATCGCACGTACCATGTAGGCATTCGTATCGACAAACGGACTCTTATCATCAAAGGTTAAACTGCTTATCGGGCTTGGAGTCAAAAGTTCATAAACACCTGTCGCAGATTTTGCGCGATACACATTATATCCGAGGATATTTTTATCAGAAGATGGCAGCCAGGAAAGTTTGGTGGAATTATGATATTGCGCATCGGTTATTACTGATAAACTTGTCGGAGGAACATACGGATGCATCACCAGTGTCGGATCACCCATCAAAGCAATATGTACACCGGCAGCAGCAAAGTTATAGACAAAATCTCCGCCATTATTTTGGGTAAGTCTGGCGCAATAGCCAAGCGGTTCGCCTAAACCCATAGGAAAAAAATCCCAATATGGGCGGCCTGACCAGGCATTACTTAAGCCATACGAAGTAGCAAGGGGAGCGCGCAAGAAATTATTTGAAGTATTCCAATCACCAAAGTAACTTCCGAAAAGCATCATAAAAATAGCATCTCCACCCGAACCGGCAAATTCTCCGGTACTGCCTGCACCTCCGGCGCCATTATCCCATCCACCGCCACAGCCATAAGCCCACAGAAAAGGCTGCGTTGAAAGAACCGGCATCCAGTTACCGGATCCGGTATTAAACTCCTTGATACTATCAATGCCGACAAGTGGAGCTAAATTCCTCCATCCACTCGAAGCAAATGCTTCGCCGCCAAAATAGCCGAAGCTATCTTCGAGAAGCGCACGTGCAGGAGCAGTAAGAACTCCTGTTCGAAAATTATGATCTTTATCGAGGTATTGCTTCAGTAGCTCTTTTTCATTTTTTGAGAACGAGGACATGTCTGAAAGATCTACTCGTCCTATCATCAAAGAAATAACATCAGGTATTTGCGAATAATCAAATTTTCCATCTCCCGAAATATTGTGATTTGCAGGACGCCTTCCGCTTGAAGTATCAGTATACGTATCGGTCCAATCACCGCTATTGAACTCGCCATAATACACATCGGCAGGCCAGGCGCCAAAGTGGTCAGGATGACCGTCAGGATTTAAAAAACCTGAATACGGAACAGGGACATGGCCGAAGATAAAAAGAACTTTCGTATTATCAGGATCATTATTGTAATCATTTGCAACGATCGCTTTTACGTCCGGTACTTTATCGTTTCGCCCGACATCATGACGGATCACCTGCCAGCCATCATTCCAAAGATCTTGTTCCAAACGTGTGAGTTCAGTCTTCAGACTATCGGAAAATGTTTTATCGACAAGAAGGATTAATTTACCTTGATCATTCAGAGCGGGAATTGAGATGCCGCTTTCAGTGTAGCCTGTTGCAGTTATACTTGTCGTGCCAATCTTTAGTGTTTTCGATATCCGGTACTCATATGGAGTTCCTAAAATAACTGTGGAGTCAGTATAAGACGAAGAATTTGCCGGTAGTTTTTTTGCCACTCCCCAGCTCGCTGCTCCTTTGAGGCGGCGATACACACTATATCCGGTTCCATTCAGATCGGAAGGCCAATGAAGGGTAAGGCTAAGGGGTGATTTACTAATGGTCACTTCGATCTGCACAGCAGCATCTTTCGATACCTGTGCAAGTGATAATGAGCTAAACGAAAAAAGGACGGTAAGAATAAAAAGCTGTTTCAAAAGTTTCATAGGCGTTCTAAAGATGAATACACAATATAAGGAAACAGCAGAGGTTTCAGATAGTTCTGAAATCCTTATAGAGTGAGTCTATAAGCTCTCGGTAACGGCTCTCCACTTCTTTGCGTTTGACTTTAAGTGTCGGCGTCATCATGCCGTTTTCAACATTGAACTGCTCATGCAGAAGAGCAAAGCGCCTGACTCGCTCGAATGATGCAAGTTCCTTTTGCAAAAGATCTATTTCTTTTGATAATTCGTCTCGCACAGATTGATGCAATGCAAGTTCTTCGTTCGATAAAGATTGCAGATCGCTCAGTGAAGTGCGCACTGCTTCATAATCCGGCACGATAAGCGCAGCATTAAATTCGCGCTTATCACCGATAAGCATGATCTGATCAATAAATTTCGATTGCAAAAGAAGTGATTCGATCGGAGCCGGCGCAATATTTTTTCCTCCGGCAGATACAAAAAGATGCTTTTTGCGATCGGTGATCTTTATATATCCATCTTCATCAATGATGCCGATATCGCCGGTATGGAGCCAGCCTTCCGAATCGATTGCTTCAGCTGTTCCTTCTGGATCATGGTAATATCCCTTCATCACATGCGGACCACGCGTTAAGATTTCGCCATCTTCGCCGATTTTCACTTCAATATTTGGGATCGGTGGACCGACACTTCCCCATTTAATTTTTTTAGTTGATGTTACTGAGATGATCGGAGAAGATTCAGTCATGCCATATCCTTCAAGGATTACAAGCCCGAAGGCAGCAAATGCTCTTCCGATCTCTGCCTGAAGCGCTGCACCTCCCGAAACAAAGAAGCGCACCCTTCCCCCGGTTCGCGCGCGAATTTTTTTCAGGACTAACAGGTCTGCCAGAGGACGCTCAAGAAGTGCGCGCATTGAAGGGTGCCCGCCTTCTAATCTCTTTCCGCATTCACTGCCTATATGCATTGCCCAATCGAACATTTTCTGTTTCAATGGCGGCATCTTTTCTCGGCTACGCATGATCCGCCCATACATCCGTTCATAAAACCTCGGAACGCCCGTAATAATCGTCGGTCTGATCTCCAGCATATTATCAGGAATAGATTCGATCGACTCTGCAAATCCTACCGATGCACCTGCATAAAAAAGAAAATACATTGCGATACGCTCAAAGCTATGTGAAAGCGGAAGGAAAGAAAGAAAAACATCATGAAATCCGATCGGCGGAAGTGCAGCAAGCGCACCTTGAATATTTGAAACAAGATTCTGATGAGTCAGCATCACGCCTTTCGGAATTCCGGTTGTGCCGCTTGTGTAAATGATCGTTACAACATCGTCGCTCTTGGCTTTTGCAGCTTCTGCTTGAATGTCTATTGTACTCTCTAATGAGAGAAGTTCATCAAAGGTGGTTATTGGTATAGGGCTTTTATAAGTCTCAGAGGTCGTATAGGACTTATTCATTACAATGATAGCCTCTAATGATCCGCATTCTTTTGCAGCTTTCACTGCTTTGCCAAGCTGCAAATCATTTGAGACTATTGCTGCTTTTGCACCGGAATGTTGGATAACATATTCAACTTGCTTTGCAGTCAGCGTCGGAAACATCGGCACGGTGATAGCACCCAGAAGTATCGCTGCGAAATCCGTTGCCATCCATTCGGGTCGGGATTCGGAAATAAGCGCGATCCTATCTCCGCGCTGAATTCCTTTTGCGGATAATGCGGCTGCGAGGTTGGAGACCATCGTGCCAAACTCACCATACGTTATCGAGGTATAAGGCTTCCCGCGTTCCGTTTTAAAATAGATATATGGCTCACCCTTCAATGCACCACTCGTTTGGGCGAGAAAGACTTCTGCAAGAGTCGGATAAATCTCTTCGTGTTCCATAGAGCAAAATTACAGAATTTTTGATGTCTTAGTTTTGATTATCAGAATCCAAGTCCAAGAGTCTCACCGATATTCTCTCCTTTTAATTCAGTATGATCAATTATTTCCCATTCCTTGAAGTTATGCTTGAGAAGACAAATATATTTCAATGTCCATTTTCTCCGGTAAATCTTATCCTTAAATTCAGCCCAGCCAAGTTCGAACATCGGAGGTGTCAGATCTTTGAATCCTATTGTCATGTGTGCGCTAAATCGCAAGCCTGAACCTTTACCTTCATTAACTTTAAATTTTTTGAAGAATGATAATGAAAGATCTTTCTGAAGTTTCTTCAACACAATATTTTCATCGCAAGCCACATAAATAGTATGAAAGCCGAATGCGCCGAAGCCATCTACTGAAAGCTCAAATGGAGTATGTTTACCCACAAAATTCTGCATAAACTTTTTTACATCAATCTCCGAATCTTCAGAGATCATAAAGGGATGAATAAGAGTTATGTGCGAAGGACGTTTGAATGCCTCCTTTGATTTATATTTTCCATCAAAATGCTTTTGAAATTCCTTGACTTCCGAATAGATAGGCTCCGGGGGAATGATGGCTATGAAATAAAGATTTTGTTTTACAGGCATGGGTATAGGTGCTCATTGTTTGGAGGATAATATACGCAAAAAAAATATACTCAGTTTAACTGTCCATCCGAATATTTTTTCTTCGCTGCTCGGCAAGCTGGGCAATACCAGACTTCTGCTTTCGTTGTATTCTGATGCTCTTGATCCTGGAACCATTGCAACAGATAAAAAGTATCTTGCGCAAAAGGAAAATTTTTGCTTCGGATCGCAATTGTTGCGCTATCTGGCTCTTCTTTGCGAACTGCAATCGGCACAATATCCAACTTTAATTTTAAACCATGCACCGGACAAAGTTTATTACTCTGATCTCCGGCAACAAGAACATTCTGATCTCCTTCGAATTGTTTTTTAATCAGAAAAAATGCTGCAATGAGAACGACAAGGATGAGAATATATTTCGGTTGAAGAAGTTTTTTCATAATTTTCTATTTGCTTTTTTCATCCTTCCGCCTTCATTCCTTATAAATGTATCGCCTCACCCAAAGCCACCGATGTTGCTTCCATCACTGCTTCCGATAAAGTCGGATGAGGATGCATGGTGTGTAAAATGCTCTCTGCTGTTGCCCCATGCGATCTGGCGAGGACAAGTTCTTCGAGCATTTCAGTTGCTTCGGCACCGATGATATGCGCACCGAGAAGTTCACCATACTTTGCATCGAAGATAAGTTTTACAAATCCATCGGTATGCCCAATAGCGCGTGCTTTGCCGCTTGCACTAAAAGGGAATTTGCCGATCTTGATCTGCAATCCTTTTTCTTTTGCAGCACGTTCGGTGAGTCCTACACTTGCAACTTGCGGCTGGCAATATGTGCAGCCGGGAATATTATCGTAATCAACAGGGTGTGAATGCCCTGTTGCGATATACTCTGCAGCGACTATGCCTTCACTCGTTGCAACGTGCGCAAGCCATGGCGGACCTGCAACATCACCTACTGCAAAAATGCCTTTCACACTCGATTGCATATATTCATCTACATCAATAAAGCCTTTTGTCATCTTCATGCCAAGCGCTTCCAAACCAATATTTTCCGTATTGCCTTGAACTCCAATTGCAATAAGTGTACACTCCGCTTCGATCTTTTCTTTCTTTCCGTCGGCAGATTCTATCTCGACCGTCGTTCCATTCTTACCTGTTGTGACGCTGTTCACTTTTGTATTCGTGAAGATCGTCATTCCCTTTTTCTTGTAGAGCTTTTCAAGTTCTAGAGAGACTTCGGTATCTTCGACTGGCAGAATATTCGGCATCATCTCTATGATCGTAACTTTCGTGCCAAGCGTATGATAAAAATAGGCGAACTCGATTCCGATCGCACCCGATCCGACGATTGTCATCGAAGTCGGCAGATGATCCATTGACATCGCTTCCGGAGCAGTCAGGATGCGCTTGCCATCGGGTTTGAGATTCGGCAAAAGTCTGGCACGAGCGCCTGTTGCAATGATGATCGTCTTTCCGGTCACTGTTCGTTTCGTGCCGTCTTTTGCTGTTACTTCGATCGAATTTTTTCCGGTCAGAACTCCATTGCCGGCAATAACTTCGACTTTATTTTTCTTCATCAGATATTCAATGCCGCGAACGTTGCGGTCAACGACACCACGTGAACGCTGAATGATCTTTGAGAAGTCTATTTTAAGATTATCATAGGTAATGCCCCAATCCTTCGGCGCTTCAAGCATTGATTCGTAAAGCTCTGCATTGCGTAACAATGCCTTTGTGGGGATGCATCCCCAATTGGTACAAACGCCGCCAAGCCGTTCGCGCTCGATAATAGCAACCTTCGCGCCAAGCTGAGATGAGCGTGTTGCAGCAGGTTCTCCGCCGGGTCCGCCGCCGAGAATAATGACGTCGAAATCAAAAGAGTGTTGAACGTTGAGTGTTGAGGACTGAGTAGGCGCAGCAACAGCAGAAACATTTTGACTTTCGACTTTCGACTTTTGACTTTCTGCCTTAGGTGGATTCGAGATAAGATTTGCCATAAAAAATATACAAAATTTGAGCGCGGAGATAACAAGAAACGGACAGGGAAAAGTCCGAGTTACTTATTCTTCATCTTCCGCTTCCTCCTCTTCCGATTCAATCGAGCGATCGGAAACAGCGTCTTCCCGATCTCCTGCAACAATAACAGGAGAGTATCCTTTCAGTGTATAGGTTGGTACATCGAAACCGAGGAATGCCGTCTGCACTTCTTTATTATGATTTTCGCGGACTCCTTCTAATATGAGCTGACGGTCGGCAGGACTTAAGAGTTCATCATTCGCAGTCGTATAAATAACTTCATTTTCGCGGCGGATGTGCTCGCGCAGGATTCCGGTTAGTTCTTTTGCTCCGCTTAAGAAATGCGTTGCTTCATCATCGGTGATCTCATTTTTTTGAAGAGTCTGACGCCAAAGTCTGAGCAATTCTGTCGATCTGATAAGCATCACCTCATGCTGTTCATGGATAAATCGCATGGGAGTTGTATCCTGCTGAAAACCTATATGCGGAAGCTTATCTAGCACTAAAGGAAAAAGCGTATTCTCTTCATCTATTTCATGGCGAGGTGCAACGTTCACGAGAAAATCCAAAAGCTCGTCCCACTCCTTATCTTCTTTAATGCTTTTGATCACCCCATTCGCCTCTGCACTTTGCCAAAGTTTTTCCAGAATATTGATCTGCGTCGTGATCAGTGCATGGCAATCCCGAAAATATTTTATCGGATCGTTATATTTATTAGGATCTGGTAACTGAGGCATTTTTTTGAGAATTAAAAATGTAAAATTAAAAATTAAAAATTTGGGGAATGCTATATTTTTGTTTATTTCTCAATTAACAATTCTTCATTCTCAATTCTTTTATTTTTGGTTTGCGATGATCTCTAATTTTTTTGTGGATTCGGCGCGGGTTGCAGTTGCTTTCAAAATAAAATCGCGTGAGCGGTCGAGCACAACCTTCATTCCGCCTGAATCAGGAACAGGCGTTCCGTCGAGCGTCACTTTCTCTGCTCCGCGAACTACCCATTCAAGCAGCACGGTATCGCCGCGGAATGGCGCTTCAGGGCGTGTATCAAATTTTACGATCTGCGGCAAAACTCCGTTGCAGCTGCAGAAAAAAACTGTGCCAAAAAAAAAGGCAGACGGAATTAATTTATACATAACATTCAGACGGATTTCAAGCTTTCTGTAAACCCTTCAATAAATTTTTCAACATCCTCTTTTGATGTATAGATATGAACGCTGAACCTGCTTGCTTCAAGTCCATTTTCCGGAACGATGCGCGTACGTATCTTATATTTATTTTCAAGCTCGTGAGCAAAGTCAATGTATCGTTTGCTGTTCTTAAGTTTAATTGTTGTTACGCCCGAATGCATGTGAGATGGAGTAAGCATATTGAACTTCCCCCCTACAAGTGGATGCAATCCTTCGCGAAGTTGTTTTGTGAGACCCAGCACTCGCGCTTCAATTTTTGCAAAACCTATTTTCTCCTGCCATTCGATTGCAGCTTGCAATCCTGTATAAAGAGATGAGCTTTGTGTTGCAAATCGGTAGCGTCCTGCTGTCGGCAAGAATTCCAAGTTACCGTTCGAAGCATTGTAATCCCAATGTTTATCCGCTTCAGCACCTGACCAAGTTGGCATCACTTGTTCACGAAATTCTTTCGTGATATACAGGAATCCCGTCCCTTTCGGACCAAGCAGCCATTTATGTCCGCAGCTAGAATAGGCATCGCAGCCAATATCTTTTACATCAACTTGAAGCATTCCCGGCGGATGCGCTCCATCGATAAAAAGATATGCTCCTTTTGAATGTGCAAGTTGAGCCAGGCGCTTCACAGGCAATACGTATCCCATCGTGCATGTGAGATGAGGGACAGCAATTATCTTCGTCCTCGTAGTCATCGCTTTTTCGAAACGCTCGAGGGTAATATCGTCGCTCGGATCAAGTTCAACAAATTTCACAATTATTCCGTCGCGCTTCGCTCTGGTAAGCCACGGAATTGCTCCGCCGCCATGCTCTTGATTTGTCAGAAGCACTTCATCCCCTGCCTGCATTCTAAGTCCGCTTGCAATAATAGAGATTCCTTCGCTTACATTATGCGTTGTTGCAATATCATCACCTGATGCATTCAAAACTCTTCCTATAGATTTATTCAGCTTTTCATGATCGAAACCGTAATCACCGGTAGCATCGACATGTTCGATCTGTTTTGTCACAGCTTCGGTAACGGCAACTGGACTCGGACCCATTGTGCCGTTATTGAAGAATAAAAGATTTTTTGTTATAGGAAATTGGCTGCGGATGGATGCCCAATATGCTTCTTCGTCGCCGGAGAATTTAATACTATTCTCGGGAATTGCTTTGCCGGAGACAGAGCCAAGAGTTATTGACGCTGCTGCCGGAGCAAGAGCTGAGAGTTTGAGAAATGATCTGCGATCCATTTGAATTTATTGAATCGTCGCTGCATGTGACCTCAATATCACCACCGGATAGTTATAGCCGGGTTGATGTATATAATAGAACACGTCATCTTTGCCGAAAAGATTCACTTCATCTTTCTTCTCAAGGGTGCCAATTGATTCTGTCATTGTCGTATCCTTATAGATGATCGCATATCTCACAGCCATTATCCTACCAATAAGCGAATCTTTCGATCCCTTGGTCACCGGCTGATTCAAAGTTAGTGCTGTATCAATTCCGCTTCCGATAAGATGAAAATGAGATACCATAGCGTTTCGGGCTTCATCGATTTTTATGTAGGCAATACCGTTATCATTTACTTGCAACGGCAAAGGAGCTAACTCTGTGTTACAAGAAAGGCATTTCAATAGAGGTGAGCCGGCATTCGGCGGCGTAAATTCCAGCCGAATTTTATCACCCTCCCAACCTATCCTGGCAGTGTGATGAGTTGCGCAACTACTCAGAAGTAAAGTTGCGGAAAGAATCATGAATCCTTTATGAATACTCACGTTGTTTGCTAATTCTATTATTTAAAGTTTTTACGTAATGCTCTATCTTGTCGCAACGCCTATCGGTAATCTCGAAGATATTTCTCTTCGGGCGATCCGCATCTTAAATGAAGCGGATATTATCGCCTGCGAAGATACTCGTCATGCACGGATTCTCTTCGAGCGCCATGGCATAAAACCGAGGCGGCTTGTCAGCTACCATTCGCATAACGAGCAGGCTCGTGCTGCAGAACTCGTCGAAGATCTTCGGGCCGGAGCAAGCGTTGCGCTTATCACCGATGCCGGAACTCCGGGCATATCCGATCCGGCTTGGGCAATCGTCCGCGAGGCTATCTTAGTCGGCGTTGATGTCGTTCCGATACCCGGCGCATCGGCAGTTATTGCCGCACTGAGCGCCAGCGGCATCGATACAAATCGTTTCGTCTTCGAAGGCTTCCTTCCTTTAAAGAAAGGCCGCAAACGCCGAATCGCAAACGTCGCAGAAGAAGAACGCACAACGGTCATTTATGAATCGCCGTTTCGAATAAAAAAATTGATCACTGAAATGATAGAAGCTGCCGGCAAAGAACGGCAAGCCGCATTAGCCAGAGAAATCACCAAAATTCATGAAACATTTTATCGCGGAACATTAACAGAAATTTTAGATAATATTACAAAACAATTTCCTAACGATGTTAAAGGCGAGTGCGTTTTAGTCATTGAAGGTGCGACAAAACATCGTGTCATTGCGAGCGATAGCGAAGCAATCTAAAATCTTGGTAGTATTGCAAATCATCAAGCTTTAAGATTGCTTCGTTCGGGCTAAAGCACTCCTCGCAATGACATTCAAGTAAACTTATTCAATAGAACAAAAAGGAATGATTTTTCAAAAAGAAGATTTCGAAAGCGTTATCTGCGATTTTTGCGGAGCGGATGATTATACTAAACGCTATGAGAAACGCGGATTTAATATGGTGCAATGCAATAAATGCGGTCTCGTCTATACGAATCCAAGATTGAAGCAGGAAAAGATCGCAGCACTTTATGATGCCGATTATTTTCAAGGTCATGGTTTCGATAAAAGCATTGACTACGTTAAAGATGTAAATCAGCATACCGGTGGAAAAGATGGTTTTACTCTAGAAGATTGGGATTGCGATAATATCCTCTCTCTTCTTCGTGAATCAGGTACTACAAATCACGACCCACGCCTCTTGGAAATCGGCTGCGGAACAGGCGTCTTTCTTGATAAAGCAAAAAAACATGATTTCGATTGTCACGGATTAGAGCTATCAGAATATGCTGCGAATTTCGTGAGGCAAATGGGCATACCCGTCGAGACGAAATCCATTGAAGATGCAAACTATCCTCCAAATTCATTTGATGCAGTCGTGATGCGCGAAGTCATCGAACATTTGTCGCATCCGCTCGAATCTCTAAAGACTATCCATTCCTGGCTAAAGCCGGGCGGAGTTCTCTTTATGGCAACAGGCAATTATGACTGCCCTGAACGCAAACTCCGTGGCTCGGATTGGTTCTATTTTATGCCTGAAGGTCACCTGAATATTTTCAGTAACCGTACTATGCGCAATTACTTAGCCAAAGTAGGGTTCACAAAGGTCAATGTAACAAACCAAGGCGACAAGTTGATGGACATTCTGAAGAATAAGGAAGTAATTACCTCCGGCGAGGCATCTCCGCGTAACATTTTCAAGCGGCTCGTGTTCTTAAGTGTACGAGGTGTCAATCACTTCATATCAAGCGGAATGAGAATTTATGCTGTGAAGTAGAAAATAGTAAGAGTATGAGATCGAAAATCTTAGTATGTGTTTGCATCCTATTCCTTGCAATGACTGCTTTCGCCCAGCAGCAGTTTATGCCGGGAAGAATCCTCCTGCGCATCAAACCCGAAGCGGTTGCTTCATTTCGCCAAGCATTTGAAAGTCCCGTTATTCACGCTCTTCTTTTCGATGCACAAAAATTTTCTCTTAAAGATCAGGAAGCGATCAAATCGCTTTTGAGTATTTCATCTTCATTGCATATCTCTTCTCTCAAGCCACTTATTCCGCAGCATAACATTGTTCTGGAGGAATTGAGAGAGTATACAAACCCCTCACTTTTTGCAAAGGTAAATAAAAATGGAATCGGCATAAAAGAAAATGAAGAAATTACAAAATTGCGCGCAAGCGAAGAGATTGTCTCACGCTGGTTTGAATTATTTTATGACGGAAATATCAGTCCCGAATCTGCGGTAATTATATTAAAAAAATCCGGAGTAGTCGAAATTGCCGAACCCCGTTATCTTAATAAAACCTGTTTTACTCCAAACGATCTTCGTTTCCCGGAGCAATACTCTCTTCCTTTAATTCATGCACCGGAAGCATGGGATATCGTGCGATGCGATTCAACGATGCTTGTTGCCGACGATGATGTCGGTACTGATTGGACGCATCCCGATCTTGCAGGCGCAATCTTTGTTAATAAAGGCGAAACGGGATTAGATGCTGAAGGTTTAGATAAACGATCGAACGGTATTGATGATGACGGTGATGGTTTCATAGATGATTGGCATGGTTGGGATTTTGCAGGTGATAATGGTTCTGCTCCCGATAATGACCCTAATACCACAGCAAGACACGGCACACATACTGCCGGAATTATTGCTGCGTCGGGAAATAATAAAATTGGTGTTTGCGGAGTGGCATTCGGTGCGAAGGTATTGATCTTAAAATGTGGTGATAATGGGGGCGGGGACGTTTCTTTCGGCTATGAGGGCATCGTCTATGCCGCAGATAGAGACGCAAAGGCCGTCAATAATTCCTGGGGCGGCACAAACCGCTCACAAGTCGGGCAAGATATTGTAAATTACGCAACTGCCAAAAATTGTGTTGTCGTCGCAGCAAGTGGAAATAGTTATTCATTTCAGGATTTTTATCCGTCCTCCTTCGATCATGTTCTCTCTGTTGCAGCACTGGATGAAAGCAGCACGATAACAGGTTTTTCAAATTATAATACTCATGTTGCTCTAAGCGCACCTGGAAATAATGTACTTAGTACAATTCCCGGCAATGACTATACAACGATGACCGGAACCAGCATGGCATCACCTACCGCTGCAGGAGCGATCGCACTTGTTCGTCAGAAATATCCTTTTCTCAATGCTGATCAGGCAATTCAGCGTCTGCGAGTAACATGTGATCAGTTGACGACTGCTCAAGATCTTCATCCGGGATATACAGGTAAAGGACGAATCAATGTGAAGCGCGCCGTAACTGAGGAATCGGTTTATTCAGCGCGATTGGAAAATATTGAGATCCTTGATGATAATCATAACGGCATACTTGAAGCCGGAGAAGGGGCAGATATTATTCTCCATGTTCGAAATTATCTTCTGCCTCTAACAGAACTTGAGGCAAAGATCGAATATCTTAATGACACAGGAAATTTCATAGTCCCGAATACCGGATCTGTCCGCTTTGGAATTGCAAATACACTTGATCTGGTACAAAATATTCAGGAAAGTTTTCATATTACCATGTCAAAAAATACTCCTCCGAATTATACTGTCTCCGTGAAGCTAACATTCTTTAGTTCAGCTCAGGGATATGGTCCGGATGTTGATTATTTTTCTCTTATTATCAATCAGGCTTACCTCAATCTTGATAAGAATAATCTGACCGTCACATTTGATTCCAAAGGCGGCATCGGGTATAATGATCCTCCGAATAATAAGCAAGGAATTGGGTTCATCTGGACAAAAGCACCTTCACCCATTTTCATTGAAGGCAGAGATATTCTATCACAAGCAGGGCTTATGATAGGAGTTGATGATTCTGCCCGTATAGTTTCTTCGGCTCCGGGAGAATTCAATGATGGATATGCAATGCAGGACTATAATTTTGTGCGTCCTATTCATTATGTCACTCCACCGGATCATCGTAATGCAGTGCAGGAATTACACGCGATCTTTAACGATACCCATACCGATCCAAGTCTTCAAGTCGGAGTTTCAGTCGAAGAAAGAACGTACGCTTTCACAAAAGATCTTACTGCAAATGCCGTCGTTCTCGATTATGTAATTCATAAAAGAATTGTAGATAGCGTGACTTACGCTACTGATGCAACCGCTGCCGCACTATTTATGGACTGGGATATCGGCACATCCGGCGGTCTTAATAAAGCATATATTTCAGCATTGGATTCTGCAATCAGCATCACGCGAAGAATGGAAGACCTGTACCCATTTGTTGGTATTAAACTTATTTCAGATGTTCCAAACGGCGCTCAATTGAATTTTTATGCTTTGGATAATAATGGTGCTAATGGAAGTGCATCCACGTATGACGGTCTGACTCGATTCGAAAAATGGCAAACGATGACCACGCCAAGACCCATTGCAGGTATCGGAGATGTATCGATGATCTATGGATTAAAGAACCTTCCTCTGCTTTCGCAGGATTCCGTCCGACTTACATTTGTCATAGGACTGGCTGAAAATGAAGAACTTCTAAAACAAACAATTGACCAAACAAAAGACGAATGGCTTCTGAGAAGTGCTGTTCGCCCGAAAACTCCATCGAATGATAATACCTTCACTATTACACCTAATCCTTTTGGCCGTCGCTTGCACATAAGTTGGAGGAGCACTGATCCTCTAGCATTTGCAACAGTTGAACTTTCCGATGCTCTTGGAAGGGTTCTTATAAGCCGAAAAGCTCAAGGCAGCAGCCTTGAGCTTACAGGTATTCATTTACCTGCCGGCACATATATCGTTACTATCAGACAAGGTACAATGCTCCTTGAGCATACACTGATTTGCCTGCCTTAACTAGTTATTTTACAACCGTCGTTGTGGATTTAGAAGAACGGCTTGCAAATACAACGATCAAGACCAACAATACAACGGCTGCACCGATCACCAGAATGGCTGTTGACTGATCCATTCCCAGAAAGTACGTTGTTGTTGTGGATGACGTTTTTGTCGTATGAGTTTCCGTTGCTGCATCATTCTGTGCAAGAAGCAGGTTAGCTTTTGCCATAAATGCAAAAACAGAAAAAACGAGAGCTGTGATTTTAGTTTTCATATTTTTTATAATTGATGAATTATTAAGAAAAAGTTGTGTCTGGTAATTTCTAATCTCCAAGCTTTAGGTTACGCATTTTCGAGTTCAGCTCATTTAAACTACCTCGGACTGAATCCATAGACTGATCGAATTTATTTTTGAATTGCTGCCAATTATCCTGACCTTCCGCTTTAAATGTTTCCAGTCTTGCGCGCAAGTCGGCATTTTGTCTTTCTAATGCTATTTCTGTACTATCAAGAGCTGCTCGAAGTTTTGCATTCGCTTTTTTTAACCGCGCTTGAAATGAGGCAATGGTATCCTGATTGCGTGCCAGATCCTGCTCTCTTTGTGTCCTATAGGTTTGGTATTCAGTAACATACGTTGTATTTGCAGCCTGATAGGTTTTTTGTGTATCCTGCACTAATTGAGCTTGCTGATCCTGACTTTTTTGGCAGCTTGAAAAAGTAATACCGCCTACGAGCCATACAACTAATGTAAAGATCCCGAGTTGGGATAATCTAAGCATCGATTTTTCCGTAGACATATAATAATAAAATTGTTTGATTCTGATTAAAACTTAGGGGGAAGGGAGCATATTGGGGATGCACCATAACTTACAGTACAAAAGTACCTAATAGATTTCCTAAATCCATTACATTTTTAATGGATTCTCTTGTAGAATTTCAATCCGGAGCATATATTGGGGCCTTGCAAAAAGTCCGTTATAGTTGAATTTATTGAGAGACTTTTAGCGTTTAAGGATAAAACTTTTTTATCTATCTTTATAAGAGGAGATCACTATGGCAGGAAGAAGCTTAAATAAAGCCATCATTTTAGGACACGCAGGAAAAGACGCTGAAGTTCGTTATACCAATAATGGAAAAGCCGTTGCCACCTTTAGTGTCGCTACAACTGATTCGTGGAAAGATCAATCCGGCGCACAACAAGAAAAAACAACATGGCATAATATTGTTGCCTGGGGCGGTCTTGCAGAGGTTTGTGGGAATTATGTAAAAAAAGGTAAGCAGATCTATGCTGAAGGGCGTATCGAAAATCGCTCGTATGATGATAAAGATGGTGTAAAAAAATATATTTCTGAGATCGTTCTGAGTGATATGATCCTTCTTGGCGGTACCGGAGGAGGAAGTCCATCGAACGGAGAACGTTCTTATGGAGGTGCTCCCCAACAACAAGGATCAGAACAAATGGCTTCCCCAGCCGGTGAATTCGATCAAAGTTTACCGAATTCAGATCTTCCATTCTAAATAATTACCTTCAGTGCAAGCAGAAAGAAATACTGACCTAAAAGTAGGGCTAACCGTTCTTATCGGTTTAGCGCTGCTTCTTTTGGGTATTGGCATGGCTAAAAACTGGCATCTGGGCGGTGTCCACAATATACTGCATGCGCGCTTTGCAGATGCGGGGGGAATAGCCACCGACGACCCAGTATTTATTCGGGGGATCAACCACGGAAAAGTCACTGAAATACTTTCCCTTGCAAATAGGGACGTTGAAGTTACCATGGATATTGATCAAGCGGAAGTACTCCATAAAGACGCAACTGCTACGATCCTCATGCTGGAAGTGATGAGCGGAAAAAAGATCGAAATCAATGAGGGCACTTACGGAACGTTTGATAAAGCAAAAGATACTTTAATGGGTTCGTACCCAGGAGATATCAGTACGTTAGTCGCAGTTTTAAACTCTATTTCCGGAAGCCTTCCTGCTATTACGAAAAATGTTGATTCTGTTCTTCGCAGCCTAACAGATTTCTTCGGCAATGGCAAATTTAAAGAGAAAGTCTATACTACCTTGGATGGTGCCGATCAAACACTGAAAGATCTTCGCACTGTTTTATTGGAAAACCGCGAATCACTAAAACGCACAATCGATCAAGCCGATGTTCTTACGCGCGAATTAAATAGTACTATTGTCTCCATGCGTCCGGGTGCTCAGTTACTACTTGACTCGATGCGGGTTTTTGTCCGCAAGGCCAGCACGACACTTTCCGGTGCTGACGCTCTTCTTGGCAGCCTCAATGAGATGATGGCAGAAGCGAAAGATAAAAAATCTCTTCTTTACCGACTCACTAGTGATAAAGAAATGGCAAATAAGCTGGATTCTCTCCTGACAAACGGTCATAAACTTATCGAGCAAATTCGATTGCAGGGTGTTGATGCAAACATCCGTTTCTTCCATAGTACCACTCCGCAAAAGTAATTTTTTCTCAAAAAAAATGAAGGTATTAATCACCGGAGCAACGGGCTTTCTTGGTTCACATACTGCCGATCGGCTTTTGCAGAGCGGGCATACAGTTCGGGCGTTGGTTCGCGGTTCGTCGAGCCTTCATTGGCTTTCAGGAAAAGAGATCGAAACAGTTCATGCCAATCTGCATGATCCCGAGTCTATGAAGGAAGCATTCAATGGAATCGAAGGAGTTATCCATGTTGCAGGCGTTACTGCATCAAAAACCAAGGAAGGATTTTATCAGCATAACCAAATTGCTACCCGGAATTTACTCGAAGCGACAAAGCGATATGGCGAACATGTCAGTCGGTTTGTTCTGATCTCATCACAAACTGCCGGCGGTCCGTCACTTGATGGAAATCCCGTTACAGAAGAAACTCCGCCGCATCCGATCACTACGTATGGCAAGTCCAAACTTGCCGCTGAAGAAGAAAGCCGCCAATTCCGTGAAGACTTTCCTGTTACTATCCTTCGATTACCTGCGATTTATGGGCCACGGGATACAGCTATCCTCTCTTTTTTTCAAACAGTCAATAAGGGGATTAAGCCGTTAATAGGATTTCAGGAAAAATTTATTAATCTTGCCCATGTCTATGATATTGCGCAAGGGATCGAACTTGGACTATCCAGTCCGGAAGCATTAAATCGTACATTCTATATCGGAAGTGACCGACAATACGGTTGGCGCGAACTTTCAAATCTTGCTGCAGGGATCATAGGCAGACGCGGACTCTTTGTTCCTATTCCGCATTTTGTTGTCTCCGGAATAGCGGGCATCTCTGAGTTTACTTCGATCTTCAAGAAAAAGCCGAGCGTACTGAATTGGGAAAAACGGCTTGATGTAACTCAGCTTAATTGGATTTGCAGCATTGAAAGAGCACAGAAAGAATTAGGATACATCCCCCATGTTGCGATTAAAGAAGGGTTCGAAGAGACGATCGATTGGTATAAAAAACAAAAATGGCTGTAAGTTATTCAGGATTAGAAAAACAGTAATCTTTAATTAGGAGGTTAGGTGGTTCGACTTTCAAGGCAGAAGCTAATTTTACAATATTATCAACGCTGATATTCTCCAAACCCCGCTCTAATCGTCCAATATAGTCATGATGAAGCCCCGATTCGATTCCGAGTTTCTCCTGACTCCATTCCAATTTATGCCTGGAACAACGAACGTTGTCGCCGATAATTTGCCTGATGTTCAATTTTTTAACAATATAAAACTACGTGATTATATAACTATGAAGGCAAACGAAAGATTGTCTTTTTACACGCTCTATACATCTGCTAATTCGAGTAAACAAATGACTTCCGAGGGTATTCTCTTTCTTCCTATCGTTATCTTACCGTTTTGAATTGAAACAGACTTTAAGATTTCAGGCTCTTGATATTGCGTAACTTTCGATATACGGAGGGTGTTTAAACTAATGAGAGCAATTCCACTCTAAGATTGTAAAAGGATAGCATTTACTTAAAATGGGTACTGAAAATAATTCTAATCGTAGAGATTTCCTCGGAAAAGCCTTGGGAGCACTTGCTGTTGCTGCGCTTACCCCCCTTACCGTTTTTTTAAAGCCAAGAGATGTCCTTGCTGCAAACAATGGCTTTTTGATCGATCTTAATTCTCAAAAATATTCTGAATTAAACGCAGTCGACGGCTCATATTGGATAATCATTCCAAATACAAAAGAGGTGCTAAGGAATGGTGATATATTGCCATATGCATTTGTCATCACCAGAACTTCTCCTTCTGATTTTTCAGCTCTCCTCGGCTGGTGCACACATCAAAACAGCGCATTAAACGCATACGACGCTGCTCGTAAACTTATTGCTTGTACAAATACCGATTTCGGTCACGGTTCTACTTATGATATAAATGGAATAATCCTGGGCGGACCCGCCCATGCCGACCTCACACAATATAGCTACATGTATTATCCCACGAATAATACATTGGAAGTGTTCATTCCGGGATTAGCGGTCAAAGACGGAGAAGTGCGTATTAATGCCTTAGAACTTTTCCAAAATTTTCCCAACCCTGCTAAAGAGATAACGACACTGCCATTCAAGACCCTTTACTATTCAAAGGTTACTCTTACTGTCACAGATTCGCTTGGTCACATTATTGCTGTTCTTCATGACGGAGGATTGCCTGCAGGAGACCATAGTTTCGATTTTAATACATCTATTTTCCCAGCCGGAATGTATTACTATCACCTCACCGGAAACGGTCAAACTCAGACGAAGAAGATGGTCGTGGTGCGGTAAAACGCTTTCGCAACATAAAACAAAACTTATCTTCCCAGGATGTGTTCTTAATATTATAATTACTACCAGAAGATGAAGTTTAAGCTAACCATTATCCTTACCTTTTTTTTCTGCTTTGCAGAGGCTTCATTCGCCCATCATGGAGGCAGTAGCTGCAGTGCCTATTTTCCGAATGCAAAGCATGGATTATTCCCTGATTTTCCCCGCCGCCCGTTTGATGTATTGAAATATCAACTTACTCTCGATTGGCGCAAAATTTTTGAAACTCAATCACAGAGATTTTCCGGCGTGAATGTCATTACAATTACACTCACTGATTCAACTCCGAATATCACTCTCGATGCCGGTCTCATGAAAATCGATAATATTAGTATTAATGGCATTAATATTTTATCAACGCCTCAGCCGACTCCCGATGAAAAACTGGTCGTTCCTCTTCCATTATCACTTCAGAACTCCGGCACTTCGATCGTACTCAGCATTGCATATCATAAAGACACAACTTTAAATCAGGGAATATATTTTTTTCCGAAGGGTACGTACGATAGCTACGATAAAGATAGTATCCCTGAAGATATTGCTTACACAATGAGCGAACCGACCGATGCACATTTTTGGATGCCGTGCATGGATCAGCCCAATGATAAAGCAGAATCGGAGATAAGCATTATCGTCCCCAATGGTATTGAAACTGCGTCGAACGGCAGTTTGGTAAGCAAGCAGCAATATAGCCCGACCTCAACTATTTGGCATTGGAAAAGCGACAAGCCTATCGCAACCTATCTCATGGTTGCCAATGCAAGCAATTTTATCCATTGGAGCAAAACCCATGAGCGCTCTGCAATTCCAGGCGATACCGTGCATCTTGAATTTTATGCATGGCCCGAAGATTATTATCAGGATTCGATCAAAGATGGGTCAACACATAATGCACAATATTTTTTGTCACGCAATACTTCACAGATCATGTCATGGTTAGAAGTCAGGTTTGGTGGTTTTCCGTTTGAAAAATATGGTCAGGTACCTGTCTCGCCTTTTGCATTCGGCGGAATGGAGCATCAATCAATATCGACAATCCATCGGCATTGGCTTAAAGGAAATGATCAGGGAATCGCCCATGAAATGTCTCATCAATGGTTTGGTGATAAAACAACTTGCGAAACATTCAAAGACCTTTGGCTTAATGAAGGATTTGCAACATACAGTGAGGCGATCTGGGCAGAGGGATGGGGCGGCAGTGAATGGTATATGAATATTATCAATGAAAAGCATGACGGATATTTTAATGGATTCAATACGATTCCTGTCTACGATCCGCCGGAATATAATGTTTTTAATTATGCCACCATATACGCAAAAGGCGCCTGCGTTTTGCATATGCTTCGACGCATGGTCAATAACGATACCATGTTCTTTAATGCATTACGGGATTATTCGAATGCTTTCGCATATACAACTGCAAATACTGTACAATTCAGAGATTACTTGGGGCAAAGACTCGGAATGGACCTTTATGAATTTATTGATGAGTGGATATTCGGTGCGCTTCACCCGGAGTATGATATTAAATGGGCAGAAAGCCAGAATAATATTTTATATCTGCGTATAAATCAAACCCAAACGATCCGTGATCATTTTACCATGCCTCTAAGATTCTTTGCCTATCACCAGGCTTCGGTCGATACATTGATCTTTGATAACTATCTTCGGTCTCAGGGATTTCAAAAAAGTTTAAGCTATCATGTTGACTCATTGAAGTTCGATATTGACGCCTTGATCCTCTCGACGGATACGATAAGCTACTCTGCAGGTCTCCTTCCGAGTCGTGTTGAATCATCACTGCAACACTTCCCTTTGAATATTTATCATGATGGCGGAGAACTTCTCTGCACATTCAGTAGTAGTGAACAAAGCGCAGTCATTGAACTCTACAATTCAGTCGGAATGAGAATTTTGACCTTGCCTGTTTCAGGAGGGGAAACTTCAAAAAAAATAGATCCCCGCAATCTCTCTTCAGGAATGTATTTCCTTCGTTATATCAGTGGCTCTGTAAACGATATTCGAAAGATCAATATTGTGCGGTAGGGCTACTGAATTATACCCACACAGAAGGGGGAATGTAATGGCAACGAGAAAATATCGTGTGGGTAATAACACTTTCGTTTTTCTATCTTGTGATAACTACTCTTCCTGTCAAATAACTTCCGTTACCGAGATGTAATCTGAGATAATATACTCCGCTCGGCAATTCCACAGTATTTATGTTTATGCTATTATTTCCTTTACCATAATGTCCATAAGAAATACCTGACCGTTTATAATTTCCCTTCTCATCCAAAATATCGAGCAAGAGATCGCTCTCAACCGGAAGATGTATCCGCACAACGACAGTACTTGCAGAAGAAGGATTCGGATTAATAGAAAGGAATTGCGGCACCGTACCGGATTTTATAAACTCCCGTAGTGTGCTGTCACTGCATTCGTTTTCAAGTATAAAAAGATTCGAAGAGCTTGAGCAGACAATAAGTGATCGTTGTGCCGCACCGGTATTGATGTCAAATGAATTCAAAATGACATTAGTCGTATCGGACTTGGTTAAATATGCAATAGCTTTGATATAGATCAAAGGAGACGAAAGAGCTATTCCGTTCTTCAGTGGGCTTTTAAATTTAATAAGAAAATGAAAACTTTTATCTGCCGACGTATATAATGTATCAAAACTCAGCGAGCCTGATAACGTACCCAGGGTTTCGAAACCCACAGGCGTAAGTAAATCGGTATTTAACACCAAATTCCCGGTAAACTGGCTGATCGTAAATGGTGCTTTAGTACTATCGAGAAAGATCGGTATGAGAACTGAATCCCCTGCTTTTACTCTCGGAATTGATCCTATTCTGGGAGTAAAACCAAATGCTCCGTCACCGCCATCCGTCGTTTTATATACTCCTCCTTGTTCATCAAAAGCATAGGCTACTTCGCCACGACAACCTGTAACTACGAAACGTGTATCCCGAAAGTTCGATGGACCTCCGACATTAACCCACGTAGCACCAAGATCATCTGAGCGATAAAGACCGGAATTCGTCGTGCGGGAAAATGTCTGAATATAAATTGTATTTCCAACTCCGGCAATATGCCCGGTAAAATCAACTATTCCCGGAAAGCTGAAGCCCTGTAACCAGTTTTTTCCTCCGTCATTCGAAGTATAAACGGAATGATTCGTATTCCTTGAATCTCCTTCAGGTACCGTAATAAATTTTTGTGTTCCTTTAACAGCATATATTCCCCATGATTCTTGAAGGTCATTTCCTTTAGACCAAGTTTGCCCTCCATCTTTAGTAAACCAGGAAGTCGTAGGGTTAAAAGTATTCCCTTGAGGTCCCATGGAAACGACGCCCACATTATCGCTGCTGAAATCAATACCATTACTATGGCCAATTCCTCCGGAAAAAACCTGGGAGTATGTACGTCCGCCGTTTATCGAACTCCCGCCAATAACACCTGTTTCCCATGTTGTTTTAACGAATGCTTTACTGGTTTTATAAAAACATGTTGTCTGGTAATTATTACCCTGTGTAAAATCTATCCAGGACTTGCCGCCATCATTTGTTTTCCAAACCGAATAATCCCTTGAATAAAGAGAAGCATAGCCGATAAGTTTGTCTTCCATAAAAATACTTGAGACCCAGCCGTATCCATTATTCGGAGTTTTTGCCTGGCTCCATGTTTTACCCCCGTCAGAAGTCCACCAGATATTCATAGCTGAGGGGTTGTTATAATTCCCGGTTCCAATTAATCCATTATCACGATCGAAGAAATAACCACATGCAATAGGATCATTAAACTGCCCGACTTTATTCCATACTCCGTAAGCCTGGGTTCCAAAGCAGAATATCGAGAACAAAAGAGAATATTTTAGTATCCGTTCCATTACCATACGTGACACTTCATGAGGTTAAATGTTTCACTGAACCCAAAGTTACGAATAAAACGTATAATATATGTAACAATGCCCGAAATTTCGGGTTTATAGGAAGAGGAAGCTCTCATCGAAGATAGTATCTATTTTTTGTCTTATATTTGCATCTGATGGTTTTGCGTAAGTTTTTAGTTCTTAGTCTTTTACTGTTCTTCGGCGCAGCGCCTCTTTTTGCCCAAAAAATCCCGCAAAAATCAAAAGAGATCGAAAAACGACGTGTAGCAGCCGACCGGCCGGCAGGTTCCGGATTACGTTCTATCAAAGGCGATCTGCTCTTTGACATCAAAAATGTCGATATCACTCATTTTCCCGAAATGAGCGTTATTTTCAGTGCCGTCAATAGCAGAAATGTTTTTGTCAAGACATTAAAGAAAGATGATATAATCGTTCTCGAAAACGGAATTCAGCGTCCCGTTATCTCCTTGAGCCTTATCAGTTCGACCAATCGTGTGCCTATTGATATTGTCTTCGTCATTGATCAGACGGCTTCAATGCGCGATATTATCGGACCTATAAAAAACAACATCAATCATTTTGCAGAACAAATACGTGCCAGAGGATTTGATTACAGGTTAGGAATGGTAACATTTTCAGATAGTGTTGAAAAGATCAGCCCGGGACTTACCGACGATGTTGAAACATTTAAAACATGGGTGGGAAATATTGAAACTGCTGGCGGAGGGGATATTAAAGAAAATGCCCTTGAAGGAATAAAAGTTATGACAACGATGCCGCTGCGTCCGAGTGCAATAAGGCTTGCCATCGTGGTTTCGGATGCGGATTATCACCAGAAAGGGGAAACCGGCGACGGCACGACGCAATTCACGACTAAAAGCATGGGAGATTATCTCTATGAGAGCGAAGTGCGCTTAGTAACCGTTTCTGCACCTGAAAATAAAGGATACTGGGAAATGGCGCAGCTTTCCGAAGGAGCGAGTTTCGATCTCGGACTATCATTTGATTCGATCCTTTCGGCAATTGCAACAAATATTACAAGCCTTTATGCACTGCGATATATTTCGCAGTCAACCTTAGTGCCGGATTCCGTCCGTATTGATATTCTTCGCTCCGAAGACAAGTCTCCCATTGCAGGCAGAAAGCTCATAGCTTTGGAAGAGGGAAAGCGTTTCGTTTTTGAAGATCTTCTCTTTCAGCCAAATCAATCGGCACTTGCATCGGAATTCGTCCCCGAACTTGAGCGAGTCGTTCGACTGCTTCATGTCAGGCCCAGCATGACAATACGCGTAGAAGGTCATGCCGATCAGACCGGTACCCATGAAAAGAACATGGAGCTTTCCGTCCAGCGAGCAGAAGCAGTGAAGCGATACCTCATCCAATCAGGTATCGAAGCAAGCCGTCTGCAAACAATTGGCTATGGCGATAGCCGGCCAATTGCCGATAACTCTACTGAAGAAGGAAGACGCCTCAACAGGAGAATCGAATTTGTTATACTCTCGAAATAAATTTTTTTTTATATTGTCATTGCGAGAGTATGCGACGATTAGGCAGCATAGGCTTTAGCCCGATGAAGCAATCCCCTCAGGTTGCGCGAATGTTAACCGTTTAATAATCCTCTGTGGATTGCTTCGTCGTCGCTGCACGACTCCTCACAATGACACCGTAGTGAAATTTTAATCGAATGCAAAAACCTGTATCTCTTTTTCAAACCTTCACCCCGGAGCTTGTCCTCGATGCTTACAGCCAGGGATATTTTCCAATGGCTCATGGCAAACACGGACCGATCCAATTTTTTTATTACGAACCTCGCGGCATTCTTCCACTTGATGAACGATTCACCGTTCGCCGCTCATTACGACAGATCATTAAGAAAAAAACTTTTGATATAAAATTTGATACGGCTTTCGAAGAAGTGATCCGCAATTGCTCAAGACATGATGAACTCCCCGAAGAAGAGATCTGGCTATCGGAGGAGATGATCGAAATTTATATCGAGCTTCATAAAAGAGGAATTGCGCATTCTGTCGAAACGTGGCAAGACGAAAAATTGCAAGGCGGATTATACGGCTTGGCTCTTGGCAGCGCCTTTTGCGGAGAATCTATGTTCAGCAAAACACCATTCGCCTCTCAAGCTGCGCTTGTTGGATTAGTAGATCATCTTCGCGAGAAAAATTTTACGCTGCTCGATTCTCAAATGGAATCGGAGCATCTTCAGCAATTTGGAATGTATTCTATTTCACAGAAAGAATATATGGGGATGCTGAACGAGGCGATGGGAAAAGAATGCAAGTGGATGCAAGAATGATCGACAGTTTTTTGCTGTGGCTGACGGAGCGTTAATTGAATACGCAAGAAATAATCTTAATGGATGTTATTTCCGCACCATCATCTTCATAATCATGGGCTTGCCATCTCCGGCGCGGAATTCGTAAAAGTAGCTGCCGTTGGAGCCGAGAGCGGCGGCGCTCACTTTTGTCAGGTATCTTCCTTGATTGAAGATTTGGTTATCAAGCGGTCGCGCAACTTCTCTGCCCGATACATCTAATATTCTGATCGTTACCGGAGTATTATCAAAACCAATATCGAAAGGTATCTGCGTGTCGTTATTGCCGGTATTCGTGCCAAACGGATTTGGCATATTCTGATCAACAAAATTTGCCGTTGCCTGACCGGAGAATATGTGCGTATTACCACATGCCGAATCAACAATGAGGAAGCCGTCAACTGCTGTAGCCGCAAGCTCGGTGCGAAGCGGGAAGCTGAATTGTTTATTCGTAAGCGGGCTTGTTGCTCCCGGACTATCATTATCATGAGGTTTGAACTTCATGCGCAAGAGCGATCCTGCTTTAGTGATCGGAGCACCTGCCCCTTGCAATTCATACGTGAACTGCCCCGGTATATCAGCAGGGTTTGTGATCAGATTCCAATTTCCTAATTGTAATATCATTTCGCCGCGAGAAACTCCGGCGCGATCAAGATCGAAAAGAGTGGGGTCATAGGTTATCACACCTTTAAGATCGAGAATATGCAGCGAGTCCGGAAGATCAGTACGTAATCGGAGACAGGGATAAACATTATCTCCGATTCTGGCACGTTCGCTATCCATACGAAGATCAACAGCAATCGGTGCAATATCCTGCTCGATAAGATCAACGGTAAATTTCGAACCATCGTCAAGAGTAAAAATAATCTGAGCAGTGCGCTGTGCAACTTGGTACGGAGTCGTTGCCTTAAAATCAACAATGAATAAATTCGAGCTATCTTGCCGGATCGTAAATTGGGAAGGAATATTCCGCAAAGTAAAGTCAGCGTTATTCGCTCCGGTTATAGTAACAGTATTAACCGAGAGCATCCAGTTGCCGGTATTGCCAACTGAAAATGAACGTGATGCACTATGTCCGGGAAAGAGCGTCCCGAAATCAAGAAGTTTCGATGAGAGAACTGTCATCGGACTAGCTCCGATACCGGTAATAAAAACAGTATCTAATCCTGTCAGATCTTTAACGTCTTTGCCGGAAAAAACAAGCATCGCAGTAAATGAACCGATCGCCGAAGGCTGGAATGTAAGAGTAACGGGATACAACGTTTCGTAGATCGTTCTGGGCATTACACTGATCGGACCCGAAACCGGATTCGAGCTAAATGTATTTACAGGCGCTGCAGTGATAAGATTTAGGTTCTGCACCTTCAGTGTATCGGGTGATGTACTGATAATATTTATCGTATGATTCACCGGAATTGTGCCTATTCTGACCTTTCCGAAATTCACGGTGTCCTGATCCAAGACAAGTTTTGGAGATTCATCATAACCGGTAAGAGTGACTATTCCCTGAGTACTATCGTCAAAGGTAAAGACCATCTTCGCAGTATGAAAAACAATTATTTTCTGCGGAGCAAATGTAACTCGATACGTAGCTGAAGTACTCTCGGGAATGCTATCGGAGATAACCGGAATCTGTGGGCCAACCTTAACATAAGAAAACTCGTCTTTATTGGCACCGATAATTTCAATTTTGATTGCCTTCAAAAACCAATCGCCTGTATCGGAAAGAGTAAAGGTTTTATTTTTATTTTTACCAAGAACAACAATTCCAAAATCAAGAGCAGTATCTGAAAATGAAGGCAGCGGAATGGCTCCGATTCCGCGAAGCTGGATCGAATCAGTTTTGATATCACCGCCAAAAGCATGGAGATACCCGATGTAGGTTCCTCTGGTAAGCGGAAAGAAATCTACAAGTACACTATCTTTAGATTGTGCATTCACAGGCTTGAGCGTGTCAAAAACTGCAAAGACATTTGCCGGTGATGTTGCCGTAACAGCTCCGACCGATAGAAGCTTATTCGAGCCATTGCGGAAAACTGCATGGAGGTAAGGATTAGTATGTGTATTTATCCGTTGTTTTCCAAAATTAATTGAGCTTTGACCGAATTGCAGATACTGTGCTTCTTCGATCGCCTCTAAAGGGATGCAATTGCTCGTACTATCGTCATAATACACACATAACTGTGCCCGATGCACTAAGCCTGTTAAGGCATTAGTAAAAAAGCTTACGGTGATAGTGATCGTAGAATCAGGTTCGAGTGTAAATGGCTTAAAAGGAGTCTGAGAAGGTGTAATAATTTTGAAATCCGAAGCATTCGGTCCTGTTATTTGCATACGAACCACCCGCAATTGATAATCTCCGGAGTCTTTGAGAATCGTTGATAACGTCCGCGTTTTATTCGAAGGCACAATACCAAAATCTAAAAGTGCAGGGGTAAATATGGCTTTCGCAACAGCACCGATGCCGATAAGCAGAACTGAATCCCGTTTGCCGTTAGCTGCAAAGAAGTAATAGGCTCCTGCAGGTCCGGGTATAGTGGGCTTAAATCTAATGTTCACAGGCTTCTGTTCACGAGCGCGCAACACACCAACCACACCTAGTTCTTTAAACGGCCCGCTTGGAAGAACTTCATCTTCCTGTAAATTGATCGGAATATTCCCAATATTTCTCAGAACCGTTGCAACTGTATCTTTCTGAGCACCGATTCTTACTTTTCCAAAATCACAGATCTTCTGTGATGAAAGCACTTGCGGTTCGATCTCTATTCCTCTGAGAAGGATAGTATCAATTGTGAAATCATCATAAACTAATTCAAAATAATCTTGCAGACGTAAACTATCCTGTCCTGTGCCCGGGTGGAAGAAAATGGTAAACGTCCTGCTTGAATCAGGTGCTAAAGTAAACTCCGGTTCGGAAGGGCTGAATGTAAATACGGCAGAAGATGCCCCTGTAATTCGAGCAATAATAACTGAAAGTGGCCAATTACCCTTATTCGTTAATGTCAGAGTCTGCTGAGAGTTGTTGCCATTATAAACAATTCCAAAATTTAGTGCTCCGTTTCTTGATACGGGACTTAACTCAGGTACCGGCTCTGCACCTTCACCGGTAAATTGAACGGAATCCGGTTTAACGTTATTACCCCGAAGTTCTAAGGTGCCCACATATTTTACTCTAGCCCGCGGACTGAAGAGTGTCCCCACCTGACCGATACTTCCTGCAGTAATATTCGTCGGCAATATCGTCAAGGGTCCAAACGAAAAAACATTCGGAGGCGGAGAGGGCTGGTATTGAATATATTTAGAGCTGTTGGTAACAGTTAATGTTGCGTTACCTTTCGCGTTCGATATTTGCGTTGTCGCTATTTTAGGATATCCGATTCGTACTTTACCAAAATCCCATTGATGCGGACCAACTCCAAAATCCGGAGCGGTTCCAAAACCCGCCAACGCGATCACTCTGAATCTGCTTGAAGGATCGGCATTATGAGAATAGATATGAAGTTCAGCACCGATCTGGCCGCGGCTGCTTGGCGAAAAGGTGATCTTCAACTCATTAGTTTGTTCGCTCGGCAGCGAAAAGCGATTATCACGTTCAGAAATAAAACTAAAATCACCGGAAGTATCGATCAATTTTATACTATCGATCTGCAGAGGATCAAGACCGTAACTTGCCAGAGAATCTAAAATTGTTGCCGGATTACCGATCAGGACATTCCCAAAATTAACATTTACATTTTGGATAGCTATTCCCGCAGTCCACCGCGCCATTTTTACATTTAATGCGCCTGTAGCACCCGGATAGTCGGCGTCTTTATCGGCAAGCATCCGAAACTGAAATTTATTACCCTGACTAAATACTCTCGACGTATAAATATGACTGGGCTGATACGTATTTTCCAACGGGCTGAATTTATTTTCTACTAAACCGGCAATAGTTGTTACGGCAAAAACATATTTATGAGTCTTCCCGGAATAGGTTGCAGGGTTGAGTGCTTCGGGAATCAGACTATTGCCATTAATAAGATAGGTATATGCAGCATCCATACCGAATGTTGTGGACCCGTCATTTTCTGTGAACGTACCTGAAGGCGAAAGCCACATCTCCACTTGCGTAGTAAGAGTGATCTTCGAAGTAATAAACGTTTTTTGATTTGCCGGAACCGTAACCGTATCACGGGGAGTGGCGATTCGCCATTGAGCATATACAGTGGAATCGGAAATCAGGAAAATAAAAAGAAACGCAGCGAGCTTTGAAGTCAAAACGGAATATTTTTTTTGACTTTGTACTTTTGACTTTTGACTTGTAACGATATGCATGGGGTTCTGAACGTGCCGCAACAAAATGAATGTATCGTAATTTTAAGAAACAAGCGAGAAAACGAGGTCGTTCTGAGAACGAACTCGCCGTCATAAGTGGGGGCACGGTTTATGCCCTTATAATAACCCCGAAAACAGGATTTTGTTACACTTCATGGAGCATTAATCTTGGGCTATTTTGATAACTACGCTCAAATATGCTATCTGTGCTTTCTTTTGGTTTTTCTAGCGAATAAAGAATCATCTCCCTATTATAGAACCTGCAGTATTGTTCGTAATGCATTCCAATTCTTTCGATAACCTGCAGAGAATGCCTGTTATTCGATTGGGCAATGGCAACTATCTTTTCTAATCCCCAATCGTTAAAGGCAGAGCGAAGTACTTCCATTGAAGCTTCTACTGCATAGCCCTTTGCCAATGCGTCAGGGGTGAAGGTAAATTGCAACTCGGTAAGCCCGCTATTTTCAAGCTGCTGCAAACCGCATTTTCCGATAACTCGTTTTTCTTTCCGTTCAATAACAACGAACTCGCCATAGGCGGATTCGGTAAAAATCCCGATCATTTTTTCCAGGGATAGGGCTGTTTCCTCCATGGTCAGGGGGCGAAACGGAGGAACGAGGCTCATCACCTCAGGATCGCTATAAAAGACGGAAAAGATCGTCGAAATCACTTTCGGCGAAGGGGCGCATCAGGAGCCGCGGTGTAACTAAGTGTTTCATAAGGGGCTTAGAAATCGCCGGCACAACATACCGGGCTTAAGTTTTAGCTTTTAACTTTTTGCTTGAATTCGCCCCCTTTTTTCCAAGCAGCATTACCGGACGTTTTTGCGACCTATCGTTATAACGCAACCCATAATGCTGCCTGAAAAATTTTCTGTAAAGCTCGGGGGCTTGTCTCGCTCTACGCCATTAAAAACTCACGCATTTAGGGATTGTTACACTGCCAGGGAATTTATTCGTAATTTCCTATAAATCCATGTAACTCCTTTATTTTGAATACTATCGGTTTGTAAATTAAGGACTATAGGCAGGTAAGATTTAGCCATTTATCGCAAAAATATCATCCCAAACATAGATATTTCAGAATGGATGAAATCTCGAAAAAAATTGACATATTTACTTAGAAGAACGTATTCATGCACTAGCTTCACCGTCTCCCCAAACCCAGTCGAAATTCTCAAATAGAAAACTCCGTTCGGAAATGCAAGGTGATGTTTTTCATGATGATGTTCTTTTGCTAAGAAAATCTATTTAATATTTTTCAGAATGTAAATTCCAAATGCACTGAGCGACCAGCCGGTTCAATACTGACCGACGCTGCACAGTAAATTATTTCTTTGTCATCAGGCGACCACTGCGGGAATTTTGTAACCCATATCGATTCATTATCCGGATTTGTATTTATGAATTTCCCTGAAAGAGATGAACGATCAATAATGCCTGTCTGGCCTCCGTTATATAGAATTTGGCTTCCATCGTGACTATAGCGTACCCATAATGACCAAGTGCCAAAGATCCCGTTAAATACTGCGCTATGAAGCGTATCTTTATGTCCGGTTTGCAAATCATATTCAATCAAAAACGGAGAGTCCTTTTTACGAACAACGGGAATAAGCAGCTTTTTTCTGTCCGGGCTTAGGTCGAATCCATTTACGTCCTCACTTTTTCCGATTTCTGAGATATAGTTCAGAATAAAAGAAGATCTATTGGTTTTTTTATCATAGAAATAGTAACCGGCATCAGCGGGAGTGTGATTTGATTGAGAATAACTTGGTCCATAAGAGTAGTAAAGTATACTGTCGGAGCTAAAATACTGAGCGCTTGAGACGTTAGAATCTACTCTTTTTAAGTATATAGTTGCCTTGCCGGTTGTAAGATTATATTCCTGAAGTCCTGCACCTAAAAAATTCTGTTCACTGGCATCGATACTAAAATTATAATTAGTTGCAAATGTCGGACAAAAATCAGAATCTTTCATTGCATGGAATTGACTATCGATTTCAAAAAAACCGAGAGGGTTTGAAAAATAAATTCTATTTCCTATCCAATTAGCATATTTGTACAGACCAGCTATATATTCATTATATGTACAAGCCCAGTGCCGGTAAGTGTCTGATGCATCGATTATTATAACATTATTATCCTTTTGATAAAACGAAAAAGTAATACTGTCAATAGTCCAGTGATTTGAGTTTGTTGCTCCGGTGATTGAATATCTTTGCCAAAATCCAGCATTAAATATTTTTAAGCTATCACCTTTGAATGCAATTGAATCAATCGTGTGGAATTCATCGTAGCCTCGTGGTATAAAGGGACCTTGTTTTGTAAAAACATTCATAGCATTGTAATCCCATACAGACGAATGCTTGGCAATAGTAATTTTATCAATGCTATCGATTGGATATGAAAAGACTTTACCGTCTTTTTTACCGACCCACATTCTTGTTTCCTGCGCAGTCACGTTTTGCACAAAGAAAAGAAGAAGCAATATAATAATGTTCTTTTTCATTTAACGATGAGTATTTTCCTAATCAATACTTCATCCTTGAACCGTATCTCGCAAAGATATTCTCCGCTTGGTGCGAAGATACCATGATCGTCAAGCCCATTCCATTCTATCTGATTTTTTCCTGCTTCGCAGTTCGGCATTGATAAAGTTCTAATCAAATCTCCGGTTATATTATGGATTGCAATATTTAGGCTTCCACCGGTTGCGAGATTGAAAGAGGTGACGGTTCCTCTACTGAGCGGGTTGGGATAAATAGCAGTAACTTCTAAAACTATGAGAACCTAAAGTTTTTTCTGATACGGAAGCCTTGAGCGAGTCAAACGTAATTTTTCTGATCTCAGGGAGTGCAATCGTGACGTGTTTACCGTTTTTAAAATTAATAGTAAGGCTATCCTGTTGCGACCAAATACGTGTTGGGGTAAGTACGAGGAGCGATAGAAAAATCCATTTCTTCATAGTCTCTGAATTTGTGATGTTTAAAAATTTCGGAAATTATAAAATCTTCCCTCATCCCTTCGGATTTGTTGGTCGTACATCCATCTCAGAAATATCGGCATTCTGCGGAAGGCTGGCGGCAACCAGTACACAATCTGCAACATCCTGCGCCATCAGGGCTTTCTTGGATTTTAATCCGGAGCCATGATTTTCATCAATAAAAAAATCGGTATCAACACTTCCCGGGCAGATGGTTACGAAACGGATGTTATCGGTGCGGACTTCTAAGAAGAGGCATTGCATCAAGCCGCGCACAGCAAATTTAGAAGCGCAATACGCTGTGCCTCCGGCAAAACCGTTCTTTCCGGCAAGCGAACTGACCGTGATAACCGTTCCGGATTTCGCTTCGCGCATTTTCGGTAAGGCAGCGCGGGTAAAAAGGAATACTCCGCGCAGATTTGTTGCAAGAACGGATTCGAATTCCTGTTTACTGATCTCAAGAATGGGTTTGAAAATTCCGAAGCCGGCATTATTGATAAGTAGATCAACTGCTCCGAATTTTTTCTCGAACTCAGCAACAAATGAATTCACATCCATCACCTGCGACACATCACAAACGCTTGAAAAATATTCATGCTTATCTGAAATTTCCCGAAGCTCGTTCTCAGCGGATCCAAGTTCATCTTTCTTACGCGAACAGATTCCGATATGATGTTTTTCATTCTGCTTCGCAAAAGTTTTTGCGATCGCCAAACCTATTCCTTTGGAAGCTCCGGTGATGATGATGTTCATAAGTTTGCTCCAATCGAAAAATAAAAGATAGGATTATTAAGCAGTAATGGTTTTTCCGTGCTCGAAGCAAAGCGAAAATTTTCACCGATCGCAAAACGTGCTAAGCCTATAGGGGTTTTAAAGCCGATCTGTGCACCAACTCCGTGAATAAATGCTTCGAACTTGATCGACTCCGGCTCCACCCAGCTTGCTCCAAGATCATACCGGAATGTAACAAAGGTGGGGAAAAAGAGTGCATTCGGTATAAAGACCTGATATGTGAGGCTTCCATGAACCATCTGCTTTCCGCGAAGAGAATACGCATTAAGTCCGTAAAAACTTTCAATGCCGCCAAGATCAAATTCCTCCAGCCGCGGCACAGTTCTATCCCCTACGCCTATTTCAATTTTTGGAAGCAATGTATGGAGTCGCGAGAGAGGAATCGTCTGTTCAAAGAGTCCATAAATTTTTGTATAGCGTTCATTGCCACCAAAAAAACCGGTGCCGATCTCATAATTTCCCTGCAATAATGTTCCGGTATGCGGATAATCAGCATCATCGCGGGAGTCGATCGTTAATTCTCCTTTTACTGCTGTAAGCGTGGTAAGCGGAGTAATGACGGATTGGCTCAGGGTCGAATAGCTTCGCTGCCTCTCTATTCGTATTTCTCCGGTAAGATGTGCCAATCTTCCTACTTCACCGCCCAAGCGCAACCTGCTGCCTATATCACGCGCCTCACGAACAACATCATCGACATGAGCCGTAAACTTTCCTGCAGGAATATTCGGTGTTAACGAATAGACGGAAATATCTTTGGAACCGGTGTACAAGCTCAGATCAAATGTTGTAAACGAAAGAAAAAGCTTGGGGGTCGATAACTGAGTAATGGCATACCGGGAAAGACTGCCGACTCCTCCGGTAAGCGAGAACTCCGTTCCGTATCCAAGCAGATTTTCATTGGCATATTGCATAGAGAACTGCGCACCAAACTCATTATCTGCCAAGCCCCCCAATCGCAAAATATTCGTTGCCCGCTCGACAACCGTAATCTGCAAGGACGTTGAAGAAGCGGAGACAGGAAAACTCTGCTCGCGACGAATCGTCGTATCGTTACGGATGAAGAACTGCGTACCTTTCCACTGATTCGAATGGATCAATTCCAAACTTGCAAATGAAAAATAACCCGTTGCAGTAAGGTTGCGCAATCCATTTTCCCCGGCATCCATTCGAAAAACATCACCGGGAGTAAGCGTAAATTCATCCATCACCAATTCCTCTTGAACGGAGTTCAAACCCTTGACGGTAATATTTCCGATTCGTCCTTCATCTAAAAAAATTTCGACGCTGCTTACATTCTGATCAATTCGTACGCTGTCAATTCTTGAAAGAGAGTAGCCATGCCTTCGCATAAATGCAAGTAAAGGGATTTCGATATTTTTTTTGTACGAAGAGTTTGTCAGCGAATTTCCTATCACATTCCGGAATATGACTATGAGCGAATCGCCGTTTGATCTGGAAGTCCCAGATACTCGCACTTCACGTAATACCGGAAGAATCGTTTTATCATCAGAAGCATCGGGCTGAGTAGTTGTTTTTGGTGAACGCGAAAGAATCTCCTGTAATCGGGGCAGCGCTTTTCGTGCAGCTTGCCTGCCTGCTTCGATATAGAGATCTGCTTTTTGAAAATCGTCGGGCGCTCCGTGTTCAAGATCGGAAGTTATGATAATATCTGCGCGTTTCATCTGCTCAATATTTTCTCTTCGCATCATTAATGTTATTACCTGATCTGCCACATCCCACGGCGATGCAATATCGGTGCGGCTGCGAAGTTCTGCCGTCGTATTCGATGCAATTACGATGTCGGATCCGGCTGAATCTTTTGCAACATCAACAGGCACATTTGAAAGCAACCCGCCGTCCACGAGCAAAGCTGAGTCATGGGCAAGAGGGTAGAACCGCAATGGCACAGTCGCGCTTGCCCGAATGGCAGCTGTCAGATCGCCATGCGTGATCAATCTTCTCGTACCCGTTACAATATCCGTCGCCAGAACAACTAACGGCAGGCGCAGATTATGCAGGAAATCTTCCTCCGTGCCATACGGCGCATTAATGACAAGGGAATTCAAAAGCATGGTAAGGCGCTGGCCGCTTGCTATCGCTTGTGGAAGAACAGGTTTGAAAAAACCATTAAAACGAAGTGAAAGCAGCGAAGTCTTTTCATCTTTTCTCCCAAATGTCCGCTCCGGCCGTCGCGAATCGTCGCCCAAATTAAAAACATCAGCCCAATTAGTAGTTACAGCCATTTTTTCAAGCTCTTTCGGTGAGTACCCGGCAGCATATAGCCCTCCGATTATCGCACCCATGCTCGTTCCGACAATAAGATCGACGGGAATATGAGCAGAGTCAAGAACTTCTAAAACACCGATATGCGCGAATCCCCGTGCTCCGCCGCCTGAGAGGACAAGAGAGAGATGAGGCTTTTTTCCTAATGCAGATTGTATAGTGCTGCTTCCTTGAGCATAAAGAACTGTATTTTGCTGCACGAAAAAGGCGCAGAAAAAAAAACCGATGGAGAGATTTCGAAAAAACATTGTGACAATTCAAAACACCACTCTGTTTGTTCAGATTACAGGAATCTGAGGATACCTGCTTTGAAATTGGATCCTTTCTCGATTTGTAATCGTGTCATTGCGAGGAGGGCTTCAACACGACCAAGCAATCCCATGATGGTTAGATAATACCTCAGGGGATTGCTTCGTCAATAGCTCGCTCTTTCCTCGCAATGACACAATATAAAAATTTCACTCATGACTGCATTCGAAAACGCTCAGGCTCTGAATAAAAAATATAACTGCTTCCTCGAAGTTTTTGAGGACGGCAGATATCCTTCTGCATCAGGGAAACTTGAGGGCATGACCGTTGCAATCAAAGATGTTCTTGCACTAAAAGATGCTCACCTTACATGCGGTTCTAAATTTTTAGAAAATTTTACGTCGCTCTATTCTGCAACGTGCGTGGAGAGGCTGCAAAAAGCAGGTGCTGTTTTTATCGGCAAAACGAATATGGATGAATTCGCTATGGGTTCATCGAATGAAAATTCGGCTTACGGAGCGGTGCTTAATCCCTGGGACATAACCCGCGTTCCGGGCGGCTCATCAGGCGGCAGTGCTGTTTCCGTTGCTTCAGGTGCAGTTCGTTTAGCACTCGGCACCGATACAGGCGGCTCGATCCGCCAACCTGCTGCATTCTGCGGCACTGTAGGTTTGAAACCTACATATGGGCGAATTTCGCGCTATGGATTAACGGCTTTTGCAAGTTCATTTGATACGGTCGGTTCGTTTAGCCAAACGCTTGAAGATGCTGCCCTTGCTCTTGAAGTAATGGCTGGGCACGATGATCATGATATGACAAGTGTAAATATTCCCACTGAACAATATTCACTCGGATTACAAAAAGATGTGGGAGGATTGTGTATCGGAATTCCGAAAGAATATTTCGGCGAAGGGATCGAGCCTGATATTCGTGAAGCCATTGAAGCAGCAAAGAAAAAATTAGAGAAAGCCGGCTGTATACTTATTCCGGTTTCTTTGCCTCATTCTAAATATGCCGTTGCAGTATATTATATTCTGACGACTGCCGAAGCGTCCAGTAATCTTGCACGCTTTGACGGGATTCGCTACGGTAAACGAGCTAAAGAGAGCACAACATTGCTTGATACGTATGTCCGCTCTCGTTCGGAAGGTTTTGGACCTGAAGTAAAAAGACGTATCATGCTCGGCACCTACGTTCTCTCGATCGGATATTATGATGCATATTATATTCGGGCACAAAAAGTACGCAGACTTATCAAAGAGGATTTCACAAATGCTTTTAAAACATGCGATGCACTTTTAACGCCAACCACTCCGACAACGGCGTTCAAACTCGGCGATAAGATCAGCGATCCGCTTGCCATGTATCTTAATGATATCTTCACCGTCAGCGCAAATATTTCAGGAAATCCTGCGATCAGCATTCCCGTCGGGCTTGATAAAGAAGGGTTACCCATCGGCGCGCAGATCATTACGAAGGATTTTGACGAGATGAATCTTTTTGCGATCGGGAAAGAAATACGTGAGGAATTAAAAATAAAATAGTAGTGTCATTACGAGGAATCGCGAAGCGATGACGAAGCAATCCCCTGAGGGTTAGCAGAAACTAATGTTCGGCTACACTTCAGGGGATTGCTTCGTCGGGCTGAAGCCCGCCTCGCAATGAGTAAATTATTCCACAATAATTTTCTGCGATACCGCTCTTCCGTTTGCTGTGAGCATTACAAAATATGTTCCTTTGGCAAGATCGTTCGTTGTAAAAGATACGGAATGTTTACCTGCATCAAAATAATTTTTTTCGAGAATGCGAATCTCAAGTCCTAAAACATCATACAAAGTGATCGTTGCAATTCCGGAGTTTTGCAAGGTGAAATTCATTGAAGCATTCGATGATGTGATCGGATTCGGATAACCGGGATCGAGTGAAAGCGGAAGCGAATTACTTCCTGTTGATGAAACTCCGGCAAGAATAGAGAGATCGGTCCAAAACATTCCGCGCCCGTATGTGCCGGCAAGAAGCGTATCATTGCCAACGCCCTTGAGCTTTAATGAAAGCACTTCAACGAGCGGCATACCGTTCATAAGCGGATCCCAGGTTATTCCTCCATCAGCGGAATAAACAATTCCTCTATCCGTCCCCACATATAAATTACCATTTTTGGGACTAACTGCAATTGACCAGCAGCCTATATTGGGGAAATTTGTAGCGGGAGTAGTGAATGTAGCTCCGCCATCTTCACTCTTAAAGAAATGTTTTTGAGTTCCTCCGATGCCCTGTGTTACAACGAAAACTTCATTGTGATTATTGGGGTTCGAAGTAATTCCTACGGGAGCTTCACCAATGTTTTTAGCTGTCCATGATAATCCCTGATCTGTACTCCTCCAGACACTATTACCTGTTCCTGCCCATATATACGATGTCAGATCTTCACCCTGAAAGACATGAACAACATTTGACGTCCCAACTTTAGTAGTTGCACTTGGAGGAACAGCAGTAAAACCATCCTGACCTCCGGATGCACTCATCCAGATATGGCTATTACCTCCGAAGGCAACGATAGTACCATCACGAGAAACATCGTAAGCAGGATAAAAAGGAGAACCCTCACCATTTCCCTTCTGCAGTTCGTCAATTCGATAAAGAGCGGTATTCTGTTCTATCAGATTCGGCTCAGGAAATGACTTTGCAGAATCGAGAGATTGATAAAAAGTAGTACGTACATAAGTAGTATAAGCAATTGCACCATCGTTTGATGATATCCATCCCCGTCCGCCGTCACCGCCTCGAGTTTGTTTGAAATCTCGATCGTGAATCAACGCTCTATTTGTTCCATTATCCTGACAACCGCCCGATACATAGGTAAATGTTCTATCCGCATCGACTCCGATAAATTGCAACGTCGCCAATCCCGAATTAATATCAGTCTGCCAATTATGGTATGAAGAAGTAATAGTTGAACGGGCAATGCCGCCATCTGTACAGGCATACATAACGTTGCCAACTGCAACGAGACGATGAATATCTGCATGCACAAAATCAGGGGGGTAACTTCCAAGAGGTGGATTCCATTGTGTTGAGAAACCAAATGTCTTTCCGCTATCAGTAGAAACTAAAACATTTAATCCTGCAACGATTAATTGACCAGCAGAATTTGGTCTTACAGCAATAGAATTGCACCAAAATTGCTGATTTCCTAATGGGTTAGCAGTTGTAGTTGACATCTTTGACCATGTCAGTCCGAAATTCTCAGATTTCCATACTCCAAGAAATCCTTGCGTACTTCCGTTTCCAATTGATGCATAGACAAGGTTAGGAAACTCAGGAGAAGCTGCAATGGTAATTCTTCCAAGTGATCCCGTAATTCCTGTCATTGATTTTGTCCATGTAGCGCCTGCATCTGTTGAGCGGTATATATTATTGGGTGCCGAAGCCATGATGTTCTGTGGCTGCCTGGTATTATATACCAATGAGTAAGGAGCAATTCCCAACGTTAATTTATTCCAGGTACTTCCCCCATCAGTAGATTTTATTAATCCGGAGCCCGATGCAGTAGCCACATAAATGATCTGCGGATTTGTAGAGTCGATAACGATCTGCTGGCAGAAACCCCCGGCAATGCTTGGCGGAGGGACAGGTTTCCAATTTTCTCCAGCATCTATGCTTTTGAATATCCCTTGTCCGGGTTCAGTTTTATATCCGTCGCCTTCAACTTCTCCCATTCCGACAAAAAGAGTGCGTGGATTTTGTGGGTCGATTGCCAGCGCTGTAGTAAGTAGACTTGGAAGTCCATTTGAAATACTGATCCACTGTATCGGTTTCGCAGTAATGTCAGGAGTTTTCCATACTCCGCCTGAAGCTGTTGCAATATAAACAATATTGGGATTATTGGGATCAGCTACAACATCCCGGACTCTGCCGCTAATATGACCATCCTGACTTCCCGCTATCGGCTGCCATGCAGGTGAACCAAGGGACTTGAACACAAGCCGGTTTTGCATAGAGCGCATTGCATTATAAGCATTCAGATCGATCTTGCTGATATCTTTTTCTTCGCCGGACGTTCTGAGGTCATACCAAAATTCTTTCCTGGATTTTTCAAAAGCTCCATCATCGAATTGATCGTTTCCGGTACTTCGATCCACTCCTTGTGCAAGAATTTGGGATGCGAAAAAAGATATGACAAAGAAAATATTTATACGAACTTTCAGAGATGACATTTGTACGTTCCGAAAAAATTAAATGGAAATGTATTATATACTATACTACACGAAAACGGCAAATAAGTTCTAAAAAAAGATGTTCACCGGCAGGTGATATGGGAGAATCCAGGGGCGCTTCGGATGAAATTATGTGAAGAAGCTCCAGTAGTAAAACGTTTTAGATCGTCAAAGTTACATCATAAAACAATAATTTTTCATTATCTTTTTTAAATTGCTGATTTTGACTCATTTTCGTACTTCTATTTCATTCAAAAAACCTTTGATGCTCTTAAGAATCCCTTCCCGACTCAGCCCCTGGTCCTTCATAAGTTCTGCCGGCGCTCCATGCTCGACATACGCATCAGGATATCCAAGAAACTTCATACGAGGTGAAAGTCCTTTTGCTGTATAAAACTCAGCAACTGCGCTTCCGAAGCCACCCATGACAACGTTTTCTTCAAGTGTGATAATAGTACGAAATCTGGCAGCTAAACCTTCGAGCAAATCTTCATCAAGAGGTTTAATAAACCGCGCATTCACAACAGCAAGTGATATTCCTTCATGTTCTAGATCTTCAGCCACTTTCATAGCATCGTATAAGATCGGACCGATTCCGACGATCGCTCCGTCTTTTCCATCACGCATGATCTCGCCTTTGCCAATAGGCAATGTATTAAATCCGCTTGCCGCAAGTGGAACACCGATACCGTTGCCACGCGGATACCGCAGAGCGATAGGACCTTGTTTGTATTCCGTTGCTGTAAAAAGCATATCGCGCAATTCCTGTTCATCCTTCGGAGCCATCACCGTCATATTCGGGATCAGACGCAGATACGAAAGATCAAACATTCCATGATGGGTATGTCCATCTGCTCCGACAAGTCCTGCACGATCAAGGGCGAAAATCACATTCAGATTTTGAATACTGACATCATGGATGATCTGATCGAAAGCTCTTTGTAAAAAAGTTGAGTAGATAGCACATACCGGAGTAAATCCTTGTGTCGCCATTCCGGCGGCGAATGTTACAGCATGTTGTTCTGCAATACCGACATCGAAAAACCTATCAGGCATTTCTTTTTGCAGTATATTCAATCCCGTGCCGTCCGGCATTGCCGCAGTAATTCCGACAACTTTCGGATTTTCTTTTGCGATCTCTAATAGAGCCATTCCGAAAACTTTTGTATAATCCGGTGGAAGAGGAGTTGTTACCGGCTTTGCAATTGCTGTACCCGTATATTTATCGAATGCTCCGCCGGCAGCATGGTAACGCTGCACATGCGATTCGGCAGGTGCATAGCCCTTGCCTTTTTCAGAGATCACATGAAGTAGTATTGGTCCCGGCTGATCTTTTACAAAACGCAGCATCTCGACAAGCTTAACAACGTTATGTCCATTTATCGGACCGAAATACTTAAAACCGAGAGCTTCAAAAAGCATACCGGGAGTGAAGGTAGCTTTTAATCCATCTATGATCTTACCACCTGCTAACCTTACCCGATCGCCGGCAGCATCCCAGACTTTATCTTTGATCTTTCTCAGCGCTGGAGATGTGAGAACATCATTAAAATAATTATGTACTGACCAGACATTTGGCGCTATGGACATTTGATTGTCATTTAAGATGACAATAATGTTTTTTTTCAGGACTCCGCAATTATTGAGCGCTTCATAAGCCATACCTCCGGTCATCGAACCGTCACCAATGATAGCCACAACCTTAAAATCTTCACCGGCTAAATCCCGGGCTGTTGCAACGCCCAGTGCTGCACTGATCGAAGTCGAAGCATGACCGGCACCAAAAACATCGTACTCGCTTTCATCCATTCGTAAGAACGGCGCAAGTCCATCTTTTTTGCGGATGGTATGGAGGCGTTCTTTTCTTCCGGTTAGTATTTTATGCGGATATGCCTGATGACCGACATCCCATATTAATTTATCTTTCGGAGTATCAAAAACATAATGCAAGGCAACCGTTAACTCAACGACGCCGAGTCCGGCTCCGAAATGTCCGCCGATCTGCGAGATCGTATCGATCAGATATTCCCGAACGTCATCACTGACTCCGCGAAGATCTGTTTCGGCAAGTTTGCGAAGATCCTGGGGATAAGAGATGTTTTTTAAGTAGGGATACTGATCGAAATTTTGCATTGATACGTTGTTTTCTTATGTGTCATTGCGATGAGGACTTTAGTCCGAAAGAAGCAATCTAAAATGTCAAATGTATAACAGACTTGAGATCTTAGATTGCTTCGCTGTGCTCGCAATGACATCAAATTAAATTTAAGCTTTAAGCTTGTTTCTACTCCTGGTCAAACTCTGATGTTTCAAAGCTGACAAGCTCTTCATGAACTTTCGAGAGAGTGCGGACTTTCAATTCTGCCTGTTTTAGCGTATCGGAGAGTTTTGCGGCAAGAACAGTGCCTTCCTCATAGAGCTTCAGCATTTCTTCAAGGGGAATATTGCCATCTTCAAGCCGTCCTACTATTTTTGCAAGACGATCGAATTCGGATTCAAAAGCATTAAGATCGGATTTTTCTTTTGCCATAGATCACATAAAACATTCAGCTAAACTAAGCCGTTCGCCGAACACGCACTTTCCCATCGCTAAAGACTATCTCTACATAATTTTTCTCGGGGACATGCACTGCTTTTCCGATAATTTTACCACTCTCATCCTGAACGATTGTATATCCTCGCTCTAATACAGCATAAGGATTTAATGCACGAAGAGTTGCATTATTTTTTTGTGAACGGGCTTCAGCAAGTTCTAAAACATGTTCGACCTTTGATCTCATTCTATTTGCCAATAGGGAAATGCCGGAATTTTTTTCTGATACAATGCGCCCTATAAGTCGCACCAATCCATATCCCGTCGCTTGGTTTCGCAGAGCGCTCCGGAGATCGGCAAGTTTAGCCTTCATAAAATAATCCATCGCAGATGCCGAAGAGGAGATCGCAGAAAGCAACTCGTTTCTATCAGGCGTTGCAAGTTCTGCTGCTGCTGTAGGAGTTGGAGCACGGAGATCGCTGACAAAATCGGCAATTGTTACATCTACTTCGTGCCCAACGGCGCTGATGATCGGGATTTTCGAAGCGTATATTGCCCGCACAACTGCTTCCTCATTAAAAGCCCAAAGGTCTTCGAGCGATCCACCGCCTCTGCCTACGATCAAAACATCCGGTTGCTCATTTTCCGGAATTAAATTCATTTCCTGGATCGCACGCGCGATCTGTAATTCCGCTCCTATACCTTGTACAGCAGCGGGCCGAAACAAAACTTCCGCTAATGGATATCTTCGGCGCAGAACAGTCAGCATATCATGGAGCGCTGCACCGGTCGGACTTGTAATAATGCCAATTTTTTTTGGAAATCTTGGAATTTGCCTCTTGCGGCTTTCATCGAACAGACCTTCAGATAAAAGTTTTTTATAGAGTGCTTCGAAAGCAAGTTGCAATGCGCCGATGCCCAGTGGACGTACCTGGAATATATCAAATTGGTAATTTCCTCGGGGAGCATATACGCTAAGTCGTCCTCTGCAGAGGACTTTTTGACCATCCTGAAGATCGAATGATATTTGGCGGGTTTTCCAGAAGACACAGGAAATTTGAGCGCCCTCATCTTTTAGCGTCCAATAACGGTGACCGGAACGATGATTGGTAAAATTCGATATTTCACCTTCAACGGTCACTTCGGCAAAATTGGATTCCAATATATCACGAATAGCCTTCGTAAGCCTGGTAACTGAAAGCGGCTCTGTGCTTATCTCCTTCACAGGAGGCTTTACAGCCTCTTCTTGGTCGAAAAGCAAGGTTAGGGTCTCAATGGTGTTCTTCCCCACAAGCGATGTCTCTAACGGACGATTATCGTATTAGACCGTTCGAAGGAATGACTTCCCTGACCACCACTTAACCTGATCAAATAGACTCCCGGATGAGACGAAAGATCATTCTTAGTTAAATTTATAATATTTTCACCTTTAATACCATCTATGATCTGAGCATATACTTTTCTTCCCGTTACATCATATGCTGAAAGTGCCACTCGATTATCCTCATTCAGCATAAAATGGAGTTTACTATGGGAATCCATGGGGTTCGGATAGAGTGCCAATTCTTCCGCCGATGCTGTCGTTGATTTGACTGCTGATTTATCGAGTTCTGTTTTATTATAATACAGTGTTAAGATCATACTCGAATACAAACTCTCTCCGCTATCTTTCAAAGGTAAAATAAATGAAGATTGTTTTTTCATATCCAGTCTTATGGTATGGGGGAAATGAAATGAAGCAAGAGTGATGTAATTTATTTTAGCCGGAATCGTCTGTGGATTCCATTCGATTCTTGCATTTGTCGTACCGGGCACGAACTGAATGTCCATTTGATACTTCAAAATAAAACTATCGAGGGCAGGCTTTTTTCTGATATCGATCGGGCCGCCGCCTTGTAATTCCGGCCGGCTTATATAATATCCTGTCATCCGAAAATCAAGGTCTCCCGTTTGACCGGGTGGATATTCCTGCTCGCCTCCCGGAAATTCGTTAGAGAACCACGTTTCCTTATTATATTTCATAGAATCAGAAGCAGCAGGATCGTAACCAAATACGACAGTCCGTGCTGAATCATTATTAATAAATAATTTCACATGCAGATTAAACTCCGGCAATTGGGCTTTCGCAGCGCCGAATGCTGCAAGAAGAACGAGTAGCGATATATACTTTTTCATAAATTACCTTTCTTGCTGAAAATCACAAAGCGGAAGTTAGTATCTATACTAACTTCCGCTTCGCAAAAAGATTACTTACTCCCTTGCGGAAGTATAGTTTATTTTGTAACGGTCATCTTTTCCGTCTGGACGAAGCTTCCTGCGCGGATCGTATAGAAATACGTGCCTTCAGAGAGTTTCGAAGCATCAAACGTGACACTATGCGGTCCGTTTGCAACAACGGTGTTAACAGGAGTTGCAATAACCTGACCAAGTGCGTTTGTAATCGTAATGGTTACGAATGTTTCAGCCGGAACAGTATAGTTGATGTTCGTAACTGAGCTGAATGGATTCGGATAGTTCGCTTCGAGCGAATATCCTGAAGCATTCTGTGCAGCGCCGCTCTTGAGAGAGAGAACAACTGACTTCACGTTACGATCACTGATGATCACTGAACCGCCATTCGAAGTTGAACCGATCAAGTTACCGGTAAGATCACGAACTTCGACAGTGCCTGTGACATTATCAAAATTCATTGCAACCGGATAATTCTTCGAAGCAAGATTTACAACATGCTTATCGCCTGTTGCTGAAATGTTTCCGTTATTCGATGCGAAACGTGCATCAAAGCCTGTGAACGAAGGTGGCATCTCAAAGTTCTTCGATGTCGCTTCAGCGGCATTTCCGAACCAGAGTTCCTGTGCATTCTGTCCTGCATCACGTACAGCAACGTGAGCGAGTTCTGCAGTAAGCGGAGCATTTGGCACTCCGGAAACTTTACAGTTCGCAGATACACGTACATGGTAGATCGCTTCATCAGATACCTTTACAAAATATCCGTGTCCCGGAAGAAGATATGCAGAGCTAAAATATCCGCGTGTCGGAACGAACTCATAGAATTCGGTTTCGATTTTTGGATTTGTATTCTGCACCGGCGATACAAAAACAGTTTGGAAAGTTGTAGGAAGGTTGTTGTAGCTATCGGAAATACATGTCGGGAAGCTTGCAGCTCCGACCGAATTCCATCCTGCATGTAGACGAACATTATCCACAACCTGTGAGCGTGTACCAGTGACGTCGCCATCAAGCACCGTTCCAAAGTGAATCATATATCCGCGACCAAATTCAAGAGTTGTTGCCGGAGTCCAGCCTGCATTCGAAGCATACTGGAATGGTGTACCTGTTGAATTCGGGAATATCTTTGCAGCACTGGCATTCGAAGGAATGACAGGGAGCGAGATGAAATTCCAGTTCTGCGGCACGAGGGCTGCAGTCTGTCCGGTGGTTCCCGGTGTGTACTCAATGATAAAGCTATTGATATTCGGGTCACGAATGACGATACAACGCTGGTTGCCGACCTGAGTCGCTTCGCGCATATCGAATGAGAATTGTGATCCGTTCAAAACATCACGGATAACAAAGCGTGAACCCTCAGGAAGATCGGTTGGATCGAAGCAGATGCTAAGCGGATAGCAAAGCGGCCCACCAGTTCCGAAGTTTACTTTGTAGAGAAGTGTGCTATCTGCCTTATCGGTGCGGAAGTCACGCAATGTACCAAGATTGTTCGGATCCAGGAAAAGCGGGTCAGTATTCGGATTAAGTGACTCAAAATATGCAAAGCAACGCTTTGTAGAATCAGCATTTGATTGCGCCGCATTGCGATCTCCGACCGTGAAGAGAGTCTCACCGTAGAGAATATCTACTCCATCGGTAGCACCAACGCCCGTTCCGAAAGAAATTGTTTTTGTGCAGGTAGGCGTGCAGGAATTTGTTAACTGCAAGCGAATGCCTGTTCCGGCGCCCGGATTCGGTTCATTCGGACGACCACGCACAACAAATGTCACCTTAATACGCAACGGTGAATTACCCGCTCCCGGGCTTGTCATTGTTACGTATCCGATGTACACACCTGGCGCAAGACCGGCGCCATTGGCGATGATGAACATCGTTTTAAGCTCATTGATGATCTGATTCTGAGTATTAAAATTTGTAATACTCGGAATAAAAATACATGGCTGACCGCCGCCTGCGGTCAAACCAACCTGAAGCCAGGTTTGATCTGAACAGATCTTAAGATTAGTAATACGAGAAGATCCCGTAGCATTATCGATCTGCAACTGAACGGTGCTATTATTAGCCGATGGGTCAGCCGGATCAAAAATAAGCTGCGGAAGCAGATCAAAATTCTTTCCGTCTGTTGTATTGAATTCTGAGAATGGACGAAGCTCAATAATAGGCTGTCCTGTGATCACAACAGGAAGACGTCCACGTATCTGGTCTCTGTGGCCACCGAGGTTACCACGATTGAAGTTATTCGGATCGTACTGAGGATCGCCTAAGTGATCGTCAAACTTTGCCGAATCAAGTTGCAGAAGTGCAACGTTAACTGTCCAGTTCGGAATAATGTGGAAACGGATATAACAAAGAACCGTCGATGAATCAACGATTACAGGATCCGTTCTGCGAAGAGGAACTTCACTGGCAGCCGTGACACGAATGATACGGTTGAAAGGATTGGTGACATCATTTGCAGATTGTTCTGTGTAACGGATATAGAACGACTGTGCAAGAGAATTCTCTGCATCAGAGGTCTTTGTTGGTCCGACAGTCATGATCGGCGAACCGTGCGATGGATTCGTATCAAGCTCAATAGCCTGATTCGGATATTTCAACTGAAATTCGAAGCTTCTGATTGGCTCGAGGAACTGTCCGTCAACGCCAGGAAGACGTCCGCCAGGTCCGGGAGGAAGCTGATCATGGGTATTCGGATTCTTGCTTGGATCAACTCCATTATAGAGAAAGATCGGAACAAGAAAATAGCGGTCACCGCCCGGAAGTGCATCCGGAACGAGGTACTGTGCATCCGGGTAGTAATCTTCCTGATTATCAGAAATTACCGGATACGGAACATAGTTAAAAATTTGGGCAAAAGAATTCCCAAATGATAGGGTCATCAAGAGCGCAAACGCTCCGATGGCCGCAAAGCTGGTAAGCTTACGCATTGCCGATTTCTCCTTACTTATTGTTAAATTCGATTTCATAGGTCGTCTATATCTAAAAACTACAGTTTCTTTATATTGTTACACTCTGTTGGAGTTTGCTTGATGCTTTCTCCGCTTTTTGTTAACAAATGTCAG
>JBBQGG010000011.1:0-55932 GCA_038322815.1 Kapaibacterium sp. (SeqCode)
CTATGCTATGGCTGCCTAAGCTCCGCGGGCTAGTACCGCGTTGACGCTGTTTCTCTCTTCGGAGAGAGGGTGCCCTTCTGCAAAACTCATTAGAACGAGCGAGTTTTGATCACAGGAGTCGTATGTTCGGTCTCTTTCATGTTGAACGCTTTTCGCACATGATCGTAAAAAGGAAGAGCGATGATGATTGTCGGTTGCCTCTTGCTATGGCAATCATCATTAAATAACAAGAGGATACGTGCGTAGACGCTGCGGAACGTGCTTTTCGGACAGGGGTTAAATTCCCCTCACCTCCACTTTTTCACTTATGCTCACACATAGAATACGTATGAAGATCAATACCGGAATTAAAGAAAAAGATAGGAAAGAAATTGCTGACGGATTATCCGTTCTCCTGGCAGATACCTATACCCTTTATCTCAAAACCCATAATTTCCATTGGAATGTAACGGGTCCCATGTTTCAGACGCTGCATCTGATGTTCGAGCAGCAGTATAATGAATTGGCGCTTGCTGTTGATCTGATCGCGGAAAGAATCAGAGCATTAGGTTTTCCTGCTCCTGCAACGTATGCTGACTTTCTAAAACTTTCCTCGATCAAAGAGAATCGCGGAGTGCCCTCGGCAAAAGAAATGATCGAGCTTTTAGTCGAAGGGCAAGAGTCAGTTGTTCGTACAGCGAGATCACTTTTTCCGAGTGTCGAAGAGGTTCACGATGAACCGACTGCCGATCTTCTTACTCAGCGTATGCAGATTCATGAAAAGACAGCTTGGATGCTCAGAAGTCTGCTGGAAAAACAGTCATAAATTAATCTATGAAAATTCTTATTTCGGGTTCTACAGGTTTTATCGGTACAAAACTTGTTGATCGTCTTCGTGCTTCTGGGCATGATGTGACAAGACTTGTCAGGTCTTCATCTGATACAGGATTATTTTGGGATCCTTATAAAAGTAACGTTGATATTTCACGCATGGAAGGCTATGATGCCTTCGTGCATCTTTCAGGCGAATCCATCAACGGCAGATGGACAGCATCCAAGAAAAAAAAGATAATGAATAGTCGCATTATTTCAACTCGGTTTCTTGCTGAGTGTATTTCAAAATTGAAAAATCCGCCGAAAGCTTTTATCTGCTCCTCAGCAATTGGGTACTACGGAAATCGCGGAGATGAAGAACTAACTGAATCAAGTTCTGCTGGTACAGGCTTTCTTGCTGAAGTCTGCAAAGCGTGGGAAGCAGAAACTAAACCCATCGAAGTAAAAGGAATTCGTGTCGTGAATGTCCGCACTGGATTGGTTTTGAGTCCTGAAGGCGGAGCGCTAAAACAATTACTGTTTCCTTTTAAAATGGGAGTTGGGGGAGTTGTTGGCTCTGGAAAACAATGGTGGAGTTGGATTGCATTAAATGATCTTCTGAAAATTTATCAATTCGTTGTTGAAAATGAATCTATAAAAGGAGCTATAGATGCAACCGCACCCAACCCTACTACAAATAAAATATTTGTAAAAAATTTAGGGAAAGTTCTTCGTCGCCCAGCGATTTTTCCGCTTCCATCAATTGCTGTAAAGTTAATATTTGGAGAAATGGGACAGGAGCTATTGCTCGACGGACAGAGAGTGATCCCGAAAAAACTCATTGATGCAGAATTTAGATTTAAGCAGACAGTATTGGAAAATTATCTAAACCAGATTTTGTAATAATTCTTACTGCTTACTTTTATCTGTGAACGAATTTTTCACAAACAGAACTTAATTCTTGATAAAGATCAGGGGAATAGCCGTTTGTTGTATAAATAAGTTTATGATTTGGATTGAAGAGAAAAAAACTTGGATAGCCATCTACTGCGAAAGCATTCTCGGCATTCTTGTCTATTTGTAAGGACATGTACGAAATTGAATGTTTTTTGACGTAGCGTTTAATAACTTCAAGGTCATCAAATGCATTGACACTGATAATTTCCAAACCTTTATCTTTATAAGAGAAAAAAAGTCTTTCTAAAGGTTGAATTGAGTACGCGCATGGACCACATGCATAAAACCAAAAATCCAGGAGTATAAATTTATCTTTTATAGATTGAATGTCTATTTTTTTACCATTCATAGTTGTGCCTTGAAATGCCGGAAGATTGTTGCCTATCTCCATAGGGCTACGCTTGATTGTTTTGCAACTTGAACTGTCTATAATGATTGTATTGCTTCGCAAAAAATGTCTTTTTTTTCTGTTAATTTCTTTTATAAGAATTTCTTTCGAAATATGTTGAGATATCGAATCAAGTATAGACTCGGTATATGTTATAGAATTCAAATAAACATCTTTTGCTATGAAATAAAAGAGCATACTATCATGTTCGCGAAAGTAAAGTTTTTTAAAGTCTTTGTTCATATTCGTGTCTGCACTTGAATAGGTCACTGTAAATTCCTTGCATCTAGTGTTTTTTATAAAAGTATCGTTTTCAGTGATGTTAGAAAAAAAGGTTAAAATGTCATTTTGTTTTATATATGAATCTTTATCAGCTGTTAATCCGGTAAAAATCTCATTATTCATCATCGCTGATATTTCCCCCCGATTTATTAATTGCTTTTTAAGAGTATTTATATTCTTCTTTAATGTACTAGTATTTTGCGCAGTATAAAAAAAATTTTCATCCTGAAAATATGTAGTGGTGTCGCTATAATTATTGATAGCAACTTTTAAGAAAAGGAAGGAAGTGTTAATATCCTTGGTAAATGAAAATACATTTATGGTCTTCGATGAAAAATCCATGAATTCATTTTCGTTCTTGGTATGAAAAAATAAAACTCCTGAATCTAATGAAGAAAAATGACATAAATAATTTAAGAGGTCTTTCGAAGCATTCTCTCCGTTCTTTTGTTGTGCAAAAGCGGACGTTGAAAAAAAAAATAAAATGAAATAAATTTTCATTATATAACAATGAAAATGTTATTGATACAAATGGCCCTTAAAGTAAATTGATATTGCGTCAATTATTATTCCACCAACCTTGATTTGGGTTTACACATGACCAACAAGGTGCTGTAAAGCAAGAATTGTGGGGATAACAACCACCTGAACCGCCCGCCTCAGATAAATGACATATACACCTCACTCCCCCCGAACCTCCCCCATTGCCAAGCGATGTCGGTGGAAAAGTAGTATCAAAAGGAATCCACCAGTAAGTATGACCATTGGAAGGAATCGTAAAATGAGCGGAATCCCAACTGCTTACATCAAAAGCGTATAAAGACGATTGATCACTTGATAAGGAATTGTAAGTAGTGTCAAAAATGTAGAGATTGCCAGATCCGTCACTAACTATTGACATAACAACAGCATGTCCGGAATCAATTAATGATCGATGCGGCGTTGTAAACGTTGGATCCCATGTTTGTGCGAAAAGTACTGAGCAAGAAACGTGTAAAAATAATGAAAAGAAAAGCGTTAAAAATGTTTTCATTGGATTATGCATAAATATTTATTAAAGAAAAAACCAGATGCAGTAAAAAAAAACCAAATGCAAGGAGAAGGTTCCGTTCAAGTCAAACAATTATTTTATCTCGCTTCTAAAGATAGAGAAGATTACTTAAAATCTTTTAACACTAATTGCGGCGTCGTCCGACCGTTATATTCATTTTCATCCAGGGCAAAAACCATTTCTAAATCATCTCGAAGCTTTCCGTTCTCATCTTTAAGTTCGTCGATCTTTTTGCCTAAACTGAATCCGATTGCATCAATTGGATTTCCGCCAAGGTTAAAAGGGATGGTGTTTGGATTCGTATCGGTACGATTTGCTTTGAATGCTTCGTAATCAATACGATGTGTAGATCTGAGATTGGCTTTTAGGTGCGGAACACCTTTGCCAACGATGCGCGGAGTACCGACAACTTGAACATCTTTAGCATAAAATAACGGACGCATGTTATCGGGCCCGAACGGAGCAAGTTGACGGATGACGGCAAAATATTTTGGAGTCAATTCGCCGAGATCAATTTCAGCATCAATGACGAGTTCACGCTGCAGCATCGAATCGCTAACCATTTCCTGCGCGATAAGATTGATCGCTTCACGAAATTCTGCAACGCGTTCTGGAAGCATTGAAACTCCCGCAGCATATTTATGTCCGCCGAAGGTTACGAGTTTATCTTCGCAACGCTTTAGCGCCGAATGAATATCGAATCCGATAATTGAGCGTGCACTCCCTTTAGCAAGACCATCGATTGTTGTCATCAAGACAACAGGCAGATGATATTTTTCAACAAGACGTGATGCAACAATACCTATCACTCCGGCATGCCATTCCGGCTTATGCAAAACGATGATCCTATCGCGTTCACGATTAAGTATTTCATCAACGAGGATAACAGCTTCGAAGAAAGCTTCTTCATCAATTTTGCGGCGATTAATATTTTCGAGTTCAAGAACTGCGGCTGAGTGTAATGCTTCATCGACCGTTTGTGCCATCAGTAATTCAACTGACCGGCTGCCTTCACCTAATCTTCCGGCAGCATTTATTCTTGGGGCAAGACCGAAAACGATCTGCGTTGTCGTAATTTTTCCTTGTTTAAGATTCGCTCCGTCAATAAGTGCTTTTATTCCGGGACGTGGCCGTTCATTCAAAAGCTTCAACCCGAAATGAACAAGGATACGGTTTTCTCCTTTAAGCGAAACAATATCTGCCGAGCTTGCAAGAGCTACAAAATCCAAATAATGATAAGCATATTCTTTTTTGCCGTAAGATTCGGCAAGGGATTCGACTAATTTAAATGCTACTCCGCAGCCGCAGAGATGTTTATAGGGATAATCGCAACCCGGTTTTATAGGATTGAGAATAGCATTGGCATTTGGAAGGGAATCCGTTGGCTCGTGATGATCGCAAATGATGACATCAACATCCTTGCTTCGGGCATAGGCAACAGCATCGATAGCTGTTATGCCGCAGTCGATCGCAACAAGGAGTGATGGCTTGCCTTGCACACCATTAAAAAGACGGTCGAGACTATTGGTCGTCAGACCGTAGCCTTCGGTAAACCTATTCGGGATATGATACGCAACATTTGCCCCAAGCGACCGGAGGAAAAGCGTCATCATTGCTGTGCTTGTCGTGCCGTCAACATCATAATCACCGTAAACGGCGATCAGCTCGTTCTGCTCGATGGCAGTACGAATGCGGCTTGTCGCAATATCCATATCGGACATCAGCGATGGCGGATGTAATTGGTCTAATGACGGGCGAAAGAAAATTTTCGCTTCGTCGAATGTATTTATTCCACGAGAAACAAGAATAGATGCTATACTTTCCGGAACATTGATCGATTGTGATAAACTGCGCGCAGTCCCCGTTTCCTCCGCAGATTTCTGCGAGAGATTCCACCTGAAACGCACGTAGTACCTCTTATGTATTAATTAATTGTTACGAATTTACGGAATTTTTGGGGCGGTGGAGGTAAATATTGAAGTAAAGTCGATTTTATCCGTATTTTTGAGCCATAATGGTGTATGTTAATAAACTTTTCGGATTACCTGGCAAGACAGCCATCATCACCGGAGCCTCTCGCGGCTTAGGACGGGCTGCGGCGATCGCATTAAATTCTGCAGGCGCAGATGTCATTCTTATCGGCAGAGATTCTGCGAGCTTAGAAGAAACAAGGTCGCTTCTAACCGATGCGAAGAGATCGAAAATATTCGAAGCCGATGTCACTTCCGTTGATGCAAGAAAAAAGATCATTACCGATGTGATTGGTGATTTCGGCAAGATCGATATTCTGATCAATAATGCCGGTATCATCCGAAGAGATTCAGCTTTGGAATATTCCGAGCGCGATTGGAATGAAGTGATCGAAACAAATCTCACTTCGGTTTTTCATTGGTCGCAGGATGCTGCAAAAGAAATGATGAAGACAGGCGGCGGCAAAATTATTAATATTGCATCGGTTCTCTCTTTTTCCGGCGGAGTGAATGTCGTTGCTTATGCTGCAGCAAAAGGCGGCGTTGCACAGCTTACAAAAGCGCTTGCCAATGAATGGGCAAAGCATGGGATTAATGTAAATGCGATCGCACCCGGATATTTTGAAACGGATGCAACATCGGCATTGCGAAAAAATCCCGAACGATCGGCACAGATTCTATCGCGCATCCCTGCCGGAAGATTCGGCGAGCCGAACGAATTAGCCGGCGCTTTCATTTTTCTTTCTTCGTCAGCGTCGGATTATATGCATGGGCATATTATGGCAGTAGATGGCGGATTTAATGCGTATTGAACCTACGTGTCATTCTGAACGTAACGAAGTGGAGTGAAGAATCCCCTGAGGGTTAGTAGAGAATGTGTTCGGCACGATTAACGGGATTCTTCGCTGCGCTCAAAATGACGCAATAATTACAACACTATAATTTTTTATGCAAAACAACTGGCTATTTCGAAACACGGCATCACAAAAGGGAAGAACGATCTCGATCACTCCTGAGAATTCAGAATTTAAATTTCTTTCTGCCGGAAGAATAATTTTAGATCAGAAAATTCCGAAAGCAAGCGGAGTCAATGAAGGCGCTGAAACAACGCTACTCTGTCTGCATGGAAAGGGAAGCGTTACTGTCGGCGGTTCGTCATATGAACTATCCCGATTAGACGGAATCTATATTCCGCGAGGCATGCCTTTCGAAGTGACAACAGATTTTTTTGTTGATCTTGCAGAAGCCTCATGTCCCACGGAAAAAACTCATCCGGTGCAATATGTAAATTTTAATAAAGATGTAAAAAACAGTGATAGCCTCACATTGCATGTCGGAGCAGAACCATATTATCGCGATATCCATAAGGTTATCGCAGAGAATGTTCAGGGTTCGCGTATCTTGATGGGAGTGACGATGTCCAAACCCGGCAATTGGACAAGCTGGCCGCCGCATGAACATGAAAAGACACGAGAAGAATTATATCTTTTTTTTGACATGGATAAGCCCGGTTTCGGTACGCAATTTATTTATACGGATCTGGAAAATCCTGAATTCTCTATGCCTGTTTATGAAGATGATGCCGTGACGATCGTCAAAGGCTATCATCCGAATGTTGCTTCGCCGGGTTATCCCATAAATTTCTGCTGGGTATTGTGTTCACTTGAAGATGATACGTGGAGAAGTCTTGGCGGAGTAAACGTACAACCGGGATTTGAATCCATGCCGACGGGGCTGAGGTAATTAAGAACTAAGAACTAAGAATTAAGAATACCATGTCTTCAGATCTCGAATTTCTTGAATCCCTTTTTACTCCATTAATTAGTGATGTGATGGATAGACTCGGGATTTCGGGATATGTTCTGCCCCATTCCATCCAAACTATTTTTCCTGATCCGAATCTCAAGGTGGCGGGATATGCCTATCCCTGCAGAGTAATTCCAACAGATGAATATATAGAGATCGACAATTTATTAAAGATGGTGGATTCAATTCCTGCCGACTCGATGGTTATTGTTGCTGCCGATGCAGATATTGATGCTGCATTATGGGGAGGTCTGATGTCAACGCGGGCAAAGACACGCGGAGCACGGGGCGCAATAGTAAACGGCGGAGTTCGCGATATTGAGCAGATATCCCGTCTCGAATTTCCTGTCTTCGGATCGTATCGCTGTATTAAAGATATTCGCAGAAGGGGATACATGGCAGAATACGGCGTTAAAGTCAGCATTGATGGTGTGAAAATTAATCCTAATGATATTATTTTTGGTGATGCGAACGGCGTTGTCGTGATACCTTCGGAACATCAAGAAGCAATATTTATCGAACTCCATAAATCCTTCGTTGGTGAGCAGCGAACGGAATCGGGCTTACTATCGGGCCGGAGTGCCCAGGAGCTTTTCGGAGAATTTAAAACCTTTTAAAATAAAAAAGGCAAGCCTGAACTTGCCCTTCTCAAAACACTTCTGCATGTAATTAACCTAACCATACATTAGCAGCTTGTGCTTTTCTTACCCCGTGACAGGGTTGTTATACTTTCTTCTGCAAAAATACGAATCTCCAATAACTTTTGCAACCCCTTTTTTTGCCAAATCTTACTTTTAGCCACCTTTCCGTTACTAAGATAATCTTTTTATCGCTCTTTAAAAAGAAAACCTTAAAAATATATGAATTTTAATTATGTAAAAATAACTCATTGTTTTGTAACTGCTTACAGGTAAGCTATACAGATAATCCTGATTTTTAGTAATAAAAAAAAGCCAAAAAATTTGGATTCCGATAATTATTGTCGTATTTTTGTATCGAAATCGAGAAACGATATAGCCACGGAATAAAGGAGTTGTTAACGGACACCCGATATTTTTTATCTTTCTCATCATTACTTCTACTTACAACAACGTTAGTTTTGCTCTCGCTGGTGTATGCACAGGGGTTAAGGAACATTGTATTCGTCTGCCACGACGTTACTATGAATCTGATTTCCACAGTATAACAAAGATCTTTCGGCGATCATTATGTGCCGGATTTTCTGAGAACATTTTTTTTGTTTTTTTTTGTTTTAAGATCAATTCTTTTCCATCACGGGAGAGGGAGTTGGGTTTTTGCTAAGGCTTTTCATATATCAAAAAGCTAAAAGCAAATTTCAAACCGCATGCATCTTTTCGTTGTCTGCTGTTTGGACGGGATACAAGCTACTATAATATAAACGAACATTTTGTTTTTTCTGTATCAACAAGAGGTCATGTGCGTTTGCTGATCGCATTCGTCATGATGCTTTGATCGCCACATCGAAGCAGATCATCAAGAAGATCGGAAAGACTATCAACACAATAGACACCTATGCTTGAAAAGACAAAGTATTTATTTTGCATACTTTCCATAGCTCTCAGCATTGGAGCAGTATCGAACCTACAAGCTCAGCAGCCCAGGCTCTTCGGTGCTGCGGGATTGGTACTTGACGCTCGCTCAACACCTTATCGTGCTGTAACGATTGATGTTCCGACGGGACTATCAGTAAGTTACTCTTTACACTTACCGGGATCGGGCCCAACAGGTCCTTTAAGTGTACTTGCCAGTGACGTAAACGGAAATATGGTATGGACTGCAAGTGGTACAGCATCGCTTCCGCCGCTTCCTCCGGGGAATATTTGGGTAGGTAATGCTTCAAGTGTTGCAATGCCTTACGCACCCACGGTTCCTGGTGCAATTTTAGTCTTAAGCGGTTCTTCAACTCCAACTTGGAGTACCGTCATTCCATCAAACACAACAATTTCTGCTTCACAACTTACCTCTGGAACATTACAATCCGGCGTGACAATAAATGTTGGACCGGGTTCAACGATAAATCCTACAGGTGGTACGAATACAGCAAACAATTTAAACGGTGCAGGTCCCGGAAATTATGCTGGGGCGGTATTAATTCCGCAAAATGCACTAACCCTTGCAATTGCATATTCCGGTATACAGAACGGCTCTTCTGTACAGGTTAATATTATAGATCCTGGTTTGCCGGGAGTTGCGGCGTATGTGACTCAAATCAATCCGGGTACCGGATTCATGGTATCATTTTCTGCAAGTTATCCAACTACGACCGGAAAAGTTTTTTACACCGTCGTTAACCCATAATTTTTTTTATTAACGCATTTTATTTCTTTATTCATTCATCTATATTACAGTTATGAAAAATCACAAACTCTCGATTCTTGCAGCATTGTTGCTGTGCATTTTTACCGGAGTATCGGTGGCTCAGCCTCCGACAACGGCGAAGACGTTCAGAATGTACAATGATGCAACACACACGTTGTCATTGACACTTGATCCGGCAGCTGCTGCTGGAACCGGTACATTCACGTTTCCTCAGCCTTCTTTAGGTATTTTTCACTCGGCAGCGGGTGGAGCAGTGACCTTAGGACCGGTTGGTCTCAGCACTGGTGATGTTTCCGGTACATTGAACGTCAGCAATGGCGGTACAGGTAATACAACAGTTGGACCTGCAAACTCTGTTGCGTTCAGCGATGGTACAAAGATCGTCTATACCGCGGCTCCTCCGGCAGCAGTTAACTCGATCCTCGTCAGCATCAATGGTGCAGCTCCGACATATTCAACAACGTTGCCTTCTTCTATAGGCGTACCGTTTTCGAATATCACGAGTGGCACAAACACAGCGGCAGCTATGCTCGTTGGAGCTGGCGCAACCCTTTTGCCAACAGGAACAGGTCAAATCGGTGCAAATGTATTCGTAGGTACTGGCTCAACTTCTAATGCTGTTGATCTTAACACAGCTGAAGTCAACGGTGTCTTACCTGTCGGTAATGGCGGTACTGGAGTTTCATCAGCAGGCAGTGCAGGAAGTATTCTTCTCAGCACAGGTCCTCTTGGAACAAACAACATGTCACCACTTGCTCCAGGAACAAATGGTCAGGTGCTTGCAATCGTAGGTGGTGCTCCAACTTGGACAAGCGTTCCTGGTGGACTTGCCGCAAAAGGACGTGTTGCCGGTGATAATGTAAACTTCTCATACACGATCACTCCGTCAAGCCTTCCGGTTGGCGCAACGATCAATGTATCATTAGAGAGCGCTACAAATGCTGCAATTACTGTGACATCACGCACAGCAACTACATTCACTGTTCAGGCTCCAATCGTTTTGAGCACCAGTGATTTCATCAATTATCTCATATTCTAAAATTTGAGTAAAGCATGGCTGCGCCCCCAGGCAAGGGGGGCGTTGCTATGTGTTTTATCATTGCAGACCTTAATGAGGTTAGCACACAAAAAAAGGGAAAATTTTTTCCTTTGCAAGAAGATCTTATTTTAGTCGTGGAATTTGTCGTTCAATCATTAAGATGACAGCATCAATAAAGCTTACATGCGAATGAAGTACTTAAAATTATTCATACTAGCGGCCTGCTTATTAACGGGTTTATCGGGTCTCCTTCGGGCACAGACCGGGAATCCTTCGACGAGCAGTAAATTCGTTTTGAAAAATGACGCAGGGAATACCGTTACTCTTGCTGTTCCTTCAACCGGAGTTACAAATTATAGCTTAACGCTTCCTGCCATTACTGGCACTACAGGCGGAATGCTGTATTTGACAAACGGAACAGGAAGTCTCGGATGGCTTGCAGCAGGAACAAACAATCAGGTTCTTACCATGAGCGGCGGAATTCCTACTTGGAGTACGCTCTCAGCAGGAACCGTTTCAAGCGTAGGACTTGTGATGCCGTCTATTTTTACGGTAACGAATTCGCCAATTACTTCAAGCGGTAATCTAACTGCTACTCTAAATACTCAGAATGCAAATTTATTTTTTGCCGGACCATCGAGTGGAGCAGCAGCCACACCGACCTTCCGTGCAATAACATCAGCAGATGTACCAGCACTTCCATATTTATCGAGCGTAGGCTTAACAATGCCTTCAGTACTTTATAGTTCTGTAACGAATTCACCGCTTACTTCCAACGGAACATTGATTCCGCAACTTGCAACACAGACAGCAAATTTTGTATTTGCCGGACCAACATCAGGTGCAGCAACGACGCCAACATTCCGTGCATTGGTAGCGAATGACATTCCAAGCGGTTCGACTAATTACATTCAAAATACTGCTTCATTACAGCCATCATCAAATTTTCACATCAGCGGTAACGGCGAGATCGAAACGCAGCTTCAATTCAAAGGCACAGGCACAGGAATAACAACATTCCAAGCAGGTGCTCAGGGAGCCACGAATCTCAACTATACACTTCCGATCACAGCTCCGACAGCAGGTCAGATCTTGAGCAGCAGTGCTTCAGGAGTTTTAAGCTGGACAAATGCATCAGCTGGAACAGTCACAAGTGTCGGCTTAGCAATGCCGTCGATCTTTACGGTAACGAATTCACCTGTCACAACAAGTGGAACATTGACGGCTGCTCTGAACAATCAGAATGCTAATCTATTCTTTGCGGGACCTTCAAGTGGAGCAGCCGCAACACCGACCTTCCGTTTAATAACGGCAACTGATGTACCTGCATTACCTTACGTATCAAGCATAGGATTACAAATGCCTTCAGTTCTTTACAGTTCTGTAACAAATTCACCGCTTACTTCGAACGGAACATTGATTCCGCAATTAGCGACGCAGACAGCAAATTTCGTTTTTGCCGGTCCTACAACAGGTGCCGCAGCTACGCCGACATTCCGTGCATTGGTAGCGAATGACATTCCAAGCGGTTCCACTAGTTACATTCAAAATACTACTTCATTACAGCCGTCATCAAATTACCATATCAGTGGTAATGGTGAAGTTGAAGGTCAGCTTCAATTCAAAGGCACAAGCACAGGAATAACAACATTCCAGGGTGGTGCTCAAGGAGCCAACAACATTAATTACACACTTCCGAGCGCTGCTCCGAATTCCAATCAGGTTTTAATTTCAAGTGGAGGATCTGCAAGTAATCTCAGTTGGACAGATGCAAGTACTTTATTAAGCGGCAGCTACTGGTCACTTGCGGGAAATAGTACAGCAACTGCTTATAATGGCACAACAGGTAATTTCCTCGGCACTACAAGTACTCAGCCTCTTGTCATTGCCACAACAAATACAGCGACTGCACAGCCGATCGAATTGTTTACTAATAATGTAGAGCGCATGCGAGTTGCATCGAGCGGATACGTGGGTGTGGGTTTAACAACTCCGACATCTATCCTGCATGTTGCAAGCCAGGAAGATAACGATGCTGCTAATGATGTTATACTTTCTGCATTTAATGGTACAGCGACAAATGGAGGAGAGTTTGTCACACAACGAGCTCGCGGTACAATAGCTTCACCTACAAATGTAGCAAGTGGTGATGATCTCGGCGGTTTCAAGTATAGAGGATACTTCAATGGATCATTTATTGAAGCGGGACAAATAGATTTTATTGCCGATGCTGCACCAACAGCTGCAGGGTTAGCAAACCACTTTCTATTGAATACAAGTGATGGATCAAATATGACTCAGAGATTATATATCACAAGTGGTGGTTTTACTGCAATAGGAACAAATTCTCCAAATACTCAACTCGATGTAGATGGAGCTATTTCAACTCGACCTTCGACAAGTACTATCACTGCTACTTCAACTGTGACCGTCGGCAATCGTTCATATGTGCGTTTAACTCATGACGCCAATGCTGGTACATATACAATTACGTTATCGAATGGATTGCAGGATGGACAGGTGCTTATTATCCAAGTTGAGGGCGTGCTGGCAAGCCCAAGCCGTCTACTACAGTTCAGTACGAGTGCAAATTTGAAATTGTCGGGTACTTTTGCTCCAAATACTAATCATTCAACTCTTTCCCTGATATGGGATGGCACAGAATGGGTAGAAACAGCACGATCACTTAACTAATTAGCTTGAACCACAATCAACTTTTCAGAATATTATGAAGCTTATTAAATATTTTCGTTCAGCTGTGATGGTTATGATCGTCGCAGTTTCAATAACCTCGGGTACGAAGGCACAAAGTGTTCACAATGAACAATATATTGCATTGCAGAACTTTATTTTGCCGCAGTATGCGATTACCATAGGTGCACCGACAACATTACTAACAAACTACACATTCTTGCTGCCGGATGCAGCTCCTACTTCTTTAAACCAGACGCTCCTGGTTACCTCTATGGTTGGAAGTACTTATACCCTTGGATGGGGAGGTACAACGAACAACACTAATTGGATGCTTACAGGTAATATGGGATCATCTTCTCTAACGAATTTCATCGGGACAACGGACGCCCAGGATTTCGTTACGAAGACCAATAGCATCGAGAGAATGCGTGTAACTTCATCCGGTAAGATCGGAATTGGAACAATATTACCCGGACAATTGGTAGAAGTGAAGAATGGAAATATTTTACTTTCCAATTCTGCGACTCCAGGTCAATTACAATTTCAGGGTACATTAACTGGGACAACAACTATATCAGCTGGTGCGCAAGGCTTGACAAATATCAATTATACGCTTCCTTTAGCAGCACCGTCTGCGAATGGCCAAGTTCTCAGCTCGACAACAGGCGGGGCGATGAGTTGGATATCAGCTACAAGCGCCGGTACAGTTACAAGTGTCGGACTTGCACTTCCGACTAATGAATTTACTATTTCAAATTCTCCGGTAACTACTTCCGGAACGTTGACAGGCACATGGAAGACTCAAAACGCTGCAGTCGTATTTGCCGGACCTGTAACTGGGACAGCGGCAGTACCGACATTCCGTGCCTTATCTGCGACTGATATACCAAGTCTATCGACAAACTACATTGTCAATGGAACTACACTTCAGACAGCAAATTTTAATATTTCCGGTAACGGAGGTATTGGCGGTCAGTTGCAGTTACAAGGAACATCAACTGGGATCTCAACTTTTCAGGCAGGCGCTCAGGGAATAACGAATATCAACTATACTCTCCCGATCACTGCTCCGACAAGCGGTCAGGTCTTAAGCAGCAGCAATACGGGAGCAATGAGTTGGATCAATGCATCGACCGGAACTGTAACGAGTGTTGGATTAGCGATGCCATCAATTTTTACAGTGACGAATTCGCCGGTAACATCAAGCGGAACATTGACAGCAGCACTTGCAACTGAAAGCGCCAATTTGGTTTTTGCAGGACCTTCAACAGGTGCTGCAGCAACTCCTACGTTCCGTGCTTTGACCGCTACTGATATCCCAAGTCTGGCAAGCAGTTATATCGTCAATGGCACGAGCCTTCAAACGGCTAATTATAATATCAGCGGCAACGGTACTATAGATGGGCAGTTGCAGTTAAAAGGGACGAGTACAGGAGTCACGACATTCCAGTCCGGCGCACAGGGATCAACAAATATCAATTATACTCTTCCTATAGCTCAGGGATCATCCGGAACAGTACTTCAAAATAATGGGTCAGGTGTTCTTAGTTGGGTGGATATTTCTTCATCTTCCTCAGGAGTTGGATCTGTAATATTTGCCATTAAAGGTAGTGACGAAACTGTAACTAATAGCTCTACATTGCAAAATGATGATGATCTTTATTTTACTATTGGAGCAAATGAGACATGGGAGATCGTTTCTCAATTGGAAGCCAAAACGGGTTCCGGTGGAGATCCAAAACTATTAGTTGCGATTACAATTCCCTCAGGGACCTTACATGTTTACGTTAACCAAAATGGTGAGGGTGGTGCCGACGACGGTCAATGGCTCAAGACATCTGGTACTTCAAGCGACGATGGGTTCAAAATTGAAGATGGGGATAAGATGGATGAAGATGATGAACAATCCGCTATAGTTTTCCGTGGTCTTATTGTTTGTGGATCAACAGGAGGCACAGTTCATATTCAATGGGCTCCAGATAAAGCCCAGGATAAGAAATCAATAACGGTAATGACTAATTCTTACCTCAAAGCCACAAGAGCTAAATAAAATTATTAAAATTTAGAACCTTATAAGGTTTTCTCGCACCCTCAAAATATGTCGTTATGAAATATTAACGGCTTGTTGATAAGGCAATGGTGGGGGAAGGTTTTAGATATCGGAAACGATGGGGATGATCTGAGGAGATGTGCCCTGTGATATTGCTGAATTGTAAGGACTTACGGAGGCTTAAAATTTAAAATTCAAAAACGCTTGCATTTCGAGAGAATTTGTTGTATATTTGTATTGTTATATTTAGTACACATCCATGCCACGGATGTGCATTGAGAAGATTCCCGAATGACTGCTCTGTTTTCATAGTTTAGCCACGTATCAGAGAAGCATTCATACTAATCATGACCACGGAAGAAAAAAGGAATTTCCTTTTGCCATAAATTTTAGCATTTTACCGAAGAAACAGAGTTTGCTCTACTTCGTAAAATTCATTTATAGACCGTTTCGTATTCCCGTTTAAAAATTGCTCTTGTCACGGGAGGCGCTTTATTTTCGGAGAATACAAAGTAACACATTGCATCAGCAACTATATACTTTTGAAAACTTTTGGTTAGGTTAAGTAAAAAGTATATAGTTGCTCGTGCGATTCTGACTGATCTAAGTTTCTCACCACACTCACAGGATGCCGTTATTTCTAAATAATGGCTTGTTGATAAGGCAAACTAATGGCTCCCTGCTACCTCGGTAGTGGGGAGTTTATTTTAAGGGCATTCGTCTGGGGAGGCTCTGATTTTTACAACCTATATTTTATTGATTCAAAATACGTTAGAGGTATTCTAATTTATTTTAAAATAATTAGTACCAATCGGGGAATATTGCCGTATCTTTGTACCAATTAGTATTGTCAGTTTATTGTTGCCACGGTTTTATTTGAGGAAAGTACACATTAGTCGCTGCCAAAAAATCTGAGTCGTATCCGACCATCCCTTAGAATTTTCGCTGCGAAGAAAAAATATTCATATCATGATCTGTAACGAGCTTTCAATAATTTTCTGTTTTACCAATGATCTGTAAAACTGATTAAAAAAAAACTTTTTCGGCGAGGAAGTCCGTTAAAGGGAACTGAAGAATTTCCTCTCACCTCACAAGAATCCGTTTTATTAAAGAACGGTATGTTGATAAGGCAAACTAATGGAAACCCTGATTCTTTCGAGATTAGGGTTTTCATGTTTTTCGGGGGTGAGGAAAGAGAATGCGGGTCAAAATTTATTCGGAGATAAAATAACCGGAATTTCGGGAGCCGCTTTGCTAAATTTCGTGTTATGCGGTGTCTTTTGCAATTAAAGACTTATTTCATATATATAACGTGAAGAAAAATCGTACTTTAATCATCGTCGTTCTATTATGTATTGCCGGTTCACTCTGGGCATTATATCCAACTTGGAAATCTCAGGATTACCGCTCAGATCTTGCAGCGTTCGGTCCAAAAGATTCTGCCAAAAAAGCGCAGTATATTGCAGCGAACGACGAGGGAATCAAAACCTCCGGTAAAAAAGCGATCAAGCTTGGACTCGATCTTCGTGGCGGAATTTATGTTACCATGGAAGTTGACGTTCTGAAATTTATTGAAGAACAGGCAACGAACAAAGATCAGATCTTTGATCAGGTTCTTGCCGCAACCAGTGCTGAAGAAGCCGTTTCCGAAGATGCTGTCGTTTCGATCTTCGTAAAGAAATTTGCCGAGATCGCTGCTCCGAAAGGCAAAGCGCTTGCAAATTATTTCCTACTCTCCGATGTCAAGACCGGTGATGATAAGGAAATCGCCGCTTCTCTTCAAACGGGTTCTGATGAAGCCGTCGATAGAGCTATCGAAATTATCCGTAATCGTATCGATCAATTCGGATTGACCGAGCCGACAATTCAAAAATTCGGTACACGTCGCATCATCATCGAAGTGCCGGGCGCCGGAGATCCGGCTCAGGTTCGCCAGCTTCTTGAAGGAACAGCTCAGCTTGAATTTAAACTCTTCAAGGATCCGAAGATCGTAAATAAAGTACTCGATAATATCGATAACTATCTTTTAGGAATTGCTCCTGTTAAAGATACAACTACTGCCATGAAAAGCGATACAACGCATAAGGCAGATAGTTCGAAGTTAGCGCAAGCTGCTGCAAAAAAGAAAGAAGTTGCTGCAAAGAAAATAAAGAATGATAGCACTGTTGCAGGTAAGGATTCATCGGTAAAGAAAGCAGAAAAACTTACTGCCGATGATTCAGTGCGCATGGCGGACAGCCTGGAGTATGTCGGTCTGAGCAAAGAACAGGCCGCCGAAAAATATACGAAGAAGCATCCTTTCTCGATCTTTATCAGAAAAGGAGCAAGTCAAAAAGATCCTCGTATCTTCGTCTTAGAAGCAGATCGTAAAGCGATCATGGATATTTTGAATCGTCCGGATATTAAGCCTCTCTATGACGGTGAAATGTCATTTGCTTTTAGCCGTCCCGAAAAAGGTAAAGACGGCGAAAGTTTTTACCAGATATTCTTCCTGAATGCTCAGCCTGAATTAACGGGAAAATATATCACCGGTGCAGAAAAAGATAGCCGCGATGGTAAGGCTGTCGTAACGATGCAAATGGATGATGAAGGAGCCAGGATGTGGGCAAGGGTCACAGGCGAGAATATTAATAAGCAGATCGCAATCGTTCTTGATGGCGTCGTTTATTCTGCTCCTAATGTTCATCAGAAGATCGAAGGCGGTAATTCAGAAATTTCCGGAATGCGTGATCTTGCCGAAGCAAACCTTATGAAGATCGTTCTAAAAGCCGGCGCTCTTCCTGCACCTGTTAAGATCATTCAGGAACAAGTTGTCGGACCATCTCTGGGAGCCGATTCAATTGCAAAAGGAACGTCATCCATTCTTATCGGCTTCCTTGCCGTTATGGTTTTCATGGGCTTCTATTATGTAACAGGCGGCTTTGTTGCAGATCTTGCCGTTATGATAAATCTTCTGTTCACGCTTGCAGTGCTTGCTACATTCGGCGCTACGTTGACTTTGCCCGGTATGGCAGGTCTGGTTCTTACGGTCGGTATAGCTGTTGATGCCAACGTTCTTATTTATGAACGAATACGAGAGGAGCTAGGTAACGGCAAGTCGTTAAAGCTTGCGATAGAAGATGGATATAAACGAGCCTTCGCTCCGATCTTTGACGGCCATCTAACTGCATTTTTCTCCGGTATCATTCTGTATTCCTTCGGAACAGGAACAGTACAGGGTTTTGCAGTGACATTGATGATCGGTATCGCCGCTTCGCTTTTCACGGCGATTGTGATCACAAGAATTATATTTGATCTGCTCTTAGAGCGCTCTCCAAACGTCATCAAATTCGGATAAAATTTACTGAAGAGAAACATTTTTACTATTCAAACGACATGCACTTTTTTCGTAAGACTAACATCGATTTTATCGGCAAGCGCCGTACCTGGTATTTCGTTTCAATCTTTATAACGGTTGCCGGTATTGTATGGGCGCTGTTTAAGGGTGTTGAATTCGGTATCGATTTTGCAGGCGGTACGGAAGTACAGTTGAAATTTGAAAAAGTCGTGAGGATCGACGATATTCGCTCAGCACTTGACGCTGGAGGCTTCCGAGGCGCAGAGGTGAAGTATTACGGGTCAGATGAGTCCGGCGTCCTTATCCGTGTACGTGAAGGTGCTGCCGGAGCCGGTGCCGGAGCACAGACTACGAAGAAGGTGCAGGATGCTATTACCAAAGGTATTCCGGGAAATAACGCACAACTACTTCAGAATACTCATATTGGTGCAAAGATCGGAAAAGAGCTGCAGCAAAAAGCTCTCTTCGCGGTTTTCTTTACCTGTATAGTGATCTTGATCTACCTTGCCTTCCGATTCAAATTCGTTTATGGAATGGGCGCAGTTATTGCTATCGTGCATGACGTTCTCGTTGCATTCGCATTTGCAGTGATCTGTAATGGTATTGCCCCGTGGCTGAATCTGGAAATGAATTCAACACTTCTTGCAGCATTCCTGACTATTGTAGGATTCTCTGTTAATGATACGGTTATTATTTATGACCGTATTCGTGAAGATCAGAAAAAATATAAAGGTCAGGATTTGAAAACGATCATGAACCGAGCGATCAATGAAACGCTTCCTCGTACGATCATCACTTCGGGTACGGTTTTTCTGACACTTGTCGTGCTTTTTATTTTTGGAGGAGAAGTTCTTCGTGGATTTGCATTTACAATGCTTGTCGGTGTTATAACCGGTACATATTCTTCGATTTTCGTTGCATCGGCAATTTCCTATGATTGGCTGCATCGCGATAAGAATAAAGTCGTTCGTACAGTGGTGCAAACCAAAACCAAAGAGGTTGCAACTGCGGTTTAATTAGAACAATGAATTCAAACATAACCAAAGAAGGCGCATTGCTAAAAGTCGATCTCAACGGAGATCTGACAGGCGGAGCAGAAGCGATGAAATTCGCCAAGCTAATCCGCGAAGAGATAACAGCAGCGGGAGCGATTTCGAATGTAGTGATCAATATGCATTCGGTCGGCTTTGTTGATAGCTCCGGTCTGGGCATGCTTCTTGGTGCACGGGAAGCGGCACTATCGGTAGGAGCAACTCTGGCTATCGAAGAGCCCAGCGCACAATTTAAAAACCTCCTTGAGCTAACCAAACTTGCCGATGTACTCGGTGTCCGATAACAAGCTTGAAGGCGTAAAGCTTAAAGCTTAAAAAATTAAAGAACGGCTGAAGCTTTATTTTTAAGCTTTCAGCTTTATAGTTTAAGCTTGAATACCATGCCTGTAACAATTGTTCTTGGCTCACAATGGGGAGATGAAGGTAAGGGTAAGATCGTCGATCTTCTTGCCGAAAATTGCGAATATGTTGCTCGCTATCAGGGCGGTGCTAATGCAGGGCATACTATCAAACTTCCTGACGGACGTGAATTCGTACTCCATCTTATCCCAAGCGGTATTTTTCATCCGGGAGTTTTTTGTATTATTGGTAACGGAGTTGTTATCGATCCCGTAGCGCTGCGCGAAGAGATCAAAATGGTTGAAGATGCCGGAGTAGAAGTTAAGGGCAGGCTTTTTATTTCCTACAATGCTCATCTGATCATGCCATATCATAAGCAGATCGATAAAGCAAGTGAAGCGCGTTTGAGTAAATCCGGAGATGGTAAGGCTGTCGGAACGACAGGAAGAGGAATAGGACCTGCCTACGAAGATAAATTTGCACGTAAAGGAATCCGTATCGTAGATCTTCTTGATCGCAACTTGCTTGCTGAAAAACTTCGCCAAAACATATTCGAAAAGAATGAGCTACTTTCGAAATTTTATGATTCGAAAGATCTCTGTGACGTCGAACAGATCATCAGAGAATATGAGGTCTTCGATCAGGAAATGGATCCGTATATTACCGATACATCTCTGCTTCTCAATAAAGCAATTGCTGAGGGAAAGAATGTTTTGCTTGAAGGAGCACAGGCTGCTCTTCTTGATATAGATTTCGGAACATATCCTTATGTCACTTCAAGCAGTCCGACTGCAGGTGGAGCTTGTACCGGCTTGGGCATACCACCAACATCAATTGACAAGGTTATCGGAGTTGTCAAAGCATATTCCACGCGTGTGGGAAATGGCCCTTTTCCCACTGAGCTATTGGATTCAACAGGGGAGGAACTTCGTAAAGCAGGACGGGAATATGGCGCGACAACAGGGCGACCTCGGCGTTGTGGCTGGCTTGATGCAGTCGCAGTCAGATATGCTGTGATGATCAATGGAATCGAGTCTATTGCCCTGACAAAACTCGATGTTTTGAGTGACATGCCAGAGATAAAGATCTGCACGAAATATGAGCGGGTGACTGACGGCAAAATGATTGAGCATTTTACGACCAATCTTAAGACGCTCGGAGCTATTCGTCCGATCTATGAGTCTTTTTCAGGATGGAAAAAAAGTGAACTTGAGGGAATCAGTAAACGCGAAGATCTGCCGAAGAATGTAAAAATTTATTTAGATGCGATCGAGCGTGAGCTTGGTGCTCCGCTGAATATAATCTCGATCGGAGCCGGAAGAAATGAGACCCTTGTGGAGCAGTCGTCAATTGGCAGTCTTTAGTCATCAGCAAAAACAATGACACCGACCACCCAAAATACACAAAAGACTAACGACTCATTATGATAATACTTACCGGAGGAGCCGGGTTTATTGGAAGCGTTCTCTTAAAGCGATTGAATGAGAACGGTATAACGGATATTCTTATTGTCGATGAGTTCGATTCTACGGAGAAATGGAAAAACCTTCTTGGCAAACAATTTGATGATTACTGCCATAAAGATGATTTCCTTGAATATCTTGAGGAAGGGCTTGATAAAGATGATGTCGATGCTGTTTTTCATCTTGGAGCCTGCACTTCGACGACAGAGCGCGACGTTGATTATTTAATGCAAAATAATTTTCAATTCAGCAAGTCATTAGCTGAGTGGTGCTTTTGGGCTGAAAAACCTTTTATCTATGCATCCAGTGCTTCAACGTATGGAGATGGCAGTGCCGGATTCTCAGATGAAAATCAAAAGATAACAAGCTATAGACCTCTGAACGCCTATGGCTTTTCCAAGCATATTTTCGATCTCTGGCTTTGTGAAAATAACTATGATGAGGATTGTACAGGGTTTAAATTCTTTAATGTTTTCGGACCGAATGAATACCATAAAGGTACGATGGCAAGCTTGATCTATAAGGCATACCATCAGGTTCTTGAAAACGGAGAATTAAAACTCTTTAAGTCTTATGATCCAAAATATAAAGACGGTGAATTCCAACGTGATTTTATTTATGTTAATGATTGCGTAGATGTTTTGATGTGGTCGCTTCATAATCCGAACATTAAAGGAATATTTAATCTTGGCACGGGAAAAGCACGTTCGTGGAATGATCTTGCTTCGGCGCTTTTTTCAGCAATGGGTAAAGAGAGAAAAATTAAATATGTAGATATGCCTGAAGAGATACGAACTTCATATCAATATTTTACAGAAGCAGACATGGGTAAACTGCGTAAAGCGGGATATTCTCAGCAATTTACAGAGTTAGAAAATGCAGTAAAGGATTATGTTCAGGGATATTTAATGAAATCGCAGCCATATTTATGATAGCTCCGATCTTCGTTTTTCTCACTTCGCTAGCATAAATGAGGTATTTTTGCAATCACGGGTTTGCCGGTATTTGCCGGTTGACTTTCTTTAACTCATAAAGATAGAATGTTTCAATATATTATTCGTCGGTTACTTCTTTTTATTCCGACGCTTTTTTTCATTACGGTTATCAGCTTCGGAATTTCCCGGCTTGCTCCGGGTGACCCGGCAGAATTAAAAGCCGGAGTGGGTGGCGAAGGTGCCATGCGTGGCAACCAACAGCTCAATGAGCAAATGATCAATCAGATCCGTGCTCAATGGCATTTGGATAAACCTGTTTGGTTCTGGACGATCTTTTCTGATGAAAAGGATCAAACGGGCAAGTTAAAGCCGCTTTCCGATCGTTTAACATGGAAATGGAACGGCACAGACAACCAGTACGCCTTGTGGGTTGGCGCATTGCTCAGGCTTGATTTCGGTAAGTCATTCCAGGATAATCGCGACGTAATGGATAAGATCATGGAGCGAATTCCGATTACGATTTTGCTGGCACTGATATCGATTTTTCTCTCTTATCTTATTGCTATACCTCTTGGTATTTATTCTGCAACGCACCAAAACAGCAATCTTGATAAACTCAGCACCGTTGCAGTGTTTATTTTATACTCATTGCCCTCATTCTGGATAGCAACGATGGCTATCATTTTTTTTGGCGGTGGCGATTTCCTTGCTTGGTTTCCGAATAATGGCTTACATTCGATGAATAGCTCTCCAGATGATCCTTGGATGGCACGAACGCTTGATTACTTATGGCATCTTGTGCTGCCAATCGCTGCTTATACCTACGGTGGTTTTGCATATCTCTCTCGTCAGATGCGTGGTTCAATGTTAGAAGTAATCAGACAGGATTATATACGTACTGCAAGAGCCAAAGGGTTGTCGAATAGGATCGTCGTCTATAAACATGCACTGCGAAATTCACTGATACCGATTGTAACGATTATTGCCTATCTCTTACCTGCCCTTGTCGGAGGCTCTATTGTTATCGAATATATATTTACCATACCCGGAATAGGACAGTTAGCATTTCAGGCTTTAACTGCCCGCGATTACCCTGTTATCATGGCGGAATTTACACTTTCAGCTGTATTGACCCTGATCGGACTTTTGCTCGCCGATATTCTCTATTCCGTTGTTGATCCCCGTATCGCATTTTCTAAAAAGAGTGGTTAATGAAATAAAAACATGGAAAAAAACAAAGAAAATATCTCTTTAGAATCTGCACGGAAAGGGGAGCTTGCAAATGCTAAGTCTCGCCGGGATGTTAACCAGTCATTTTGGAGTCTTGTCCGTCATCAGTTCAAGAAAAATAAAATTGCACTTGTGGCGCTTTACATGGTATTTCTTCTCTTTGCAGTTGCCATTTTTGCAGATTTCCTTGCTAATGATAAACCGATCATGGCAAAATATAACGGAACCTTGTATCTTCCGGTAGTCAAAGATTATCTGGTCGGACTTGGGCTTGACCGCTGGAGTTCCGATCTTGTAACAGCTGACTGGAAGGAACTTGATGCACAAGGTAAACTCAGTTCAACGATTTGGCCACCGGTAAAATATCGATCATCCAACCAGGACCTTGTCAATAATACTGCACCGCCAGGCGGAGATCATGTTCTGGGTACTGACGCTATAGGCAGAGATGTACTTGCCGGCTTGATACATGGCTCTCGCATCGCCTTAACAATCGGATTCCTTTCAATGTCCGTGGCTATCTCTATCGGTATTTTTCTGGGGGCTCTTGCAGGCTTTTATGGAGGATGGGTTGACATTCTTATTTCCCGTTTGATTGAACTTGTGATCACTTTTCCGGCATTTTTTCTAATCATCACGGTAGTTGCAATGTTTCAATCAGGTTCGATCTGGCTGGTGATGATTCTGATAGGGTTAGTAAGTTGGCCAGCAATTGCCCGTTTTACAAGAGGCGAATTTTTACGGGTTAGAAATATGGAATATGTTGCTGCGGCTACAGCTTTGGGATTATCGAACACCCGTGTTATTTTTAGGCATGTTTTGCCCAATTCGCTTGCACCTGTCCTTGTTACATCTGCATTTGGAATAGCTTCGGCTATTTTGACGGAAGCGGGACTGTCTTTTCTGGGTTTTGGCGTGCCGCCTACTATCGTTACATGGGGAAGTGTATTGAATGATGCCCGTGGGAATATATCTGCTTGGTGGCTTGCGGTTTTTCCTGGCTTTGCAATCTTTATCGCTGTGCTATGCTATAACTTAGTGGGTGATGGATTACGTGATGCCCTTGATCCACGCTTAAGGGATTAGGTAATAATTATAATTTATTTTAGCCGCTAAATACGTTTAGTGGAACCAAATTGCTCCAAATTGCCTAAATGACGCGGATATAGTTAATTCGTTTCTTTCACAAAAATTTAATGTAAAGGGTTATTTCTGACTATGCTTTGGACACCTGAACTCGCTCAGTATCTTGAAGATGCGCCGTGGCCCGCCACGAAAGTTGAACTTATCGATTACTGCGAACGTATTGGCGCACCGCCTGCTGTTGTAAAAAACTTACAGGAGATCGAAGACGAAGACGAACAATTCGAATCCATCGAAGAGGTTTGGCCGGACTATTCTGCCGAAGCCGATGAGTTTTATTATGATGACGAGTTGAACGAATATTGATTGTTCTGTTAGACCGGTCGTTAGTAAACATGTGCATCCCTATGCACATAAAGAACGCACTTGCCATCGTACCGGGGTTTCTTCGTACTATAGAAAATGCTACGACTGTTTAGCCCCATCCTTATTTTTCTATTCTTCAGCGCTTCACTGCCGCTGCCTGTTTTGGCGCAGCGTTCACTCAATATTGAAAAAATTCGTAAACGGGAAATCGTAGATGTCAGGTTTGAAGGTGATAGTAATATTTCCGCCCTTGAACTCCAGAGTATTATTGCAACCAGACCTTCCAACTGGATTGAGTATACTCTTAATGGAATTACCTCCGATTGGGGATCGCCCCACCAGTTCGTCGATGAAAATAACCTTGCTGAAGATACATTAAGGATATTTGTCTATTATAGAAGCCGAGGATTTTTTGATGCTAAGGTCAGCTATTCCTATATAGAACATCAATCAACGGCAAGTCTGGATGCTTATAGCAAGGCTGAAGCACGCAACAATTTGCTTCCTCCGCAACAGTGGGAAAAGTATCCTCTTATCGCAGACACAGTGGTTTTTCACATCGTTGAAGGAAAACCTTATAAAGTTGCTGGTTTTACTTTTGAAGGATTAGAAAAACTTCCAATGGATTTACAAAATACGATCACTTCCAAGATCGGAATAAAAGTAAATTCGCAATATTCCAAAGATGCATTAGATCTGGAAATTCTTCGGGTAAAGGAAATTTTGGGAGAGAATGGATATCCTTTTTTATCCTTACCAAATGGTGCAACCGTCATCGAAATGGATACTTCTTCTAAGACAATAACGATCTCACTAAAATTTAAAACCGGTCCTCGTATTCGTGTTGGTGGGCCAAGGATAATAAATGATACTGCATTTGCCAAATATGGATACGTTGAAGAGCAGGTAATTCGCAGGCAGATCACTTTGGACTCCGGGACGTGGTATGAAAATTCCGATAAGGTTGAAACCCAACGGGGCATCAGTAAACTCGGAACATTTCAATATATTAATATCGAACTTGACACCTCAGCTTTTGCAAATCTACCCGATTCATCAAAAAATGGACTTATATTACCAGTAATAATCTTCTTGCGAATGCGTCCGTCATGGGAAATCACACCCGGTCCGTATGCGGGAGAAAACAGACAGGGTGAATTTATTCTTGGCTTAGGCGTTTCGTACAGCAACCGAAATCTCTTTCATGTAGCTGATAATTTAACGCTTCAGGCAACGTACCAGTTTTTTCCGCTTCCATCAATTCAAAAGCGTTGGAGTTTGAGTGGTGACTTTGTTTTTCCCTATATCGGTATCAAAAACGTCCCCTTTATTATTTCTCCAAGTTTTTCGTATGCGTGGGTCTTTAAAAAGTATTTAGAAGAAGTATATGGTGGTAGTCTGGGGCTGAACTTCGAACTTTTAAATACACCTACCTTTCGGCTCACCTATTTACCAAAAGGCTCTCTGCAATTTGTTCAAAGAGAATACTACGATTCAACACTTCGTCCCTTGGGAAATACATCATTTGTTTTGAACCCGCAACAACTTAATTCAATTTATTCGCACGAGCTAAAAGCGGACTGGACAAATGATCCTCAGTATCCCTCTCACGGATCTTATACATCTTGGTCATTTCAATGGGCATTGCCGCTTCTTAAGATTATTTTTCCCGGTGCTACTCTTCCCAGTGCTTCTTATCTAAAAAATACTTTGCAGTTTAAGACATATTTTGATCTTGGCTCTTCTTCTGGCAGAAGTGTTTTAGCTTATCGAATAATGGGCGGACTTATTTCGCTTTCCGATCCGGGAAACCCCAATAAAGATCCTCTTATAGAAGACCGATATTATGGCGGCGGCACAAATTCGTTACGCGGTTGGTCGGCAAGAAGTTTACTTGTATCAAATGATAACTCCCTCGGCCGTCCGCAATTTGGCGGTTATAAAGCGTTCGAAACAAATCTGGAATGGCGTTATGCATTAGTAAATTATCCGGTAGCGATTACTTCAATGCAGCAATTTCTTTCGGCATTACGTCTTGCCTTTTTTTGTGATGTTGGAAATATATGGGATAAAAATGTTCCTATTGCTCCGAAAAATTTTGTAATTGCCCTTGGTACCGGTTTGAGATACTATACTTTACTGGGGGCGCTCCGATTTGATTTTGGATTTAAATTCTATGATCCGTTTCCTGATCCATACCCACCGGGAACACCCGGTACGCTTAAGCCAAATATAGATCTTTTAATGGCTGCTCCTCCGAACTCAACAACCGGAGTTTTTATTTGGGACCGTAAAGGTGGATTTTGGAATGTATTCGCAGATGTATTTAGTTTTAAGTTTGCGTTAGGTCAGGCATTTTGATGTTATCTGCCTAACTTCCAAATCTCAGAAGGAAAAGTACCTTTGTTGAATTTTACAAGCAAACTGTCGTTATCCGAAAGCGGCTTTTTTTCATTGATTAACCCATGAAAGCGATCGGCATCGAGACCTGTTTGAAGGAACAGATAATAATTATTTTGGCTTCGGGATGAATCAAGAACCCGACTAAGTTTTGTAGAATCCACTAAATATGCAATAGCAATATCTTCCCGCCTGAGTGCACGAAAATACGAACGTACATAACCCAATAAAAAAGTATACTGAGCATAAAGCTTATATTCATCATCTTTTGATGTCATCTCATCAGCCTCTCCAATTCCGTAAAGATTCGAACCTGCAAGAAGCACTGTACTATTCAAAGGCAGATTCGCTCCCATCCATTTGATGCCATCGTTAGCATTATACCTGACATCGCGCACATTGCGTAGTAATTGTTCTTTTGCTTTCATTACCGGTAATCCTTCAAACAATCCTCCGATGATTGCGAGTATGACGAAAGATATAATCGAATATCTGATATTTTTCTTTGCCCAGTAAGGTTTAACAAAAGTCGAGATTTCCTTCACGAGGAATGACCAATATACTCCGGCTATCACGAGAAGAACAAATGATAATTCTGTTAGTTGAGTTTTTACGAGCATTACCGTGATCATAAGAACGGCAAGAATAATAATTACAGACATGCTGAATAGCAAGAGTAGTTTATTGACCCGGTTTTCTCTTTTTCTGGTGATATTTAGAATAGGTGCAATAAGTAGAATAGCCGCAAATGCAAAGAGTGTATGGATTAAAAGAACTGCGATTATTGTAGAGAGGACAAACACTATTAATAACCCGGGTAAGGACACGTTCTTCAAAACGAACTGGCGCAAAATACTATATAGCAGTGGTGACACTAAAAGAACTCGGGCAATAGGATTTAATAATGAATCAGCATAATAACGCAATCTGTCATTAATAAAAAACATTAATTGGTCGTGTGAAATAGTATTGATATTAAAAAATCTATTTGAGCGGGTTGGCGAAGCAAAATATAATTTTAACGAGATGAGAAGGAAAACGAGGTAGAGCAACAATGCAATGATTTTCTGCGGATGAGTATTGCTCACCCATGCCTTTTTTACGTCACCATAACAAAAGATAAACGTACCAACTAAAACCGAATGAACAAGCAACAGGGCAGGCTCTTTTGCAAGAACGGCAAATATTCCGCAAGCAATTCCGATAGTCCATAACTTGATTCGCCCTTCAAGTAGTCCCCGCACACCATAATACCATGACGGAGCAATAAAGAGCAACTCCAGAGTGAATGTCAGATCACCATACCAGAAAAGGACGTTTAATATCGGAAGAAATGCCAGCCAAAATAAACCAGTCGTAAAATATAGAGCAGAGTTCTCTTTTGCAATATAGCGCGCTGTCTTTCCTGCGTATGCCAAGCCGATAAGAAATGACCCGACGAGGACAAAATGCCAGGGGAAATAATGATTGATTCCGGCAGTATGAGTCAAGAGCCAGATGGTCATAGCAAAAACAGGCCGGACACTACGGACGATCTCACCTCGTTCAATATTAAAAGCATCCCAGAATGAATGTTCACGTGCCCAGTCCATGTGGAGGACGTCGTCAAGCCGGAACGGCATTAAATAAACTGTTGTGAAGACGAACAGAATTGAAATGCTGCCGAGAATGAAAAGTATATCAAGAATTCTATTGAACTGCTTTTTTTCTTCTTTTACCGGCATCTATTAGTACCCAAAAAAAATATATGCAAAAATATGACATTGTGAGAACGGATATTCAAAAGAATGGTTTGAATAAGTCCTATTATTTTAGGAGCAAAAATAAGTGACCAAAGATTCGAAAGCACGTTTCTACATTCTTTATGGACTGATCTGTATTATCTGGGGTTCGACATGGCTGGTGATCCATATCGGAGCTAATGCCTCATTGCCGCCATTCACAGGCGCTGCCTTGCGATTTCTGCTTGCCACAGTCCTGATATGGGGGTATGTCATCTACAAGAAGATTCCACTACCGAGTAGTGAAAAAGAGTGGGGTGCTGTTGTGCTTATAGGAGCACTGAGCAATGGTTTATCATTCGGAGTAGTTTATTGGACAACTCAGTACATCCCATCTGGACTCGGAGCAGTGATCTTTGGAACCATGCCACTTTGGACTGCACTTATATCACATTGGGCTTTGCATACTGAGAGACTTTCACCAAAAAAGATGCTTGGAATTATTCTTGGTATACTTGGCATTGCAACGATCTTTTATCCTCAGTTTGCTAAAGTGGATTCAACTCATCTTTGGGCAATGGCGTTATTTCTGATTGCTCCTATAGTCAGCGCAATAAGCGCAATTGTGACAAAACGCTCAACAAAGGATATAGCACCGCTTATGCTCAATGCCATCACAACTTCTGTTGGGTTTGTTATTCTCGGCATTATAGCTTTGCTTAAAGAGCCTTGGCAGGATGTTACGTTTAATTTTACTCAACTATGGACGATCGGATATCTTGCGATCTTCGGTACGATCGTGACATTCGGTATTTACTTCAGACTCATCAAAGAAACATCTGCCGTTACAATGACATATGTTGCTATAATAACGCCTGTTATCGCCGTGATATTAGGATGGTTGATACTAAATGAGCGTTTGGATTATTATGCTCTTGCTGGATCCGGCCTTGTTATTTGTGGAGTTGGGATTTCGCTCAGAATGTGATGCAAAACATTTTCAATCGGTGCTAAAGAAGATATTTCTGCAATTTTTGGATCGGGAGAGGCAATACCGCTTCGATTGAACCATATCGGACGAATTCCTGCATTTATTGAGCCAACTATATCATTTTCCCATGAGTCTCCAATAAGCACAGATTCTCCTGCAGTAAATTTACTGCGTTCAATGGCAACATCGAAGATTTTCCTATCTGGCTTCGCTGCACCTACTTCTTCACTGATGGCAAAGAAATCGATGTATTCACTAATGCCAAGTCGTTTCATCTTCTCCATCTGTTCGGCAAGCAGGTTGTTTGAGATAATTCCAATGGAAAAATCGTGACTTAGCGTTTTCAGAAGTTCAATACTACCCGGCACAACACGTTCAGATTTGTAATATGAACTTAGGTAAAATGCACCCAATGCAATCGGATCGAAATTATCTTCTTGCCGAAATTCTTCCAAAAATTTTTGCCATCTGATACGCCGTGCATCCTGAAGGGAAATTTCTCCTTTAAGAAGCTTGGAATGGACTTCTTCGAGAAGTTTATGGCTTAGTTGCGTTAGATGTTCAAGTGGGTAATCTTGCAGAAAAGCATGTTTATCCCGCAATGCAGTGATTGCGGAAGTGATATGATAACTATGATCGTAGAGTGTATCGTCAAGGTCAAATAATACTACTTTTACCTTATAACTCATAGATTGACTCTATACTTATTCGTCGACTCGACTAGTGCCGCGGTTATCTCTTCTTCAAATTGTGAATGCCCGGAGCGCGGGCAAACGATTAATTCCGCATCTGGAAGCGCTTGGTGAAGATCGTATGCGTTCTGCATCGCACAGACAACATCATATCTTCCATGCACCATCGTAATGGGAATTTGCTTAATCTTATAAGCATCTCGAAGCAACTGCCCCTCTTCGAGAAAGCAGTTGTTAAGAATATAATGGCATTCGATACGTGCGAAGTTGATTGCAAATTGGTCATCAGTAGGTTTCTCAGTCGTAACGAGTTTAATGATCGACCACTCCCAATCGCTCCATTTTTTAGCTGCTGCAAGTTGTTTATTTTTATCAGTTGAGGTAAGAACCTTATAGTATGCTTGTGGATAGCTTTCTCCTTTTTCAAGTTCTACTCCGCTGCAAAAATCAGCCCATTGTTCAGGAAATAATTGACTCGCTCCATTGTCATAAAGCCATTCATTATCTTTATGGCGCGAAAGAAAAATGCCTCTTAAGATCAGATGAGTAACCCTCTCAGGGTATTTTTGCGAATAGGAAAGTCCCAGAGTTGAGCCCCATGAACCGCCGAGTACGAGCCATTTTTCAATTCCAAGATGCTGCCGCAGCTTTTCAATATCACCGACAATATCCCATGTTGTATTCTCTTCGAGGATTGCAAGCGGTGAACTCCTGCCACAGGCACGTTGATCGAAAAGAATGATACGATAATGGCCAGGATCGAAAAAGCGGCGCATATCAGGGGAGCATCCTGCTCCAGGTCCTCCATGGAGGATTACTGCTGGTTGACCTTTTGGATTGCCAACCTCTTCATAATAAATGGTGTGAATATCGGAAACCTTCAACTCTCCTTGATTGTAAGGTTCGATGGGTGAATAAAGCTCTGTCATTTTTTCGTGATTGTAATTGCTTGATGATTGTTCTATATCACAGTTACATACAACTGACACCCGAAACGTGTTCCCATGACGAAAGAACAACTCATTTTTGCATATAAAAACATGCTTCTTGCGCGCGAATTCGATCATGCGCTTATTAATCTTTACCGCCAATCAAAAATCGTAGGAGGAGTGTATTCGCAAATAGGCAATGAGGCTTCGAGCGTGGGGACAGCAATGGCTCTTGTGGACGGCGATATAATTTTTCCGATGCATCGCGATAACGGAGCGCATTTCGTCCGCGGGATGACTGCCAATGAGATGGCTATAAATTTTCTCTTCCGGAAGGGCTCAATGACACGGGGCACCGACGGTACAGGACATTTCGCAGATGCAAAGCGAAAAATATATGGAAATGTTTCGCATCTCGGAGCAATGGTACCCGTTGCCGCAGGCGCAGCGTTAGCTCAGAAATTATCGAAGAACGGATTTGTCGTGCTTAATTATATCGGAGATGGCGGCGCTTCGGTCGGAGAAGTCCATGAAGGATTGATGATGGCTTCCACTCTTGAATTACCTTTCATTCTGGTGATCGAAAACAATCAATACGCTTATTCAACGCCACTTTCTAAGCAATCACATAATCCAAAATTATCGGACCGAGCAATAGGTTATGGCATTCCCGGAGAATCCGTTGACGGAACAGATATAGAAGCCGTATATGAAGCCACTACGAAGGCAGTTGCTAATGCCCGAAATGGCAACGGACCTTCGATCATCGAAACAATAACAATGCGAATGCGCGGACATGCCGAGCATGATGCATTCGAATATGTGCCGAAAGAAATGCTGCAAGAGTGGGATAAAAAAGATCCTGTTAGGAAAACAGCCGAACTCGCTCTTAAAAAAGGTTTATCAAAAAAAGAACTTGACGCGATAGAGCAAGAGGCGAAATCAGAAATTCAAGAAGCGATTGATTATGCGAACACACTTCCAGATTCGGATGTGGAAGAGGCATTTAGGAATGTTTTTGTAGGTTAAGATATTATTTCATTCGATAACGGTGCTATAAGTATTTCTTCCAAGCTCTGCAGTTCAGTATTCCATCCTGCCCATGTTTCTGCATGCCAGAGAGCTTCTTGCTCTGTAGTACCAAGCGTTTTTGTTAGAGTATAGAGTGCACCGAAAACGTCTCCTGAGCCAGTTGTATTTACGATTGCTTTTTTATTGGGTTCTTTATTCCAGATTTTTTCGTGCTTAAAATCGAATGATGTTGCACCTCTTTCTGCGCGGGTTACCACAACAGTTTTTGGACTTCCATGTTCATCCGAGAGTCTTCGTATTTCAGCAAGCAATTGCTTCTCGTTTGTAATCTCAGGCGCAGCGAACCAATCCGTTTCCGTTTCATTCATTTGTATCGAGTCAACATTCATCATCCATTCGCGCCAAAGTCTGACTCCGGATATTTTTCTTGGCTTGTTCTCATCTTCTGATAGTTTGCCTAGGACAAGGGCATGAACATCAAGATGAATATAAGCCTTCGTTTGTCCGCGGATCCATTTCAACGTTTCAAGCGAAATATCAAAACCTGAGATCATATTAATAAATAGTCCGTCAAGAGAGGCAAGATCGACCCATGATAATTCTTCTGCAGTCATCGGCGGCAAAATGTTGGGACAATGTTCTGTTCTATGTGCTTCATCTGAATAAACAAGTCTGACGCGATTTGTAAGTGATTCAGTCGGAAAAAGTTTTGAAAGATCTTTGAAATGGTGAAGAAGTGAGTAAAGGGGGAGTATGATCTCGCGGTCAGGAGTGGATGTCCAGGACAGTGGAAGAAATTTAACATCAACGAAGGATTCCCTTACAGCACGCTCAAGGGCTGCATAGGAATAGAGTATTCCACCTAATGCCTGCTCCGTCATCTCTCCACTTGGGGAGATGATCTCATCAATACAAGGCTGTCCGATTATACCGATGCGTTTAGTCATCTTGCAAAAATACGAAGATTTTATATAAAGATAATATTCACCCGAAACCAAATGCCAATAAATCTTCTTAAGGTATCTGATTAGTTGTAATTTTTTAGATGTCAGAAAAAACAAGAATACTCTTTCTCTGTACCGGAAATTCCTGCCGGAGCCAGATGGCAGAGGCATTGATGAATCATCATGGTGGCAATCGCTTTACTGCTTTTAGCGCCGGTTCATTTCCTTCTGGAAGCGTTCATCCTCTTGCAATCGAAACGATGCACGAGATGAGCTTGGATATTTCTCATAATAAATCAAAATCTCTTGATCTCTATGTCAAAGATCGATGGGATATTATCATAACGGTTTGTGATAATGCTAAAGAAAACTGCCCAATATTTCCCGGTAAAATGATCAGAGGCCATTGGGGCTTTGAAGATCCTGCTGAGTTCGAAGGTACTAATGAGCAGAAGCGAGTATTCTTCCGAAAGATCGCAGCGGAGATCGAGCACCGCATTCGTCTATTGCTTGCTTTGCCTGAAGATACATTGCCGTTTATTCAATATGAGCGTGCGGTAAAAGAAATAGGTTTGAAATAAATAGCGATGAAAAAATATTTTATTGCTGAAATCATAGGTACATTTATAATTGTATTTATGGGTACGGGAGCAATTATCTTGGACGAGGCAACAACCGGCTCCGTTACTCATTTTGGAGTTTGTTTGATTTGGGGAATTGCCGTTGCATCAGCAATTTTACTTGCCGGGAGAATTCATGAAAGCCATTTTAATCCTGCCGTTACAATTGCATTAGTGGTTGCGGGGAAATTCTCAGCTAAAAGATCGGTCGAGCATATCATTGCGCAGATCATCGGAGCAATACTTGCAAGTATTCTTCTTTATTTACTTTTTCCGAAAAACTCTACGCTCGGCTCAACGCTTCCTTCACTATCGGTCTGGGCAACTGTCGCAATTGAGGTCGTCATATCCTTTCTATTAATGGCAACTATTGCTGCAATTGAAATATTTAAAATTAAACATAAGATTCTGCCTGCAATAATTATTGGTTCTGTAGTACTGCTCCTTGCTTATTTTGCTGGACCGCTTACCGGAGCTTCAATGAATCCTGCACGGTCTATCGGGCCTGCATTAATAAGCGGACATACGGAATATTTATTGCTTTATCTCGTTGCACCGATAGTCGGAATGATGCTTGCAGTACCGTTATATAAATTCAAAGGGAGATCTTCCAACTAATTCATCTGCCATCTTGTTGTTACTGCACTTGAATTTTATTTCAGAATGAAAGAAAAGATACGTATTGCATCCGGACAAGGTTTTTGGGGCGATCTGCCCTCTGCCCCGATCGATCAGGTTAAACTTGCGAGTAAACAATCGCCGATCGATTATATGATGATGGATTATCTGGCTGAGGTTACGATGTCGATTATGCAAAAACAAAAACTTCGTGATCCCAAAGCAGGGTACGCGAAAGACCTCGTTGATGTCATTGATGCAATTCTTCCTGATATTGTCGCAAAGAATATTAAGGTAATTACCAACGGTGGTGGCGTAAATCCCGAAGCATGCCGTGATGCTATTTTTGCTGTTGCACGGAAGCGTGGTATTCCCATTCGAGTTGGTGTTGTGCTCGGGGATAATATTCTCGATACGCTCGATTCTGTTATTGCCGGTGGCAACGAGCTTAAGAATATGGAGACAGGGGAGCCTGTGAAGACTGTTCGCGATAAAGTCCTGAGTGCAAATGTGTATTTCGGCGCCATGCCGATCGTTGAAGCTCTGAAGCAGGGCGCTCAGATCGTAGTTACGGGAAGAACCACCGATACCGGACTGACACTTGCACCTATGATCTATGAATTCGGATGGAGCGAAAACGATTGGGATAAGCTTGCATCAGGAACAGTTGCAGGGCATATTCTTGAATGCGGAGCGCAAAGCTCAGGAGGAAATTTTTCAGCCGATTGGAAAAGTGTGAAAGATTTTGCAAATATCGGTTTTCCGATAGCCGAAGCATACCCTAATGGAGAGTTTATTATTACAAAACATCCAAAAACAGGGGGACTTGTTTCACGCCAGACAGTTGCAGAACAGCTTCTTTACGAGATTGGTGATCCAAAAGAGTACATTACGCCCGATTGTGTTGCTGATTTCACTTCCATTCATCTCGAAGACCTGGGAAAGGATAGAGTAAAAGTATTCGGTATTAAAGGTAAACCGGCAACGGATTTCTATAAAGTATCCATGTCGTATAACGATGGTTACTCTGCGCAAGGCAATCTTACTTATACCTGGCCAGATGCAATGGGGAAAGCAAAGGTTGCAGATAAAATTCTACGTTCTCGTCTTAAAAAAGCTGGTTGCAAATTTGAAGAAATGCGAACGGAATTTCTAGGAGTTGATAGCTGCCATGGACCTTTAACGAAAGTCAATTACTCTGATGTCCAAGAAGTCGTTGTGAAATTTGCTGTAAGAGGACCTGATAAAAACTCTATTGTTGAATTCGGAAAAAATATTGCCCCCTTAATCTTAACAGGACCTCCAAGTGTGACGGGATTTGCAGGCGGTCGTCCTAAGCCGAGCGATGTAGTTGCTTATTGGCCAGCGTTGCTGAAGAAGACAGCAGTGACTCCGAGGGTAATCGTGGAGGAAACGAAATAATGAAAGTACAACTTTTAGATATATGCCACGCCCGTTCCGGCGATAAGGGGGATGCTGCGAATGTAGGCCTAATTGCCCGCGAAGAAAAGTTTTATCCTCTTATAAAATCTAAAGTAACAGCCAGCGTAGTAAAAAAGCATTTTAAAGGGATATGCAACGGCAAGGTCGAGCGTTTCGAATTGCCGAATCTTTGGGCGCTTAATTTTCTGCTTCATAATACTCTGGGTGGAGGTGGAACTGTTAGTTTGAAGCAGGATGCACAAGGAAAAACTATTGCTGCCGCATTACTGCGAATGGAGATAGATTTGCCTGAATCACTTGCAAAAAACTCTTCCAAGAAACAAACAGTAAAGAAACATGTTGTTAGAAAGTGAAGATATTTATACTTATATCCTTTCTTATGATTTTTTTTGCAGTTGAAGGCTGCAAGAAAGATGATCCTGTGTCTACCGCTGACACCACGAAAAAACCTCTGCCTGATAGTAATACAATATATTTTGTAATAAACGAATTGGGGTTGCATAATCTTCGTGCAGGTGAGCATTATCAATTATGGTTGAAGATCGCGCCGGATACTTCATGGAAATCTATAATGACATTAGTCATAAGCTATACTTCGCAAGCAGATAGTGCCGTTATGGTAGGTTCGATCCAAAGCAACAAGAGCATAGATAGTATCATGGGCGCTCTGATATCAATTGAGAATTCAAATTCTTCATTATCTCCCAGCTTTCCATTGCTTGAAGCGAAGCAGTTTATTTCTGATCATAAAAAATTGCGCATTGCTTCATTAAACCATGATTCTACTATCGGGGATTATTCAGATTTACAGGGTAGTTTGGTATTTACTTCAAGACATTCTGATTCGCTTGCATATACACATGAATTTTATTTGATGAATCTGGAAGGAGGGGGCCAAACGCCAACTCTGAAACCATTAAAAATTCCGATTCAAGGTTGGAAATACGGATTGTGGGCAGAAGATACGAACTTCACTCCGCATCAATATTTTTTCTATGGATTGTTTACCGATGCGAAGGGTCATGATAGCGACAGTATAAATGATTTTTATCCATTTCCAGGCGGTTGGAAATCCCAACGAATGAATGTTGCAGGAGGAAGTATTATTATTACGCTCGAACCGCAGATGTATGGCGATCAGTTAAAATTCAAAGGGCCTTCGCCATTTACACTTCTGAACTTCGATCGTATGCGTTTTATAGAAAAGGATAAGAACTATCCGATGATTAATCTAAGCAATCACGGTCTTCCGAGCGGAACAATCCTATTTCGGAAGAATTAGAAGAATTCTTTGTGGATATTTTTTGCTGCAGTTTCGACATCATCCTCCGGTATAACAAAACTTATTGCATTTTCAGAACCGCCGTACGAGATCATCTCGCAATTGATCTGCTTAAGGGAATTAAAAAGTTTTGCAGCGATGCCAGGGTTGTCTCGCAAACCTTGTCCCACTAATGTGAGAAGTGCATGTCCAGGAGAAAACTCCAATTTGGAAACTTTATCAATCTCTTCATGAAGTTCTGAATATTTATCTGTTGCTTCGATCGCTAGTAAAATATCGTCAAACGATACGCTCGTAGCCAGTGGCACGATGTTTTTTGTTCTCAGGGCATTAAAAATAATTGGTAGGGTGCTGCTTTGGGGTATCATCGCATTTGCAGAAGCTTTTGCGAGAATAATATTACGTTTGATCGCAATTCCTGCAACGACGATATCTTCAGTTGGTCGGGTGAGAATCGTCGTTCCTTTTTTCTCAGGTTCTTTTGCAGAAAGAACTCGGACAGGGATCCCTGCTTCGACAGCAGGACCAATTGTTTCCGGGTGAAGAACCTTAGCTCCGAAATATGCCATTGTGCTGGCATCGACAAATGAAATAAATGGCTGAGCATAAGCTCGGGGTACGATACGGGGATCACAAGTATAGATACCTGCTACATCGGTCCAAATCTGAATTTCTTGGGCTTTAAGAGCAACACCCATGATAGTAGCAGAAAAATCAGAGCCACCGCGTCCTATCGTTGTTGTCTCACCGCGTTTTGTTGAACCAATGAAGCCCTGAGTTACTCCGATCATTCCCGATGTTAATCTCTTTCCGATTAATCTCATTTGCTTTGCTATCTCATTTATTTGCGGTCGTGCGCAGCAAAATTCGGAGTCGGTCAGAAAAAACTCGCGGGCATCAAAGAGATGAACAGTTAACTGTCGATCACTAAGATCTTCTCGGAGAGCGTGTGAGAAGATCGCCGTCGAAGCCCGCTCTCCGGCTGAAAGTAATTTATCCTTCATTTTAGGAGTAAGTTCTCCCAGAAGTTCAACTCCGCGAACCAATGTGCGAAGTTCACGCCAAATATATCGCAAAGCGAGAGAAGCTTCTTGTTCGCTTCTCAATGAAAGATGAAGGTCATGGAGTATTCCGAAGTGTCTTTGATCAAGATCGCTGATCGCTTTATGCGCTTGATCGATTTTTCCAAGGAGTGAAAGCTCACCAATACGGATGAGTGCATTTGTCACTCCTGCACAAGCTGAAAGTACAGCAAGCGGACGTATGCCGCGCTTTATGCCATGTTTTTTTACAATAGCAATGGCACGATGCATCGCATCGGCATCCTGCACCGACGTACCTCCGAATTTCTGTATGATGATTTTTGACAATTCGAACTCAGATTATTTATCAAGCCAAACCCATTTCAGATCAATCCTATTCATTGGATCCAGGGGATTATCTCTGACCCAAGACTGCAAGAGACGGTAATGCTCTTCATAAAAAAGCGGAATGGCAGGGGATTCATACGCCATTATATTCTCGGCCTTTGCGTAAAGCTTATCACGCTCTACTTCATCAGTAGTTGCAAGTGCTTGTTCAAAATATTTATTGAACTCATTATTATTCCAACGGGTGCTATTGGGATAGCTTTTCATATCAGCACTCGGAGGCACAAGTTTTCCGTATTGAAGATTCAGGAAATTTTCTACTTCCGGGTAATCAGCATACCAGCGTGTCACCCAGACATCGAGTTTTCCATCTTCGGATTGGTCAATAAGTTGTGCTGCCTGCATAACATGCAGATCAACCTTTGCTCCGAGAGTTGATTGCCACATGCTTTGCACGGCATTCGCAATTTGCATTGGACGGGGTTCATTATAGACTGAAATTGTGATCCTCAATTCTTTGCCGCCATCGCCATAACCTGATTGCTTTAGCCAGTAGCGTGCGCTATCGGGATTGAATGCAATTCCGCGCACATCATTAATCGGATATTTCGTAAAACCGGGAGGTACGATGCCATTTTCAGCAGGTCCATGCGGAGCATTTTTTAAAACGTATTTTACGATCTGGCCGCGATCTATCGCAGAACTCATTGCACGGCGCAGAGCCATGTTTGAGTATTGCGGACTCGTGCAGAGAATATCAATGAAATAGCTATTCATCGCTGTCACATGTTGCAATTGATATTTCTTTTCATATTGAGGCATGAGCTTTTTATCAGGGGTGACGACATTCTGGAATATTTCTGTCGGAAGAGTAAAATCCTCGTCTAAAACGCCGCGTTCGAAATTTGCAAAGAGAGTTTTATCATCTTTAATAAAAGTATACTTTATCTCATCAAGAAGTGGAAGTTTGTTACCCTCATTGTCAGATTGCCAATACTTAGAATTACGTTTTAGGATGATCTCTTCATCGGGTTTCCAGCGATCGAAGATGAACGCTCCTGTACCAACGGGATGCTGAAAGAAATCCTTGCCATATTTTTCAATGGCTTCTTTTGCAACGATAAAACCGAAGCTCGTAGCAAGGTGCTGCAAGAAAGGAGCATAAGGCTTAGTAAGCCGTATAAGGAAAGTCGAATCGTCCATTACCTGGAAACCGGTTACCTCTTTTATATTTTTACCAAGCTTTGAAAGCGAATCCCGGATAAAATAATCATCAGCACCTTCAACTATGGACTGATAAACCCAAAAGCCGATCGTAAGAGTTTTAGGATCGCAAACTCGCTCGAATGAATATTTCGCATCTTGTGCAATAAATTTTCTTCCTTTACCTTCGGTAAAGCAAGGATCGTCATGGAAATATGCATCACTGCGAAGATGAAAAATATAGGTCAACCCATCTGGTGAGATCTCCCAACTTCTTGCAAGTTCGGGCACAAGATCAAGTTTGCTGTCATTATCAACAAGACGATCATAGATATTTGTGGCAATGTCATCTTCAACTTTGCTATTCATCCTCACAGGATCAAGGCTTGACGGATTGCCGCGAATCTCATTGATCGTATATCGGCCACCAAATTTCTTTCCGCCTTTTGCTGCACGCATCTGGGCTGCTTCTTCCTTCTTGCAGCCTGTGATGGTGAAGAGCATTGATATGAGAAAAACAACAGCAAAAATTCTTGAGGGAATATTCATAATTAAAAGAATGAGAAAATATCTCAGCTTTTAACCAAGAATACGCAGAAGAAGTCGCAGAAAATTTTGAAGGTAATTATTAAGAAGTGGTGGTCAGAGAGGGAATTGAACCCCCGACACAAGGATGTTCAGTCCTTTGCTCTACCAACTGAGCTATCTGACCCACAGTTGCGGTTGCCTTAACACGGAAGTATCCGTTGGTAGTTTCCGTATTGAAAATATTCCCTTATTTTGAAGCCTTCTTCAATTGAGTGTTGTTCTCTCTCGACGTTTTAATTTATCGATTGAAATCTGCACGTGAAAAGTTGTATCATAATTGTCTTTTTCTTTCTTAGTATTTTTGCCATGCGTTCCTTTGCGCAAATAGGGACTTCGCGAAAAGGAGTTCCTATCCGTGATACTAACACGAAAACCAGCACTCCATCTACATCACCCAAACGGGGCGCTACAAATTCTAATTGGAGCTTTCTATCATTGGATGCTTGCGGTATAGAGACATATTTAAAGATTCACCCTACGTATGACGGACGAGGCACCATCATAGCTATTTTAGATGATGGCGTAGATCCCGGAATTGCAGGATTGCTTGAAACCTCTGAAGAGAAGAAAAAAATAATTGATGTACAGGATTTTGCAGGGACAGGTGATCTATACTGGCAGTCTGCATCCAAAGATGGAGATAAACTGCTTTTAAACGGTAAGACGGTTCTTACAGGGTTTGATAAAGTAAATGTAAAAGCATTCGACGGAAAATATTTTTTTACAACCCTTCCGGAACAGAGATTCCAGAATGGGTTGGGTGATCTGAATTTCAATGAAAAGAAAAATGATAATTTCGGAGTCGTTATCTTTCAGGATGTGAAGGATCATTGGTCTGCAATTGTTGATGGCGATGCAGATGGCTCAGTTGCAGATGAAAAAATACTTGCAAATTATAAAGAAAATCAAGATGTCTTTCGTTTTCGCTCTGCAGACCGTGACGAAGAGAACGACGGAAGATTCTTAACGGGTGCAGTAAACATCTTTCCCGATGAAAAAAGAATTAATCTTTATTTTGCTGATGGCGGACATGGCACTCATGTTGCAGGTATTGCAGGAGGAAACAGGATAGACGGACAGAGTGGCTTCAACGGCGTAGCCCCCGGAGCGCAGATGATCGCTTTGAAATTTGCCGATAATACAATGGATGGAGTTACCATCAGCGGTTCGATGAAGCGTGCGTATGAATACGTCGTCAAAGTGGCGCAAAAAACCGGTAAGCCGGTAATTGCTAATATGAGTTTTGGAATTGGCTCTGAACTTGAAGGACGGAGTGTGATGGATGAATGGCTGGATTCGTTGCTCGATGCGCATCCTGAGGTTACGGTATGCATCTCTGCAGGGAATGATGGTCCCGGAATCTCGAATATCGGTTTGCCCGGTTCGGCGCGTACCGTTATAACAAGCGGAGCCGCTCTCCCTGATGATACCGGCAGGGATTTATATGGATTGAAAACCACTCATCCGGTTATCTGGGATTTCTCTTCGCGCGGTGGTGAACTTGCAAAGCCGGATATCATAAGTCCCGGAACAGCAATCAGTACTGTTCCTGATTATGTGACTGGGGATAGATATAATGGAACGTCAATGTCATCACCTTATACAACCGGCTGCTGTGCCATTCTCATATCAGGTATGAAGCAGATGTTTCCGGATTACAAACCAAATGCAAATGACCTCAAACGTGCTTTGCAACTTGGCGCTACGCCCTTTGAAAATATGACGATTCTTGATCAGGGTGCCGGGATGATCAATGTTCCAAACGCATTCGATTATCTTAGCACATGGTATAGAAAGAACACTCACGCACATCAATACCTTATTTCTGTGGCAGTTCCTAGTAGCGTGAAGAAGGGAACGGCTGCATATTACCGAAATGGAATTTACCCTAAAAATGGAGAGCGAACTGCCTTTACAATCCTACCCTTTGAAGTTTCAGAACCAAAAACACGCGAGCGATTATTAAGCTTTAATGCTTTTGATCTCCGTTCGACAGCATCATGGCTGGAGCCGGTTCAATCAAGCGTTTATCGGCGCGGCGAAGGGGCTTTCCAGGTTTTAGTAAATTATGATTCTAAACAATTACAAAAGCCAGGGCTGTATTGTGCTAAAATTCTTGGTTACGCGAAAGGTGCAGCAAATTCATCTTTACCTGAATTTGAATTATGGAATACCGTCGTGATTCCGCATTTTCTTTCTCCTGAAAATCTTTTTAGATCTGACATAAAAGATATTAAAGTCCGCGGCGGAAAATTAGACCGTGAATTTTTTATGATTCCTGCCGGTGCGAAATCTGTAAAAATTTCTCTAAGCTCACGCGATCTTGCAACAAATGTTGATGCAGTCATTGCCAATAATGATGGAAGAACATTTGCTTTTGTTCACCTGAAACCAGGTGATAAAGATGAATCTTCTCGTATTATCACGGGAGACAATATTGAGCAGGGAGTTTGGGAGATAATAGTTAAACGAGGACTTGGTTCAGATGACGAAGCTGAATCATCGGTCGATCTAAAAGTTGAAGCAATACCCCTTGAGGTAAAGCAAGAATGGCTGTCTCTTCCGTCGAAAGGAAAAGCATCAGGAAAAATTAAAATTACAAACTCCGGTGCTTCTGCTCTTCAATTTGAAACTGCACGAATAGATGTGCTCGGTTACGACCGTTATATTGATACACTTATCAGCGAAGGGGATACCTATCTCTATCAATTCAAGGCTCGTCCGGGAGAAACAGAGATTGAGTTTAATTGCTCGCTTTCACGTGAGGATTATAATCTCTTTACTGATATTGCATTTCAAATTCTCAAACCTGACGAATCTGCTGCAGTCAATGCAGGTTTTGATCTTCGTGACTGTCATATAAAAATGACTTTTCCAAAAAATGATACTGCCACTGTATATGCATTGAAATTTCGTGGCGGACTTGCTGATCCTCAGATACGGAATTCTTTCAGGTTGCTTATTCAGGAGCGTCGCGAACTTGAATCGAAAAATAAATATGATGCCATTTTATGTACTGTATCGCCATCTTCTACACTTCTTTTCCCTGCTCAAACAGAATACTTTACTGTTTCCCCCAAAGACGATATTCCAGAATTGGCAAGCGGGTATGCATTCTACGGAGATCTTGTTTTTCATTTGGCATCCGAAAGTATCAAAATACCTGTATCATTTACTAACTGATTCAAGTTAATTTTATATAAATCATAATAATTTTGCCTAACGAGAAATCGACTCTTTCCGGAAAATCAAAAGTAAAGGAAGATAATTGGCTTAAATCCTTAGGACCTGGTCTTATTACGGGTGCATCCGATGACGATCCGAGCGGAATAGGCACATATTCTCAAGTTGGCGCACAGGGCGGCATGGGTATGTTATGGACTATCATCTATAGCTTCCCTATGATGGTCGCAATCCAACTAGTCAGCGCACAGATCGGCAGAGTGACGGGTTCGGGTATTGCCGGAAATATGAGGAAATATTACCCACGATGGGTAATGTTCACGCTTGTTTTACTGATGATCTGTGCAAATATAATTAATATCGGTGCTGATATTGCAGCAATGGGAGAGGCTGCCAATTTAGTGTTGGGTGGTAATATGATTCTCTATGCAGTAATTCTTACTCTAATAAGTGTTACCTTGCAGGTATTGATCCCGTATGCAAAATACGTCCTTATTCTCAAATGGCTTTGTATGGTCCTTTTTACTTATGTAGCAGTAGTGTTCTCCATTAATGTGCCATGGCTTGAGGCAATTAAAAATTCACTTCTTCCGACGATCACATTTGATGCGACAAATATCACTATGATCATTGCTGTTCTCGGTACAACGATCAGCCCGTATCTTTTCTTTTGGCAGGCTTCTGAAGAGGTTGAAGAAGAAGAGGATAATCCCAATGAACATCCATTAAAACATTCTCCGCACGAAGCAAAAAAACAATTTTCGCGAATTCGTAAGGACACAGTAATTGGAATGGCTTTTTCAAATCTTATTGCCTTTTTTATAATGCTCTGCGCTGCAGTTACACTGCACATGAATGGTAAGACTGATATTCAAAGTGCTTCACAAGCTGCAGAAGCGTTACGCCCCATTGCCGGAGATCTGACCTTTAGTCTTTTTGCAATTGGAATTATTGGTACAGGGCTACTTGCCTTACCGGTGCTCGCAGGCTCAGCGGCATATGCCGTATCTGAAATGTTTTTGCTTCCGATGGGATTGAATAAGAGACCAAAAGATGCGAAAAAATTCTATGGTCTTATTACAGGTATTACACTTGTTGGTATGCTTATAATTTTTATTGGTATTAACCCCATCAAAGCGCTTTTTTGGTCTGCAGTTATAAATGGCATTGTTGCCGTTCCGATCATGATTCTAATGATGCTGATGGGAAGAAATGAAAAGGTGATGGGAAAATTTACTCTTACTACCAGAACAACTATCATAGGCTGGATCTCGACTGGTATTATGTTCGCAGCTGCAGTGGCGATGTTCCTTACGTTGTGAATTCAGCATTTTTACGTTTCACTTATGTTTTTTTTATAAAATATGAACGAAAAAGAGCAATTTAATCAACTGAATCATGGTTTAGGCACTTCCTATTCGTATTTTTGCATTCTATAACCATAACAATATATTTCCATGAGCGTTTTAGTAGATAAAAATACCAAACTTTTAGTACAAGGCATCACCGGCAGTGAGGGGACTTTTCACACTCAGCAGATGATGGAATACGGTACGAACGTTGTCGGCGGCGTCACGCCAGGTAAAGGGGGCTCGACACATATCGGAGTTCCGGTATTTAATACCGTTGCAGATGCAGTTGCAAAAACAGGAGCAAATGCCACATGCATCTTCGTACCTCCGGCATTTGCTGCTGATGCAATATTAGAAGCCGAAGCAGCCGGAGTTGCACTTATTGTTTGCATCACGGAAGGTATTCCGATCCGCGATATGATTCCAGTATATGAGGTAATCCGAAATTCGAAAACACATCTTATCGGACCAAACTGTCCCGGAGTTATTTCTCCCGGTAAAGCGAAGATCGGTATAATGCCGGGCTTTATTCATAAAGAAGGAAGAGTAGGCATAATATCACGTTCGGGTACACTTACGTATGAAGCAGTAAAACAAGTTGTCGATGCAGGTATGGGGCAATCAACAGCCATTGGTATAGGTGGAGATCCGATCATCGGCACAAGATTTATCGATGCGATCAAATTATTTCAGGATGATCCTGAAACTGATGCAATTATCATGATCGGCGAGATCGGCGGAACAGCCGAAGAAGAAGCAGCTTTTTATATAAAAGAAAATGTGACAAAACCAGTCATCGGATTTATCGCAGGGAAAACTGCTCCTCCGGGACGCAGGATGGGGCATGCCGGGGCTATCATCTCCGGAGGAAAAGGAACAGCGGCGGAGAAAATGGAAACGATGGAAAAATGTGGAATTCATGTCGTTGATTCCCCTGCAGTGATTGGCGAAACAGTTGCCAAAGTGTTGGCAGAAATAAAAACATTTAAGAATTAAAATAAGGAGATGCGGGAAGCTGAACAAGTCAACGTAGAAGATTTTCTTCTTCGACGCAAAGAGAATCCGAAATCAATTGTGATAGATGTTCGAGATGACGATAAATGGGAAGATGGGCATATTCCCGGAGCAATTCATATTCATAAGACAAAAATTGAAGATGAAATAGCGGAAAGAATCCCTGATAAGAATGCGGAGATTTTCTGTCACTGCGGCGGCGGCCAAAGCGGACCAAAAGCAGCAGCACTCTTAAATGAAATGGGATATAAAAATGCAAAAGCAATTCAGGGAGGTTTTCGGGCGTATAAAGCATCCGGATCACCTGTTAAAAAATATTTTTTTGCTAACGACTAACGACTTTTAACTAACGACTATTTTTATGGCAATCGAAAAAACTCTTTGTATTCTTAAACCCGATGCAGTCAAAGCAGGGAATATCGGAAATATTATCGCACATATTCAAAAAGAAGGATTTAAAATTCAGGCGATGAAACTTGCACGATTATCTGATCGCAGCGCCGGAAAATTTTATGAAGTTCATAAAGAGCGTCCGTTTTACGGAAGCCTTGTGGAGTTTATGTCCAGCGGTGCATGTGTGCCAATCGCGCTTGAAAAGGAAAATGGAATTGCAGAGTGGCGCCGAGTTATCGGTGCAACTGACCCTGCTGAAGCAGCCGATGGCACGATCCGCAAACTCTATGCAACGAGCAAAGGTGAGAACGCCGTACATGGTTCGGATTCAGTAGAGAATGGTTTGCGTGAGATCGCATTCTTTTTTACTGAAGGCGAGATGGCAGAATTAGGTCTTTAATTTTGAGATAATCGGGCGGACTCCTAGTCCGCCCATTCCTTCCCGACGAACAAACCAAAGTCCCTTTTACTTCTAATCTTCCCTGATTCATAAAAATCTCAAAATAATTTGTAACCAAATCGCATCTCAGTTGTCTTTTAAAGTATGTTGAAAGCCTTACGGCAGATCGGAACTGAGCTTTTATCCCGCAATCCATGGTGGGAATATCGCAAGGATAGGTATGAACATCCGGGTGGCACTGACGGAGAGTATTATTATGTACATACGCCGGGTGCGGTGATGATCATACCGATAACAGATGATGGAAAACTCATTCTGGTTAGGCAATTCCGATATCTGAACCGTCTCCAATCCTTGGAGTTTATCGGCGGCGGTATCAAGCCTGGAAAAAGTGCAGAAGAATCAGCATGCGATGAACTGTTTGAAGAGGCAGGAATTGTTGCCGAAAAGCTTATTCCAATAGGCGGGTTTAATCCTATGAACGGTGTTACCGATGAAATATGTAACATCTTCGTAGCCCTTTCGTTAAAGAAAGGTACTGCGAAACCCGAAGCCACAGAGGAATTCGAAGTTCAAGAACTTGAATATGCAAAGTTTTGTGAAATGATACGAGCAGGCTCTATTTGGGATGGAATGACGCTTGCGGCTTTTGCAATTTTTGAGCAAAGAAAAAAAGAATTTATATAAATTACGCCAGAATGAAGATATTTCTACATTGTGCCTTTCTTACCATTGCTATATTTACCATTGAGAATACTGCCTTCGCACAGAAGGAAAAGCCGGTTGCGATTAAATTTAGAGAAGGGGAAAGTTATCATGTTAAGATGACGGAAGTACTCTATATTAAGCAGCAAACATCTCAAGTTGATCCTGATATGGTAGAGCCTTCGACAAGAACTTCCGTATATAATTTTACTGAGACGATCGAAAAAATAAATCCGGACGGCTCCGCAAAAATGGCTTCGACGCTCGATTCATTCACGACTCGTATCATTGTTGGAAAAATTGATGATCGCAATGAATTTTTCCGTTTTAATTCGAATAATGAGAATGATCTTCAGGCTCGATTGAAAGATATCCGTGCATTACCCCGTGCTCAGTTCTTAGGTCAGACACTTCGCTATACTTTAGGAGCAGATGGACTCGTAAAGAATTTCGAGAATCTCTCCGGTTTTCAGCTTGGCACAATTGCCCGCAGCTTTGAATATGATATGCTTCATGCAATGATGTCGTTTTCGGATTCATTGCGTATAGGGCAGCTTCTAGAACAAGGGTTTGGAGCAATTGCTGCACTTAGCAACGGAAAAAACGGTACGATAGAAGGTCCCTATACAGTGGCGGAAATTCATGTTGAACGTAAACTTACAGCTCATCGGAATGGAAACCAGATTGATTATAACGGGACTTTTTCAGATGTTCCCGAGAAGATAGACTATCTGGAAGGAATTGCATTTCCTATGGCTCTTGAACATTTCAAAGGCGGTAGTTACGGAAGCGTGATCATCAAAGACGGCATTGTCGTTAATGGCAGCGCAGTTGATACGGCAAAAATGGATCTTCACATTGATTCTGAAGTGATCACGAACGAGATCGTTCGTCATTTGAAATTTGAAAGGGAGCCGATAAAAGTACTGCGCGGAACCACCGTGAAAATTAAAGAGCTTGAAATGCATCACACTCCACCAAAAGAACCAAAGATGGATGAGGATCCAAGTGTAAAGATCATTGAGGGACATTCCATTCCGGACTCTGTTATTTATAAAACAGCACCGAAGAAATAATTAGAGTATCTTCAAGTTGATTTTCTTAAAAGTTTGCTGAAATTGTTGTATCTTTGTAAATGTGATATAAGTCCGTTTCATTATAATAAGATAATCCCGTGAAGAAAGTCTCTGAAGATAGAAGAAAGAGTAGAGCTAAAGCTCACTTAGGGTGGGAAAAGATAGTGAGAGAATCAAATGGCGCATGTGAAGCAACTCTTCATAGGTTGGCAGTTCAATTCCCTAAACTTAGTCCGATGGAATTAAAAACCAGTGTCCTTTTAAGAGATTTTTTGCAGAGTTGGAAGATTGCTGAAATCCTTAATATTACAGAAGGTACTGTAGAAAAACATCGGTCACAAATCCATAAAAAACTTTCTTTGAGTTCTTCTGTGCAACTTTCTTCATTTTTTGCTCAATTTTAATTTTTTTTGGTCTGCCTCAAATTAGGAGGTTTTTAGGAGGCGATTTTTAGAATCCGCATCGTACTTTTGTATTACCTTATTAGAAATAGTAAGGTTAGTTTACTCAGACGATTAAGCTACATTAGTTAATGCATCTTTTTTTCAACTTCTAATTTAAATACGTAAATGAAAAATTCAAAAATCCAAACCAAAGTAATTGCTTTAGCAATTTCTTTTATTGTGTTAATTACTTGTTTCAATAGCTCGATTTATGGGCAAATTATATCACAATCTCATTGTTTTACTATCAAAGCAGTTGCAGTAACTGGAAGCGAATGTGCTACCAATACTTGCGGAAATCCTGGGGCACAGTGCAGTCAGTGCATTGATGTTACTATTACAAGCGATCTATGTACAGGTCTGAATCCTACAGCCTTTACGGTATCTTCGAATTCGAGTAGTGAATGCCATAGCATTTGCAGTCCCACAAACGATTTCTCCGTTTCGTATGAGACGTGCAGTTGGACCAATCCAAGGACTATATACTGTACGGCAATTGCCGATGGACATAGTGCAACTTTCAGAATTTGTCATGTTGTGCCCGGATTTACCTATACTATTTGTCTGCCGTCTCCAACGTATTGTCCGTATCCGCGTGTATGTGATTGTGCGACGGTTCAATTTTAAGAACTATAAAGTAATGAACGCGGAATGCGAAGAATTTTATATTTTAATTGCATCATACTTGTAGGGAAATATTGTATGAAATTCTTCGCATTGTTCAGCGATAACTAAACTTGTATTTGAAGTTACAAAAGGAATTCTTTCAAGCCTTTTATCATTCTATTTAGATATAAAAAATCACATGGAGTTACTTTCTGTAATTAAAATTTTCTACAGGCAAACGCTTTTTATTTTTATTACACTGACTTTACCAGGATTATTACATGCGCAGAAAGTGCCCAATATAGAATGGCAAAAATGTTTAGGAGGATCACGCACAGAGGATGGTGTGCCCAGTGGCAGTATTATTCAAACTTTTGATGGAGGGTATGCCATTGCCGGATATACGGGTTCTAACGACGGAGATGTATCCGGTAATCATAACAGTGACGATGCATGGATTGTCAAACTTAATTCTTCGGGTGTAATCGAATGGCAAAAATGCTTTGGGGGTACGGGAACTGATGTAGCACGAGCGATAATACAAACTTCGGATAAAGGATATGCATTTGTCGGATATACAAATTCAAAAAATGATGGAGATGTTTCCGGATTCCATGGCGGCAATAATGATGTCTGGGTAGTAAAACTCGACTCAACAGGAAGTTTACAATGGCAAAAATGCCTTGGTGGAACAGTTGATGAAGCTGCACAATCAATTATAGAGACTGTAGATGGGGGCTATGCAATTGTTGGACAAACAAATTCAAACGATGGGGATTTCGCAGGAAAAAATCATGGAGGTAATGGTGACGCTTTTGTAGTAAAAATTGACGGTTTGGGTAAAATTGAATGGACGAATTGTTATGGCGGAAGCGGCTATGATGTAGCATCCTCTATTATTCAAAACTCCGATGAAGGTTATACCGTAGCCGGTTTTTCACTTTCAAATCATGAAGGTTTCGTAAATCATGGATTTTCTGATGCATACATTTTTAGAATTGATTCTTTGGGTGTTATAATGGAAACCTCGCACAATTCACCATGGCAGAAATTACTAGGCGGTACAGGTTTTGATTATGCTTATAGTATTCTCCATACTTTAGAGGGAGGATATCTATTCGTTGGTTCTACTGATTCAAATAATGGAGATGTAAAAGGAAATCACGGGCAGATTGATTTTTGGCTCGTAAAGCTTGATTCTGACGGTAGTATTATTTGGCAAAAATGTTTTGGCGGATTAAATGGTGATAACGCGTCATCAATTATTAAAACTGACGAAGGCGGGTATCTATTGGAAGGAACAACGTATTCTAACGATGGAGATGTTTCGGGAAACCATGGACGTCTGCCTGATTCATCTGATGTGTGGTTAATTAAGATTACCTCTTCTGGTGAATTAGAATGGCAAAAGTGTTTAGGCGGATCAAAAGGCGATGAGGGCTTGGCAATTGTACAAACAAAAGATAATGGTTACGCCCTCTGCGCTCGAACAGAATCAAATAATGGTGATGTTTCCGGTAATCATGGGGATATTGATATTTGGGTTGTAAAACTCGGTCTTAAGGGAAGTATTGAAAATTTATCAAATAGCTCAACAAATCCTACATGGGTTTTTCCTAATCCCACTATTGATCAAGCACATTTACTATTATTCCATTCCCAGTTGATAAAAAAAATTCAGATTTTTAACTTTCTTGGTATTGAATATTTTCCTGATTATCATATTGAAAGTGATATACTTTCTATCGAAGGTCATGGTCTTCCAACCGGTTCATATATGGTGCACGTAAGTTATCAAAATGTTGCTGCCGAAGAAATAAGAAAATTTTTACTTTATCATTAAAGAAGGTAGTTGAATTCTCACTCGGAACCTTGCACTTTCGTACAACTTACTTTTTTTTTGGTCTGCCTCAAATTAGGAGGTTTTTAGGAGGCGATTTTTAGAATCCGCATCTTACTTTTGTATTACCTTATTAGAAATAGTAAGGTTAGTTTACTCAGACGATTAAGCTACATTAGTTAATGCATCTTTTTTTAACTTCTTAATTATATAAAATCATGAAAAACTCAAAAATCAACAGCAAGGGAATTGCCTCAGCAATTTCTTTCGTTGTTTTTTTCATCTACTGCAATATCACAGTGCATGCACAAACAATAGTGACTCAATCGCATTGTTTTACTGCTTCAGCAGTTTCCATTAGCGGTTCTGCAGGCTGTAATACCGGTGAATGCGGACATGACGGATGGCCGACAGTAGGATGTGGAACCTGCATCAAAGTTACTATTACAAGCAATAAATGCGCTGGACTCCATCCAAATACATTCACTGTTACTTCAAATGCAAGTGATGATTGCCATTCTGTATGCAGTCCTAACGGTGACTTTACTAACGATACCAATGACCCTAGTCTTCGATGCAGGGTATAATCCCAGGACTTTGTATTATCAAAATATCGCTGGAATTCCTGACGGCAACAGTGCTTCATTTATAATTTGCCGTAATACCTCAGATGGGCCTAATGCCACGTATCATATCAGCTGTGGCTGTAGTTGTGGTCTCTCTGTTTGCGATGATTTGGTAATATCAATTCCATAAGAAATTGCAGAGTATCGGGGCATGGAGAATATCGATGCCCCGGATCTTTTGTTTTTTTTACAATGCATGATTGCGCTTGGTTTCTTATTTTTACTAACAAGCTTTTACTGATGAAATTACATACTTGCGCTGCTTTTTTATTTAAAGAACTTGTTTTTATTTTTTTATTTTTAGCTCCGGCGCTTACTTTCTCTCAAGCGCCTAAAATAGAATGGCAAAAATGTTTAGGTGGTTCCTCTGTAGAAGATCCGGACCCCCGATTGCAGATCATCATTCAACGTGCAGATGGAGGATATTTAATTGCCGGGCGGACGGAATCCAATGACGGAGATGTGTCAGGTAATCATTTATGGCATGGGATAACAACAGAAGATATTTGGGTAATCAGCTTAATCGCTAAAGATTCAATCAAATGGCAGAAATGTTATGGCGGGGACGGCAGCGAAGATGTAAAGTGCATCATTCAGACTTCTGATAAAGGCTATGCAATTGCAGGATATACTACTTCGGTAGATAACGGAGATGTTTCAGGATTTCGTGACGGAGGATTTTTAGACGCATGGATAATCAAACTCGATTCTTCAGGAAAATTCGAATGGCAGAAATGCATCGGAGGCGGCAAGCTTAATAATTTTGGGAGTGAGACAATTGCCAGTTCTATTATTCAAACTTCCGATGGCGGATATGCCGTTGCAGGCACGACGAATTCAATAGATGGAGATTTTTTGGGTAAAAATCATGGGCACGAAGATGCATGGGCAGCAAATCTTGATGTTGTAGGGAATATCAAGTGGCTGGAATGTTATGGAGGAAGCGGCAGCGAGGCTTTTGAATCCATAATTCAAAATTCAGATGGTGGTTATACTCTTGCGGGTTATACAAGTTCTCAGGATGAAGCTTTCCAGAATCATCACGGTATATCAAACTCAGCAGATGCCTACATAGTCAGGATTGATTCTTTAGGCGCTATCATGCAAACTTCAGACAATAAACAATGGCAGAAATTGCTCGGTGGCGGTAATGATGAATTCGCGCATTGTATCATTCATACATTTGACGGAGGATATATTTTTACTGGAAGTACTTCTTCCCATGATGGAGATGTTTCGGGGAATCATGGCAGTTTGGATATCTGGATTGTAAAACTAGATTCCGACGGTAAAATTCAATGGCAGAAATGTCTTGGTGGTTCAGGCTATGATAACGCATTTTCGATTGTTCAAACTTTTGACAGCGGCTATGCAATAGCAGGGACGACATTTTCTAATGATGGAGATGTATCAGGAAATCACGGACCACTACCTGATTCAAGTGATCTATGGGTTGTTAGGCTGAATGCTACAGGCATTATTCAATGGCAGAAATGCCTTGGCGGTTCAGGTTATGATGAAGGCTTTGCCATCATTCAAACAAAAGATGGAGGGTATGCCGTCACCGGAAGAACATCTTCCCATAATGGAGATGTTTCCGGTAATCATGGATATTTTGATATTTGGGTTGTAAAACTTGGCGCAGCGGCAAGTGTCGAAAATTCTTCGAGCCAAACAAATTTTTCATGGGTATATCCGAATCCCTCGACCAATCAAATTCATTTGCAATTATACCATTCGTTATCGGTGAATCGCGTTCAGTTTTTTAATCTTTTAGGAATGCAGTTTTATCCTCAATATAGCATAGAAAATACTATTGCAGATATTGATGTACATAACCTTCCGGCAGGTGCTTATGTTATACGGGTTTCATATTTGAATTCTGATATAGAAGAAATAAGAAAATTTTTACTTTATCATTAAAGAAGGTAGTTGAATTCTCACTCGGAACCTTGCACTTTCGTACAACTTACTTTTTTTTTGGTCTGCCTCAAATTAGGAGGTTTTTAGGACGCGATTTTTAGAATCCGCATCGTACTTTTGTAATACCTTATTAGAGATAGCAAGGTTAGTTTACTCAGACGATTAAGCTACATTAGTTAATGCACCTTTTTTTCAACTTCTTAATTAATAAAAATGAAAAATCTAATATCAACTTCGAGCCGCGCCCTAAGAATGGGTTTGCTGGCAGTAACAATCTGTTTTTACATTTTGAATGGAAATACTCTATTCGCTCAGGGTAGGAATTCATCTGATAAAACAGGTATAGAAACTGAAAAATTAAAACTACCTATGCCAGCGTGTCTGGATGAAGGTACTCTTACATCTACGTTTTGTGATGGTGGCTGTGCAACAACTGGAGTACCAAGTGCAGGAGGCGTTTTTATGTGCCTTTCGACTGATCTGAGCGGTTTAAACCTTGATCCCAATCATCGTAATTGTGATGGCACAGGATCATGCGATGCAGGTAATTGTCAATATTTGCACATCCGTAACTTAACTGAACCATCAATGATTTTTTTTTAACCAACTATAAGATTGGAGGGTAATCATGATAAAACATTCTACTGTTATTGCGTTAGTGTTCTGCCTTTGCCATGTTGTTTTTGCGCAAATGCCGCAGTGGTCTTCTATTGAAATACCCGGCGATTCATTGCTCGTAGGTAGTTTAACTTTTCTGGATAGTTTGCATGGATATTTAGGTGTAACACAAATTTCCGAAATAATAGACACTACTAATAATCAAAAAATAAGTCGTTCATTTTATTTTGAAACAACAGATGGAGGAAAAAAATGGGAAAAAATCACTGATTCGACTATAGCAAGTCCGCAGCCCAGCATTCAATACAATTCGTCTGTGTTGTTTTCAACTTTATCAAGCAGATATATTTCAGGTGTTAGAGTTCCAGGAACAGGTGATAGTTATAGCATCGCTCATTCATCGAATGGAGGGAACTCCTGGAATATACCAATTCAAACTCATAGAAGAAAAGTTTATGGATTGCATGCTTTTCCGAATGATTATAATTTCCTTGTTTATGATTTGGATTCCGGTACGTTATTTAGTTCTTTTGACCATGGAAATACTTATCCGCAGAGGGATGTGGATTCGGTATATTTACATACCCTTTATAATAAAGTAAAGGATGGACTTCCCCCATTTGAGAGGACACTGAACGGTGTGGTATATTTGCAGAAAGGACTATACCACCATGACAGAGAATCAGGATCAATTATCGACACCTCAGAACGTCGGAGAACGAAAGCGTTACCGTCAGTATGACGAG
>JBBQGG010000012.1:0-55014 GCA_038322815.1 Kapaibacterium sp. (SeqCode)
TCTTCCGCGTTTATTCGAACGGTTCTACCGTGTCGATAAAGACCGCTCACGAAACTCACCCGGCGGAACAGGTTTGGGTTTGGCGATATGCAAACATATCATTGAAGCCCATAAAGGGACGATCTCAGTAGAAAGTACTCCTGGTATTGGAAGCGTCTTCAGTTTTACTCTAAGAACTCAGCCGGAATAAATCAGTAGGTAGTAGTTAGTAGTTAGTAGTTAATTGGGTTAGCCGTTAGGTATTATGTCTGAGTCATCGGTAACTCCTTAAAAATCAATGAACTAATGCTATCAGTTTCGTTATCGGCAAATAAAAAAGCAACTCGTTGCCAAGTTGCTTTTTTTATGATATAGAAGTCTCCAAAGAACAAGAACTTTCGTCCTTGAACCCCGTGACAGGGGACTTCATTTCTCATGTAAACATACACTTACGAAGTTTACGCTGCAAATATACAACATTATTTACCGTAATGCAAGTAAAATCAAAAAATAAATCATTCAGGAGTAAGAATGTGGATAAAATGCGAAGGGCAGACTAAATTAGCCTGCCCTTCAAAGAGAAATAGAATTTCTTTCTAATAATTAGTTAGCTCTGTACCACATTGCTGTGCCAACATCATAGATGAATGTCATCGAGAGGTTTCCGCCGGCAGAGATCTGCTGTGCTACACCGGCACCGAAGTTATCGATTTGAACACCAGTAGGAGGAGTAACCTGAAGAGTCTTTCCAGTCACGCCGTTGCTTAGATTCTTGATGATAACAGTTCTGCCCTGTGTTCCGGCAGGCAAAGTTACTACAACATTACCAACACCAGAGTTATCTGTGTAAGCGATTATATAATCGGTTGCAGATATCGGATTCACGTTGCCAGTAACCGCAATTCTGATCGGCATTGAAACAGATCCTCTGATATCAATGGTCGTGTTCGGAGCAGATAATGCACCGATCGTTACGCTGTTACCCAACTGGATATTCCCTGTCCCTGTCGAACGCAGGCTCATGTTACCATTTGTCGTTGTAATTTGTAACGAACCGGCAAGATTGCTCATATCAACTAAGCCGGTAGGATTGTTTGTGCCGTCATCAAGCAAAAATCTACGCGCACCGAACATACGGGGAGTTTGAGCGGATACAGTTTCCGAAAACGCGAAAAGCATCAAGACTGCTAAGAATACGAAAGATATTGGTCTCATATTTAGTATATAGGTTATAGATTACACTGGTCAGTTTTCAAAAATTACGGCGCCCATCTGTGGTGAGGTGAGCTAAAAGTCTTGCATTTGTCAGATTACCATATGCTCTGAGTATAAAATATACTTCGGAAAGTGTTCTTTGCACAATCCTGAGGATGCAAATATACGACAAAATATTGACGCCGCCAATATTTCCGTGAAATTGTGTTCAACTTTAAACAATACATTCCACAACTAAGCAAGACGGGTTTGAAGGGGGCTTCAGATTTCTTAGTACCCTCAATAACTTTGTGAATCTGATTTTGTTACTCCTTTTCACGATTTTTTTTACATTATTGTCGGTTTTGAAGGAAAATAATGTATACTATTAAAATTAAAACCGCCTAATAAAGGCGGTTTTATGTAAAAAGCTATAACTTCCCTTTTTTATCTGCGAAAACTTTCTTTTTTCTTGGTGCCCGGATCGGACGTTTCTTTGCAGGTGCTTTGGGCTTCTCTTCTACTACATCGGGGTAACTATAGATGTCGTACTTATAATTACGCAATACCCATGTGTTTTCATCATGGCTAACGACGTAATTCGGAAGCATCGGAATCTTCCCGCCGCCGCCGGGAGCATCTATTACGTAGTAGGGAATAGCCAAGCCGCTTGTCCAGCCTCGAAGCTTATCCATGATCTCCAAGCCCACTTTCACCGGCGTACGGAAATGATTCGCCCCCTTTGTAATATCAGCCTGATATATATAGTATGGGCGAACGCGCATTGCCAGAAGCTTCTGCATTAATTCCAGTACTACTTCAGCATTATCATTAACGCCTTTCATCAATACCATCTGATTTCCCACAGGGCATCCGGCATCGGCAAGCATCTCGCATGCCTGCTTTGCTTCCGGAGTGCATTCCCACGGATGATTGAAATGCGTATTTACATATATAGGATGGTACTTCTTGATCATGTCGCAAAGCTTCGGAGTAACTCGCTGCGGAAGAACGCATGGGATCTTTGTGCCCAGACGAATGATCTCGACATGAGGGATCTCACGAAGTCCCTTAAGAACTTTCTCCAACATGAAATCCGTAAGCGTCAATGGATCTCCGCCGGAAAGAATTACGTCTCTTATTTCAGTATGAGCAGCAATATAATCCAACCCATCCTGAATATACTTCATCGAGATCTTCGATGAATCTCCGACCTTGCGCTTGCGTGTGCAGAAGCGGCAGTACATTGAGCACTGGCTTGTGACTAAAAATAATACACGGTCGGGATAACGATGGGTGATCGAAGGCACGGGACTCATCGCATCTTCATTCAGCGGATCATCGGGTGCATCGATGTCCTCGAGTTCGATCTCATCAGGGACTGCCTGTAAATAGATCGGATCGCCTTTATAGCGAATGAGTGATAAGTAATAAGGATTAATACGAGTTTGAAAAAACTCGTTGAGTTTGCCGGCTGCGCCCGGCTTAAAGCCGAAGCGTTCGATCAGTTGTTCTTCAGATTCAATGCTTCCGCGAAGAAGCTCCTGCCAATATTCCATAATATATTCTCTTTCTTTGCCATTGCCGGTGACCTCTCACCAAGCACGGCGGTTAATTAAATATGAACTCTGAAATATGAACGATGAAAAAATTCATAGCTCATATTTCCAATTTCATATTTTCTTTCTCAGACTCTTTTGCCGAAGACGATAAGGTCGTCTCCCGGTTTGTAGTAGTCTGCTATCTGTGATAAGACCAGATAGCCTTGTTTTGCATAGAAGGCACGCGTACGATCATACGATGGCTGACTGCTCGTTTCTGCGATCAGTAAGTATCCATGATGTTCGCGCACAAATTCTTCTGCGAATCGGTCAAGCTGTTGGGCTATTCCTCTTCCATAAAAATCCGGATGCGATGCGATCCAATACATATCGTAGGTTCCGGTCGTTGCCGGTGTAGGTCCGACGATCAGAAATCCTGCAATACGTTTCGTAACTTCATCTTCGAAGACGAACGAATAATAATCGCGCTGCTCCGGTTTCTCTATGCAAATATCAATGAGCTCAGTTGCAATTTCAATTTCGCTTGCGTTAAAGTTTCCTGTTGCGCTAACGATCTCGATGACTCCGTTACGATCTTTCGCTTTATAACTTCTGATCATAACTCGCTATCAATTTCAAAATTGCAACCAGTGTAACGTCATTGTAAAAAGAAAAATTTACTTCTTGCAAAACTTTCTTTTACAAAACTACGAAATAAATTTCTGATTTCCTAATTTAAATGCAAATTATTTTTTCTCTGTTCTTTTTTTCCGGAAAACGGAAATTACTTTTTCACTCTTCTCATCGCACAATGTACGATCGCATTGATGGTTTGTGTATGCGAAAATCCTTTCACACTTGCTGCGCGCATGAATCCGGCATCACATGAGATATCCGGATTCGGATTTGCCTCGAGCACGAAGAGTGCGCCATCGCTATCTCTGAGCCGCATATCAATGCGTCCATAATCATTCAGTCCGACGACTGCCGCCGATCGCAGGGCAAGTTCTCGCGCACGTTCAGCCGTAACGATATCCAGATCTGCCGGACATTGCGGAATCGTTGTCTTATAAAGCGGCGAGTCTTCCACCCACTTCGCTTCGTAACTAACGATGCGCGGATTTCCTGCAGGCATTGTATCAAACATGATCTCGGAGATCGGAAGCGTTTCGAACACTCCGTCATCATTTGCAAGAACTGCAACATTGATCTCGCGTCCATCTATATATTCTTCAACAAGCGCCGGCTGCTTAAACTCCTGATGAATAAAAGCAATTCTATTTGCAAGAGATTCTTCATCGGCACAGATAGAATTATTATCTATGCCTATGCTTGCATCTTCTCGTACGGGTTTGACGATCACAGGATACGCAAAGTTTAAATCTTCAGGCATGAATTCTTCTTCATCAACGATGAAGTACGCCGGAGTCGGAATGTCATTTGCCTTGAAGATCGCTTTTGCAAGTCCTTTATTGAGCGAGATGCCAAGAGCTATTGCCTGTGAACCGGTATAAGGAACATCGTAGAGTTCATAAATTCCGGCTATTGCCATTTCAAGTGATGCTTTGCCAAGCACTGCTTCGCAAAGATTAAAAATAAGATCGGGATTTTCTGTATCGAGAAATGTTATAAGCCTGTGAATATCATCGTCGACGGAAAAGACCAATACTTCATGTCCGTCTTCTCTGATCGCATCGGCGATGATCTGAGATTCCTCCAGCACGCCGAACTCCGAAGCATCGCGAAAATCTTTTTCTAATTCAACTTCCTCACGCGAACGTGAAAGCCAGTGATCTTCCGGCTCGGTATGTTTCGGCTCGTTATAGATGAGAGCAATTCGCATTGGTAGTCTTTAGTCTCCAGTCGTTAGTCGTTAGCAGAGAGCTTTATTCCATATCTCTGGCACCCTGCTCGCAACACTGCAAGCATTGTTTCATTATAATTCATTCCTGCTGTTCTCGCAGCTTTCGGGAAACAGGAATTATCTTCGATCTTTGGTAAAATTCCGGGCAGCGGATTTACTTCGATAATATTCGGCGTGCCATTGCGATCGAGCCGTACATCGATACGCGACCAGTCTTTGCAGTCAAGTACGTTATAAGTCCTGAGCACGGTTTCTGTAATTTCTTTTTGCAACTCAGATGTCAGATCAGCAGGACAGGCAAAAATATCGAGCGGGTTATCGCGCACATCATAGATCCATTTCGCTTCGTAGGAATAAATTCCGTTCGCCTCTTTTGGAAGCTCAGATAATTTTATTTCAACGATCGGAAGAACTCGTGCATTTGCGTCATTGCCGAGAACGGCAACAGTGAATTCCCTTCCCGGTAAAAATTCTTCTATAATTGCCGGCTGATCATAATCTGAGCCAATGCGCTGGATTTCTGCGCGAAGCTCGGCATCATTATTTACAAAGGAGGAATTCTTTACGCCTTTTGATGAACCTTCAGAAAGCGGTTTGACGACAACAGGATATTCCGAATCTGGAAGTAACATTGCAAGTGATGCCTGCGTATCCCGGCTTGTCGTGAATTTTGCTACGGGAATGCCATGATGCATCAGTACTTCTTTCGTGCGCGCTTTATCGAGAGCAGTTGCAAGCGTCAGCGGACCGGAGCCTGTATAAGGAATGCCAAGCATTTCCATCACTGCCGGAAATTGTGCTTCGCGTGATGCGCCGCGCATGCCTTCGGCAATATTGAAAACAATATCATACTTGCGAACCATCAGACGCGGCAATGCGATCTCGGGAACAGCTTCGACGATCTCGCATTCAACATCGGGATGAGAGTTCAGCGCATCGCAAACGGCTTGAACCGTTTCGATGGAATCCCATTCGGCAAAAGTATCGTCAGCAAACTGATCTGACCAGTTTGTGACATTCTCTTTCGGCTTGATGTTAGCAAGAAGCGCAACACGCATTGTTCTCTTTGTTTTCCGTTTTCATTAACACGCAAAGACTACGAAATTATTTTTTGTTTCGTTTCACTGTTGAATATTTTTTAAAGATTGTTGATAAACTTAACGGTGTCATTGCAAGGAGTCCGCTAGCGGACGACGAAGCAGTCCCCTTAAAGTATTGATAATCGTAAAAGTCTACCACGATTTAAGGGATTGCTTCGTCGGGCTATCGCTCTTCTCGCAATGACACTCACTATATGCTTTTTTATATTATGAGAATTAAATTAATTTTTCTTGTCGTCTTATTCTTCCATTCTCTTTCCTTCGCGCAGCATGTCAAGTTCAGCGAAGCCGAGCGCACCATCATTCGCTTACAGGATGAGCGAAGAGGAATTGACACGATCACCCGCTACCTTGATTCAAAAGATGAGAAGGTTGCATGGCGCACAGCTATTGCGCTGGCGAATATTCATGATACTAATTCCCGTCATGTATTGATCCGTGCTCTGGGAAAAGAAACACGTCCGTATGTGATAGATGGAATTGCATTTGCTCTTGGAGTTTTGGGACCAAATGCAGTTAGTGCCAATGCTATTTTTGAAAGTCTGCCAAAAAATCGTAATTCCGAAGAAATGTTTATTGCCTTAGCTCGCACATTCCCGAAAGAGAATATTAAGGATCTTAATTTGATACTTGGAATGGGGCTTGGCGAAATTGATAAAAAGCCCGCACCGCCACATACCGAAATACTGGCTATCAGCTCCACTCTTATGCAGCTGGGGCTACGAAAACTCATTGATGATGACAATATTGAAATGTGCCGGATATTGGAATCCGATAGCGATCCAGTTGTGCGCTGGCATTGTGCCTATGCTTTAAGCAGGACTGAAGACTCCACATTGCTTGCAAAACATCTCGATATAGTTAAATTATATCTTAAAGATGTCGGCTCCGCTGAATCCAGAATGTTTGCAGCAACAGCATTAGGCAGAGTTCATAACGAAGAAGCCGGAAGAATTTTAATAGAAGCTGCACGCAGTGAAACTGAGTGGCGGGTGCGCGTAAATATTTTCAACGCAATTGGAAAGCTGCCTCGCTTTTCTTCGGCGATTGATGATGTGTTAAAAAAAGCTGTGACCGAATCATCGAAAGAGAATCTCACCGGCGAACACGTTGCCAGAACAGCACTCGATGTCATCGATCAAATGATCGCAGCAGGAAAAGTCTCTTCGCCGGATTCAGTAACAGTTCGTGAATGGCTCTCTGATTATGAACCCGGAAAAGAATTACATGAAGATCAGTCACTACGCATACGTTCACAAATCATGGTACCGTTGGCACGATTAGGGGCTAACGAAGAGAGGATCAAAGAGATCGGCAGCTTTATTTCATTCAATGACAGAACTACGGAGATCAATGTGTGGAAAGCCATGGGGACTATTCCCGATACTGTTGCCTTCTTTCGGCTTCTCGCAAGAGTTTTTACAAGCGCTCCGAATAATGTTAACTATGTGCTCGATGGTTTACATTCTCAATGGGAGATCGCAAAGAAAGATACGAGTTTCATGAAGCAGTTAGATAAAGCCCATTATTCAAGTATGTACCGTCACATGCTTATACGTTTTCCAAATGTTACCGATGATCCTGCTGTTGTCTCGGCAACAATGGAGCAAGTTAAAGATCCCTTTATCGTCAGGGATTCACTCCGTGAAGAAGCGCAAGAATATCTTTTGCAATATCTCGATAAATATGCCTATCCGAAATATCACGATCAACTGATATCGATATTCAGCGCTATTGCATATCTCAAACCGAAAAATGATACGATAAAAACAAAGCTCGAAGATATCATAAAGAAAGCGGCCCTCGAATGGGGCGATCAGATGATCGTTGATTCAGGTGGTGCAGCACTTACTGCACTTGGTGTACTACCTAAACCCGCAACTGTAAAACTTATCCGTCAACCGATCGATTGGAAAAAGATCGAAGCTCTTCCCGATACAATGCTCATTCAAACCCAGTATGGATTCATGTTTTTGAAGCTTGATACTTATAATGCTCCGCTGACTGCTCTGAATATGTATAAACTTGCGAAGATCAATTTCTTCGCGAATAATTATATTCACCGCGTCGTACCGAATTTTGTTATCCAATCCGGCGATAACACCGGCACAGGAGATGGCGGACCCGGCTATGCAATACGCACAGAGATTTCACCTGCTCGGTATGATAGCACTGGCGTAGTCGGGATGGCATCAAGCGGAAAAGACACGGAAGGCTCACAGTGGTTCATCACTCATTGCCCGACGCCGCATCTGAATACACGTTATACGATATGGGGGCAGATCGTTAAAGGCACGGAGAAGATTGAGAAGTATATGTTGAATGATGTGATAGAGAATATTACGCCATACAAATAGTCGTTAGTCATCAGTCGTTAGTAAAAAAATGCAAAGCAGATCTTTTAAAGACCTTCAGATTTGGCAACGGTCAAGGAAATTGGCTGTGAGAATATACTCCATTACAAAATCCTTTCCGAAGGAGGAAATGTTCGGGATGACATCTCAGCTAAGACGAGCAGGTGTATCTATACCTTCAAATATAGCAGAAGGACACAGAAGAGGTACGGACAAGGAATTTATTCAATTTTTAAATATAGCAAGAGGCTCTCTTGCTGAAGTTGAAACACAGATTATCATTGCAAATGACGTTAAACTTATTGAGGATTCCATAACCGAAGAAATGGTTGTCGAAATCAATGAAATAGGTAAAATGATAAACGTATTGATTTCGTCTCTCACAAAATAGCTACTCAATCCCCTCTGCTAACGACTATGCAAACTATCGACTATCCCCGTATCCTTCTCGGCGATGCAACAGACGAGCGGATGCTGCACGCTGCGCGAATTGCAACCGATACTGATCTTGCAACGATCATTCTCATCGGCAATCGTGAAGAAATTCAAAAGGGTGCCTCAGATGCAAATGTAGATCTTCAAGGCATAAGTATTTGGTCCTTGGAAACGTGTGATATTCTTGATGAGCTGATAAACAATTATTACGAGACTCGCAAATCGAAAGTGCCGGATTACGAAACAGCAAAAGCCGAAATTATGAGCGATCATCTTCTCTTCGGTGCGCTTATTGTTAATCATGGCGATGCTAACGGAATGGTTGCCGGTTCGCTTTCAACTTCAGGTAGTATCATCCGCGCCGGTCTGCGCGGCATAGGTCTCGCCCCCGGCATCCGTTCGCTATCAAGTATGTTCCTGATGAACTTCTCAGCTCATCACGAATCACGATCCCTCGCTTTCGCCGATTGCGCCGTCATTCCCGATCCCGATGCACATCAACTTGCCGATATCGCGATCTCAACTGCTGCAACATATAATCAGCTTACCGGCAATGAACCTATCGTTGCAATGCTTTCCTATTCTACGAAAGGCAGTGCTTCGAGTGATTCAACAAAAAAGATGATCCTTGCAACAGAGATCGTCCGCGAGCGCGAACCGAAATTAATTATTGACGGAGAATTACAATTCGATGCTGCATTCGTCCCAAGTGTTGCCGAGCGCAAAGCGCCGGATAGTCCTGTTGGTGGCAATGCGAATGTTTTTATCTTCCCGAATCTCGATGCAGGCAACATCGGCTATAAAATCGTCGAACGCCTTGGCGGCGCACAGGCTATCGGACCAATCCTTCAAGGCTTAGCCAAACCGATGAACGACCTCTCGCGCGGCTGTACTGTTGAGGATATTGTTACGATGGTAGGTGTGACAGCGTTGCAAGTATAACTAAAAACATTTTGCCGCTACTCCTTTTTTTCGTATATTGGATATGAAATGATAGGCACCATGAGAAACCATCACTTCACTTACGCGCCCAAATAGGGTAATCAAAACACTTTACATAATAAACAAGCCACTGCAACTCATTAAATTTATTACATATAGCTGTGCACACAGCATAGAATGAATATGAAAATACCGGAAGGATACCAGCAAGTAATGCCGTATTTGATCGTAAAAGATGCGGCTGGATTTATGGAATTCATGAAGAATGTGTTTGGCGCGCAGGAAAAATTCAAGATGATGCGGGATGAAAATCTTATTGCCCATGCCGAAATGAGCATCGGCGATAGCGTCATTATGCTTGCCGATGCTACGGATGCATTTAAGACTCAACCTGCCGGAATGTTCGTCTATGTTGCGGATGCCGACGAGACCTACCATAAAGCGTTAGCCGAAGGTGCCACATCTAATATGCTTCCTTCCGATCAGGAATACGGAAGAACGTGCGGCGTCTCCGATGCCTTCGGCAATACCTGGTGGCCGACTACTCCTACGGTGTAATGTAAAATCAGAAGTGGGAATTGTGCAACTCAATTGTTTGAGAATAAAGGAGTTATATAGACTTCAAATGGGATGATGAGATTGGAATTTCATAGGGCGATCTGCCGACCGCCCTACGAATTATGATCTATATATGCTTTGCATAGTCGATCATTCCTTGAAAATCCACGACGACTGCAGGCTCATTACCAACTGTCCAGGCATCATGACCTGATGGAAGCAGCGAAACGTCGCCTGGTTTACAATCGAACTCGCTGCCATCATCCATGACGACATGGAGCGTGCCGGAAACATGATATTGGAAATGCGGAGCTTCGCAGCTATGGGTTTTTGCGAATGGCTGAACAGATGTTAGCCAGCGCCAGCCGGGTTCGAAAACACCACGGCCGACCGTTGCGCCGCCGACATTGATAAGTTCAAGACGCCCTTTAGGAAATTCGCGTACTTCGTCCGGTTTGCCGAAAGTTTTTAGTTCAGCTTGTTTAGTATCTGATTGTGTATGCATATTGTTTAATAATTAAGTGAATTAACAGATGCAAAATTACCGGATTTATAGGGCGAAAACTTGTAAAAAAGACGGTACTTTATGTAAGAATGGGAACAAGACGATTATTTATAACGTCTTTCGGAGTTCTGCCGGCGTTAAGCCTGTACGTTTCTTGATAAAATGAGAGAAATGGGATTGATCACCGAATAGAAGTTCATGAGCAATTTCATTAATGGTTTTATCTGTAGAGCGAAGCAATGCCTTTGCTTCTAAGAAAAGTATATCATGGATGATCTCAAGCGGCGATCTTCCTGTAGATGAACTTACAACATCCGATAGATGCCTGGAGGAAATATTGAGCATCTTTGCATAAGCCCAAACATTACGCTGATCTGCAAAATGTTTTTCAACTAAATGCTTGAACTGCGTTGCCAATTGATCGGAACGGGAAGAATTTTGAATCAATCTTCTTACACTGCGTTGATAAATTTCGCGGACGCGATGAAGTAAGATAAGAATATAATTTCGAAGGACAAAATCTTTTTCCGGAGAAAATCTTACATATTCAGAGAGTATATCTTTGAAAGCTTGCTGAATTAAAAGACTTTCGTCATTGGAAACATTCATAATATGCTCCGCGTCAAATTCAAGAAAAGGAAATTCTTTTCCAATCGGTCCAGAGAGAAGCGGTTGAATAAATTCCGTTTTGAAATGAATACAATAGCCGGTGCAGTTACGAATATGATCCGAGGCATAGAGCATATTTTCCGGTACGATGACAAGATCATTTGGCAACAGCCGGCGATGATCGGTATTGAGCTTTACATCATGCTCGCCGCCAAGCAGAATATATATCAGATTGAATTGCCGCCTAAGAGCAGGGATGGTCTCGCAATTCTTATGCTTATCTTCAAGAGTGCCGGGCATCACCATCATATTAATATCGTATGGCTTATCGTCAAGATTGACGACGCGCTCGAACTTTGCAATTGTTTCGATGGTAAGGATATTTTTCGACAGCTTCATGGATTTATAACAATAGAAACGTCTCTCGTCGTTCGTCATTCACACATCGTCTTTTTTTTGACGAATGACGATTACCGATAGACCAACGGCGATTCCCGTATTTTTGCAATAATGAATATACTTGTGACTAATGATGACGGCATAAATTCGGCAGGGATCTATGCTCTTGTAAAAGCTTTAAGGGAAATCGGAAATGTAATCGTCATGGCTCCGCTCGGTGAGCAATCGGCTGTGGGTCATGCCTTGACCGTTAGCCTGCCACTTCGCGTTACGGAGTTTCATAAAGATGGAGATTTCTTCGGCTTTGCAGTAAGCGGCACTCCTGCTGATTGTGTGAAACTTGCATTGCGGACATTCCTTGCAGAAAAGAATCTTCCGATACCTGATATTGTCGTGAGTGGTATTAATCACGGAAGGAATACAGCAGTGAATGTAATTTATTCCGGAACAGTAAGTGCGGCGACTGAAGCGACAGTACTCGATGTTCCAGCTTTTGCAATTTCGCTGACAAGTTATCATCCGAAGGCGGATTTTTCCGTCGCTGCAAATTTTGCGAAACGATTTGCGCCGTATGTTGTGGGATCAGGTTTGCCAAAAGGTACATTGCTTAATGTCAATGTTCCGGCATGTAAAGAAAATGAACTTGAAGGGATCAGTTACACTCGTCAAGGGAAATCATATTGGAATGATATGTTCGAACGGCGTCTTGATCCGCAAGAACGACCTTATTATTGGCTGAAAGGACATTATATTTTAGAAGATAAAGATGAAGATATTGATGACATTGCCATCCGTCAAAATAAGATCAGCATTTCGCCGATTCATTACGACTTGACCAACTATGAATTTTTAGATGAGATGCGAAAGGATTGGAAAAAAGATTTTTAATTATATTTGTCATTGCAAGAAGGGTTTCAGCCCGCCGAAGCAATCCTCTAAGATTATGAACGATCTAACATTCCATAATACCTTTGGGGATTGCTTCGTCGTCGCTTCGCGACTCCTCGCAAGAACACTTTTTTAAAAGCATGACCTTAGTAATTAAAGAAGCACTAGCAGCCTTACGCCGCACGCCTATTATGAGCGTGATGACAGCGATCGTCATTGCCGTTAGTCTTGCGATCTGTGGAATTTTTGCCATGCTCACGAAACGCGCTAATGATTCACTTGAGGAATTTCGTGCAAAACTTATTATCGAAACATTCTTCAATCCATCAGTTACAAGCGACGAAGCACTACAAGTGACCAATGATATAATAAAACCTATCGTTGGAATTACCTCACTCAAAACTATTTCAAAAGAAGAAGCGCTGGAGGAATATGTAAAAACCTCCGGCGAAGATGTAGAAAAAATATTAGGATATAATCCACTTCCGGCAAGTGTCCGAATGACATTTGATAATGTAACTTCTATTAAAGCGAAAGCTATTCGTACTCAACTTCTGGCAGTTCAGAGTATGAAGGATGTACTCTACGATGAGAAGTCACTCATTGCATTTGAAAAAAGATCGCAGACATTATATCTTCTCGCAGTAGCACTCGGCGGAGCGTTACTCTTAATATCACTCACTATTGTTATCAGCACTATTCGTCTCGCTATCGAAGCGCGGCGCGATGCCATCCATGCTATGCAGCTGCTTGGTGCGGGGCGAATGACGATCATTCTTCCTTACATGATCGAAGGTGGATTCGCTGGGTTCATCGGAGGTTTGCTCGCCGGAGGATTGATGTTACTTTTCCATTTTTTTGTTATCCCTGCAATTGCATCCGATCTTTCGACAAATATTTCTGGGATAAAAGATTATTCCATTCTTTTCGGATCGGGAGCCATTCTTGGTTTAATAATTGGAGTGATCGGAAGTTTTATGGCAGTCTGGCGGAGTTCGCGAATTGTCTGAACATAGTGAATCCCCGTTCAGACAAGCTGAATCTTCGTAAATTTGCAGAATAGATTTTATTACTTATGGCATATATACCAAATAGAGAGCCTATCGGAGCCTGGACGCGGATCACACTGGCATACAAACGCCACTCCGGTTCTTGGGCTTATATCCTGCATCGCATCACCGGCATCGGGTTGACGGTCTATCTTTTCGTCCATATTTGGGCGCTCAGTTCCTTAACAAAAGGTCATGCTGCCTTTGCCGAAGAGATGAAAACTTTTACGACAATGCCATTCAAAATAATTGAATGGCTTTTGGGATTGCTCGTAATGTTTCATGCTTTTAACGGAATTCGCATTGCCGTCGTTGATCTTGGCAACGGAGCACGCTACCAGAAAAAACTGCTTGCTGCAGTATATATTGTTGGTATCGGATTAGTGCTCATGATGTTTTATCTCATTTTCCAAAACGATCTTTTTGCGTCAAAATAAATTTTATGGTAAAGAAAACTGACGACCATCTTCGCAGCTACGCACGAGGCAGAAAATCCGGCGCTCCGGCTTGGATGCTTCAGCGCATTACAGGTTTGGCACTTGTGATCCTGACCGTAGGTCATTATATTCTCATGCACTACACTCCGCAAAGCGGTCATGACTATGACTGGACAGCAAGCAGATTATCCTCGCCGATCTTCAAAGGCATGTACCTTGGCTTCATCACGATAGGTATGTATCATGGTTTGCAAGGCTGCTGGAATGTTGTACGTGATTTTAAACTTCGTAAATGGCTGACCTACACGATCTTCGGAGCGTTACTTGTAACCGGAATAATCTTCGTCGGCATTGGCTGGAACACGATGCTAACCTTCGATCCGAATAAGCCGTAAAAAAGAATTTTACCCTTCCCCTTTTTTGATGTTGAACTTCATCCAATAATTAAATGGATTTTGTTGATTATTATAAAGTTTTAGGTTTAGAGAAGTCTGCTTCGGCAGAGGACATCAAAAAAGCTTATCGAAAACTTGCCCGAAAACATCATCCTGATCTTAATCCAAACGATACGAATGCAAAGCAGCTTTTCCAACAAATCAACGAAGCAAATGAAGTTTTAAGCGATCCGGAAAAACGAAAGAAATACGATTCCTACGGAAAAGATTGGAAACATGCTGAGGAATTCGAGAAGGCACGAAGTTCACAAGGACAATCAACATCACAAGGATCACCATACGAGAATTTTTCCTATTCCGGATCAGGAGAAGATTTTTCAGATTTCTTTTCTTCGATGTTTGGTAATCAAGGACCAAGACAAGCCAGACAGCCTGTTGCCTTTAAAGGCAGTGATCATAATGCCGAGTTGCATCTAAACTTAAAAGATGTTTATCAAACCCATAAACAAACCGTTACGGTAAATGGTAAAACTTTGAGCATCACTATTCCTGCAGGAATTGAAAACGGTCAGTCGTTGAAAATCGCAGGACAAGGCGGGCAAGGCTCAAACGGTGGTCCTGCCGGTGACTTATATATTACCATTTCCATTGCATCCGATCCGGTTTTTAAGAAAAAGGGCAATGACCTTCATCGAACAATAGATCTCGATCTTTATACTGCGCTATTAGGTGGCGAAGTTTTAGTTGAAACGATGAAAGGGAAAGTAAATCTCAAGATCAAACCGGAAACTCAAAACGGCACTCAGGTAAAATTAGCAGGCATGGGATTTCCTGTCTATAAAAAAGATGGGCAGTTCGGCGACCTTTTTGTAAAATATGAGATCAAAATTCCGTCAAATCTCTCAGAGAAAGAAAAAGAATTGTTGAAAGAACTTCAATCATTGCGATCACATTAACAATCATTGCCATGAATGACAAAGAACTTATACCCATCGAACTGTTAAGTGAAAATTTGCATATCGAAACGTCGTTTATTGGCTCATTGCAAGAATACGGTCTGATTCAGATAACGACGATCGATCGGATTTCTTACATCACTTCAGAGCAGGTCGCAGATATCGAACGACTTGCCAGATTTCGTTATGAAATGGATGTAAACCTTGAAGGCATCGAAGCAATATCACATATTCTACAAAGGATTCAATCGCTACAAAATGAAATTACTTCGCTGAAGAACCAGTTGCGTTTTTACGGCGAGAATCTTTAGTTGGTCGAATCACCTATTAGATAACCTGCATCTCGAACAGCATTATTCAATTCTTCAATAGAGGTTTCCTTCTCATCAAATTGTATCGTCGCAGAATTTTCAGGTAGACTCACATCTGCTTCTTTCACCCCTGCTAGTCGCTTCAAGGCATTGGTCACAGTTCGGACACAGCCATTGCAATGCATTCCTATTACATATAATTTTGCGGACTCCATAATTATTTATCTGCCTCTCCCATGATAGGATCGAGTGAACCGATAATTGCAACAACATCAGAGATCATTGCTCCTTCAAGAATTCTGGATAGTCCTTGTAGATTTACAAAACTTGGTGAGCGGATTTTGCTGCGCCAGGGCTGACCTGTACCATCGGAAATTAAATACCATCCGAGTTCACCTTTAGAGCCTTCAATAGCAAAATAGCTTTCTCCTCTTGGCGGAGCTTGCCCAAAATTTACTAACACAAAATCATTGATGAGTTCTTCCATAGAAGAATAGACTTCTTCTTTACGTGGTAAAACTATTTTCGCATCATCGGCAAAGATCGGTCCCGGCTGTAATTTATCCAAGCACTGACGAATGATTTTTACGCTTTCGGCAACTTCATCGAAACGGACAAAATATCTTGCAAGGGCATCACATTCAGTTCTGGTAATAACCTTAAAATCAAGTTCGGGATATACGAGATATGGTTGATCTCGACGCAGATCATATGGAATACCTGATGCTCGAAGACAAGGACCCGTCCAGCCAACATCGATTGCTTCTTCAGGTGGCATAATGCCGATGCCTTCGCAGCGCTCTATAAAGATCCTGTTCTTATGAAGCATGGCAGCAATCTCTTTTGTAGCTTCAGCGAGACCATCGAGGAAAGTTTTGATCATCGTAATGCATTCAGGAGTTATATCCTGAGCCATTCCGCCGATTCGCATATAACTTACTGTAAATCTGGCACCTGTAAGAATATCGAAAATATCGTAGAGCTTCTCACGCTCGCGCATTGTCCAAACGAAGACTGTGAGTGCTCCGACATCCATTCCCATTGCACCTGCTGCCATCAGATGAGATGAGATGCGGGCAAGTTCACAGCAGATGACACGAATGAGCTGGGCACGTCTGGGAATTTCAACATGCATTAATTTTTCTACCGACATGCAGTACGCAACATTATTTGCTATCGGTGAAATATAATCAAGTCTATCAGTATGCGGAATATATTCATGGAATGTCATATTCTCCGCAAGCTTCTCGTATCCGCGATGCAGATAACCCAACTCGCATTCGGCATTGACAATCATTTCTCCATCAAGTCGCAATAAAACACGCAGCACGCCATGCGTTGCAGGATGCTGCGGACCCATGTTGAGGATCATCTCATGATCGAGAGAATCCTCACTAATTGTCACACTTGTATCTTTCGATAGCAACGCTTCGATAATTTTCTGTTTCGGCTCAGTGCCCTTTTCTATTTTTATGAGTTCTTCTTGAATCATAAGATCGTCATTCGTAGTTCGTCAATCCTCGTTCGTGGATAAAATCAGTTCATACGTACTTTCATGTCCTCACTTATAGGCAAAGGAATAGATCCTTCAATTCCCATAAGCGGAAAATCTTTTCGAAGCGGATAATATTGGAATTCATCAGGCAGATACATTCTGCGGGGATCGGGATGTCCATCGAAAATAATACCGTACATATCAAAGGCTTCACGCTCATGCCAATTTGCGCCGCTCCAAATACTAACCACCGAGGGAATATGCGGATCACGCTCATCACAGCGGACTTTTAAAAAGATCCGTTCTTTGGTTTCAGGATTACGAAGATTGTATATAAATTCAAATCGCATTTTGTGCTCGTTGCGATCAACTCCAAGCGCATCAATAAAATGCGTAAAGCCGAATTTTTCTTTTAACGTTCTAGCTATAAGCGGAAGCTCGTCCCGAATAATAAGAAGACATGAGGTTCCATTTATATCCAATATAGTGATAGAAGGGAATTCTCCGTGGATGGTGTCAAAGTTTATCATACTTTCTAAACAATATATCTCAGTGAATTCCTCCCATTCCTGGCACTTTTTTTTATAATTAAACATTTACTGAACACATATGACTGCTATTTTAACTTATGGTTATTCGTGAATCAATTCAGAAACAAGGATCATGGCTTTTCTCCCGAAGAAGTTATATTCCTCTGGCATTAATTCCAACCATGGTTCTCGTGATATTATATAGTCGTGATTACCCACAAATGTTCGCTACAACTCACGGCTGGGATCTTATTTGTTTCTTTGTCACGATCATTGGTATGGGCATTCGCATACTAACAGTAGGTACTTCGCCGGTAGGTACTTCAGGAAGAAATACTCATGGACAAGTTGCAGAATCATTAAATACAAAAGGAATTTATTCCGTTATCCGACATCCGCTGTATGTTGGTAATTTCTTCGTAATTATAGGAATAGTCCTGCTCATCGGAGTCTGGTGGTTTATTTTTCTTATTACAGCGTTATATTGGTTGTACTATGAACGAATTATTTTTACCGAAGAAGAATATCTACGGCAAAAGTATGGCGAAAAATTTCTCAGTTGGGCTGAAAAAACGCCCGCGGTAATCCCTTCATTTCGCAATTACCAGCCCACACAAATCCCCTTTTCTTTTCGAGTAGTTTTAGCACGGGAATTTACCGGATTTCTTGCAATTGCAGCTTCGTTTGCGATCGAAGATCTCATGGAATATTATTTAGGTTATCGTAATCCTAACTTCACGTTTTTATGGACATGGGTCTTTACGGCGACTCTTATCATCTACCTGATTATCCGTTTTTTACGAAAAAAAACAAATATCTTGTTCGTTGAAGGACGATAATTATTTTCGTTTCTCAAGAGGCATTCCGCAAATACTGCAAGAACCGGGAGTATTTGAAAGTTCATGATGATGCATCGGACAGATATATCTCGGTTGTTTTACAAAATGTGCCTCAGTTATTACAGGATATCCCTTGAGTATCTGAAGAGTAAAAACACCTTTACTTCCTTTAGCACAACTATCGAAGATCGTCGAATCAGCAACGGAGAAAGCCATCGTCATCGCTTTCATTAAACCGGCAATGCATTCGTGTTTAATGATCATTCTTTTTTCCTCACGAAATTTCTTTTTTACTTCGGCTTTTACATTATAAATTTTCCCTTCAATAATAGAATCGTCTTGAAAGATCACAGCCACCGCCGATTTCGTAAAGGCATTGGCAGAATGTACACTGAGAATTGAGAGAACAAAGGTGACAAGAAGTATTTTTTTCATATTCATTGTACGAAAAGCACAGATATGGTTGCAGATAAATTAGCGGTAATGAACTTAAATTCAAAGTTTTTTAGTTGTTCGATTATATTATTAACAATACTAAACGATAAATGTTTGAAGAATTATTAGGGACAGGTACCGAACTAACACCATTACAAATGGGAATCAGGGCGTTCATTATATTTATCTTAGCACTGGTTCTTATCCGTTTAGCAGGTATACGAGCTTTCGGAATGAAATCAGCATTCGATAATATTATTATTCTTTTGCTTGGAGCGGTTTTAAGCAGAGCCGTTGTCGGAGCATCACCTTTTTTTTCAATACTTGTAGCATGTTTAGTGATTGTGTCAATGCATCGCATCTTTGCATTCCTAAGTCTCTATAGTGATACCTTCGGCAAACTTATAAAAGGAGATAAAATGCTACTGTTTAAAGATGGAAAAGAGATCAAAAAAAATATGCGAAAAAGTTTAATAAGCAGCAAAGATCTGGCAGAAGGAATTCGGATGACTGGCCATGTAGAAACACCGGATGATGTTGAAGTCGCATATCTGGAGCGCAACGGTCACATCAGTGTGATCACGAAAATAAAAAAATGATCTATGCCTTCACCATTTCACCATGCTCGGGCATGGAGATATCATACATCTTTTCTTCAGAACCAACGATAGTCCCACGTTCCCAGGGTTTTTCTCCTGAAATAATATCCTGAATTACCATAAGTCCTTTTAAAACGGAATCAGGACGAGGCGGACAGCCTGCTACATAGACATCAACCGGAAGAAATTGATTAATGCCTTGCACAACAGCATACGTCCGGTAGATACCGCCGCTGGAAGTACAGGCTCCCATAGCCATTACATATTTCGGATCAGGCATCTGATCATAAATTTTCTTCACGACCTTTGCCATTTTGTATGTCACGGTTCCTGCAACGATAAGCAGATCGGATTGGCGCGGCGAAAAGCGAAAGACTTCACTTCCGAAACGGGAAACATCATAACGAGGACCTGCAAATGCCATCATTTCGATTGCACAGCACGATATACCAAGCGGCATTGGCCACACTGCACTTTTGCGCGCCCAATTGACCAACGCATCGACGCTTGTCGTTAAAAATCCTTCCGATTCAACCTGATCTAATCCCATTCCAATGCTCCTTTTTTAACAATATAGATATACCCTATGAAGAGCAATCCAATAAATAGAAACATTTCTCCGAGAGCAAAGGCTCCGATCTTATCAAAAGTCACAGCCCAAGGGTAAAGAAAGACGATCTCAATATCGAAAATTATGAAGAGCATCGCCACCATGTAGTATTTGACGCTTACGCGGTCGCGTGTTGAGCCGATTGGCTTCATTCCCGATTCATAGACCGAGAGCTTTTCCTTATTCGGCCTGCGTGGCCCGAGCCATTTAGACAAATTCGCCATGATAACGCCAAAAACAATGGCGACGGCCATCATCAGGGCTAATGGAATATAATTTGATAGCATAGAGTACAAAAATACGAAAAATTACGTTAAGATAAACTATACAGCCTTATTTTCAACTTTAATCCACTCTTCATTTTCTTTCCTTAAGTTTGTAATTTGATTTGAAGTGAATTCCTTTTCATTCCATCTCCGCTCTTCGATCTGAAGATAATTATTTTCCGCATAAATAAGATTATAGGAATTTGGCTCCGACCGTGTACGATTCGATATTGCTGTTCCCGCTTGTGCCACAATAAGAGAACGTTTTCTTTTCGAATAATAGGTTCGGATATCGGCAGAATATGCATCATGCAAATGCCCGGCTAAGAGCAAGTCGATAGAACATTCATCAATGATATCCAAAGCACGAAGAGCGCGACCAACCAATTTTACTCCCGCACTTCCGGGTGGGGGAATAAAAGGATGATGGGTTACAACAATTTTCATAAGTGCCGGGCCGAGCGAACATAAACTATCTTTCATTGCAGCCATTTGTGCTAATGAAATCCGTCCATCTTTCCATGTAAATGAGCGTGCTGTATTTATACCGAGCACGGCTATTTCATTATCCAGATAAATCGGCTGCATATCTGAAGTGATGAATCGCTTATAACGAGTTAGCGGAGCAAGAAATCGGCGAAAGATATCGAAAAGAGGAATATCATGGTTTCCCGGAACAATGAGTTTCGGAGCATCGATCTGAGCTAAATATTTTTGCGCCTGCTCGAATTCAGCATTCCGTGCGCGCTGCGTCAGATCACCGCTGACTACAACAAGATCAGGTGCGATGCCTTTTATATCATGCAAAAGACCACCGGCAACAGTTTCATTAACGCGTCCGAAATGCAGGTCTGATATATGGACTATCTTTTTCATTCTCCACTCTTTTTGGGAAGTAACACATGCAATTGCAGCGGCCGTATCTTATAGCATAAAGGAGGTTCCATCTCTACAACCTCTCCGTCAATCGCCACGACCATTTTTTTCTTCGTCGTATCAAGTTCTAATTCCTTCACTAAATGCAGGTCAAAGTATTTATCACTAAGTATGTTAAAAACACTAAGTAACCCCATCCATAATACGCCCCACCGTCCTTTCAAGTGTGCGGAATAAATACTTAAGACTCCTTCGGTAATCTTTTCTCGTTTCCCGGCACTGTATTTATTATTACCCACAAAAACAAATGACGTTCTCCGGAAATACGTACCTGCATCGGTCTCCAATTTGACTGTAAAGATCGGAAAACGGGCAAATATATTTAAGGCAGATCGTATCATTGCCCAGCGCTTTGTCCAGCCAAATTTATTCTGATAATTTTCGCGCAGCCTCACAGCCAGAGGATATACACCTATCGAAGAATTATTAATAAATATCCTTCCGTTCACTTCAGCAGCATCGACCAATCCTGTATTTCCTTGGGCAACAACACCAATGCATTCCTCAAGGCTCTCAGGAAGTTTCAGATCGCCTGCGAAATGATTAAATGTTCCCATAGGTAGTATTCCCATTGGAATCGGAGTGCCGACAAGTTCCGAAGCTACACAATTTATAGTCCCATCACCACCGCCTACTGCGATTGCATCGATACCTGATCGTATTGCGTCTTTGATAACCTGTGGTATAGCACTCCCTTCAAGTTTATGTAAATTAACTATAATATTTCTGTCCTGAAATCCTTTCAGGATCTTCGGTATTACATCATCCTTTTCACCACCTCCGGATCTTTTATTGATAATGATAGTAATATTCATGAAGTGTAAAATCTAAAATGAATGGGAATTTTAAAGGGGAAATGCGAGGAGAGGGATATACTAAAAGAAACTTCATTTAGTATCAACTACTAAAGGCATGTCCTTCGTTTCTTTTTTTCTTGAAAAATATCTGAAAAGTACATAGCATAACAAAGCGGCGGCTATGCCAATTAAAGCGCCTGCAAGAACATCGGTAGGATAATGCACTCCCAGATCCATCCGCGAGTATGCTACAAGGATCGCCCAAAGGAAGATGGGTATCACCACACCGGGTTTTGGATACAAAAGGCTTACTGCCATTGCAATGGAAAACACATCTGATGTATGCCCCGAAGGAAATGAGCCGCTGCCGCCACTGGATAATTTTTGAATAAAAGAAAAGGTAGTAAAAGGACGAGGGCGCGCAACATTGGTTTTAATAACGTTGGAAATTATCACAGAGAGCAAATAGGGTGCGGCGATCTTAATGCCATTAAACCAAATCTCTCTTTTTTTCTTCAGGAAACCTATAAGTATAAAAACAAGGGGAATCGAAGCAGCAATGATCGGACCAATTCCGGAAAGAAAAATAAATACACCGTCAAGTCCTGTGATGCGATTGACGTTTATTTCTCTGAGAAGCGAGATATCAAGTGAGTCGAGCAATTGTATAGTAAAATGAATCGATTTAGCAAACGAAAAAACTTCCAGAAACGCTCTCGGACAGAAATAATGTTCTAACGTATAATATGCGAATTATACTCATCTTATTTATTCTGGTTTTAGCAGCTAACACCGAAGCGCAGGTACATCAAAAGGATATGCTCTACACTGAGCTTTTTCGTCCACTAACCGGTGGATGGACTGCAGGTGACGGCACAATATCCGTTCCACTTCCCGATGGAAAAGTACTTTGGCTTTTCGGCGATAGTTATTTGGTTGATGTTAACGTTAGCGACACAACATTGCCTTGTCTTTTTCAGGTTCGTAATGTTGTGATGGTGCAAGAAGGCAAAAATTTCAGAACACTGGTCGATTCTTCGCAATCCGGAGTGCAGCGTACATTTTTCCGAGATTCCCCATGGCGTGATACTTCTCTCTATTGGCCGGGTTCTGGGTTTGTAGAGAAAGATACGATCTATATTTTTCTCGGAAAAGTAAAGAACGATGCTTCTATTGCCGGACTTGGTAATTATGTTGCGAAGATGCATTACCCTGATCTAAAACTTCTTTCGATCTCCCCCCTTCCGAATTTTAATCACATAAATTTCGGAGTCAGTGTTCTGTTCGATACTGCATCGGGATATTATTATGCCTATGGAGTGCGTCCTAATTGGATCGTCTTCGAACCCTATATTGCGCGATTTCAGCTTAATCATATTCTTGATCATTGGGAATATTTTACCGGTAGCGATTGGTCAAATGATACTGCAAAAGCGAGAAAGATTTCCGAAGGCGCAATGTGTGCCGCTTATGGAGTAGTGCAGCGAAATAATTTCTACTACATTATCAGCCAGGATAATGGTTTTTTATCACCCGGTGCGGGGCGTCATATCTATGCGTATCACTCTTCAAGTCCGACAGGTCCTTTTGTAGGACAACAGCTTCTTTATACCATCGAAGATAAATGGAAAGGCCAATATCTTGTTACCTATAATGCCATGCCACATCCTGAAGTGTATCGCGACTCTCTTTCGATAGGATATAATGTTAATGGGAATGACTCAACATGCAGGAAGGATATTTGGAAGGAAAGGTTAAATGCAGACTGCTATCGACCGAAATTTGTTGCAGTGCCGTGGTTAATGATCGAATCAGTAACACGATCGGTGAAGAATTTCCAGGAGGATAGCAGCATTTCACTTTATCCTAACCCTGCTAATAAAACAGTAAAAATTTTACTTCATCATCCACTCTCCGCTGATGGCTCTGCAACCATTTTTAATACGGCAGGGCAGCTGTTGTTTCAGAAAGATATTCAAATGGGACAGTGGCAGGCCGAACTCGATCTTCGCTATCTTTCCAGCGGTTCTTACTTACTTGAAATTTCAGAGGGTAGAAAGACGCTACAAAGATCTCAGTTCGTCATATCCCGATAAATCTTGATCGTTCCTCAGGTGTCGGCACCCTGCATACTTCCCTTCTTCCGAAAATCTTATACCGATATTTTGCAAAGAGATCATAGAGAGGATCGCGGATAAATGTGGGAACAATGATGAAGTCATGAAGAATAGATGTCCACCCTGAAAGCTTCGAGGAAATCTTCAAGACTGCTGTAGAACGCGAAAATACTTTTTCATCTTCGATGAGAATAATTGTATCAATATCTGTTTGCCAGATGTCATATTTCACGAGCAAGGCTTGTCCTTCATCAGATTGCGATGCAGCGAACTTAAAATATCCGTTCGGATCGTGATCGATTATAAAATTTACGGTGCTGTTGCAAAAATTGCAGACTCCGTCGAAGAGGATTATGGCATTGCTCAAAATTCTTCCTCTTCCTCTTCTTGGAATCCACCCGTAAAAATTGAGCCTACCATATCGCGATAACTTATCTCTGGCGTTCCAAATTCTTCTTCTTTAGCAAGTTTCGAATGCTGATGTAATCCATCCAGAACGAATTCCATTGCACTTGCAAGCGAGAACCGGTCAGCATCGGGAATAAGTATGTGCCGAGCTGTAAATTCTTTTAAGCGAGGTACACGTAGAAGCTCTTTGCTGTAAAGATCAAAGCTCATGGTATCTCTTAGGCTGATAGTATTCCCTTTTGCAAACCATTCGAGGATTTCGTCATACTCCGTTTTTTCTTTCGGCGCTTGTATTTCATCTTTACGCGCTTTCTTTTGACGAAGGTTAGGGTCTGGGAAATATTTTTTGAAGATCGTCTTGACCGCCTTGCCGATCAATGTTTTTGCAACTTTGGTAATGCCTTCTTCCTCGCCTTCAAAAACAAGTTCGACTTTACCCGTTACACCGCTGATAATATATGCAAAATCGGTAACCCGTAAAAGTATTAAATTATCTCCTGCCATTATTGCGCGGCGCTCAGCATTCGAGACAAGCGTTTCCATCGCACTGATCGGAAGCCGTGCCGAAACGCCGGATTTTTGATCAACAAAATCAGATGAGCGTGCTTCGAATGCGATTTGCTCAATGATCTCTTTGAAATAATGTGGAATAACAATTCCCTCTTCGCCATAACGCTGGGTCCACGCTTCCTGCTCAGTAATAGCAATGGCGCTTTCAACATCAAGAGGATAATGCGTGATGATCTGCGCTTCGATACGGTCTTTCAACGGTGTGATGATGTTACCACGATTGGTATAGTCTTCAGGATTCGCTGTAAAAATAATTAATTCATCCAAGGGGATCCGAACCTTGAATCCACGGATCTGAATATCGCGCTCTTCTAAAATGTTAAAAAGTCCTACTTGAATGCGGGGCTGAAGATCTGGAAGTTCGTTGATCGTAAAAATCCCGCGATTGGTTCTGGGAACAATGCCGAAGTGAATTGCACCTTCATGCGAATAATGCAGACGTTCATGCGCAGCTTTCAGAGGATCAATATCACCAATAAGATCGGCGATGGTAACATCAGGTGTTGCAAGCTTTTCGCCATAACGCTCAGAGCGATGGATCCAATCAATCGGCGTATCATCACCGCGTTCACGAATCAGATTTGATGCAAAATACGAGATCGGCGCGAACGGATTATCATTGACCTCACTTCCAGCGATAACCGGAGTATATTCATCAAGCAGAGAAACGAGGCTTCGCGCTATGCGAGTTTTTGCCTGACCGCGAAGCCCCAACAGAATAATATCATGCTTAGCAAGCAGGGCATTGACGATCTGTGGAATGACCGTTTCCTCATACCCAATGATGCCCGGGAATAACTGCTCACGGCTTTTTAGTTTTTCGATCAGGTTGCGGCGAATTTCCTCCTTGACCGGAAGAATTTTATAATTTGACTTTTTCAGTTCGCCTAACGTTGTTATTTTTTTCATTGCTCGGTAAACAATATTTTTTTCTGATTTGTGCTCAATATTAAGTGAATAGTATCCTTATTATCCGCCTCTCATCCCTCGGAGATATCATTCTCACGACTCCGCTCCTCCGGGAATTACGAAGAAAATATCCGGATGCTCGAATTGATTTTGTCGTGCGAAAAGAATATGCAGATATAGTACAGAAATTTCCCTGGCTAAGCAGCATTTATATTCTTGATACATCAAAGGGCACTGAAGAGATTCAAAGACTTAGAGCCGAACTCAACCAAAACAACTACCACCACATCCTTGATCTGCATAATAATTTTCGTTCGATAAAATTACGTAAAGGTCTTGGCGAAAAAATTCATGTCATCAATAAGCGCACCTTCAAGCGCTGGCTTTTAGTGAAGGCAAAAGCAAATTTGCTGAAGAATGAACCGGATATAGTCGGAAGATATTTTGAAACGGCAGAAGAACTTGGAATTACTGATTCAAAGCTAGGAGCTACATTTGGAAAAGAATATGAAAAGTTATCTATAAAGAAAGTCGCTCTTTGTCCCGGAGCAAAGCACTGGAATAAGCGCTGGCTTCCGGAATATTATGCTGCCATTGCAAAAGCTCTCATCGCAACAGGATATCATATCGATCTCTTCGGAAGCATAGATGAAACTGAATATGTTCATGCTATTGCTTCTCAACTTCCTCAAGATAAGATCACAAACCTTTGTGGGAAACTGACTCTCGCAGATCTTCCTGAAAGAATAGCCCAATGCTCGCTTGCTATTACCAATGATTCAGGATTAATGCACGTTGTCTCAGCAGTAGATATCCCGACAATTGCGATCTTCGGACCTACAGTCCGCGAACTCGGCTTCATGCCTCGGAATAAGAATGTAACGATAGTCGAAAATCTAAATCTCAATTGCCGCCCCTGCACAACGATCGGATTAGATCATTGTCCGAAGGGACATTTTAAGTGTATGAAGGAAATAACTCCGGAGGTCATTTTAGAAACTATAAAAATTTCAGAGCATTTCTAATTCTTTTTTCAGCATTGCATGTATCCCTCCAAAACTTCCATTTGACATCACAATAATAACATCATCTTTTTTAGCAATTTTTGCCGCTTTCGCGCTGATCGCTTCGGCATCCGACAGATAAAATGCTTCTTTTCTTTGAGCACGAATATCTGCCATCACTTTTTCCGGATCGAGCCGTTCGCCCTCAGAAAGCAAGTGCAGCCTTGCGATCTGAGACATAAAGACAACATCGGCATCGGCAAAGCATTCGGCAAGTTCTTTCTGGAAGATATTTCGACGCGTCGTATTCGAACGCGGTTCGAAGATTGCGATGATGCGTTCTTTGGGATATTTTGTACGAAATGCTTTAAGTGTTTCGCGAATAGCAGTAGGATGGTGGGCGAAATCATCATAAACTTTCACTCCGCCGAACTCGCCTTTGAATTCCAATCGACGCTTGACATTTTTGAAAGTGGTGAAAGCTTTTTGTATTGCTTCGTACGAAATTCCATGATGCCTGGCCGCGATCGTTACTGCTATGGCATTTTTAATATTAAATTCTCCTAAAAGATTTACTTCAAGCGTTGCTTCAAAATTGCCATTGTGGAATAGGTCGAAATGTGACTTGTGGGATGTATAGGACGGATTTTTCGCCAACCATGAACAATCTGCTGATATTCCAAATGTTTCAACGGTAGCTAAAGATTTATCAATGATATCGCGGACATTGGCATCATCTCCATTCGCTATGATAATACCATTCTGGGGAACAATATTTACTAGTCTCCGAAATGAAAGCTTGATCTCATCGAGCGAAGAAAAAATATCGGCATGATCGAATTCGATGTTGTTGACAATGAGTGTCGTCGGCAAGTAATGGAGGAATTTCGAGCGTTTATCGAAGAAGGCAGTATCATATTCATCACCCTCTAAGATCACATAATTACTTTGAGGTCTTGCCTGATACCCTCGTCCAAAATTTTCCAGCACTCCGCCCACAAGAAAACTCGGTTTTAGGCCAGCCGATTCAAAAGTCCATGCTGCAAGTGCCGAAGTTGTGGTCTTCCCATGAGTGCCACTGACAACGATGGATTCTTTACCCTGAATCACATAATTTTTTAATAACTCAGCAAGTGAAGTATATTTGAGTTTTTTAGACAGGGCATATTCAACTTCCGCATTTCCCCTGCTGATAGCATTTCCAATGACGACGAGATCCGGTTTTAAATTCAGATGGGATGGCTCATAACCGGAGAATATTTTTATTCCACTTGCAATGAGCAGATCGGACATCGGAGGATAGACATTTTCGTCTGAGCCGGCAACATCATAACCAAGCTCGCGAAGTAATAAAGCTCCGTTGCCCATGGCTGTTCCACAAATACCAATAAAATAAATTAGCATACGAGTGTGGCTAACACTCATACGAAAAGTTTTATTCGCCCGGAAAAAAAATTACTTAGCGATGACGACCTTATCGGCAAACTGCTCGCCGCTGGAAAGCTTGGAGACGACATAGTACATTCCGCTCGGAGGTTTCTTCGAAGAAAGTGAGAAAACATTCTTGCCAATGTGAATTCTGCCTTTATAAATTGTGCAAATATCAGCGCGGTCTGAGTTAACCAATTTTACCTCTGCATTATCAAGTTTCGGCGAATAGACCTCGAAAGATAAATTCTTTTTATTTTGCTGGCATAGTACCTTATAGCTGGGATATTCCGCTACGTCCGGAATGGCCGCTGAAGTATTGTTTAGACTGATATCTTTGATAGACGGCTCATTTTTCGCAATATTTTGCGCTTTGAGCTGCCCTACGAAGCCTAAAACCAATATGATAAGAAATAGCTTTTTCATCCCTGTACTCTAACAACCCCCTTCAGAGGCGAAAGTTACACTCCTTGGCACATTTTTATGAAAATTAATAGTGCCATAACATAAATGCTCGTCTAAGATACCTCTTAGAGACTATATGATACTTGAAAGTTTAATTTGTTTCCGGAAGACTGCAATTTCATGACCTTAAAATAAAAAAGGATGAATAGAATTCATCCTTTTCATGCTCAATGTAGCGGGAGAGGGACTTGAACCCACGACCTGCGGATTATGATTCCGACGCTCTAACCAACTGAGCTACCCCGCCATTTTCACGCTTAAAGCTAAAACCTGCTAACAAATACTCCTGGAGTTTTGTTAAGAGCGCCTTTAACGAGTTCGGACTTCTATCAAGTTCCGCAAACTATGCCGCAAGTATCATATCCACTGCCCTATCTCGAACGCCTGCCGCGCATCCAAAGCACTAGTCCGGCAGTGATTATTATGCTTCATGGACGCGCTGCTAAAGCAGAGACTATCTTTTCTGTAGAAGGTTTACTTGATCCCACACTACATATCATTTCTATCAGGGCAACATATCGATCACCAAAGGGGGAATTTGAATGGTTTTTGCCGTATGATTATGAACATCCGCTACAATCATTTTCTGAAGAACATTTTAAGGATTCGGAAGGAACTCTGACGTATATGATTTCAGATCTTCTGAAAGAAAAAAATATCGACGAAAATAATTTATATTTATTAGGTTTCAGCCAAGGCGCAGCGATGAGTTATATCATTAGCCTTCGTGGAAATATCAAACCGAAAGGCGTAATTGCAATGAGCGGATTTTTTCCCCGTCCCATTGAAACGTGGCGCTCGATAAATGCAAAATCAGAATTTCTCATTACTCATGGAAGTAATGACGAAGTGCTTCCGACATCGGAATCGATTTTTGCCCATAATTTTCTTACGTCAAAGGGAATTTCTTCGGAGTATTATGAGTATAAAGGTAGGCATAAAATGACACCAGCATTATTGGAACACGTAAATATTTGGATTAGGAGCCACGCAGCCAAAGGATGATTTTCAATAGTCTTGCATTCGCAATTTTTCTGCCCATTGTGCTGGCTCTGTACTACGTTCTCCCATTCAAAGGACAGAATCGAATGCTACTTGCTGCCAGCCTTTTCTTCTATGCCTGGTGGGATTGGCGATTTCTCGGATTACTTGCGCTTACAATACTTATTGATTTTTATGCTTCACATGCCGTATACAGGGCGCAGACGCATAAGCGAAAAAAGCAATGGATGCTCATATCCGTAATTTCGAACATCACGGTCTTAGTGATCTTTAAGTATAGTAATTTTTTTGTTCAATCATTTTCCGAAGCACTTTCGAAACTTGGATTTGTTGTCCATACCCCTACGCTCACTCTCGTACTTCCTATAGGAATATCTTTTTATACGTTCATGTCAATGGCATATGTCATTGATGTCTATCGCGGAGAACTTACACCCACACGTCATCTATTCGACTTTGCCCTTTTTGTCTGTTACTTCCCACACCTTGTTGCCGGTCCTATTTTACGAGCACCGCAGCTCTTGCCACAATTAACGCATGAACGCCGCATCAAACTTGAGCAAATTCGTGATGGAATTTCTATGATCATTATAGGATATGTCCGGAAAGTGGTGATTGCCGATATTATTGCACCGCTGGTCAGCGAAGCTTTTTCACACATGGACACGATGGGAAGCGGCGATCTTATACTGCGAATGTATCTTTTTGCTATCCAACTTTATGGTGATTTTGCAGGATACTCTGATATTGCACGCGGCGTCAGTAAACTCTTCGGAATTGAACTCAATCTAAATTTTGCAACACCGTATCTCTCCCAAAATATCACCGAATTTTGGCGACGATGGCATATTTCATTATCGAGCTGGCTGAGAGATTATGTCTATATCCCTCTTGGAGGAAATCGTAAGGGAAAATTTCGCACCTATCTTAATAATTTTCTAACAATGCTCATTGGCGGCTTATGGCATGGCGCTAACTGGACGTATGTTGTCTGGGGAGCACTAAATGGAATCTATCTTGGGATACATAAGGCATACTTGGATATCACTGGTAAGCCACAGAAACAAACACCGGAGCTTCAGAAGTGGACATTTATAACGCCATTCAAAATTCTATTTACTTTCACGCTGGCAGCATTCGCATTTATTATTTTTCGGAGTCCTAATTTTTCAAGTGCATGGATGTACGTCACAAAAATGCTTTCATTTCAGGGTGGAATTACTTTTATCGGTTCGTCCGTATTTATTATTCCTTTTGTCATTCTTGCATTTTTGCTTGATGTTTCCCAATATACCCGTTTGGGCGAAAAGTTCGTTACGCGCGCTCCACTTTGGCAGCGAGCGATAATATTTGGAATACTGTTTGGTCTGGTGTTGACTGCAGGTGCGGACAATTCACAACCATTCATATATTATCAATTCTAATAGTGAGAAAAGAAATTGCCATATCCCTTATCAAATATGTATTGCTGGTTACAATAACTGCATATACATTGATCGTGATCGCTGTCTATCTCATACCGCACCTGCCACTCTCAAATAAGCGTACGTTCCATATAATGCTTCGTACTCAAATGACCTTCGATCATGAAATGGAAGTTGCGAAAGGCGGTGAAGCAAGATCTCATCTTCTTTTTTTAGGAAGTTCAGTTGTCGAACGAGGTGTGAGCGATACATTTCTTGATACACTTTTTAACTGCAAACACATCCCCTACTTTACGACGAATTCCGCAGCCGGCGGTTTCTTTTCAAAAGCGAATCTTATCATGTTTAGAAACCTGCTCGAACATGGATTGAAGCCAAAGAGAGTTATCTATGGAATATTCCTTCAGGAATTGAACAGTCGGTCTATCGTTCATAATAACATCAATGATAAAGATACTTCAGAAATTACGTTCAAGAAGAAGACGCTATGGAACGTGTTACAATATGGAACAGCATCTCTTTCATCAATGCTTGATGCCCCTAATTTTCATATTTATCTCTTTGCGATCAATAATGCATTTCGCGACATACGAGATCCTGATTTTTTCCAACGCCTTAGCTTTGGAGAAAATATGTTTGAAAGAGATTCAAGCTATATACTAAGTCCGGAGTATCTGAATGATCTTAAAGATATCTATCGTCTTTGTAAAGAAAGGAATATTCCATTTGCTTTTTTTAATGCGCCAGTACGTCCGAAAGTTGGCTCAATTGCCGATCTCCCCTACTTACATAAATTTGAGGCATATCATGCCGTCGAGCAATTTGCACTCGATGAAAATATACCTATCTGGAATTTCGATAGATCCGGCTTATTTGATAATGGCGAGTTTCTTGATACATACCATCTCTCTTCCGATGGTGCTCACAAAATGACAGCTATGCTCGCTGAAAAAATCGCTACGTGGCAAAATGGACATATTGAACAGGATATTACAACGCCCTTATCGGATAGTAATAGAATTGAAATCAAGGATTCGTTCGTTCGTACCGTTTTTAATTTTTAGGATTCCGCTTCCAAGTTTTGATTCTATAAATTTTGACTGGAAAAGCCATTCCTCTTTTCGTTTTCCTTCAGGTACATCTATTTTTCCGCAGAATGATTTCTCATCATCGAACTCATTAAAACCGTCATACGTGTCGCAGGCAAGGAAATAACTTGTTTTTCCGGAATCAAGCGAGAGCCTCAGTCTGAAATTATCGTTTTTATTTTGTAAAATGAATGCAGTTTTGGGGACGATTGTCACTACGCAAGAATCATATTGTATCCGAATCATTTTTTTCTCCATCGAATCTACTGATAAAAATGTGCCCCATCCCGGGAGAAACAGATCAACATGCTGATATTTCTCATCTTTAGGGATGTCATAACTGCATTCGATCTGATTTTTCCATTGGCGAATAGATTCATAAGGCGAACCGCCGACCCATTTATTCTCACTCGTGTATCCATTCTTCACTGCATCGATCTTTTCAAGCATGAACGAGGGTTCTTCCGGAAAAAACATACCGAGTTCTTTCTCTGAAACATAAGGATGTAAACCAAAAATAATATTATTCTTTTGGGGGGAATTGATAGTCAGACTCCATGATCGCTGCTGAATCGGTTGGATCAAACCCCCTTGAATCGACCCGAGCGAATAGTGCCGCGTCATAAAGATATTTTTATAAACAGAAGAATTAAGTTCTGTTGAATACCGGATAGCATCACGACTTTTTTTAATTGCATGTTCTGAATATGGCTCTGTCCTGTCATGCGCGATTTCTTTTATTATGGGTGGCAATTTGAATGATGATAATGCAGCAAATGCGATATCCGGCAAAAGATGCTTGATTGAATCTTCGAAAAAATATTCTCCATAACTTGCTGCTTCAGCGTTTCGAGTATCGAAAGCTGCATCATTGCCGACTCGTGAATGTGCTCCGCAAAAATTTCCATTTAAATATTGACTCGCATAATCGACAAGTAGATATTCAAGGATCATTTCAGACTTCTTCTTCATAATTGTATCTTTTGCATACTCAGCAAGAAGTATAAGCGGTGTGATAAAGTAATATAAATATCGAGGCGAATCAAATTCAATTTGACCGTAGCGCACCGTCTTATTTATCCAGAAATTAAGGTACTCTTCACTTTCTTTTTGTAGTTCGCGTGAAGAGCAATGCATAAACCATTCGGATGCAGATAGATTAGGCCATTCCTGAGACATCAGATACAGCGAGGAATAATACATCAGGAAATGATTTTCCGTATCACCACGATAAGGAGTAAATTTCTTCCAGCACTCTCTAATTTTTTTCTTATACGAAGTGGGTAATATTTTCTTAGTAGAAAAATATAATCCGGTACAGCTATACATCCAGAACATATCGCCGTATTCTTTTGTAAGAAGAGTATCCAATTGCTTCAAGGCAAGGTCTTTACGCATTCCGAGTTTAAGACGGGTAGCAATGCAGGAAAATGTCGGACGGTAATCTTTCTCGGAAATACGATAGAGCACATCTCTTCGTAAACTAGGTGTTTGACCATTTACTTGAGAAAATAGTACGAAAAATAAAAAGATAGGTATAACTTTCATTTTACTTCCACCGCCTTAAGTCTCCAAACCTGTTCAGAATCTAATCCTGTTCTTACAGGCAAAGTAGAGCCGAGTTCGTACACATATTTCCAAACACCACCATCAAGAGATCCAAATAGCAGAATATATTCTCCAATCTCTATGGTTGAATGAATATTTTTTGGAACTTCAGGAAGATTGGTGGTCTTCCCATTCTGGAATTGAACCGTATCGTTTGCACCGGAGTATAAAGACGGGCTATGATAATATGTGCTTCTATTCCCGCCATTGGTATTAACGGTATCCGTATCTTCCGATATTAATATCCCAGTTTTGTCAACGTCGGTTAATCGTTTTATATCATCGACAACAAAATCATGAACCGTAATAGCGTTTGCCTTTGCATTTACCCATTCCAATCCGCCGTCATTTGAAATATAAATTGCAGTATCAATTGCTGCATATATCTTCAAATGATTCTTTGGATCAATAATGATCCTCGAAACAAAGACCGGATACGGAATATCGGAATCTGCTTCGTACCAGTTATCACCCCCATCATTGCTTTTCCAAATTGCTGCCGGTGTTGCAATATAAATATTCTTTGGTGCTGTTTGATCAATTGCAATATCCATTACTTCTGTGATTCGCCAGTCAGTCAGCATTCTCCATGACAAGCCAGCATCGGTAGAGCGCAACACTCCATTTCCACATGCCTGAAAAATTATTTTTCCATTGCTCTTATTAACTACATCAACACTATAACATTTCACATGCTTCCATCCAAGCTGCCTCCATGTTTTAGCAGTATCATCGCTTTGCCAAAGACCAGCTCCAAGCGAGCTTCCTCCCATAGAAGAGCCGGGTGCATCGCTTCCTATAATGCAGGCATAGAGACGAGTATGCTGAGCCAATAGCAAGGATGAGGGATAAAGGATGAGGGATGAAAGTATAACAGTAGGACAAAGAATTTTCCGAACAACTAACACCCAACACCTGACACCAGCTTTATTCATTCCGAAACCTCATTTTCGCTTCAAAACCTTCAGTTTTTGAAGATAAAATTAATTTATCATTCACAACTTTTGCTCCAAATATATTTTTTACTACAAGAGTTATGAATTGCGCCCATGCCCATACGAGAATCCCTGTTGGAGGCAATGGTGGTGTAGGGCGTTCACCGTAAAACTCGAACCACGAACCTCCGCTTCCTGCTTTTTCGATCAGCCAATAAATTGCCCGCATACCTTTTTCCAGCTCATCCATTTCGAAATATGCCTGTGCCATAAAGCATGTTGCAAGTGCCCAGGGACCGGGAGAATCAGGCTCGCCAGAGATGTCATAGCGCCCGTATCCACCGTCATCCCATGCTTGCGACCAAAGGTTTTCTAAGTCTTGCATGGTGTTGCGAGCAATGTCGGATTTTGGATCAACGAGTCCGTAAATAATCGGAAAGCATTGTGAAACATCAGGCTCCAGCAAATGCCGACTTCCTTTTGCTAGCGGCATTTCATCCGGCATAAATTTCTTGAAAAAGTCTCCGCTTTCTTTTTTTCTTTCGACATGAAGTTCTTTCTGAATGCTGCCATCAAGGAGACGGCGTTTTATTATTTTACCATCTTCGATTAGAGAATAAATCTTATGGGACTTATAAGACATATACGCCCGATCTGCGGCATCTCGCCAATCAATATTCTTTTCTTTATTACCAACCACTTCTGCAAGATTCACTGCGGCCTGTAAACCGAGAATGGCGAATGTTTGATGAGCAATATCATAGCCGGGTTCAATTCCCATCGATTCCATTCGCTCCCAAATTTCGCGCGAAGCTTTTAGCATTCCGGTTTCTTCATCCAGAAATTCAGGTCGCAATAAATAGTCCGCAATTGCGCTGATTCGTTTCCAATGCTCTTTAATGAATATATCGTCGCCAGTCCATTCGTAATAAGTGTGAAGCGCACTAAGTACAAGTCCGTTCGAATCGAGTTCTGAATTTACTCCGCCACGAAACCGGCTTGCCTCAGCAACGATGCCTTCTTCGTTAGTGAGCTTCGTGAGAATATTTTCTAAAACCTTTTTCGCTAATTCAAACTGCCCGGAATAAACCAATGCTTCCGAGATCATCGCTGCATCACGGCCCCATTCCATTCCATATTGCCAGATGCTTGCATCGAAACTACCGTTTGATGCAATGGCTGAGCGAAGACCGATCTTTGCCGCTTTAAATAAATTCGTGAGCTGTGATTCGTGGTTCGTGGTTTGTGAATCAGATATGATTGTAGTTTTCGCCCAATACTTTTTTTCAGATTCGAAACTATGGCTTATTTCTCGAGTCTGCTCTTCGCCAAGAACATAGAGCAGATGTGCTTCAAGACTTCCACCAAAGAATGGCTCGGGAGTTATTCTGATGAATCTTTCGTCGAACGTTACCTTCTGCTTTCCCTCAATTCGAATAGTATCATAGCCATTTGCGAAAAGAAAATTTTTATCCGAACCGAAATGAGAAAAAATATTTGGGTTCGCATAAAGCGCTGTTTCTATCTGCACATTTTTGTCATTTGCACCGATAACATTCACCCATCTGATAAGCGTATTGCTTTCAGGCGATGTATGCATGCTTTCGCGGATCGTGTACTCACCTGCATGCCACGTTGCGAAAACATTCGGCACATTTTCATACTCACGCCACTCCATCATTAAGTCATCATGCTTTGCTTTATACCGCACTCCATCAATAATAATGGTGATCATAGTGCGTTCAAGCCCAAGTTCCGGATGAAAAAGAAGACTTCCCGATTTGCGTGAAAAATATTCAGGGCGTGAAATGATCAACCCATACGGACTTGCATTCGGGTTTTTGCTCCACTGAATTGCAGCCTGAATTTTGCCCGAACCGAGAAAAAAATATTCGGTGTCGGACGGATTCGTTTGTGCGTCGGGATGAAGTTTTTGCTCACTCATAAATGCAAAATTACGAGCCAATATTCATAATGACAACATAAAGCAGAATTATTATTGCTACGCCTGCCCAACAGGCAGCGAATCCCCAGATATCCAGACGTGTTGGTTTCGGGAATTCCCAATTCGAATGCGGGAACATTTTATTTTTTTCTGCTAATTCAGGATCATCAATTCGTTTCTGAACTTCAAGCGCATCAAGCTCTCTATCAGCAATTGCAGGGGTATGAACTCGGGCATAAAACTCATTCAAGACTTTTTTACTGTTGGGTTTTGTAAGAAGACTGACAAGAAAGAGAATAATAAAAGGGAAAATGATATCGAATGCGAAGGATGCTGTCGATAGTCCTGCTTTCGAGAAATTTTCCAGGTCAACTCCGAGCATACTCAGCATCCATAGCTGAAACTTGAAAATACCTTTCCCTTCTTTGAGTGAATTCGGATCTTTAGGATCAATTCTTGCGACCTTTTCAAAGTAGATTGCGACGGGCTGAACGGTTACTGTTTTTTCGATCTTCTCGCCAACAGATTTCGCCAATCCATTTTTTACATCCGATTCTTTAGCTCGAACCGTAGTCACCTCACTATAACTTTTCGTCTCCTGAGTAAGCGAAGGACTTTGCCGGAGCGAGCTTATCGCAGGAATGACATTCGGCACAACGACGGTGATCATGATCGAAAGTACCATCTGAACGATCACAGCCTTTGTAGAAAGTCTGCGCCAGAAATATACAAGCCATAATGCCGGACCAATGACTGTACCGATCGAAAGCACATATTTGAAGACGACAAAGATATCATCAACTGCATACGCAAATCCAATTCCTCCGATCAGCACAAGAAAAATAACAAGTCTTCCGAATAGGAGCTGCCGCTTATCAGTGGTTTGTGGTCTGAGCGGAAGCAAAATATTTTTGGTGAATGCCGCTGACCACTCCAAACTCGAACCTGCCTTCGATGCCATATTCGCGGCGAGGACACTTGCGATCATCAGTCCGACAAATCCTGTTCCGAGAAGATCGAGTGTCATCGTACCCCAGATAAATGTTGCGTCTGAAAGTTTATCGGCATAAAGCCCGACGGCGATCATGCCCGTTAGCGCCCATCCGATAATAATAAGCCGCTTCGCAAATGCGCCTGTTACCATTCCGATACGTGCAGATGAATCATCCTTTGCAGAACCGCCGACGGTGAAATTCCGCGGAGCAAGCCCGATCAGATTCACGATAACCATCGTCAGCACAAAGTACCATGTATACTCACTTCCTGCGCCGCTTCCGAATAAATTGAACATCGCATCAGGCACCTTTGCATGAAGTCCTACGAATCCTCCGAGTGCGTGAAGCCCGACGGGAATAAGCGCCGTCGAAAGAAAGAAGATCATAATGCCTTGCAAGACATCCGTATATGCTGCGGCAAAAAGTCCGCCCATAATCACATAAGCGGCAGTAACCAATCCATAAATAATATAAAAAGTCGTAAGATCGAGATAGGAAATACTTGCCTTGACCTCGCCTTTCTTTTCAAGCTCATGCAAATAATCGAGGCGGGCAACGTCGATAGTCGATAGTCGATGGTCGATGGTTGAATCCCTCCCCTGACTATCGACGATCCCTGATTGCTTCGTTTCAAGCGTTTTCATCTCCCGAAACATCATCATACTTTGCTTCTCTTGCGTCGTGCATTCCGTTTCCGGTTTGACAAGAACTGCCTGCATTGTTTTTCCGGTGATTAGATAACCAAGAGACGATCCATAGATCGCCGAGAGCAAAAGATACACTGCAAAAAGTCCGGAAAGAAATTTCGATTGGAAACGATGCTCATAGATATCGCCGGGAGCTAAATATCGCGCGCGTCGCTGCAAGACAGAACTGAACCAATAGAACGGAGTAATAAAGAGCACAAGATTCTGAAACCATACGCCTGATAGACCTTGCCGGTAGATCTCGCGTGTTACTCCTGCAGCCTGATCAGCGCTGACCATATTACCAAAATTCAGAAAACTCGTCATCACCTTCCCAAAGCTGCGCCCTGCCTGGAAGAAATCTCCGGTGTTCTTAATCTTCTTCCGTGTCCAACGACCAATGACGATCAGCGCGCCGAGATAAAGCGCGATGATGAGCCAGTCGATGATATGAAGTCCGTAGAAATACAAGTTTACAGTAAGCAGTTAACAGTTGACAGAAGAATCAGAATCCAGTGGGGCGGACTCTTAGTCCGCCAGTACGATTTAGAACACAGTCAGACTAAGTGTTTGTCGCACAAAAAAAACTGAGATTCCCATCAATCCGAAAACCCGCCAACCAATGAATTGGTGGGCTAATGTGTTTCAGTCGCCGGAGGCGACGAATTCAAGTCGGTGGAACCGACGGTAACAAATTAGCCCAGGGTTTCAACCGTGGGCGGGCTCGAACGAACATCGACGGTCCCTCGGAACGAAAGCCCTTTTGCCTTGTTTAATTTTCAGAGGTAGATTATGCCATTAACCGAACCAAAACTCGCGACGATAGAAGATTACGAGCTGCTGCCCGAAGGCGCGCCGTACCAGCTTATTAATGGAGAATTAATTATGAGCCCCAGCCCAACATACTTTCATCAGACAATTACGACGAACATCCTGCTTACGCTGGGGAATTTCGTAAAGTCGAATGATTTAGGGAGAATTGTATCCGCCCCACTTGATGTCCGTCTTTCTGATAGAGATGTGTTTCAACCTGATCTTGTATTCGTGCGCAAAGAACGTCTGCCTATGACAGGGCGTGATAAGATCAACATTATCCCCGATCTTGTCATAGAAATTCTTTCTCCGTCGAACGCATATTACGATCTTACTCACAAGAAGAACATCTATTGCCAGTATGGCGTCGAAGAATATTGGATTGTTGATCCCGAAGAACAAACAATAGAGATCATGCGCAAAGACGGCGAGTTCTACCGGACAGTATCCCTTACCCGCTCTCCCGGCATCCTCCAATCACCAATGTTCCCCGGCTTCAGCGCGAAGACCGAAGAAGTGTTTGCGTTTTAACCACTATCAAAGATATTTGTCTGTTGTTAGAGAAAAACGTAGAACTATTGGGCATTTGCTTTATTTTTTCTTTGTACAGATAGTTTTAATCGGACGCCATGAAATTTTACCATCTTTATTATAAGAAATCTGTTATGGTATTTGATCAATAATCTCCGTTAGTTCTTTCTCAGAACCTAGCCCGCCTTGGAATGTATGAAAAATATAACCGTTTCGATCGATGACAAATGTCCACGGAATAAAATTGCGAGCGCCATAATTAATATATGCTTTTTGGTTTGGGTCTACAATTAACTGGAATGTAATTCCTCGCCGATCTGCGTATCTCTTATGTGAACTAAGAGTATAGTATGTGGAATCGCCATCATCAACTGATACTGCAATAACATAGACTTTGGAAGAAAGCGAATCTGCGACATGGACGAAATAGGGCATCTCATAATTGCACGCACCGCACCATGTAGCAAAAAAATTCAGAACGACCACTTTCCCACGAAAATCTTCCAATGACATATAATTGCCCAGAGAATCTTTCCAGGAAATGCTGGGAGCCAACGTGATACTGCTATCCGATATATTTTTTCCACTATTGGCAAGAAGAAATGAAACATTGCTGAAATAGCTGGAGTCAATAATATTGTTGGAAGAAGGACGTGATGGGATATCATCGCAACCTGCTACGAAAAGAAGAACTGTAATCAGTAAATATCGCATGGGAAGGTAAGCATTTGAGAAAATAATAAGTTCCGATTTCCCTAAGGAATTCTCTACTCTCCCACAAAGTTACCACCTTTATAGCAAATGAAAAGACAAATGGGATATAGACGGAGTCGCGTATGCTACCGATACGCATCTTTTCTGTCGGCGATGCGAATCACTTCTATGATGAGCTTCTTATCTTCGATTTTATAGACCACTCGGTAATCGCTGGTTCTGATGCGCCAAAGATCGCTCGTCCCTTGAAGTTTGATACTTCCGTGTGGTCGCGGATTATCTGCAAGTTTTGCAATAGCGGAAAAATTTTTTGCGCGGTAAAGGTTAGCAATCTTTTCAAGAGATTTCCTGACCGGTTTGGAAATGACGATAGAGTATTTTATTTGGTTCGCCAATCGGCTGGGAGTTTTCCTTCTTGAACAAATTCGGCGGCAACTTCTTCGAAATCCAGTCTCGGTTCTTTTTTTGTCGCTTCGTAGAATTCGGTGTCTTCGAGATCTTCGAGAAGTCCTTCAATTTGTCGCGCAATAATTTCCTGCTCCTTCGGAGGCAGAGATTCGGCTTTCTTTACGACCTCTTCTAATGTATGTACCATGCTAAAAAAACATTGAGACGAATGAAATAAGTTCATATCTACGTAAATGGAATTCTCTCCCCCTCTACAAAGTTAGACCTTTATGACTGATGAAAAGACAAATGGGATGTGGGCAGGCTCGAAAGAACTGCACGGAAACGGCACGATATTATCGAAATTCGATTTTCCGAAAGATGAACGCAAACTCGGCGGCGCGTACCGGGTGGATGAAAATGCAGAATTGCTTTCGCGATATTTTCTTTTCGAGCGTTTGCTGCTTCGCGCTCAAGCCGGATGGCTGATGGGTACGCCGGAATTTGAAGTAAAGGTTGAATATGGGCGGCATATATATTATCATGCCGAAGCGGCAATGGCGCTTCGCACAAGGCTTACGGAGCTTCGCGTGCCCGAAGAAACGACTGATTCATATAGCGATCCCGGCATCGAAGAATTTTTCACTGAGCTTATTAATGCTGAGTCACCGGCACATTTTCTTGGCGAAGTCTATGCCGTTATCCTTCCGCATCTGATCAATGCCTATACTGTTCACGCGCAGACAACCGATCAGGTTGCCGATGCGCCGACCATTCGTATCATCAAACAAATTCTCGCCGATTATACAGAGATGTATCTTTGGGGCAAAGAGGCGCTCGATGCTTATGTGCGCGGCGGATATGACGGCGCGAATATCGTCTTTTCGCAAATGCATATCGAACAGCTTTTGAATTCCATCGGAGGAATTACCGGAAAATCGGAAAAAGCAGATCGTCCGCAATCATTGCGATCCGAAGGCAAGGCAAAATTCGAGCGCTCATTCATTGCAACGCGCGATCCGCGCTTCGAAACATTCGAACATACGTACGAATATAAAATTGCTGATAAAGGAAAGATCGAATACAAAACGGAGTTCGATGAAACGGCGCTGAATCTTATCCGCTCACAGCGCGATGAACTCGATGCTATCGAAACATTCGCCAATGTTCTTTATGAAATTCACAATGTGCCCTTCGGATTCGATTACGATATTGCGCGCATTATTTATGATGAGACTCGGCATACCGAACTTGGTCACAAAGCCTTGATGCAATTGGGTTACGATCCCTTCGATTTGGCGAATAGATTGCTGGGAATAAAAGTCCGCACAAAAATGCCGCCGGAGTATTCATTTGCTGAGATCAATCTTTTCGGCGAAGCGAATATCGTGCAGGAAGTCCTGCGCCATTCGCGCGAAGCATATTCAAAAGGCGATGAACTCAACGGCAAGCTCTTCGATTACGTCAATGCCGATGAGCGCACGCATTTGAGTAAAGGCATTAAATGGTTGAAGCATATTTTTAAGACCGACTCAACTCAGGAAATCGTCCAGAAAACAAAAGAGATCGCCATCAAACGCCTCTTAGAACTCGGCATTATAGACCACGAAGTAGCCCTGACGATCTCGCATAAGGAATTGGCGAAGATTATTGGGGAGTAGAGGTTGATTTAGAATAAGAGATTAGCAATTCATCTTCACAATCGCATTTAGTTAGCGCATATCTTAATCGACGAAATTTTTCATTGTTTCCTATATTTGCTTCAATAAAATAAGTTTCAGATATTGGATACCGCATCCTCAAATCCATAGGATTAGCGGTAATTTGTAAAGTATGTTTTAGTTCAGAATTTAAGAAAAGGGTTGGTTTCTCTTGGAAAAGATTTCGAATGACGTGGTAATACATTTTGCTTATTTCCTTTTCAACAATTTTTTCGTCCTTAAAAATAAAGTACTGTAATTTTTTCCCAGTGGGATCTGGAGCACTATTAATCGTATATTCTTGCTCTATTTCGTCTTCTGCGATTGGCATAACGTCAGGATATTCCCAAATCTCAAAAAACCGATTCAATAATAAACCATATCTTCTTTGTAATTCTTGGAAATCCCATTTTTCTATTTCCTTCAAGAATTGGTTTAGCCAGAGCCTGCTATACATATATCCTTGTTCTCCGCCATCCTATTCATAGTTTTCTTGTCCATGAACGATTTATTCCCCAAGCTTCCGTTATTACCTGAGAGTGTAAGGTTTGAAATCGAGTGAAGATATTTTTCTCTTATTGTATTATAATCTTCGTCGGGAATATCGCTTTTCCAGCTGGAATCGGGGTTTTGAGGAAAAATATGTTCAACGGTAATATCAGGATTTTCGACAGATACATGTTCGCGGTTGTTGAAGTTCTCTAACAACTCTAGAAAGTATAAGCGATTTTTTGACTGGACATTATATACATCTTTCCCAAAAAGTGTGGTATTTATTTCATCGTTATTTGGAAAACGCTGTGTGCCTCTTTTCTTTATTAATGATCTCTCTATCGACTCGATATAATGATCTTTATGAACATCAGAGTATAGCGTCATAAAAATTTTATTTAAGGCATTTGTCGGGAGATTTACAATAAATCTTCTCCATGCAAAAGATTGGGTTATTGTAAGGACTTTTAAAAATATTTCTTTTGAAATAATTTTATTTTGATAATCGTCATATACTGGGATAAGGAATGGGAATGATACGTTTATTTCCAATCTGTTAATATAATTAAGTTCTTTCGCAATATCCTGATCGATTTCTGTTGAAGGATTAATAAGTTTATTATAGTGGTAGGAAAAATTCTTAATCTCCTTGAGATCATCGTCATAGAATTTCGCGCTTCTGTCATCATACATGTTTTTGAACTCTTCATATACCTTGCTTTTATTCGGTATTTTTTTTGTTTTCAACGTTAAGTAGTCTCGGATGTATTCTGAAACTCTGCTTTCTTCACTGCTTTTGTCTTTTGCATTATTTTCTATTACTTCCCAAAATTCTTCGAAAATGCGGGCTTGTATTTTAGGTTCAAGTCCCATAAGAATATAATTCCGTATTAGATCCGCCTGAGATAGTTCAAGCCCTGTCGAATTAAGGCTTTCAAAAATTCTTTGCGGATCATCTTTACCTCGTTCCAAAGAGATTTCTACAAAAAGCAGGCTGTTCAATCCATTCAAGATTAACTCATAATTTCCAACATTTATAGTTTGAAAAAAAAGTTTATAATTTTCTATGACTCTAGAATATTCGGAATATGTATTTGGGTCATTATCGCTTAGAAGAAATTTAAATGCCTTAGCATTAATGTCAGATTGTTTGAGTTTGAGTTTGCTGCTATCCTCTGACACAAACTTATTAAGTATATATGTTTCATTTATTTCAGTGGCTTTTCCCAGCATTCCTTGAGAAAGAAAAAATTTGTAAAGCGCCAGGTATAGAAGAGAAATTGTTGTAAGCCTCTGTTGCCCGTCAATAACAACAAGTGGTTTTACTTCGGCTGAAGTGTACACACTATCATGAATAAACACAATACTCCCTATAAAATGAGTTTTTCCAGGCTGTTTACCCACGTTGATAATATCTGTGAATAATAACTTGCATTCGTGCTCCGTCCAGTCATAATTTCTTTGATAAACAGGAATGACAAATTGCGTTTTAATTTGGGACAAAAAACTGTTGAGTAGAACTTCGTTTGCCTTCATTTTTTGTTGTAATGCGTTAATTCCATCTTTAGTAGCACACAAAAATAAGGACTTTCCACCAACCCCTTATCACTTTGGGAATTTTCAACTCATCTTGCCTGATCAGTAATAGTCATGTCCTATCGCGCATCCTCCCCGTTTTTGTGCCTTTCTCCTTCGTCAGTTTCATTGGGAAAGTTCTGAGCAGAGAGTAAGTATCACCCAAAACTCTGAAAATTGTTCGGGGAAATTTGGATGCATCTTCTATGCCCTCACACCAACCATCTCCCGGAGTACCGAGAGATGGAGTAAAGCTCGCCTGACCTCCGAAACCCGACACCATTTCCCCAAATAGGCACCTATCCAAAAAAATATTTTCATTTTTTTTGGCCTTATAAATCAACGACTTAATAGGTGCTTACTAAGGTTTGCTTAAAACGCGATTAGGATTTTAAGAACATATTCCGTATATTTGCATTTGAAAGTATGACATTATATATTTTTAATGTGAATTTTTGAGCGTTTTGCGTCCTGTAAGATGCTGTAGAAAAACCACAATCCAGCCTTTATTCCTTTTGATATTTTGCTCCGATGGCACTCATGGAGCGTAGTCCTCACCGGTAAATGGAAAAATATAAAGAGTTATTTTAGGAAGCGAATTGCAATCGCGGTGGAGTGTTTTTTAAACTACGATAACACCAATGAACCTCTCGTTCGGAGATTTATGACTATGATAACTATTTGAGATTGCCGCGGACTTTTCTTCTCCTAACGTCGAAGAAAAACCCTCGCAATGACACTTTTTAATTGACTACCAAACTACTTAACTAAAAAAACTAGCCCCTAGTCACTAACCACTACTAAACTATGAAACAACAAACAAACCATAGGCCCATACCCCAATACCTCCATACGTCAAACCCGATGCACCACTGCTGCGCTTGCCTGTGCTATTGGGAAAATAATGATCTCGGCGATTTGCACATGTGCCGGACGCGAGGCGGACCAAACTATTGCATCAGCAATATCTTCAGCAGATAAAGCTTTAATGGTTTTATAAACTTGCGCAGCTTTTTCTTCGTCGCCGTGAAAGCGGACTTTGGAGAATTCCGTTTCTACTAAACCCGGATCGATCGTCGTAACGCGAATGGGAGTATCAACAAGATCCATCCGCAAACCTTTGGTGATCGCATCAACGGCGAACTTGGAAGCCGCATAAACATTGCCCCTCGGATAAACTTCATGTCCGGCGATGGAACCGATGTTGATGATATGCCCCTTGCCTCGAATGATCATTCCAGGTACGATCTCCTTCGTGACATAGAGCAAGCCCTTCACATTGGTATCGATCATCTCTTCCCAATCGGATAGAAGTGCATCCTGAAATTTATCAAGCCCGCGCGAAAGCCCGGCATTATTGATGAGAATATCGATCATCCGCCATTCTTCAGGCAATGTAGTAAGTGCAAGATGAACAGCTTTTTGATCGCGAACGTCGAGTTCGAAAATATGAATATCTATTTCAGGAAACTGGGAATGAATTTGGTTTTTCAATTCTTCAAGACGATTCATCCGACGGGCGCAAAGCAAAAGATCGCAGCCGCACTTTGCAAATGCAATCGCCGCTGCACGTCCGATGCCGCTTGATGCGCCGGTGATGAAAACGGTTTGGGATTTTAATGACATCAATGAATTATTACTATCTTTTTATGCTCGACGATCTGACCACTGGATAAAATTACTTCATACATTCCGCTTGCTCCGGTAAATTCTATGGTTCCTGCGGAGTTCAAGTTATCATATTGTGTTATCACCCGGCCTTGTATATCAATAATACGAATTGAGGCAGGATTTGAAACCTGATAATGGATGATCGAAATATTTCCTGTGAGATCATTTCTACATTCTAATGCATTCGGCTGTTGCGGAGCAGTGACTCCTGAGTTCGGCACTGCGGAGATCACAAAATGAGCAATGCTTTGCGGTGCGGATGAATAGGTCAGAGCATTGTTAACAAAAGTAAATAATACTTTCAGATGGTAAATAAAAGGACTACCGGAGCTGAGCGAATAAAGCTCAGCAATTTCATATTGCTTTTTTGAATTTATCGTAATTGCAAAATCGGTCTGCCCGCTAAACCCCTTATTGATAATAATGACATGCAATTTTGTACTGTCATGAGAATCAAGCGAAGTATAAACCGATGATGTAGCAGAATCACTTGTCGTCGATCTGCAATAGGTATCGCCGAAGGTTGATTTTGAACCGTCGTAGTTACGGTATATTTTATATGCGGATGCCACAAAGCTTTCGAGCGGTCCCCAATAATTCGACATGTAGACTCCATATTTGCCGAAAATTCCAAAAACATCTGCCATGGCAATAGCGCCGGAGATGGATGAATCGCCGCCATAATTAATTTCCGTGAAAGCGAGTTTCGTACCGGGATTATATTTTGCAATGGAAGCATTAAGAGAAGGTAGCAAAGCAACCGACGAATAATATTGGCCGATCCAGCTATTTTCTTTATAAGCCGGATCCCAAAGAGTACGCGGCGCCTGTTCACGAGCCTCGGCAACGCCCGGATCAGAATTTATGATCTGCGTAATACGCAAAAGTTTGCCGTTTTTATCAGTGCCTTGAGCTTCAGGATACCAATGAAGATCGAGCGCATCGAGCAAACGCTTCCCTACTTGATCGGAAGAATCTTTCATGATTGATAGATAGGCATTGATATATGTTCCGTAAGATTTATAGGAATTCCAATCAGAAGCATTTTGGAAAGTCAGATACTCATTATATCCATACATCACTCCGCCAAAAATCTCGGCTGTGGGATCCACTGCTTTTACGGCTTTCGAAAGAGCGGAGGATTTCGAAATATATTCGGAGACCGTTGGCTTATTCGGATGAATACGCGGATGCGTGGATGGCCAAAGCCCTGGCTCATTATCTATTTCATATCCTCTGATTTTATTCTGCGGATATGTGTGCAAAAGAAAATTTACTTCTTCATCCATATAAACGAAGTTATCGTTTACATCAGGAGAAAGATTGAAAGGGCTTCCTTTTGAAAATTCTACTTTTTTCCAACGTTCCGATGGAGCAGTTTCGGCATTGGAAACCGTACCATTAAAATCCGAGGCTACATATCCTGCCGCCTGAAGCGTAACAAGAGAGTAGCAATTCATTGCAAGCGAAGTATCATGAAAGGCAGTGATAACAATACCTGGTTTTAGGGCTTCGGATCCGGTTATTCCGGAAATATACGTAAGAAAACTATCACTATGATTGAGATAATCTGTTCCGGCATTGGAAGCATTATTTTCCCAATTGTATCCGGTTAGTCTATTCCCACCGATTCTTCGGGCAGTAATATTTTCATCACGATCATCAGATTGTCCGTTCGAACCATAGATCAGCGGACTTATGCGATGCGTATCGAGTTCAGGATAGATAGTAATCGTGATAGGATTTTGTGCAAAGCAGGGAAGCGCAAAAGCCATTGAAAATAAAATCAACGACAACACGGTTAAATATATTTTCATAATTACCCTAACTACTAGCTACTAACTACTTACTACTCGCTACCGCTTCTTTATCTTGCCAGCTCATCCAATACTCTTTCCACTCAACTGCTTCAGCGGCGGGGGCAATTTTCAGCGGACTATGTGCATCAAGCATCATAGCGCATTCATTGGTCCGAGTCAGTTTATCCTGATTACGCAACGCCTTCGGATGCGGCCCATGATGAATGCCTTGCGGATGCAGAGTCAACATCGCAGCTTCAATATTATCGCGGCTGAAGAAATCCCCGTCATGATAAAAAAGCACTTCGTCATAATCACTGTTACGATGATAAAACGGTACTTTCAACGTATCTTTATCTTCTTCAAGCGGACGCGGCAGGAAAGAACAGATGACAAAGTTCTTTGCTAAGAATGTCGTATGAACCGGCGGCGGAAGATGAACGCGCGGTGAGATCACCGGACGAATATCGCGCATATTAATTTTAAATACCGTTAAGTCGCCTCTCCACCCCAGTATATCAATTGGATTATACGGATAATAGATCGATGTCCATTCCCCAAGACGTTTCACGCGAATCTCATACTCTTTTGCATTCGAATCGCTTTTTTTGTATTCGATAAATTCAGGAATCGTCACAGCGCCCATATCATAAAGAGCATGCATTCCCATCAGACCTTTTTGCTCAGGAGTCGGAGGCAATATTTCCGAATGTGCTTCAACAAGAACAAAGAAATTATCTTTTGTCTTGGGAATCATGCGATAGGTTGTTGCTCTTGGTATGACAATATAATCACCCGGCTCAAAATCAAGCACGCCGAAATCCGTTTCGAATTTTCCTTCACCGCGATGCACGAAATAAAGCAAGTCGCCATCAGCATTTCGAAGATATGTCGTATGCGGTTCAGAGCGGCGCGAGATGAGCATAATGAGGTCGTCATTATAAAGAATCGCTGTCGGCAAGCCGTCCGCATCTTTCATATCCGTCGGTTCGATCTTATCAAGATAAAAAGCATGAGGGCGTAGCGGTCCTTCGATGCGAGTCCAGCCAGTCGGAGGATGAGCGTGATAAAGATGCGATACGCGCCCGAAAAATCCTTCGCGGCCATGCTCTTCTTCGAATGTGCCCTCGGGCAGTCCTACATGCGGCTGTTTTGTTGCCTTGCCGCGGGTTAATGGGAAATTCATATTGGTCTGCTGAAAATTTATAAATGATTAATACGTAAAACGATTTGAGAGGAGAAATTATTTCATAATAAAAGATATGACTGGCGGACTAAGAGTCCGCCCCACTAACTCAAAACTCACAATTCAAAATTCAAAACTACTTCACAGGTGTCTGAACCTGAACTGTTACTGTTCGGCAATAATATCTTCCTTCAGGAGTTGAATTCATCTCCGGTGAATACGTCGGACCTATACCTTCGACCTTCGTTACTTGCGCAACTGCATTTTCATCTTTGATCAGTTTATGGACAGCAAAGGCTCGAGAAGTTGAAAGTTCTTTGTTGTGATCGAGTTCGCCCATGGCATCAGTTGTTCCGGTGATGGAAACGGTCGAACCATCGTGAATTGTCTTCGATACAAATTCAGACACCATTTTTTTATTTGCATCATTAATATCAGCTTTATCGAAATCAAAAACGACAAGCGAGAGACGTGAGATCTCGTATGGATTCGACTCCAATGTTGCTGGAAGATTAACACTTGATGATCCGTTAATACCCCGATTATCGGTAATATCAAGTGCGCAAACTAATTGTTCACTTCCTTTTATCGTGCCAGCAATTTTTTCTGCATCAGAATTTCCAAGCTTCCATGCAATAACGGCAGGCGGCTCCCCTGCTCCGCCTACAGAATAGATGTTTTTGTTATGTGCTCCGACATTAAGCTTCCATGATGAGATCGGAGCTGAAGCACGAACGCTCATTGCAAACGGTACTGCATCAGGCGTGATAGCATACTCCTTAAATTGCGCATGAACGACAGGCGCGAGGAGCAATTCATCTTCAGCAAGAATTTCAACTCTTCGATTCTCCGAGATACCGGCAGTATCTTTCAATGATGAAGGAATAGTCGGATTTTTACTGGATCGTACTTCGATGCGATTCGGATGTATTCTCCAAACATCGACGAGATATTTTTTTACGGTTTCAGCACGCGAGTTAGCAAGTTCTTTTGATGCAGATGTAGATACTTCCCGTCCGTCAGTTGTGCCGTTCAACGTTATTGCACCTTCGGATTTTTCTGTCATACGCTTACCGATAATATTCAGTATATGATAATACGCTCCAAGCGAATTATGCGGCAATGCAGCTTCTTTGAAATTCGAACGCTCGCCTGAGGTGATCGTATGGTAACGCGGCACAAAATTTGTGCTGGCGCTATCGAAGAAAATATACGGCAATATCGGAAATGTTTCTGTAACCGTTGTCTCATAGACGCTCACCGATTTCGGCTCCGCTAAACCTACATACGCAACAGGCGGCACAGGCTTTGCCGGCGGAGGAGGTGGCGGAGGTGGTGGTGGAGGCGGTGGTGGAGGCGGTGGCGGTGAAGGTGGCACTACTTTATAGAAATTATAACGCAAAGCAACCCCTGCCTGTAATGTCTGAGTTGACCAATGATAATCCTGCTTAACCTGAGTAAAAGGAAAATAATATTCAACTTCAGGAGCTGCGCTCAACCGTTCTGAGAGAGGAAAAGGATAACCAATTCCGCCTGTCACACCAAAAGTCTCTTTTAAATTTATGATAGGTCCCGAACCATCTATAAGAGATGTCGTATGTGTTTGGGGGTAGGTTACTCCTTGCGGAGACGTGATATGTTCGGTCTGGGTATAGGTTGAACTTGAGGAAAACGGAAAGTTCAGTGTGAATCCACCGCGAATATATATTGGAATTTTTAAGAATGGAGTATATTTCAAACCGAGACCGGCAAGTATTTCCGGAATTGATGACGTATAAGTATGCGTCGTACTGACATAAGAATATTGATTCGTATTCGGATCGAGACTTGGGAAATTGCTGATGGCAGCACTAAAATTTCCGCCACGCTGCGCATAACCTGCCGATACATACGCATCAAGTTTTTTGAAGAGCGGTACCTCTCCGAGTAATCCTATTGAGAACCCTTTGCCGGTTCCGTTGCCAAAGACGCCACATCCATAATCACAACAAAAAACATTTGCCGTTGTTTTATGATAGTTGATAGAATAATCACCATGCACTCCAAGACGGAATGCAACGGGTTTTTCAGTATTTTGCTTAACAAGTTCCTCTGAGTTTTGGGCATGCAGAGGTATTGCAATAAATATTGTGAGTAAGAGAGAAAGTATTTGCTTCACGAAAGAATACTACGTTTTTTTATATATGTACCGGTGTCCGTTCGGAATGACATATCTCTGCGAAGTGCTTTGTACCTGTTTCGCTCTTCGCAATGACATGCAAAAATTATCTCCTGACAATGATTCTCTTTGTCCCCCTGAACTCTCCGGCTTCAAAGGTAAGTGTGTATGCCCCTTCCGAAAGACGTGAGACGTCAAATTCTACTTTATATCTTCCGGCTTTCATCATAGCAGAGCCATCAAGTACATCCATTACTTTTGCTCCGGTACTTGAATAGATCGTTAACTTCGGATTAACATCCTCAAAAAATTGCACTTCCGTTTCTACTTTTCCTGTTGTCGGATTGGGATGAGGGGCTATAAATGAATTTGCTCCTCCGTTAAAGATGAGATAGCTGATCGTGCATTTCGGATCAACCTTCACTGCGCTTGTATCGCCTGTAGGAACAGGCTTGATGAACATGATCGAATCGCTTGTGAATTTTCTCGGTGTTACTATGATCGAACTGATAACAGAATCCGGCACATTTACTCGGAATTTCAGCCTTGTAATTTCCCCGGCGATGACGCTATCACACTTCAAAAGATCAATATCTAATTTCCCCGGTTGATATGTTACTGTAGGTTTTGTATATTTCGAAACTGCACTGAGATATTGCAGCGCGTATTTATTATAGACAAGAGTATATTTTATGTCTATAGGCGTCAGCGGCATATCAACATTCATCAGTATAGGCACAATGATCGTATCCCCTATTTTTCCTCCGACTGTGTCGACAAATCCTATTCGCGAATCGAAAGAAAGTGTAAGCGGATATGGCGGCGCATAGCCATAACTATGAATATGCCCTGTATCAACTATAGGACACGGTTTATTCGAATATGCAAAGATCGATGTGTCGATCAAGCTATCGGCAAGCGGACAGAACCGGACTGTGAGTACAATTGAATCACCCGGCTGCATCGTAAGAGGATACGGCTTATCCGAAGCTACAACGCGATGGAATGGCGGCAATGTTGATAGCGAATCGAAACGCATCGGAACAAGCCCCGGATTGCGGACAATTACTGTGAGATCCTTACACTGCTTGACCCGCACGGTATCAAAATTAGTTTGTTTCTGAACGCTGATCTTTGGATTATCGATAAGAATCCTACAATGATCATTTGTGGCAACAATCTTAAAGAAAACAATTGAATCACTATCGAAATTAAAATTATCAAGCGTCATGAGGAAATCTGCTGTATCGCCTTTTGGTAAGAAACGAACATAGCAAAACGTACCGGCTTTCACATTACGTGCATTCTTCAGGTCAGCCCATATACCGGAGCTATCAAGAACTGAGGTCTGATTTGTGTATTGAGTTAGGATATCTAAAAACCTGAGTTTAGTAGTATCATATCCCAAATGGAAAAGCATATCAATGATACTCTGTGGGATGTCACGTGAGATCATGATCGGGATCACAAGGGTATCACACGTCGTAATATGAAAAGTATCTTGATTAATACGCGAAGCAGTAGTATCGAATGCCGTAGTTATGCCATACGAAGGTGCAAAGCCTTCGCCGGTGAGAAGAATTGATGTGTCAACACCATCACATGGGTAACTTGTAAAGAGATTTAATCGGGCAGAATATTTTTTCGGTGCGCGTGGAAAGAATGTAAATGAAAGACAAAGTTTTTCGCCGCGATGAACGATCCAAGGTAATTGCTTACCCGAGCACTCGGAAACGGTGAATACTTTCTGATCAGGTACGAATGTCGTCTTCGTAAAGATTATACTGTCGCCGCTCGGATTGGTAAAAGCATCGGGCACAACAACACTAACTTTTATCGGCAGTGCCGTAGTATCAACATGGGTGTTAGGAAATGCAACAATAGCTTGATTTGGCTGGAAATTCATTTCTCGCCTGCCCGAAAGATACGTATTAAATTGCTGCTTCCATACGTTTGCACTTGATCTTGCTTTAATATGGATCTGTGCATTCATCGTCAGGTTCTGCGCTATTGCAGGAATATTCGGACAAAAGGTAACAACAAGAGTATCCTGTGTCTTGGGCGGAATAACAAATGAGCCTGATGTATCTCCGGTCAATTTTGAACGCCACTTAAAGACAGATTTATTCGGATTCGGCAAACCGACATCATCGATCCAGATCGAATCAATGACTATCGGAATAAAATCACTTTCATTCGTAAGAGGTATCTCGCGTTCGGAACAATCACATGGCTTAACAAGCCCGTAATTAATTAATTGAACCGGAACATCAAGCCGAACGATCGTGCCGCTGCCGCTTACCGCTCCTGTTGTCTGTTTTCCGCATGGAGTATCAATGGTGACCGTAACATTATCATTATAATTCTGCGCAGCCGTTGGTGCAAAACGCACATACGCAGTAAGTGAATCGCGTGGGTTAAGCCAGAGCGGCAATACCGGAGAGGTCGAGAGAAGTGAATATCCGGGCGGAGTCGCGACAGAGGTAATATGAACCGGAATCGCCGAAATATTTTCGATAGTGATACTATCATCTTTACGCCAACCTACTTCTACGGGTCCGTATGTTGTCAGCGTCGTTACTGCAAGTTTCGGAGTCATGCTCGAGCCCTGAAGGAGTAGTTGATATTTCGTCCCGTCTGAAAGATCGATCTGGATATATGATCTATCAGCGCGATCTTGTAAAATATCATTAGGGCAGTACTTTACATTGTAAATAAATGATTTTTTATCAGGTGTAGCTCCGGAAGGAATATGATTGAGCAGTGTATATTTTCCACTCGGATCAATAAGCTGATCACCGGTTATGGTAACCGTTACCCCTGATATATTTGTAACGGTATCACTCTGCGTTCTGCACTGACAGCCGAGAACATTTTCAATATCAAGGAAGGGCGGCTGGAATTTAAATTGTTCGAACACACCGGTGCCACTTATCGGAATGCAGATAGTGCCATAACATTGAAGATCGAAGATGCACAGTGTATCGTAATATGTTTTCGGTTCGCGGGGACGAAAGTCCACTGTAATATTCGACGTGGCTCCCGGACCAAGCCCAAATGTTTTTCCGCCGGTGATCGTAAACACATCCCCCACCTTTAAATAGGACGACATACTACGCGGATCTTTACCGTTATTTTTTGCCGTTGCTTGCAGCGTCGAACTTTTGCCAATAGAAACATTACCGAAAAGTATATTCGGAGTGGTAAAAGCCACATCAACGGAAATACCTGAACCAGTAAAATCGATCGTCTTCGTAATAGTGCAACCTCTGTAATGACTGGTGACTTGCATTTGCCCTACAAAGGGACCCGGTGCTGAAGGACGGAAGCGAATAAACTCTGGCTGATATGCCGTTCTCGGTTTCATCAATATTGGAAATG
>JBBQGG010000013.1:0-52494 GCA_038322815.1 Kapaibacterium sp. (SeqCode)
GTGTACGTTACTCCATTAACTCCGAAAAGTGAACCCGCAACATTTACCGCTCCGGTTGCTCCGTTCAAACTCAAACGTGTTGCATTGCCTGCACGAAGATCGAGGTTTCCGTTTACATCGTTATTGCCAAGCAAGGTGCTACTGACTGAAGTGTTTCCGCCCACGAGCCAAGCAAAGCTTGGGCCGCCGCCGCCGGTAGTCAGGATCGTGCCGCCACCGGGCGGAAATGTATAGATATCGAGTGGATCGGTCGTCTGACCTTTGATGAGTGTATAATGGACTGCACCATCATCTAATTGAACAAAATGCTGGGCAAAAGCATTTGAGAAATTTAGAATAAGAAATAGGCAAAATACGGAAGCGATGAGCTTTGGCTGTTTCATGGTTGGTCAGAATATTCCTGTGATAGAAATCCTCTGATTATCCTTATAAATTGTATTAATAAGCGTAATCAGGTATTATAGTTATACAAAGATACGAAATATTTTAGCCCAACGCAGCAAAAAGATAATAGCGCAGAGCGCCAATAGGTTGGTGCGAAGTCGCATAGCTGATTGAGAGATTCGAAACATTAAAAAAAACGTCCGATAACCCTTCCTAACTAAGCGGCTCCGGTACGAATGGGGTATTACGTGGGTATGCAAAGATACGTCTAATCTATCCAGTTGTTCAGAAACGGTTATTTTCTGTGCCTTTTGGTGTCAGCATGCGATTTTTATTGGTATCCGAAGTACCGATCCTGAAAAAAACAACTTACTAACGTGAACAATTGTTGACCGTCTCCGTTTACCAGAGCACAATTACATTTACGTTATAATGTCAGAACTACCGAATCTTTCTACTCTCGATTATAGCTTGCTTTCCGATCAGGAACAGGAGCGCTTGCAATCCCTCAAAGCTCTGCGCGACCGCGGCATAGAGCCGTACGCGTATTCATTTAACCGGACTCATTCCTCAACCCAAGCCCGCGCGCTCTTCGATGAAGCGAATCTTGAGGCAAAGCCGGTTGCATCTGTTGCCGGACGCATCACGGCAGTTCGCCGGATGGGCAAGGCAAGTTTTGTGCATATACAGGATGAAGAAGGGAAGATCCAGCTTTATTTTAAATCCGATGAACTTGGTGAAGGATATGAAACGCTGAAGCTTCTGGATATGGGTGATATCATCGGCGTAACAGGATTTATTTTCCGCACTCGCACAGGTGAAATTTCTCTTCATACACAGTCATTTGAAGTTCTGGCAAAAGCGCTAAAGCCGCTGCCTGTTGTCAAAGAAGAAATTGATGAGGCAACCGGCGAGAAAATTATTCATGATGCGTTCAGCGATAAAGAGCTTCGTTATCGCAGACGTTATATTGATCTTATTGCTAATCCACATATTCGTGAGACATTTAGAAAACGCTCGAAGATCATTACGACGATTCGCAGATTTTTCGATGAGCGGGGATATTTGGAAGTTGAAACCCCCGTCTTGCAGCCGCTTTATGGCGGAGCTTATGCACGTCCATTCGTAACACATCATAATGCGCTTGATTTCGATCTCTATCTACGCATTGCCGATGAATTATATTTAAAGAGGCTTATTGTCGGCGGACTTGCTGAAGGTGTGTATGAGATTTCCAAAGATTTCCGCAACGAGGGAATGGATAAAAATCATTCGCCGGAATTTACGATGGCGGAAATTTACATTGCCTACAAAGATTATAATTGGATGATGGATTTCGTCGAGCAGATGTTCGCCGAAGTTGCCCGCGCAGTAACGGGCGGCGATATGAAATTCACACAAAAGAATGGTGTAGTAGTAGACTTTACCCCGCCATATCGCAGAGTTACAATGTATGATTCGATCAAAGAATTTACCGGCATCGATGTAAGCGAGATGGATGAAGCCGCACTGCGTGAAACCGCGAAGAAGCTCGAAATTCATATCGAAGCAAATGCAGGATCAGGAAAGATCATTGATGAATTATTTTCAGAGAAAGTTGAAGCGAATTTAATTCAGCCGACCTTCATTACTGATTATCCTCTTTCCATGTCGCCTCTTGCGAAGAACCATAAGACAAAGCCCGGACTTGTCGAGCGATTCGAACTGATGGTGAACGGCCAAGAGCTTGCCAATGCTTTTAGCGAACTGAACGATCCTCTCGATCAGCGTGCTCGCTTCGAAGAGCAAGCCAAACTCAAAGCCCGCGGCGATGATGAAGCCATGGCGCTCGACGAAGATTTCCTCCGTGCTCTGGAAACAGGGATGCCGCCGACGGCGGGACTTGGATTCGGAATAGATAGGCTTGTCATGATAATGACAGGAGAAGAATCGATTAGAGATGTTGTGCTCTTTCCTGCGATGAGACCGGAGAAATAAAAGTTACCATTTTGGTAACTTTTATCAAGGAGTATTGTTTACTCACTATGAGGATCATTGCCATAAGTACCCTCAGGGCGTTTTGGGAAAAACACCCTCTGACAGAGCAACCGCTAAAAGCATGGTATGCTGAAGCGAAAAGAGCAAATTGGAAATCGTTTCAGGACATTAAGCGGCTGTATCCTTCTGCAAGTATCGTGCGCAAAGATCGTGTAGTTTTTAATATTAAAGGAAATGAGTACAGGCTTATCGTACTTGTCAGATTTCGCGTCAGCAAAATATTTATCCGTTTTATCGGTACTCATAAAGAATATGACAAAATAGATGCGAGCACGATATGAATATTAAACCGATCAGAACAAAAGCAGATCATAAGCACGCTTTAGCTCGTGTTGAAACATTATGGAATGCAAAGCCTCGCAGCGCTGAAGAAGACGAGTTGGAAATACTCTTTACGCTGATCGAAGCGTATGAGCACGAGCATTATCCTATTGGTCCGCCGCACCCGATAGAAGCGATTAAATTTCGTATGGATCAACTCGGTATGAAAAGCTCTGATCTTGCCAAATATCTTGGCTATAAAAGCAGAGCCTCTGAAATTCTTTCCGGCAAGCGCAAACTCACAGTTGGAATGATGCGAAAAATGCATACGGAGCTTGGCGTTCCCGCAGAAGCATTACTTGCTGACTAGAATTACTGAAGAATCAATAGGGGATGTCGTGCTCTTTACTGCGATGCGACTGGAGAAATAAACTAAAAATTTACTCCACACGATGTGCATGCCGCACATCATTGCCCCGCTCATACTCTACTAATCTCCAAATATTGTGGTGGATCTCTTCGATGGAATCTTCTCCGTTGAGAACATTAATGCGGTCGCCGTGATGCTGAGCTTGGTACATATAACCTTGCAGTACGTGGGAATAGAATATCTCGCTTTCGGATTCGATGCGGTCGTTCTTTGTGCCTTTACGACGCCTGAGAGCAAGTTCGAGAGGTATATCGAGAAGAAAGGTAAGATCAGGTTCAACGTCGGCTGCAGCAAGCGAGTTAATATGATTTATATGCGTAAGCGGTACACCTCTTCCGAAGCCTTGATAAGCGACGGTTGAATCGGTAAAGCGATCAAGGATGACAATTGCCATTCGCTCTAATGCCGGAAGAATTACTTCGTGAATGAGCTGAGCGCGGCTTGCGGCAAAAAGCAAAAGCTCTGCTTCTGCTGTCAAAGGATGTGAGAATTCTTTGTTTAAGAGGATGGTACGGACGTGCTCCGACAACTCCGTTCCCCCCGGTTCGCGTAAGAGCAGTACTTCAATATTTTCGGCACGAAGTCTATCGGCAAGTAATTGTGCCTGTGTCGATTTTCCGCAGCCATCAATGCCTTCAAATGTTATGAGCATTCTTCTTTTATCAAATGTGTTTGTAATTGGTAATGCAAAATTAAGAATACTTTGCATCGTTTGCTCAAAGTTCGATCACCTTGCCACAAAACCATACTCTCATGAAAAAGCTGTTTTTGATCTTAATTTTGGTTATTGCAGCATCATCCACAGTTGCTGCGCAATCAAATAAATCTGATCTGATAGGAACGTGGAAGATCGTTGGAAAAACATCGGGTTTTCAAGGACAGCCGCTATCTGAATTTATTTTACTTATGGACGATAGCCTTTACACCACTGGCGTTGACTCAGTCGGGAATACATTGTCAGATGCTTCCTCCGGCAGATGGAGCGTTATATCAGAAGGTGTTCTTGTACTTTACCCATCCGATAGGATTGCGGAAAGACGATACTATAAACCTGTAAGTGAAAACAAATTTAGATTTATCGGAACAACTCTAAAAAAGAATGCTCCGATGCTTGAGATGGATATTTTTCTGGAGAAATACCTAAAATAAGTAAGGGAATAGTTTAGATTAATCTAATATTTTTTTCGAAAATAATTATCTTAGAAATTCCAATAATCCCATAAATTCTAGTTCAGACGTTTCCCATTTCGTAATTTTGCACAAATGAATAAGTTTACTATAGATTCCGAACTCCTTTATAACGCAAAACGCGATGGATTTAGCGATAAACAGATCGCTGAAATTTATAAAGTTACCGAAGCACAAGTTCGCACTGAACGAAAGCGTTTGGGCTTTGTACCTGTTTTCAAAACAGTAGATACATGTGCTGCTGAATTCGCGGCTGAAACACCTTATCATTACTCAACTTACGAAGAAGAGAATGAGTCAGTCCGTACCGATAAGAAAAAAGTTGTGATCTTAGGCGGGGGTCCCAATCGTATCGGACAAGGTATTGAATTCGATTATTGCTGCGTTCATGCCGCTCAAGCTCTTGCCGAAGAGGGTTACGAGACGATCATGATCAATTGCAATCCTGAAACCGTCTCCACCGATTACGACACTTGCACAAAGCTTTACTTCGAGCCGCTGACTTTTGAAGACGTGATGAATATCTTAGATCACGAAAAACCGGATGGCGTTATTGTTACCTTTGGAGGACAAACTCCTCTAAAACTTGCTAAGCAACTTGAAGCTGCCGGTGTTCCGATCTTAGGGACTGCGCCTGATAATATTGATATCGCAGAAGACCGTAAACGTTTCGGTGAACTCATCGATAAGCTCGGCATTAAATGCCCACCTTATGGCACTGCAACAACGGAAGAAGAAGCTGTTGCTATAGCCGATAAGATCGGCTATCCTGTTCTCGTTCGCCCGTCCTATGTTCTTGGCGGCAGATCAATGGAAATCTGTTACCGTCCGGAATCAGTTTCTGAATATATGGCAAGCGCCAAAGGTGTCAGTCATGAGCGTCCCGTATTAATTGACAGATTTTTAGAAGATGCTTATGAATTTGATGTAGACGCCGTGCGCGATAAAGAAGGCACGGTAATTATCGGCGGCGTCATGCAACATATCGAAGAAGCAGGAATACACTCCGGCGATTCATCGAGCGTCATACCGCCTTATGATACAAGCGAAGATGTTTACGCGCTCATCGTAGCATATACTCGTATGCTTGCCAATGCCTTAAATGTCATCGGTCTTATTAACATTCAATTCGCTGTTAAAGATAGCACTGTTTATGTCCTTGAAGTCAATCCTCGCGCTAGCCGTACAGTGCCTTTTGTTTCAAAAGCAACAGGAAGACCGCTTGCGAAGATCGCTGCGAAAATAATGACCGGTAGGATGCTCAGGGAATTCGATGTAAAAGATTTTGATAAGCATACACGCTACGTTGCGATCAAAGAATCCGTTTTCCCTTTTGACAAATTTCCGCGCGTTAAAATGTTCTTAGGACCGGAAATGCGCTCGACAGGAGAAGTCATGGGTTCCGGAGCAGACTTCGGCGAAGCGATATTAAAATCGCATCTCGCAGCAGGAATAAGAATTCCGACCCAAGGGACGATCTTTGTTTCTTTACGCGATCAGGATAAGAAGCCGCGCGCAGCAGAGATCATCAGAGGATTCCATTATCTTGGGTTCAGAATTATTGCAACAAGCGGTACGACGAAATATTTAACTGAGCACGATATTCCTGCTGAAAGTGTAAATAAAGTCACTGAAGGCAGACCGAATATTATCGATGCGATCAAAAATGGCGAAGTTCAGCTTGTCATCAATACTCCCAGCGGTGAAATTTCGCGTATCGCGGAATATGAAATAGGATGGTCGGCCTTAGCATATAAAGTGCCGTTCATGACAACACTTTCAGCAGCGGCAAGTGTCGTAAGCGCAGTGCATTCGCTTCGCAAAGGAGAGCGTATTGTGCGGAGCATTCAGGAATTGCATTCGGAGTTAGTATGAAACTTTCCGATTTCGATTACACTCTTCCCGATGAATTAATTGCGCGCTATCCCCCGGCCCATCGTGAAGATTCAAGATTGCTTGTTCTCCATCGTGATTCAGGAAGATATGAAGACAAAAAATTTCTGAACATTCTTGAACATCTCAAACCCGGCGATGCCCTTATACTAAATGAAACCCGCGTAATCCCTGCTCGCCTTTCAGGAATTCGCGAAACAACCGGTGCGCATGTCGAAATATTTCTTCTCCATAAACAAGCTGAGAGAACCGATACATGGAATGTTCTCGCTGCACCGGCGAAGAAAGTAAAACAAGGCGAGAAAATAATTATTAACGACAATCTAAATTGCGAAATAACGGAGGAATTATCCGAGGGCGAGCGAATTGTACAATTCCATTCGAAGTTAAATATTGAAGAAGCGATTGATGCAGCCGGTGCAATGCCGATCCCCCCATATCTAAAACGAGATGCAGAAAAGATAGATAAAGAACGCTATCAAACCGTATTTGCAAATATAAACGGAGCTGTCGCTGCGCCGACTGCAAGTTTACATTTTACGAAAGAGCTTTTAAATGACATAGAAGCAAAAGGAATTACTCTTGTTAAAGTTCTTTTGCATGTCGGTCTCGGCACATTCCGTCCGGTTGAAGCTGAAGATATTCGCGAACATAAAATGCATTCGGAATATTTTGAAATAGGCGAAGAAGCTGCAAAAAAAATTAATATGATAAAAGAAAAAGGCGGGAAAATTATTGCTGTCGGAACAACAGCAGCGCGAACATTAGAAAGCGCCGTAAATATAAACGGAAAGGTTGTGGCACAGAGCGGGGATACATCGATTTTTATTTATCCGCCATATACATTCAAGATTGTCGATGCACTCATTACAAATTTTCATCAACCAAAATCATCACTGCTTATGATGATCAGCGCTTTTGCAGGATATGAAAATGTTATGAAAGCATATCATCATGCAATCGGAGAGAAATACAGGTTCTTGAGTTATGGAGATGCGATGTTAATTCTCTGACAGGGATGTATTTGACTATTGCGATCCCTAAGATTTTATTAAATAATCACAGGAATTACATCAATCCCAGTTTAGATAGGAGTAATCTCCGTAATTAATCTCTCTACCAATAATGAATCGTCGATCTTCACTCTTCGTGTATCAAACTCTGCTCTGACGAGAGCTTTTAATGCACCATCCAGACGAGAGGGTGAATATTTTCTTGCGGCGGAAATATAATCTTTTACATAATATGCGCCGCCGCCATAGAGTCCCATCGCTTGTGCGATTGCAGAATCGCTTTCTCGATTTGCACTCATCTCTCTCGCAATGAAAAGTTGCTCTATATATTTGCTTAGGAATGCAAACATCGGATAGCGTACGCCTTTATCGGCTTCGAGCATACGCATTGCGATCTCCGTTGCTCGCCCTTTGTTGCCGGTACTGATCGCTTTTTGAAGTTCGAAAATATTATATGTTGGCGATACTCCTACCGTTGTTTCAACATCCTTTATTGAAATAGTTTGATTATCTCCGATATAAGCAAGTAGTTTTTCCAACTCGCTTGCAAGGGTACGAAGATCGGTACCAACATGTGCAACTAAAGAATGTGCAGCATTTGTAGCAAGTGATCTTCCGGATTTCGATGCACGGTCGGTTATCCATTCAATTGCAGCCGGTTCTTTTAAAACAGGAAATTCAAGTGTCGTTGTCCTTGCAAAAAGATCTTTCCACGGATGCTGATTCTTTGGACCGTTCTTTATCATATCGAAGATCAAAAGAGTGCTGCGGTTCGGATCTTCAAGATATTTATAAAATTGCTCGAAGGGATCATCGTCCTTCGATTTCACTTTTCCGGTTTCACGCACCTTAAAAAGTTTTTCTGCTTCGCGACAGATGACAACACGCATTTCAGCCATTACGGGATAATTCTTTGCATGATTAATGACGTCATTGATCTTGAAATCATTACCCGATAGCTGATCGTAATTAAATGAGCGCAGTGAGACATCCGGGATGAATATATCAAGCGCGCGTTGGAGCATCTCGGCACGAAGAAATTCTTCTTCGCCATAGAAGAGGTAGATCGCATCGGGTTTTCCTGCGCGCCAGGCTTTTAGTAATTGTTGATCTGTCATTGTGAAGGCAAAAATACGACTTATTTGCTTCAATAGGCTAAGGCATTAGACTGTGAACCCGGTTCTTATTGAGACAATCTCGCAGGCTAAAGCCTTCACCTACTCCATTCTCTGGAAATTATCGTAGCACCATAATCATCCTTCTCAAAATTGTATTAGGCAATTCAAGAACCAATAGGTATGTGCCTGATTGAATTCCATCAAGTCGCACTTTTACTGCATGCCATCCTGATGAAGCATTTTGCCCATCGAATACATTTCGGACAATATGCGCGAGCTGATCGAAGACCGTTACTCGTGCATTTAAATATTGTTTATCGAGGTAAAATTTTATCGTCGTTTCATATCCGAATTGAGGAGCTACAGGATTTGGAACATTCTGTAAAAGTTGCGGAGCATCCCCTGCTATTGGATCTATAGGAGCTTGAATGACGGAATCAATATTGGGGATATCATTAGGATCTGTCGGATCGTTGATTGTCGGTCCTATAATAAGCGTACCTTCGACAACAACTCTGCCTCCATTTATACAAAGAGAGTTTATATTTACGACTTCATCTTTACCGACCGTGATCGTACTGCCGTTACCGACGGTAACATTAGCGTCGCGGTTTCGACGCTCACCGGGATAGATTCCATCGACCGGTTTTAACCAGATTCCGGCTTCATTTTTTTCCCAGATCTGGGAATCACTCCAGAGGCCGTTTCCGGCAGAACGAAAGTTGATTTGTGTTTGTGCAAATAGAGACGACGAAACAGTTATCGCCGCAAAAGCGAGAAAGATGAGAATGCGTTTCATTTTTGAGGGGGCGAAAAAGTGAGCGAAATACACGGGGAATACTTGTATGGAAATGCCGGAAATAGTGGAGAGGTTCCGGTGATTTTTTGTACTAAACTTTAGGGATCCGGACTCTGAGCGCGCCCCACATTAAAAATGGCGGACTACAGTCCCTTCCCCTACCTTCGCTAAGTATGAATAATTATTCAGGTAACCTTCTATTGCTCAGGTAACGCAGGTCAAAGCTATCATGGATGAATCCAAGCCACAAATGAAAGCCGATCACGATAAAATGGAAGCGGCGCCAAAAGATCAACGTGCGGCACTTCGCGATCAAATGCATAAAGATAGAGAGGACACAAAGGGTAAAATCTTTGCAGTTCTGACGCCCGAGCAACAGGCAAAGGCAGAAAAATTCTTTAAACATCACGAAAAAGGTGAAGAGCACGAAAAGAGAGATGCGAAATAGTTTTTAGAAGGCTGAACCGGAAGAGATGCTCTACAGTTAATTGGAAACAATAAAACTGTGGAGCATTCTTTTTTTTTCTTCATTGAATTTCCACTAAAAGAAATACTGTGAGTACCTAAATACGTAGCCATTAATTGAGACTATTCTTTGCAAATGAAGCTGGTAAAACTTCCTCGAGAAGAAAATAACTTAAGAGCTGAGAATTGCTTGGTACGAGGGGTATAGTATGATGAAAGCGTATCTTTGTATTCTAATCAATCTCTATGGATATCGTATTTCATCTGTTTCTGGTAGTTTTCTTTATTGCGCTGAACGGTTTTTTCGTGGCAGCGGAGTTTGCTATTGTAAAAGTTCGCGGCACGCAGATAACCGGACTGATCGAAGCGGGGCATGAAAAAGCGCAGCTTCTGAAGGCAATTTCCGAGAATATTAATGAGTATCTTGCTGCGACACAAGTAGGAATTACCCTGGCAAGCCTGGCGCTCGGATGGGTGGGTGAACCAACGACGGCGGCAATACTTGCACCACTTTTTGCCTTCTTCAATATGCCTCTGGCAGTTTTGAATACAGCAAGCATTATTATTGGTTTTGCAGTCATTACCATGTTGCATATTGTTATCGGTGAGCAGCTTCCGAAAATGATCGCTATCGGCAATGATCAGAAAGTGGCGTTACGCATCGCATCTCCGTTGCATATTTTTTTCGTCTTTTTTAATCCTGTCATCAGGTCTTTGAACTGGTTGGTGAATCTTTTACTCCGATTATTAGGTGTGCAGAGTTCCGCCGAAGGGGAAGGGCATACTGCAGAAGAATTAAAAACTGTGCTAATGGAATCTGCCAAGCGTGGCGTTGTAACACGTGCAGAATCGGATCTGCTCGAATCGGTTTTTGAATTTACTGAGACTACGGCACAAGAGGTGATGGTACATCGTTCCGATGTGGTCGGTATCGATCTCGCCGGCGAACCGCGAGATATCATGCAGATCATTCAGAATGACGGTTTCTCTCGTTTGCCTCTTTATAAGACTTCGCTCGATGAAATTACGGGTGTGTTGTATATAAAAGATTTGCTCCCTCATTTTTCACAGCTTGAACGTTTCACGGCTCCCAGCCAAAACGGCAGCGATGAATTTTATAAATTGTTAGAGCGTGCTACACGTCCCGTTCAGTATGTAAGCGAAACTCAGCCGATATCAAAATTACTTTTGGAATTTCGCCGCTCACGTGTTCACATGGGAATCGTTGTGAGTGAACATGGAGGTGTTGAGGGGATAATAACGCTTGAAGATATTTTAGAAGAACTGGTTGGTGAGATCCGTGATGAATCAGATGTTGCCTCTGACGAGCGTAATGCCTTCGAGATCGGAGATGCATTATATATCGATCCGAGCATGAATGTCTCAGATTTCAACGAACGTTACAAAGACCGTTTTCCGAAGATCGAAGAAAGTGCTGAATACCAGACAATATCCGGCTTTGTCCAAAAAATTTGCGGCAGGATTCCAAATGTCGGCGATGAGATTGTCGCCGGAGGAATGAAATTTGTTGTCAAGAGAAAAATCCGGCACAGGCTGGAACAGATAAAGATCGAGAAACTGCAGGTAGCAAATGAGGCAAGCGAAGATGGAATACTTCCATTGCAAAATGTATAAAGATGGTACCCGAACTACGCAAAGAATTCAACGCTAAATACTCAGAAGAGAACTATCATAAGCAAATCGCCGATATTGAACATCGCTGCGGCTGCAAGATAGATTTCCGTATTGCCGAAACTCCGCTGTTTCTGAGTCATAAGATGACGGCTCATGCAGGCAAGCTTGCCGAAGAAATTCTCATGAACTCAGTTACACCCGAACTTCAAAAGATTGGTAAACAAGCAATTCCTACGGAATTTAATGTTGCAGACGAAACTTCACTTCCACTTTTTGCCGCAGTAGATTTTGCGATCACGGGCTCACGAGAGAATCCTGAATTCAAGCTTATAGAATTACAAGGCTTTCCTTCTCTTTATCACTACCAGCCACAATTGAGCGAAAGCATTAGAGATCTGTATGAATTACCGAAAGAACTGTGCGGACTTATAACTCCTGAGACCGGAATAGAAAATTATTATGAGATTCTGAAAAAGGCGATCGTTTCTGATTGCGATCCGAATGAGACGGTTTTGCTTGAGATTGATCCGATGAACCAGAAAACAAAGTGCGATTTTTTTCTTGCTAAAAAACATCTTGGTATTCATATCGTTGATATTGAAGCAGTGATTTCGCAAGGGAATGAACTTTTTCATCCCGATTCCGAAGGCAATCTCATTCGTATTAAACGCATTTACAATCGAGCCATTGCCGATGAATTGCTCAGAAAAAAAATCGAACTGCGTTTTGATATTCGAGAGAGTTATGATGTAGAATGGGCAGGGCATCCGAACTGGTATTTCCAAATATCGAAAGTTTTACTACCGCATCTTGTAGGTACAAATGAAGCAGTTCCGAATGCATGGTATTTGAGCGATGCTGATTATAAGCATCTCGATCTTTCGCATTATGTTCTTAAGCCGCTCTATTCATTTGCCGGGATCGGCGTGAATGTAAATCCAACTCTTTACGATATCGAAGCAATTCCGAAAGAAGATCGAAGTAAATGGCTTTTACAGGAAAAAGTAGAATATGCAGATATCATCACAACTCCCGATGGCAATGAAGTTCGAGGTGAACTGCGCGTCTTGCTAATTTGGAGCGAAGGAGAACCGAAACCGCAGGCGCTTCATACGCTCGTCCGTTTAACGCGCGGGAAAATGGTTGGAGTGGATTTTAATAAGGGTTTGGACTGGGTAGGATCAAGCTGCGGATTGGTTCTCTAATTATTTAAAAGTGATAATTTACACTTGCAAAGAGTGTGTAAGCTCTTTTAAGACCATCGTAGTTTACCTTTTTATTCAAGAGTGGAACAGTAAATCCGGTTTCGAAATAAATATCTTCCTGATACTTATAGGTTGCACTTGCGGAGATATTTATTTGCAATGTATTGTCGTTCACTTTTTCCGAATATGTTGTACTAATCGGGTCCGGGGACGATTCTGAAGTAATGACTTGGTATTTATGACGTGTAGATTTCCATAAACGCTGAATCGCAAGAAGTTGCCCCTTCAATCCAAACGAATGGAATATGGGATATTGATAGCCAATCCGTCCAAGCAGGTCAGCTCCTCGTTCCAAAGAATCATAATTATTTCCTGCAATCCCAAATGGAATTTGCAAGGTAAATCCTCCTTCAAAAAGATCGTAATTATATTTTTGCGGATTCGCTGCCTGATAAAGGATACCTAGAAGAAGATCATTTGTGCCGAGACCATTTTGATAAAGAAGAGGAAGATTATTCTGATTTACGGACCCTGTTGCAAGCTTACCGCCAAGTTGAATCGAAGTTGATTCGAATGTTCCCGTCAGAATGCTTGTCTCCCCTGATACTGTGATGTCACCTGGATGATCTTTAATTAAGTAATCCAGCACAACTATGACATCGCCTATGCCTTGTACATTTCCAAGTTTACCGCGCTGCCTATTAAGCGGAAGCATCACAGCGATATTAGTAGTTTTATCAAACCAGTAATAGCCTGCAATTTTTGCTGATTCATACCGGATATCATCTATCTTTCCGCTATAACCATTCAAATAATCCGCGCCGACCCCACTTCTGCGGAAGATGCCTTTATCATTGCTATGGAAAGAGCAGACTCCTGCATCAGAACATTGGCTCATCGCACAACGCGGGGCAGCATAAAGAAATAGGACGATCAGAATATATTTTTTCATAGATACTTAGACATAAAAGCAACTCGTTAGGTTGCTTTTTGCGTTCGAATAATTATGAATCATCACTTGCTTTCGATAATTGCCGAACGACCTGATTTTACGATCACCGGAGAAGATAGAAAGATCATAGAATTTTTTGTCGAGTATATGGATCATAACTCACTATGGCTTCTTCGTTATGAAGCAGGGGACGATCCGCGATTTATTTTTACTAATGAAGCGCAGCATTTTATCTTTACGTTATCAGAAATCCGGCAGCATTATAAAAATATGAAGTCCGGAATATCGTTGAATTGGGAAGAAATTCCGTTTGAATATGTTTCGGATGTTCAATGAGCTTTTTCATCACCTTTTCCCCAGTCTCACAAACACGCGAGTATATTTATCTGTATAAGAAACTTCCATTGTGCCATCTTCATTTTCCCAACGGCGGTTGGTGACACTTTCATCCTGAGTAATAACTCCGCGCCCAAAGAAACGTTCTAAATATGAATTAACCGTATTTCGTATATTTAAGTATCTTTCCCCGGCAAGCGGATGATAATTTATAACGATCGTTCTGATTTTATTCCGAAGAATTTGCAACTGGATGTAAGCAGGCTCTCCAAAAATTCTGACGCTATCAGATTCAATCAGTTTCAGTGAATCTACTACAAGGGTATTTTTTCGCATCGCAATATGTCGCATAATAAGATCAGCGGAGTCGGCGCTCATCGAAAGGTGGAGACCGACAATCGACGGACGCGGAGGAAGATAAAGTTTAACTTTATTTTTAGCAGGAATAGATGCAAGAATTTCCGATGAGAGGAAAGAGCAAAGCAAAAAGAAAAAAATATGCAGAATATTCCGGATCAAAACGGTTGTTTGATCTGTAAAAGCTTGTTATACTTCATCGCGCAATATTCAACCATTCTGTTGTCGGAAGTCCAGCCTACACGTCCGATACGGTCAAAACTCGGAGAGCGGTTACCTCCGGCAACTATAAAATTCTTTCCGCGCTCATCGCTTGAAAGGTATGCGAATTTTTTCTCATCCTGAGACCAGAAAAAATCAACATACTCGCCAACTTCTCCGATTTTTTTTCCATTGAGATATAGAAATGTAGTGCTGTCTTTTTTTGCACTCCAGGCAATATTTTTTCCGGTCTTGCTTAAGAAGAGTCTGCCCATTTCATCATACGGTCCGGCGATGATTTTTCCATCTTCGACTACGACGCCGACTTTCTCATTGCGGATTTTTCTTCCATCGCCTGTCGTATCGCAAGCGAAATAGGCGATGTGATTTCCGTTCGTATCTATCTGCGTATTATTGATCCATCGGAAGTTAGGCTCTCGTTTGCCGGCAAAGATCAAATACATGTGCGAAGTATCCTGGTGCGTGGGAAAATATGATGTTTTATAAAGTTGAGCAGAATATCTGAAACCGAAATCAAAATCTTTACTATCAAGTTGGTAGGGCAAGCTGCTAAGGTCGGGAGTAAAATGATAGACAATAGGATCAGGTGAAGGAAGAAAAGGATTGTCATTAGAGCGCGTATACATTTTTTGCACAGTAAATTGCGTCACAAGGTTTTCATCTCTTCCATCGGTGGAGCGATATGCCCATCCGCGCTCATCTTTATCGAAAGAAAACATACCGGGCTTCGGATTGTCTTTACTGACAACAAGTCCGTCAATAAGAACAACATCTCGTAATCCATGCTGGTAAACATTTGCCGCAGGCAATGTTGCCGCCCAATGTCTTCCGCTTTTTGAAAAGTACAGCGTATTGTAATCACTAACGAAACTGCCTATAGAATCCGGAACCACCGATTGCATCGTTGATTTATATATTGTTGTCGTCGTCGTATTAAATCCTTTGTTATCGAAGCTTCTTTCTAACCCCATCCAAATAATTTCATTGCCACTGGGAGAGAGGCGCGCAGTATGAACCGGAATTTCATTAAATCGCTTTTCGAACCTTACTCCCCGGATGATTATTGTTTGCAGCAGACCAAAATCATCGACTGCAAACCAGTTTGCACCTGTGGGAGAAGCATCGAAATGTTTGACCGGCCGCGCAACATCGAATTCATATATTTCCTTTTCGCTAATTTTAGCCAAGGGATATTTATCGGCATACGAACCATCAGTCTTTTGGGCAAAGACCGAGGTAGTATAGGTAAGTAATAGTATTATAAGGAAACTCCACATTAATATTTTCTCCTTAGTTTCTTTATTTCGCCGTCTAAACTTCCGGCCATGAAGGTCAGTTGTAAGGCAAGCTCCCTTGTTAATAATTGGCGGTCGAATTTTTTTAAGAACTCTTCATTACCTGCTACCGGAAGCTTCCACGCTTTCCATAATGCGAAGTATTCCAATAGCGCTTCCTTTATAGCCATAACGTTATTTGGCTCTGCAAGTTTCGCATTACCATAATCCTTGAGCAAACGCTCGGCATAACTTCCCTTCGGAACGAGTCCTAAGACAGGCTTTCGAGTGCCAAAGTATTCATACAATTTTCCAGGTGCAGCAAAATCATCCGGCATGGTCATCCAGAGCACATCACTTGTCATAAGTTGGGTTACGCTTTCAAGATGAGGAAGGTAACCATGCTCGATAACATTCCTATCAAGTTTCATTTTCTTGATAAGCTTCTGATACTCTTTCTGAAGTACTCCGATAAAATGAAGTTCCAAACATCCGCCTAGTTCCGGTACTTCGGCAATTGCTTCTTTGGCAGCTTGTAAGAATACCTTTGGAGTACCTAAAATATAAAAAACCCCTGTATACGTTACTTTGAAGGTATCCGGCTCCGTTAGATTTGAGGCCAAAAGGGTTGCTTTTTCAATATCTTCCGAGTCATATCCTTGCGAGAGAATAAATACATCGTTCCAATCGAGAAAAAGATAATTAGTGAGAAGTATTTCCTTCATCTTCCTATTGGCAACAGTAATAGCACTGCTTGCTCTTAGAGCCTCATATTCTATTTTTCGCGCCTTGCGTTTGTGCAAAGGTGTAAGATAGTAGTTCATCGTAGGATTATCTACCCAGCCATCACGGTAATCCATAAGATACGGCACGTCGTATTTTTCTTTCAGGTCACGTGCAATAAGAAAATCGGTATAGGGAGGAGCGGTGCTGAAGATAGCATCTATCTTATGATTTGCAAATATTTCTTCTGCTTTCTTAATTGCAATATCTTTCCATCCGATCCGAGAATCCGGTTGACGGAATATCTGGATAATTTTCGACCGAAGCCTCTGAAAGCCTCGCCTGGGCATTTTTAGTATTCCACCTTTTTTTTGTGCGCCTTTGAGAGAAGGGTCTGGTTCTGTCCGATAAATAATAACTTTCCCGGATTTGATCTCCCCTTCAAGTTCTTCTAAAAGCGTATCATCGAACGCATAGTAAGGTGTATCAATTGGAGTAGTCAGAATGATCGGTTTCCACCCAAACTGCGATAAATATTTGACAAATTTTAGGGTGCGCTGAACTCCCGATAGACCCATCGGCGGAAAGTAATAGGCAATGACAAGAACAGTGTTCTCGCGCGTCTGTGTTTGCTCGTCTGGGGTAAAATCCTGCAAGTGGTGCCTCTATAAGAAACTACAATATACAAAAAAAATAGAATGCCATTCAGGCATTCCCTACCAATCCAAAAATCCGCGCAATGGAACACCTATTCGCAGCTTTCGGTTACATAACTGAAACATCTCCGCTTGCAAAACCGTAGTTTGTTAAGATTGCCATAATGCCTCAAGAGTTATACCAAGAGCTTCTCGACCGCTTCGGACGCCTACGCAGGCGGCGCGAATCTTTGCGTTTACGAAGCGGACTCTTAAACGGATTTTCCTGTATCCTTCTTGTTTCTCTTCTTGCAATTTGTATTGAAGCCGTCTTTCATTTATCTATTATTGGAAGAACGATTTTATTCTTCACAGCACTTGGAATTGGCATTGGAGCATTTCTCAGATTTTCGTATGCTCCGGTACTCGAAACTCTCGGGCTGCGCTCGAAAGTGTCTGATGAATATCTTGCTAATGCCATTGGCAACCACTTTGGTCAGATCGAAGACCGGTTATTAAATGTCTTTCAGCTTTCGCGAAGCCTGCATTCTGAGAGCGCGGGCACGTTGGGCTCTCCGTCATTTTCAGGGGCAGCATTCAGCAGCACCTATTCGTCGGTTCGTAATTTGGATTTTAATGCCATTCTCGATGAGCGTCCAGCAAAGCGCTCGCTAATTTTCTTCCTCTTTTCATCGGCATTATTTTTAGGTTCGTTCTTCGGGGCAAATAGTACTATGTTAGCTGCAACGAAGAGGCTTATTCATTTCAGTACATTTTATCAGAAGCCTGCGCCGTTCGTTTTTGAAGTTCAGCCCGGTAATACGAAAGTTCTGCGTGGAGGTGCAATAAAAATCATCACAAGAACAAGCGGCGAACAATTGCCGAATATTTTTCTTCGCACACGCGAAGAAGGCGCGAAAGATTTTGAGAGGATAGAACTTCGTCCTGCAGTTAGTGATAGCTTGAAATCTGTCCGCCAATTTATATATGAATTCCGCGCTCAGCGTCCGACGGAATATTATGTTGAGGCTCGTGATATAGAATCCGATCACTTTATTATTTCGATTCTCGAGCGTCCGATCATTCGTCAGTTTTCCGCCGCGCTCACACCGCCAGCTTATACTCATCAGAGATCTATTAAGCTGAATGATAATTTTGGTGATATCACTGCCATTATGGGTACACGAGCGGATTTTGCGATCACCTCATCGAAAGAGCTCCTTTCAGCGAAGATCGTTTTTACAGCACATCCAACAATTGATTCTGCGAGAACTGCTCCGAAATCAGAACAGCAAAAAATATATTGGCTTACAGTGAATGGCATGTCTGTATCAGGACAGATTTCTTTTCATGAATCTGGTACATATCATATCGAACTGTTAGATAAGGATTCTATTGCAAGTGAGCATCCTATCGAATATAATGTTTCGATGACAAAGGATGAACCCCCTTCAATTGCCTTAATTGAACCCGGCGAACGCTCCGAATTACCAAGTTCCATGCGTATGCCGATGATCATAAAACTCCATGATGATTTTGGCTTTTCTCATCTACGCATTGGCTATCGTTTACGCGCTTCGAAATATGCGGCTGAAGAAAAGGAATATAAATGGCTTGATGTGCCGCTCTCGAATTACAATACAGAAGATCTTGATGTTCCGTATATCTGGAATCTAACAAAGCTTGAACTTGCGCCGCAGGATGAAGTCGGGTATATTTTAGAGGTTGCAGATAATGATAATATTTCCGGTCCAAAGAAATCGCGCACTTCTGAGTTCTCTATTCGCTTTCCATCAGTTGAAGAAATTTTCAAGCGTGCCGATGAACAGGCAACCCGAGCTGAAGAGAATCTTAAAGATATAAAACAGGATGCCGAAGAGTTGAAAAAGAAAGTTGATGCCGTTGTTGAGGAAATGCGCGCACCGAAAACCTCTGACATGGCAAAAAAACAGCAGGATTTTTCTTCGAAAAAAGATGCAGAGCAGATATTGAAGCGCCAGGAAGAGCTTAATAATCGCGTTGCCGATGTCAAGAAAGATTTAGAGCAAATGTCAAAGCAGCTTGATGAGCAGAAAGCGATCTCGCCGGAGACTATGCAGAAATATGCCGAACTGCAAAAGCTTTTTGAAGAGATAAAATCCCCCGAGCTAGATATGGCGATGAAAAAGCTTGAAGACGCAATGAAGAATGTTGATACGAAGCAGCTTCAGGAAGCAATGAAGAACTTTCAGCTGAATGAAGAGCAATTCAAGAAATCTATAGAACGAACTGCAAACATCCTGAAGAAGATAAAGATGGAGCAGAAAGTTGATGAATTGATGAAACGATCGGATCAGCTTGCTAAAGATCAGGAAAAAACAGCACAAAAGCAAGAAGATATTGCAAATAAGAACGAGAAGCAAAATCCTGAACAGAAGGCATCAGATGAGAAAAAACAATCCGATGCAAAGAACGAACTTGACCGCATGAAGCAGGAAGCAAAAGATGTTGCAAAGGATATGAAGAAGCTTCCGGAAAATATGCAGGCGCCCGAAGAGATGAAAGATGCTCAGGAAGCATTGAACGATCCTTCCATGGGGCAGGCAATGGAAGAGGCGCAGGATGCTATGAAGAAGGGTGAAAATAAACGCGCTTCGCAGCAGGCTCAAGATGCTTCTCAAAAAGCAAAGAAGGCCCGGAATAAATTATCCGACCTGAAAAAGAAACTTGCTCAGAACGAAAAGCAAAAGACGATGGCAGATCTGAAAAAACTCCGCGATGAAATGAATCATCTCTCGAAATCTGAAGAAGGATTGAAGAAGCAATCAATGCAAGCTCCACCTCAATCGAATGTGTTCCGGAATTTAGCTGATGATCAGGCAGAAAAAAAAGAAGAACTTGGGAACGCCGCTTCTGAAATGTTCCAAGCGGCTCAGCGCTCTACGGAGTTTACTGCCGATATGGGAAAATCGCTTGGTGAGGCATTCAACAATATGCAAGGGGCACTGGAAGCAATGACAGAACGGGATCAGCCTTCATCCATTCAGCACTCACAGAAGGCAATGGCAGCGTTGAATAAAACTGCGCAAGAGGCACAGCAGGCATTGAATTCGATGGCAGAATCACAGAAAGGTGGTAAAGGAAATCCGGGCGATGGTTCGTGTGATAATCCCGGTGGTACTAATCCGTCAGGTCAACCCGGACCGGATGGAAAGCCCGGCGGAAGTGCAATGTCACAATTTTTAAGTTCGATCGAAAAGCTTGCAGCACAGCAACAGGCGCTCAACGATCAGATGCAAGGGGGTAATTCTCCCGGCGGCAATGCTCAGCAAGAAGCGATGCGTCAACAGTCGCAGTTGTCAAAGATGGCGGCACAGCAACAAGCGATACAAAAAGGTGCGAAGGATTTAGCTGATGAACAGCGGAATTCAAAAGAAGGCAGTAAAAAAGCACAGGATGACCTAAGAAAGATCGCCGATGATATGCAGGAAGTTATCAGCCAAATGCACGAAAAAGGAATTAGTCCCGAAACCGTTCAAAGGCAGGAGCGCATTCTTTCCCGATTACTCGAAGCTCAGAGATCGATCAATGAACGTGATAAAGATCAAAGCCGCGAATCAAAACCCGGCGAGGCAATGAAGCATGACGCTCCGCGAGAACTTGATCTCAATTCCGATGATGCCCGCCGCGCTCTGCGCGATGAAATGCTTCGCTCCTCCGGCGGAGGATACTCCAAAGATTATCAGGCGTTGATACGAAAGTATTTGGAGAAGCTGGAGAAGTAACTTAAAAAATTCTTAGTGCTTAGTGCTTAATCAAGAACTAAGCACTAAGAATTAAGAACTCAGAATGGAAATAGCCTATTATCAATCACCGCTCGGAGCAATAGAAATAACCGCAAGTAATAACGGTGTTACTTCCGTCACCTTTGTAGAAAATATTTCGTCTAGATATGTAAAACCAAACTCACTCGATGTGCCTCTTCAACAACTTGATGAATATTTCTCCGGTACCCGAAAAGAATTCTCCCTTCCATTAGCACCCGAAGGCACTTCATTCCAAAAACAGGTATGGCAGGAATTGCAAAATATTCCGTTCGGCGAAAAACGATCCTATCTTGATATTGCGTTGAAACTTGGCGATAAGAATCTTACTCGTGCAGTCGGTGCTGCTAATGGAAAGAACCCTATTGCTATTATCATTGCCTGCCATCGCGTCATAGGTGAGAACGGAAAGTTAACAGGCTATGCAGGCGGTTTGTGGCGCAAAGAATGGCTACTCGATTTTGAATCGAAGAAGGAGCAGGGGGAGTTGTTCGGTTAACGAACTGATTAATAACTTTGCAATGTTGCTTTTATATGCCAACAATAAAAGAAACCTTATTAAAATATATCGAAGAGTTACCAGAGAATGCAACCCTTGACGGTGTCGAATACTTTGTCTATATTCGCAGAAAAATAGAACAAGGAAGAGAAGCCATGCGACGCGGTGATTTTTTTACTCAGGAACAAGTCGAGCAGAGAATGAAAGAGTGGAAAGAAAAATTACTCAGTCACTCACTGCCTGATCTTTCTGCTAAAGACTAACGACTAATAACTAACGACTGCCCTAATGGACGAACTTGCTAAAAAATACCGCTCGCATTTTCCGATTCTCGAAACTTCCTGCTACATGATCTCCAATTCTCTTGGTGCAATGCCGCACGATGTGGAGAAAGAACTAATGCATTACACCCATGAATGGCAAACCGAAGGCGTCGAAGCGTGGCATTCATGGTTTCCTCTTGTTGATACTGTGAGTAGACTTTTCGGAAAGATCATTGGTGCCGAAGCACAGGACGTAACCCTTATACATAATCTTACAATAGGCAGTGCGCTTATTGCAAGTTGTTTGGATTTTTCCGGCAAGCGGAATAAAGTCGTCTTCACCGAACTTCACTTTCCGACGATCAGCTACCTCTGGCATGGATGGGAAAAGTATGGAGCGAAGGTTCATCTTATTAAAAGCGAAGACGGAATTCATGTCGACGCACAAAAAATTATTGATGCAATTGATGAAGAAACTATGATCGTGCCGATCAGCCATGTCTATTTCCGCAGCGGCGGCCTGCAGGATATAAAAGCGATCATTGATAAAGCCCACTCAGTCGGTGCATTAGTGATGGTCGATTCGTATCAGGCAGCGGGCGTCGTGCCGATTGATGTGAAAGCTCTTAATGTCGATATTCTCGCTGCCGGAGTTTTGAAATGGCTTTGCGGCGGACCTGGTGCGGCATTCATTTATGTACGACGCGATCTTCACGAGCGCTTCAGACCTGCTATTCGCGGCTGGCTGGGCGATAAAGATCCATTCGAATTCACGATGCCTGATGTAAACTTTGCACAAGGTATGCATCGCTTTTTAACTTCAAGTATTCAAGTGCCATGTCTATACACTGCAATCCCCGCATTAAAAATGATCGGCGAGATCGGTGTTGAAGCAATAAGAGAAAAATCACTGGGCTTAACGCAGCGCATTATTGATCGCGCCGATGAATTCGGCTTTAAGGTAAACTCTCCTCGCGAAGTATATAGACGCGGGGGGGCAATGACGATCGATCCGAATGGCTTCTCGCAGAGCAAACTTTCAACGAAAGAAATTAACGACGAACTCATTCGCCGCCGATTTATTGTTGATTACCGGCCGCCTTTTGGAAGCCGCATCGCTCCCCATTTTTATAATACGCTGGAGGAAGTTGATGCTGTGATGGCGGAAATGAAAAAGATAAAAGAAGGATAGCGTATGAAGGTTCATGAAGTTATAAAGCTATTGGAACAAGACGGCTGGTTCCTTGTTAAAACAAAAGGGAGTCATAGGCAGTAAGCATATTCTAAAGAAGGGACGAGTTACTGTTCCGGGTCATCGGAGTGATGATCTGGTAATTGGAACACTTATGAGTATATATAAACAAGCAGGAATAGCACGATGAAAAAATATCTTATAATCACTGAACCAACAGAGACAGGCTTCTCTGCATATTCGCCGGATGTTTCCGGATGTGTTGTTACGGGTAAGACGGAAGAAGAGGTTACCAAAAATATTCTTGAGGCATTAGAATTTCATTTCGAAGGAATGAAAGAAGACGGTCTCGAAATACCTGAGCCGCATACTCATGCCCATTACCTCGAACCTGTATTTTAAAATCATGCAAAATAGATTCGATTACAATACCCATCTCGATATTAAGTTCGATCATTTCGAACGTATTGATATTCCCAAGATGGTCGCGGATAATAAACATCAGTGGTTCAATCAAACGCTGACACAAGTAAATGAAAGTGTTGTGCGACTTGGCATTGTCGAAGGAGAATACCATTGGCACAAACACGACAATGACGACGAATTTTTCTTTGTCCTCGAAGGACAGTTACTTATTGATCTGGAAGATAAAACGATCGAACTGAATCCGAATCAGGGCGTAACCATCTCCAAAGGCATCATGCACCGACCCAGAGCGTCGAAGAAAACCGTGATGCTGATGGTAGAAACAAGTTCGATCGAGCCTACGGGCGATTAGTAGTTGATAGCGCCATAGAGATATACTGTGTATTACTACTTTCCGTGATACCCTTCCTGTGCAAGTCTTGCACAGTTTGAAATTCCTATGCGTTCAAGTTTTATTCGTTCAATAATATCATTTAGGAGCAAAAGTTGATTTTGCTGTGCTCCCCAAAAAAGGCTTTTTGCTTCCGAAGTTAAGCCATGGTCACCGTAATTTGCATCATGAAGGAGAATATCTACACGTTGAAAACCTGGTTTTATTTGACGAAGATAGACTGAGAGCAGATATTCTTCATTCAGGATCTTTTCTCGTGAAGCGTTAACGATACCTCTATTGCGTATTCTCATTTGCAGCAATCCGCAGTCCATATCATTTTTGCACGGATGGTCCATTTGTAACGTACGTGCGGCCTGCTCAACCTTTTCAATCCGCTGATTGTAAATATTTTCCAGCCTTCTGAAGTTCGAAGCATATTCGATCTTGATAGATTGAAGATCTTTCAGCTCCGTTTCCAGTGCATCTATGATTTGTTTCATGTTTGGAGGCAGCCCCTGGGTTGGCGGCGTCCTGTTGGTGGTTTCTTTAAATACGCCACTTTTCAGATCATCTGAGGTGAATTCTTTCCCCAAATTTTGTAGTGTTTTTTGGATGGCTTTAAGATCGTCATTATCCTCGAAACTTGTCGGTTGAGCGGATGCAAGCGTTCCACTATCCGGAAAAACCGGCGTGGCAGGCATCTTCTCAAGATATGTAAGTAATTGATTATGTGCCAAATGCTGGCCATACGCAGTACTCCCTAAGGCAAGGGCGGCAAGGATAACGAGCGGCAAACTCATGTTTCTCGTTTTCATAAATGTTTTAACTAATATACAAATATACTACATAAATTGAACAGCCTGTAAGAATTCATAAAATTCGGGAATTTCTTTGAAAAGAACCCATTTTTCAAGAATTGTGTATTTAGTCCCTATCTTTTTTTTCGATAAAATTATTTCTTCTTATTGCCCAACAATTATATTTCCTGTTCCTATAATTATGCCTTCACAAATCAGTCGATAAACAATCACACCGCTCGTCAAACCTTCTCGATTTATTACGATCTTATTACTTTTTTCAGGAATTGCAATTCTTCGAAGTTCTTCACCTAGGAGATTATAGAGCAATAGAAAAGATTTCCCTTTAGTAGCATCGGGCAACACCAGTATGGTTTTGTCGCTGAAAGGGTTAGGAAAATTTGTAAACGTGGATGAAATATTCTTTACCGGTATTGCACTGTTCACCTGTCTATTGCTTAATTTAACGATCCAAAAATCTTCATGATTATGATTGCCGTTCACATCTCCGCCATCGAAATCGGAAGAGCCGGCAACAACATATCCGCTATCAGCTGTTTGTCGTATACAAAGTGCGAATTCTTCGCCGGGCCCGCCGAGAGTTTTTTGCCACTGGAGCGCACCAAGGCTATCGAGTTTTACGATAAAATAGTCATTGCCACCATGATTGTCGGAAATCGTACTCGAATCATTGTTCCCTGCAATAATAAATCCGCCGTCGAAAGTTTGCTTCACCGATAATGCCGCATCAGTACTACTTCCTCCAAATGACTTTTGCCATTTTAAATTGCCAATGCCATCAAGTTTTATGATCCAAAAGTCAGACTGACCATTATTATGGGTAACGTCACCGTCATTGGAAGATGAGTATCCGGCAACAATATATCCGCCGTCAGAAGTAAGATCGATGCTATACGCCTCATCGAATTCGCTGCCACCATAAGACCTCTGCCATTTGAGAACTCCCATACTATCAAGTTTTACTACCCAAAAATCTACAGTGCCATGAGAAAGAGTAATGTCACCGCCGACTGTATCAACAGAATAGGAACTTCCTGCTACAATAAATCCTCTATCGGCTGTCTGGTGTATGCTATATGCAACATCATCATTAAATCCACCAAGGGATTTCTGCCACTTCATATTTCCGTTGCTATCCAGTTTTATGATCCAATAATCCGTGTTTGTCGTGTCGCCATGATGAATCGTTACGTCTCCGTCATTCGATGCCGAGTATCCGGCAACGAGGAAGCCTCCATCGGCAGTCAGTTCAACAGCAAAGGCTCTATCACTTCTTGAGCCGCCAAAAGATTTTTGCCAGATTATCTTACCATTACCATCTAATCGCACTACCCAATAATCTTCCTTTCCGTGATTTTCAGTAACATCGAAATTGTTCGAGGTAGAATATCCTGCGACGATATATCCGCCATCAGGAGTTTGCTTAATACTATTAGCAACATCATCCGCTGTTCCGCCGAGAGATCTTTGCCATTCAAGCATTCCGTTACTATCGAGTTTGACGATCCAGTAATCCGGATTATCGGTGCTTCCGTGATGGCCTGCAATGTCAAGATCATTAGAATACGAAGAGCCGGCAATAATATATCCTTTATCAGAGGTTTGCTCGATAGATTGGGCTTGATCGATTTCAGACCCTCCGAAAGATTTCGCCCATTCGATATGCGGAATCACCGTTTGTCCGAGAAGTGATGAATCGGTCATTAATAAAGCAAAGAGAGACAAGCCAAATATTTTTAGAAAGGGAGCCATGATGTAATAATGGTATGATACATGGACAATTAATTTATTAATAATTGAACTAAGACGGGTAGGAAAAGATTCTATAAGCCTCACAGGTATTCTTATAAGAAATGGACACCTTCTCTATATTTTGTGTTATATTTAAACAATTTTAATCAGCACTTTTGGAGTAAACTATGAGTACACCCATCAGAAATCTCGCTCTTGCCGGTCATGCAGGCTGCGGAAAAACCACTTTAGCTGAAGGTATTGCATTTGCTGCCGGCATAACAACTCGGCGCGGCACTATAATCGAAGGTAACACGCTCAGTGATTATCATCCTGATGAAATTTCCCGAAAGCATTCTATCAATACTTCTCTTCTTTGTTTCACCAACCAAAACACGAAGCTCAATCTTTTGGATACTCCGGGCTATCCTGACTTCACTGGCGAAGTCCGCGCTGCACTCCATGTAGCCGATACTGCACTGATTCTGATAAATGCTCCGGCAGGTATAGAGATCGGAACAGATCAGGTTTGGGATTATTCAACATTTGATCAGAATTCTGTCATCTTCGTTGTCAATAAACTTGATGTTGCCGGAGCAAATTTTGATTCAATTGTTGAAGAATTAAAATCGCATTTTGGTCATGAAGCAGCCGTCGTACAATTCCCATATAATGAAGGACCCGGATTTTATAAGATCGTCGATGTAATGAAGATGAAGCTTCTGAACTTCAAGACAGATGGCTCAGGTGCTTACACGGAAGAAGATATTCCTGCCGATATTTCGGATAAAGCTGATAAACTTCATAAAGAACTTGTCGAGATCGTTGCCGAGAGTGACGATACTTTGATGGAAGAATTTTTCTCTAATGATGGTCAACTGGAAGAATCACATTTTTCCGGTGGCATTCATGAATCGCTGGCTCATCGTAAACTTTTCCCGATTCTCTGCGCCTCTGCAGATCAAAACATCGGCACAAAGCGCATTCTTGAATTTATTATCATGAATGCACCGGCACCCGACGATCATCTTGCCGATGTCCACGGCATCAATCCTGAAAATAAACAGGAAGTAAGTTTGAACAAAGCTCCGAAAGATGCGACGACTCTTTTTGTTTTCAAGACCGTAAGCGAAGCGCATCTTGGCGACCTATCGTTCTTCAGAGTCTTTCATGGTGATCTGAAATCCGGTCAGGATCTGGTAAATGAATCCAACGGGAAACCCGAACGCATTGCTCAGCTATTCTCAATGTGCGGCAAGACGCGGAAGGAAATGTCTAATGCCGGAACAGGAGATATTGCTGCGGCGGTGAAGTTAAAAGATACGCATACCAATAATACGCTTAGCTCAAAATCATTTCCTGTTGTTCTAAAGCCGATCGAATTTCCTGAGCCTGTGATTGCAAGTGCCGTACGTGCAAGAAATAAAGGTGATGAAGAAAAGATCGCTATCGGTTTGCATGCCTTGCATGAAGAGGACCCGACATTCGTCGTTATCCATGATCCTGAACTCAATCAGATTCTTATTGAAGGACAAGGTGAATTGCAGCTTGATATAATTGTAAAGAGATTGAAGGAGCGCTACAAAGTTGATGTTGAAATTATTGAACCTCGGATTCCATTCCGTGAGACGATCAGAGGTAATGCCGATACGCGTTATCGTCATAGAAAACAATCCGGCGGAGCAGGACAGTTCGGCGAAGTTGCGATCAAGATCGCTCCCAAAAAACGCGGCGAAGGATATCAGTTTGTCGATGCAATTGTCGGAGGAGTAGTTTCAAATAAACATATTCCTGCCGTTGATAAAGGCATTCATGAATTTTTAGGTCGTGGCCCTCTTGCCGGCTATCCTGTCGTTGATGTTCAAGTAACACTTTATGACGGCAAGGAACATCCGGTAGATTCAAACGAAAATGCTTTTAAGACAGCAGGGAAGATGGCATTCAAAGAAGGCTTCCTTGCAGCAAAACCGGTTTTGCTTGAACCGATATATTCGATCGAGGTGATCGTGCCCGATGAATACATGGGTGATGTGCTCGGCGACATCTCTTCGCGACGCGGCAAGGTGCAGGGTATGGATGCGAAAGGTTCGTTCGAAGTTATCAAGGCGCTCGTGCCGCTTGCAGAATTACATCATTACTCTTCGCGCCTTCGTTCGCTCACTCAAGGCAAAGGCTCGCACCGTCAGCGCTTCGATCATTACGATGATGCGCCGAAGGAATTTGCCGATAAAGTTATTGCCGTTCATACCTTGCATCATAAGGAAGAAGAGGAGTGAGGCTAAATATCACGATATTACTCAAAAGGGCGGACTTAGCTTCCGCCCTTTGTATTTTTGTAAAATTTACATACTCTTCAATTGTGAGAAAACTGAATGTCAGAAAATAAACAGACTCTTTTTCAACAAATAATTTTCTTTCTCGCTCTCACATTTTGCCTGACGCCTTATGCCTCACCGCCAATAGCTCTTGCTTTGGGCCTTCTTATCGCACTTACTTCCGGGCATCCGTACCAAAAATACAACTCGAAGGCAACGAAAATATTATTGCAGGTTTCTGTGGTCGGATTAGGATTCGGAATGAATTTCGGGAATGTGCTCGAAGCAGGGAAGTCCGGAATTCTCTTTACAATTGCGACGATCTTCGGCACACTGACTCTCGGATATTTTATAGGAAGATGGTTAAAGATAGATAAGAAAACTTCCCATCTGATCTCAAGCGGCACAGCAATTTGTGGAGGCAGCGCCATTGCAGCAGTGGGACCGGTACTCGATGCAGATGAAAATCAAATGTCCGTTGCCCTTGGTACGGTTTTTATTCTAAACTCCATTGCACTTTTTATTTTTCCGATCATCGGTGAATATTTGAAATTATCGCAGACACAATTCGGAATCTGGGCTGCCATTGCCATTCATGATACAAGCTCAGTCGTTGGTGCTGCGGCTAAATATGGTGATGAAGCATTGCGAATTGCAACAACGGTAAAACTTGCGCGGGCATTATGGATCGTCCCTCTTGCCATCGGAACATCATTTTTTTTCAAAAGCGAAAAGAAAAAAATCGTGATACCGTATTTTATTTTTCTTTTTGTTGTAGCATCGATCATTAGAACGTATGTTCCTCTTGATGTTTCTATCTATGACACTCTCGTTGCTATTGCAAAAACCGGACTCGTTGTTACGCTATTCCTTATCGGTTCAGGATTATCCCGCAAAACCTTACGGGCTGTCGGCATCAAGCCGTTCATCGAAGGCGTTTTACTTTGGATCGTGATCGGAAGTGTTTCGCTTTGGGCAGTAACTTCATTGATTCAAAATTGAAAATTATTTCTGCACGACTACTATTTTCATTGCTGTATTACTCCCTTGTGAAAGTTTACAATAGTAGGTACCGGATGCAAGACCATACACATTAATATCTGCAGTATATGCTCCGGCATCTGAAAGTTTATCTGTGACGCTCCGAACGGTATGTCCTAAAACATCAAGGAGATCAATCTGCATCATGCCGGGATTTTTAACTGAGAAAGAAATTGTCGTTTGGTTCTGCGCCGGATTTGGGTAAATACTTGCAAGATCGAAAGAGTTTGCTTCGCCTGAGAGGCGAACGGATGATAGCGGAGTAAAAGGATAACGATACGTCCTATATGAGAAAGCACCCTTTTGAATCGAAAGCTGAAATACTTTTTTCCCTTCAGGGGTAACTTCGACTGCACTCGGCTCCGTTATGATCCCTAATCCGATCATCGTATTTCCGTTAGGAAGCCTTTGTGTATTTCCGGCAGCAGCGCAAAACGGAAGACTGTCGTACTGCCAAACTACCTTTGCTGTATGTTGAATTTCATCAAGGTCGTATTCGATTGCTCTTGTAGATGGCACAGTTGCTACGGTATCAGCGATGATCTTTGTGTGAAGATTTCCATTATCGAACAGTGTGATATGTCCGTTAAGAATTCTCACCGGATCGTGTTGATGGGAAAATTGTAATGTATCACTCGGGTTCGGTCCGCTGAAAGTGAACATATTATGTTTGCCACCCCAGCGCCAGACAAAAGATCCGTTTTCCCGATTGATCTTCGACACTTCATCGCAATGTCTGAATGATGCAATGATATTGCCATCTTTCGGATCGCTGATCGCTGCATTGATATGCATATAATCTATGAATGTGTCAGCAGGGTTTGCAGGGACAAGATGAATGTCTCTGGTCGCATCAGTGATATGAAAGTGATCCCAGCTTCTCCATTGGAAAACGACATTCTTCTGATTATCAAGCTCTTGAATAATCGCGCCGAATAGGATCTCGTTTGTATCTGCTTTGAGAGCAAGAAGACTGTCTTTCAGATTTTTTTGTGCCAGAAGAGTATCTTTCATATTGACTCGTTGTGGATCATACGCCACAAGTATGGCATGTCCGTTTGGCAAAAGCTGAAAGTCGTGGAGATCGGCAATAAAACCATTGCCGCATTGAAATGTATCGATCAATTTCATGTGTGCATCGAGGTGCTCGATCCTTCCAAAAAATATACCGCCGATCGGAGCGTTGAATAATTGTCTAAAGAACGTCAGCGTGCCGTCAGGCTGCATACGAAAATTTCCGCAGCCGATCGCTATATCGCGTTCGAAGAGAGTACTTGTACCGGTATCACTTATAATGCCAAGAAAAGAATATGGTGAGGGGAATTTACCTGTCGGAGAAAAGAATATATTTCCTTCTTCGTGAGTGGTCACAGTATCGATAACAACCACTGCAGGAAAGCCTGCAACGGTATCGGTGCCCATCGGAAGTATCGAAGCCTGAATTTCTTTTGCCGCTTGCTTCATTGCTGTTTCATTTTCTTCCTGTTCACGCCCCGATAAGGCAACCAGTGCTTGAATTCGCTCAACTTCGCTCATCGGTGTGATCCGAAAGCTATACAAAATAGGAGCAATGTTTTCTGCCCCTAATATTTGGAACTTGACGTGGACATTTTCATTCAAGGAAAACGGAATGTCTGATTTGAATATGACCGTTAGGTTATCATCAGAAATTATAACTTTCCCGAAATGATCGCCGCTTATATCACCATGAACTTCAAAAGAAAGATCGGATGGCTTGCGATTTTGCCTAACCTGTTTCGAAGATCGAATAATTAAAGTTGTTTGTTGCGGAACATAAATATCGTCATTCATGGGGGACTGATATTCAATGATGCTTTTCGTGGAACCGAGGTTTTGCTCTAAATTTTGGGCTTTGGAGGAGAGAATCGGGAAAAGAAGCAATATTGCTAAAATTTTACAAATAAATTTCATCAGTTTCGTTTTGGAAAAATGGAAAAGACTATGAAAAATAACGAGTTAAGAACGTCCTAAAAAAAGGCATAGTTCATTACTATTGACACGTAGACAATGCCTTTTGTGACAACCGGTAATTTAGAATCGGTTTCCCTGCATATTATCATTAACATTTTGTAAAAAAGAAACGAATAGCTGCCGTTAGTGGTTAGGCTCTTAATAATAGAAAGTAAGGAAAAAAGCAGTGGCAGAAAGAGTAGTAGAGCATTTTAGGCACGATATACGCAATGTGGCAATTATTGCCCACGTTGATCATGGTAAGACGACACTTGTTGACCAAATGCTGCGTCAAAGCGGCACTTTTAGGGCTAATGAGCAGCTAACCGAGCGCGTAATGGATTCCAACGATCTCGAAAGAGAAAAAGGAATTACCATCATGGCGAAGAATACTTCCGTCCATTGGAATAAGACGAAGATCAATATCGTCGATACTCCCGGTCACGCCGATTTCGGCGGAGAAGTTGAGCGTATCCTGAAAATGGTGGATGGCGTTGTCCTTCTTGTTGATGCTGCTGAAGGATGCCTTCCTCAGACGAAATTCGTACTCAGCAAAAGTTTGCAGCTCCATTTACAGCCTATCGTTGTCATCAATAAAATTGATCGCAAAGATGCGCGTCCCCAGGAAGTTTTAGATGAAGTATTCGAGCTTTTCATGTCGCTTGGCGCGACGTATGAGCAGCTTGAATTCCCGATCGTCTATGCCGTTGGCAAATTCGGTTTGGCAAAACATAAACTTGAAGACGAAGCTGTCGATCTTGCACCGTTATTTCAAACGATCATTGATAAAGTCCCGCCTCCTCCGGGAGAAACCGAGAAGCCATATCAGATGCTTGTGGCAAACGTGGATTGGTCGGATTATCTTGGCAGATTAGCTGTAGGCAGAATTTTTCGCGGTAAGATCCATCCGGGTGATTGGATCACGCGCATCCGCCATGACGGTTCGATCGAGAAAGCGAAGATCAGCAAACTATTTACCTTCGAAGGATTAAAGCGCACGGAAACCGAAGAAGCCGGAGCGGGAGAAATTGTTCAGCTTGCAGGACTTGAAGATGTGCATATCGGCGAAACACTTACCGATCCTGAATCACCGGAAGCATTGCCGATCATCAACGTTGATGAACCGACGATCTCGATGAATTTCCTTGTTAACGATTCTCCATTCGCAGGTAAAGAAGGAAAATTTGTTACATCTCGCCATTTGCGTGATCGCTTAGCACGCGAACTTCGGAAGAATATTTCTATCCGCATGGAAGAAGTAACTCCGGATACATTCAAAGTCGCAGCACGCGGCGAATTGCAGCTTGCAATTCTGATCGAGACGATGCGCCGCGAAGGATTTGAATTTGCCGTTAGTAAGCCTGAAGTTATTATGCAGGTGGTTGAGGGCGATACGATGGAACCGATAGAACATGTCGTCATCGACGTGCCTGAAGAATATGTCGGTTCAGTTATCGAAGCGCTCGGACAGCGCAAAGGTCAGATGACGAACATGAATACCCTTAACGGGCAATCGCATGTTGATTACCACGTGCCTTCACGCGGCATGATCGGTTTCCGCGGTGAGTTCATGACGATGACGCGCGGTACCGGACTTTTAAATCAGATCTTCTACGATTACGAATCCTATAAAGGACCGATCGCCAGCCGTTCACGCGGAGCATTAGTTTCGCTTGAAGATGGCGAGACCACAGGATACTCCATGGAGAATTTGCAAGAGCGTGCAATATTTTTCTTAAGTCCCGGTACAAAGGTTTATCGCGGAATGATCGTCGGCGAGAATTCGCGCGAAGGCGAGATGATCGTCAACGTCACAAGGAAAAAGCATTTAACCAATATGCGTGCCTCAGGTTCTGATGGCGCATTGCAGCTCGATACGCCGCGCACGATGTCGCTCGAGCAACAGATCGAATGGCTTGATGATGATGACTTGCTTGAAGTAACGCCGGAATCAACACGCTTCCGCAAAAAAATCCTCGACCCGACAGAACGCTTCAGAGTTAATAAACAGAAGAAGCAATTGGAAGAAGCGTAATTCTTTTAATTACGAATTACGAATGAGAAATTACGAATCATGATTCGTAGGGGCACATTGCATGTGCCCTTTTTTTATCTCCTATCTGAATCATTCTTCGTATTTTTGTATTCATGCGTTGGGAAAACCTATGAAAAATAAATTTTGCATCATGCTCGGATTCTGCGCAGTGTTGTTCTGTGTGGAGTCGGTATATGCGCAAGGCTGGACAGATACCTGTGCTCACCTGAAAGAGTGGCGAGCTGTTAATCCATCAGACGAAGTTGTTTCTAAAGAACAATTTGATACTTTACGTATATTTATTGAAAGATGTGCTGCCAGCGATGATTTGTCTTGGCAAGTATTTACATCTATTACTGCTGCTGCACAGTTTATGAGTAATGATTTGACTCGTTTTGACAAGTATCGCGCTTGGTTAGTTTCAGTTTTGTATCTTAATAAAACAGTTTCTCAGTATTTCTGTGAATGTATGGGAGCAATTATTAGCACTTTCCAAAATGGGAAGTATAAAGCGATTGGTACTTTGGCAGTTGAAAATTATATTCGTGCTCATCATCGTAATTGTTACGGTGCCAATGAAGATAAACAATATACGAAAGATAGTCTTTCATTGGTTCAAGGCGGTTTTGATGCTGTTAATTTACCACCACTCGATTCTTTGGGTTTAGGAGATATTATTCGGCATGATGCTAATGCGGCAGTACAAAACCTCACTTCACCTTCGCAAACATCTTTGGCATTATTCACATCCAGCCCAAATCCTTTTATAAAGGAAACAACACTGAAATTTACGTTGAGCCGTATGGCATATATTACATTAGCAGTGTATGACGAACTCGGCAAACTTGTTTGGGGAGATGGCAGAGGCTCATCGCTTGAAGCAGGAACGCATCAAATTCGTTTAGATGGAGCATCTTTTCCGAATGGAGTATTCTATGCAAGAATTTCGACAGGGTTTGGGGGAAGTGAAGACTGTGAAATTGGTGCATGAGTTTTGAGTTCATAGGGGCACATTGCATGTGCCTTCCCCTCTGGAACTTCAGAAAACATGAAGAGGGCACAGGCACTGTGCCCCTACGAAATCCTGCAAATCGTGGTTCAGATAATAGAGGTGGAATTCAGACGGAATGGCTTTGGGTTCCGGCGGATCATCATAGAGAACTGATATTTTCCTGATGCCTTCTGCGAAAACTAAGATTATTTAAAAGGCACCTATGCAAATTTTCCTTTTAAAAAAAATATTTGCTGAAAGGCACCTATGTTTTGGGCAATTCCGAAAAAAATCTTCTCTGAGCACCTTGACAAATGCTTATTTATTTCGTATTTTTGTATTCGTTCGTTCGTCACTGGGAAGTCCGAGGTCTGAAGTCCGGTGTCCTACGTCTGGGGAAAAAAGGATTTATTTTTATCTATAGATTTCTCATTCCGTTTTGCTCTTTTGGGGGAGAAACTCCGTTCGAAATGATATAATTAAGACGGACGGACTAAGAGTCCGCCCCACTGGAGAGTTCGTCTTACAGTTAACTGCAGACTGTAAACTGTCAGCTACTTCTTTAGCACGATCTCTTTTTGCTTGGCTGCGGATTGGTAGAATGCCTCTACTACTTGCATTCTGGCAAGTGATTCTTCGCCACTGGAGATAAGCGGGACGATGCCGCGAACGGCATTGATGAAATGGCGTAGTTCATTCTCGTAGGATTTTTTGAAGAGCGCAACCTGCGAATCGGATTTTGCAGGAGTCAAATTGACAAGATTCCCTGCAACGCTTTTGAAAACACGAAGCGGATTAATAAAAGCCGAGCCTTTATCGCCGAAGACATTGCAATAGAAGAAATCGCTTTCGCGGTGGAATGTCCAGCTTGTTTCGATCGTAAGCGTCACATCTTTTTCAAGCCGTAAAAAAACAGCACAGGAATCTTCAACTTTTTTTGTAAATTGATTATAGGAAGTTGCGCTTATGGTTTTTACTGCAGGATAGTTCAAAAGCCAGAGAGCCATATCGAGCATAACGATTCCGAGATCAAGAAAAACTCCTCCGCCGGATTTTTCTTTTTGCTGCTGCCAAGCCGCAGCAGAGGATTGCTGCTTCAGCCAGCCCGATTTGATGTAGAAGATCTTACCGAGTTCGCCGTTCTCAATAAACGATTTCAAGATCATGGTGTCGGGACGGAAACGAGTATTCATTCCGACCATCAGTTTTTTATCGTATTTCCTGGCAGCATCGACGATCTCCTTTGCTTCTTTTGCAGTTCGGGCAATTGGCTTTTCAACAAGAGTATGTTTACCAGCCTGTAATGAGGCGATGGCAGAAATTTTATGCTGATCGGTTGACGTGCAAATATCAACGGCATCGATCTCCGAACCTATCGGGGAATTGAGCATTGCCTCAATCGTTTTGAAGGTCTGAGGTATGCCGAAACGCAGCGCAACAGCTTTTGCTTTGCGTTCATCCGGATCGACTACTGCAACGACATCAACGTCCTGCATCTTCTTTAAGATGGGTAAATGAATGACCTGACCCACGTTACCGCAGCCAATAAGAGCGATTTTTATCTTATCCATAATGCAAAAATACGCAGTATAGGCACCATGCCCGCATTTTTCATCAAAAATAATGAAACACTTTGACGGAAATCGGGTTATTACAGTACCTGAACTGTTTGTGAATAAATTATTGTAAGGAATTTTTTATGAAAAAGCTTCTGATCATCATTCTGCTTCTTGTGCCGGTTTTGGTCTCAGCACAGGAGCGTTTGCTTATTAACCGGTTAGATGCCCAGACCTTTGATCATATCCAAACGGAAATGAAAAATTCCATGGGGAAATATACACTTCTTATACAATCGCCTCTTCAAGTCGGCAAGTCATTTAGAATAGTGATGGGTGACACTGTAACCAATTTCGACCCGGGCGTTACTACACCTCTATCCGGCGGCATATCAAATCTGACCAATGGACCTGTTCAAATTATTTTTCACAGAACCCATTTGCATCTTCCCTCATCCGATTGGACATCAAGCGTCTGCTTCGGAGTGAATTGCTTCGCACCATTTGTCGATAGCATTCCGCCTTCGAGTGCCTATAGTCTCGATCCCGGAAATCATGGCACCTTTGTTATGAATTTTAATTCGCAGGATAACCTTCATGTAGATTCGATCGTTGATTACATCCGTTTCACTGCTTTAAGCGGTGATCCGGGAGATACGTTATCATTTATTCTAAAAGCCATTACTAATCCACAGGATGCAGTTCAAGACCAACAGCCGAAAACCTCAATTGTGCATCCGAAGATCAAAGCAGTTTATCCTAGTCCGCTTGTTTCAGGTAATGAGATCAAAGTAAAAGTCACAAGTCCCCGGGAAAATAGCCTTTCTTATTCGATATATGACGGTATCGGCAGAGTTGTCGCACTCGGCGTCACAAAGCAGCGCCTTACTCTCGGTGATAATACGATCGGAATTAATTCTCTCGACGGGCTGAGTAACGGAAGCTATATGCTGAAGTTGAGTTTCGGAGACGGATCGAGCGATTCGTATTTCTTTCAGGTTATGAAATAATTTTTCTTTAGGGAAAATATATTTTTTTGCTTGGGCAATATTCACTGATTCCGCATTCAAGACACTTTGGTTTTCTCGCATCACAAATTGTCCGGCCATGTGATATGAGATAATGCGTTGCCATCGTCCATTCTTCTTTCGGAACAAGTTTCATGAGATCCTGCTCGATCCTTACCGGCTCTTTATGGGAGGTGATCTTTAAGCGATTTGTAACCCGTATGACGTGCGTATCAACGGCGATACCTTCGGCGATATTGAAGGCATTTCCAAGAACTACATTCGCCGTCTTCCTGCCGACACCGCGAAGTGTCGTAAGTTCATCCATTGTCTGCGGCACTTTTCCTCCGAATTTTTCTACGATATCTGATGCCATTGATTTCAATGACTTTGCTTTCTGCCGAAAAAACCCTGTGGATCTTATGATTTCTTCGATATCTTCTGACTCTGCATCTGCGACAGATTTTGGATTCGGGAAACGCGGACGAAAAGATCTCATAACAATATTAACTCTTGCATCGGTGCATTGAGCCGAGAGAATCGTTGCTGCAAGTAATTCAAAAGCATTCGTATAATCCAAAGCACAATGTGCCTCGGGATACATTTTCTTTAACTCAGAAAATATTTTCTTAACGCGAATTTGCTTTTGATCCTTTGTTTCTTTCGCCATAATTGTTGTGTGCCATCGTGATTGTCCCATCGGACTGAAGCCCGCTTCGCAATGACATAATACCTTCTATTCCATCACGTTCAACGATTGCACAAAGCGAATCCGGTTCAGTCCGGTAATACCTGTAAGTCGGGAGATCCGTTTTTTTTATAAAAGCTCCATGCTCCGCAGCTCTTGTATAAAAATCGTTGTCGTCGCCATACGGTAAATCAGCAAAGCCATTAAGTCGCTTGAAAAGATCGCGCCGGATAAAAAAAGTACCGCCGACGATGCAATCCGAGATCGGAATTAATTTTGAATGATCAAAGCGATCAGCGATCATTTGGTTACCAATAATTTCCACACCGCCATGCAATAATTCTATTGCAGGTTCAGCGGAAAGAATTTCATCCCGTTTTGCTAAATGACTGGGAAGATATTCATCATCAGAATCAAGAAATGTAATATATTTTCCCGATACGAATGATGCACCAAGATTACGAGCTGCAGCAGCCCCCTGATTCTCTGAAAAATGATAGGTGATCCTCAGATCAACATCGGCAAAAAGCCTAACAATATCGCCGGTATTATCGGATGAGCCGTCATCAATGACTATAAGCTCCCAATCTGAAAAATCCTGAGTAAGAATACTTTCGATGGCACGGCTCAATACATGAGCGCGATTGAAGGTGGGAATAATGATGGAAAAAATCATTTTAATTGCGAGTTATGAATTACGAATTAGGAATTAGAAATTAGGGCTTTAGTATCTTTGGCTCAGCAGACATGTCATCCTGAGTGCAGCGAAGCGGAACGAAGAATCTGAAGTTGCTTTTACCAAAATATTTCGGTAACCTGAGAGTTCAGATTCTTCGCTTCGCTCAGAATGACAAGTATTTGTTTTTGCTGAGTCAGAGATATTAAAGTAAATTAGGAGTAACGAATATTTTTTTCGGATTCGTAATTCGTAATTTCTAATTCGTAATTTTTATATTACCCTTTCATACTGATTCAAATCGATCTTCCATACCTTCACTCCGCAATATCGAATTCCTTCAGGGCAGATAGGACGTACATGAGCCAGATCACGCAATCCGCACGGAGGGAGTAAATATTTTCCAATCATCGGATGAATAGAACGTATCTGATCGGCTTCATCGACAGATGCACGCCAGATTTCTTCTTGCGCATTGTAACATAATCGCATCGCATGTTTATGATGCAATGCAAGCAGATCGGATGATTCGGTAAAGCGAATGTTGGTTGCATTCGGCAGCATATATTCTGAGAACTCCTGCCTTACACCCAAGCTTTTGAGCTTTGCGTAACTCTTCCATGAACCTTCGATCGAATCACGGTAGCGATCTTGTACTTCCTGTGAAGCAGTGGTAACGACCATCGGCGTTTCAAAATCCGGAACATTATCCCGAAGCTGCATGTGCAATATAGGACGTGATCCGGGCGTCATCCGATGTCGCTGATCCTGTGAATCGGCAGTATGCGAAAGCTTTTTGCGGAACGTGTAATGAACATTATGCATTGCCCGTGAAAGTTTTGTCTGCGTTGTGAGCACAAGTGTTTCACCTAATATCGTATTTTTTTCCGGATCAAGTACTAAGGCAATAGCCTCTTCATCACCAATATCGCGCTCACTCTTCCCTAAAACCTCGCGAACGCTATTTGCTAAAGTTTTTTCAGCGAAAGCTTTATAATCAACAAGCCGGGAATAACATCCGTCAAGATCGTTATCAAATTCCTTGATGAAATGTGCAATATCATGATCTGTATTTCCTGTCCGGATGAATTCTGTTTCGGGATAACTTTCCGGATCAAGCGGCTCTTCTAAGATCAGTGCATAATTCGGATCATATCGCAATAACTCATCTACCATAGCTTTTACTAAAAGGAAAGTCTCGCTGGGAGTATCGACCATCCGTGCTAAACGGTAATAGCGTAAGAGAGAAATACCCGAAATCGTATGGTAAAGATATGCTGTTGTTGAAATTGGAAGTACGTATCTGGCAACTTCCTGCGCTTTTTTCTTGATCTCCTTACTATATTCGTCAGCTTTCTTTTTGCGATGCGGGAAGACTTCAAAATATGCATCCGATATTGCCGGTGTAAGAAGTCCGATAAGATCATGATAGTCTTTCATGATGCGCTCCATCTCGGAGCGGTAAAGATTTTGGGCTTCGCTGTTCTCGAAATTCGGAGTGATGAAACTTCCGCTTTTTACTTCAACATATCGCTGGCTGACCTGTTCGGAATTGTAAAATGGATGCGAATGTAAGAACGACCAGATAGCATGGCGTGAAACTCCTTCGATCGCAAATTGGAAATGTGCATGCTGCAGCGTTGTATGATGTCCCGCTTCATAAATGCTTTTAGCAAGCGCTCCATGTTTTTCTATCGAAACGCCTTCATCCGTGATAATACCTTTAGATGAATAGCACGTCCTAGCTGTGGCGATAGCATTTTTAAAGGGGTTTGTGAAAGCATTAATAAGCGTTACTTTTAAGGGAGATTCCAGGAATGATGTATCCGGCACATGTTTCCCTTTCGTTTGAGATTGTATGGTTTCCAGTAATGCCATGAATTTATTCTAAGAGTGTGTCATTGCAAGGGTATGCGCCGATTAGGCAGCATAGGCTTTAGCCCGACGAAGCAATTCCCCTGAGGGAATTGTAGCCCGTTACTTCCTGCCATCCATTAGAGGATTGCTTCGTCGTTGCTGCGCAACTCCTTGCAATGACATGTTGATCACGCCACGTATTTAAAAGCTTCCAATGCAAGAGATTCCCACTTGCCTGAATATTTTTTCGGAACGACGACCCATTCCTTCATAGGGCGATTCATTTCCGATGGATCGAAGAGTTTCGCTCCTTCATACTTAAGCGCTGTTTTATGTTCTTCACCTGTAAGTTTAAACACCATCTCGCTTCCAAACAAGCCACAAAACGCTTTCGAATGAATTTTTAATGTTGGCATTCCGAACATCTTCGATTTTTCAGCGCCGAGATTTTCTACAAGAGAATCAGCAATGGCTTCGTATTTCCTCAATGCCTTGGGATCCGGTTTTGGTATTGGTGTCATAGTACAAAAATACGAATTTAACGCGTAAGGCTATCAGATATACATTGCTATCATTGCAAGTGACATTCCGATCATCAATGCATCTTCGATGATAGTAATAGTCCCCATTGGCAGATTGAATACAGTGCCGAGACAGGCGCATTTTATTTTTCTTTTATTCATTACGCTTTCGATAACACCGACAATACTAAGTGACATCACGATTGCGGTTGAAATATTTAAGATAATATTCATCGGAAAAAGCAGGTAGCATACACCGAAAGCTAATTCAATAAACGGGTAAATATAACCAAATGTAAACCAACGTTTGGTTATGATATCGTAGGAAGAATAGGATGATGCAAAACCTTTAAGGTCGAGCAGCTTAAAAAAAGAAAATATCAGAAAAAAACCGCCCATGAATTTCCCCATCCATGATGTGATGCCAGGCATTGCTGAAGTGAGTGTTGCAATCGTGACGATACCTGCTAAAAAAGTAAAGACCAGGAAAAGAGGATAATATGATTGCGCGTTAGATTTCTCATCAACATGCGGAATCTCAGTACTTTCTGATAGAGAATACCCACCTGCTTTTTCGAGAACTGAATTGAACTTCGAAACGGATACGTGGCTTTTCATTGTAATCGTTGCCTGCGGTGGAGATAGAGTCACAATTGCTGATTCAACTTCCGGAATTTTCTTTAATGCAGAGCTAACTGTATTCTGACAATTATCACAATGCATTCCTTTAATTGTATAGGTATGGGTCATAAAAGAAGTTTTAATGTGTTTATGAGGTTTACGTAAAAATGGCCATACAGTTGCATTTATGACTCAAAAAACGATTTTTAAGGCATTTCCAACTTAGTACCAAATATTTCTCTATAAATTTGTAACCGAATCTCCTCGGAATGTGTCTTTAAAGAGCAGAGGCGATTATCCCTGCAGGAGCATTTTGCCGGAAAACCAGAAACCATCTCATACGGATATATCCGAAGAGCAGATCATCGCAGCATTTATTGCCGGCGATATGAAGGCGTTTAAATACGTGTATAATAAGTATCGTGAGCGTATTTTCTCTTATTGCCTCTATCTAACGGGCAATAAAACTCAGGCAGAAGATGCATTTCAGGAAGTGTTCATCCGCGTCTATCAAAAGCGCAATCAGCTTCGTGAAGCAAAGGCATTGAAGAGTTGGATGCTGATGATCGCCAGATCAGTTTGTCTGAATTTAACCCGCGAATCAGTTTTCACACCGGAATTTATATACCTTGATGATGAACTTCGTGAACGGCAAGGATACCATAAAGAGCTTTCTGCTGAGCGAGACGAGCTTGAATTCCCGGAAGAGATCTTTCAGATTGCATTCAAAAAGATCGCACCAATATACCGCGATGCATTTCTTCTCCGGGAGATAGAAGGATTTACGTGCGAAGAAGTTGCCGAACTTACCGGGACTTCAGCCGTGAACGTCAAAGTACGGGTTATGCGGGCAAAAAAAATGCTTCGCGAAATTCTTGCTCCGTATTTTAAGCACCGGCTCGAAAAAATGGAAAACCAAAATGCAGAGATTCAACCGAGTGCTGAAACTATGAAGAAGAGTGATATCCCGGATAATGATAAAAAGATAGTAGTAAAGTTATGAGCAGCGGATTAGAAGATAAGATCATAGCCTATTTCGATGGCGAGCTTTCCGATGCCGATAGCGCTGAGCTATTGCATTTGACAAGCGTGTCACCGGAGATCCGCGGTCTTTTTCGAGAGCATGAAATGCTGCGTGATCTTGCACAAGAATCAACACGATCAGTGATGGTTAGTCCTGAAGTCGAGTCATCACTTTTCTCGCGAATTGAAGCGTTAGCAGAGAACCCTGTCCATGAGAAAGCGATTCTTGTCTTCTCCCGTCGCACTGCTTTATTGGCAGCATTATCTCTTATTCTTATTTCAGGAAGTTTGGGATATATAATCCCGAAATTTTTCTCCGATGGTTCACAGTTGGCTGTGAGTTCTCAGGGAAAGGGAAATATAGTACAAGCAGCTTTAGCGCCCAATAGTATTTCTTCTCAACAGGCAGAAAATTTTGGAGCAAAAAATATTTCCAACTCCATTTCTGCTCTCTCTTCGAGTAAACATATTGCATCTCTATCCGAAGCGCCCCTCAATCAAATTCCTTTAAAGAAAAAGAATGATGAAATTGCGTTGAGCAATGGTACAAATAAGAGGGACGTTTTAGAGCATCCTGTTTTTGAGACTCAAATTTCTAAGGCAAACAGTGAGATAAAGCCGATAGCTCTTCGTTTCGCGGAGATTAATTCAGAGATCGGCAGAGAAAGATATTCACCGTTTGATAGAAAAGACGATCTCCCGGGATCACGTTCTTTTTTTGAAGCGAGTTTGCAGACATCAAGTGGATTTACCTATCCGGCGGATGCTGCACCGATCAAGCCCTTTGCCGAACAACGCCTGAGCATAGCGTATCATATTACCGAAAATAATCTAATCGGTTTCCGTCTTGGATCAGGGTTATATCAGCAGCTTGGGAATGTTACACGGACGGTTGATAACGGGGCGGAGTTACTTTCGCGTAACGTTGAAACAAAACGCAGTTTTAGCGAGGAATTATATCTTTCGCATCTTGAACCGATATTCTTTGCCGGGAATCTGCTCATAGAGTTTTCTATTGGCGGTGGCTTTATTCCTAATGGCTATACTATTAGCGGAGAGGCTGGGATCCGCATTCCATTCTCAGAAAATTTTATGTTCGGTGCGTCGTTTGCACTTTCTCGTATTCATTCCAATGCCATCAGTTCAAGCGAAATTCTTGCCTCTGAAAATTCGAACGGAAAACCGGTGATGCTTGATGCTGTCGACATTCATAATACGTTGAACGGGAGATTGCATTACGGAATAATTTATAGATTTTAAAATGGAGAGCTTATTATGAAATTCTTCATCGTTTCCTTTATTATTCTCGGAGCTTTCGCTTCAGTTGGATGCAATGCGCTTGTCGATCCCGCTCCGCAATCACTTAAGCCCGTGATCCATATCGAGGATTACTATTTACCGTTAAAAAGTGTCGGTACTTCATATGCGTATTGCCGTAAATCTTCGTATCGAGCCGATACAGTATGGATGACGATGCAGGGCAACGATGCTTCAGGACTGATCCTTGGAAATCAGGCATGTTATGCTACAGATATGTCATCGCAGACGAACCAATACCTCAATAATTATTATTACGCGATGAATGATAGTGAGGCTTTTACTCTCGGCAAGGTTTCCTGCGGCAATCATGATAAATACTGGCTTGATCTCAAAACTCCATTAATGGTGGGGCAAACATGGAAATTCAAGAATGCGAACGGAAGTTATTATATTGAAAGCTTTTATACTGCTAAAGTCACAAGAAGGGGATTTCAGATGAAAATGCCGGACGGCAAGATATATGATGATGTTGCCGAAGTACTCTATACTTCAAAATCTGATTCAACAGTTAAGTGGTTCGCACGCGGCGTTGGTCTTATATACAGCACCTCCAAAAATCCCGACTACGACTTCGGAGATGAGATGCGCTTAGTAGGACAGAAATAACATTTATTCTTCTGAGGCAGTCTCAGCTTCTAATTGAGGATTCCTGTATGAAGGGCGTTTGTCACTTTTCAAAGTATTCCAAACTTTATCACGGTATGCACGAAGAGTGTAGTTTATCTGCTCGTCAAATGCCGCGGGACTATATGAAAAGATAAGCAGACGAATATCGACAGTCCATCCTTGGAGATGTTTTAAGTTATAACGTGCTTCGCGTTCTTCAGCAGTTTCACAATAAAAGATCGCAATGCCCCCTGGTTTGTGCCGATAAAATGATCGTGAAAAATCACTAGCGGCAGTGAGCGGTCGTCGACGAACTCATTGAATAGTCGGTTTACATCAGATGGAAGCATCCCCTCTGGTGCATGAGCATAGACAAGAAAGCAGTGAGGCATGGGGTACATTCTCCATACAATTATTACTCCGAAAGCCATACTCTCTTCATCGGGTTATTATCCTGCGCATCGATCGGGAAATCCTTCACCCATGGTTGGATCACATGATAATCTTCATCATAGTAAAGTATGATCTGCGGTGCATCGCGGATCGCTAATTGATCACATTGTGCCCAAAGCTGCATAACTTTTGCGCGATCAACTTCGGCAATTGCCTGCTCATAGAGTTTATCGAATTCCGGGTTTTTATAGCGTGTTTGATTAATTGAACTTGGTCCGTTCGAGGGAATATTCTTGCTATAAAGGAGATTAAGGAAATTTTGGGGATCAGGATAATCTGCGATCCATCCGAGGCGGAAATATGCGGCTTTACCGTCGTCTATCATTGGCGTGAGTTGTGCCCATTCTTTAACTTCAAGGTGAATATCAAGTCCTAAATTTTCTTTGATCATGGCTTGCACTGCTTGTGCCACATCTTCATTTCTGCCGCCGCCTTTATTGACATAAAGCGTTAGCTCAGGGAATTCACCTTTGAGTTCTTTCTTTGCAATATCGAGTTCGGCTCTGGCACTATCGGGATTGAAGACGAAACCCTGAACCTGTTCGAATGGAAACCCCGGCATCGAAGGCGGTACTAAGCCATGCTCGCCCGGAGCGGCAGCCTGGTTTTTAAGAATATACTTTACGATCTTTCTTCTATCAACACAAAAACTTATCGCTCGGCGAAGATGAACATTCGATACTCCTGCTAATTGCGTATTGAAGCCATGAAATTGTGTTGCAATAGCTGCAATTTTACCAAGCTGGTATTTTTTATATTCGCCTTTCAGATTTTTATTTTCATCGACGACATCGGCGAAGAATTCATTTGGGATGCGATATTTATGATCGAGATTACCCTGCTTGAATTCCAAAAACTCTGCTTTATCATCCTGCATAAAGCTGAAGCGAACAGTATCAAGATATGGGAGCTGATTACCTGCATCGTCTTTTCCCCAATAATGTTCATTTCGAACGAGCAGGCAATACCTGCCTTCTTTATATTCGACAAAACGGAAAGGACCTGTTCCGACTCCGTGATGAGTAAAATCTTTTCCGTATTTTTCGACTGCTTCATGCGGATAGATAAAGGCATTCCCGACCATGCAATAATTTATGAATGGAGAGAACGGAGCTTTTAATGTGACAATAAATGTCGAGTCATCCGGAGCCTGCAAACCTGAAACCCCGCCAGACAATTTCGCTTTGCTATCGAAATATTCTTTTGCTCCCTTAATGATTTGGAAATAGGGAAGCGCCAAAGTATTTGTAGCCGGATCAAGAGCACGACTCCAACAATAGACAATATCTTTTGCTGTCATTTTTCGTCCTTTAGAATCAGGGAAGCATGCGTCATCCTGAAAATAAACATCGGTGCGAAGATGGAAGGTATAAGTAATACCATCGGAGGAAATTTCCGGCAAAGCCTTAGCAAGCGCGGGATGAAGACTTAATGTATTATCAAATTGGAGCAGGCGGTCATAAATATTCTCTGCGATATGCCCGCTGGTAGCATCATTTATCTGGGGAGGATCGAGCGAACGAAGATCTCCGGTTTCATTTAAATGAATAGGACCGCCAAGTTTTTTGCCGCCTTTACCTTCGCGAAGGGAATGGTGAGATTCAGATTTTTTTCCGCATGAAGTGAGTACCAAAATCAAACACACACAACACAGAACAGAGATTTTTTTCATACAATCAGTGAGATTATAAAATTAATGAGATAATGAAACCCAAAGAATAGGAGATGGAATCCCGTAATAGAAGCGGAACTTACCCCTTTGAAATCTCATTTGGGATGCCGTGAGGATTGAAAGCACCATATTCACTAGAGAGAAGCCGCCTTTTTTCCGAGGTCTAATTGGTGTTGTTACCTTTTTACTTTTTACTCTCAGGCTTATTTCCCCTTTCCTTCACACTCATCAGATCGAAGAATCCTCATCGAAATCGGTCAGCATTCACTCGGTTCATTGTGATGCCTGCGAATATGAAGCGACTCAGGCAGTCGAACCCGGCGCTAGTATCATTTTACCTTCGAATTATTTTACATACGAATCAAAAGTATATCAAGTAATAACTGTTTTTGTTAGTGGTATCCATTCCTCTTCAGAATCCCGCGGTCCGCCACAGTTTTCCTAATCTCTTTATTATGCGGGTATAACTCTCCACATCACCCCCAATTAAGTTATTTGAAGTTACAGACTCAGCATTTTTTTCTTTAGGAAAACTTATTATTTTGTATGAAAAATTTTATCATAGTATTTTTTTTATTTTTAGCATCTACTCTATCATTCGCAAAAGTCGATGTATCTGATGTAGGTATTTCACTTACTGTTATTGTCCTCGATAGTACACAAGCGGCGCCTATTCAACTTGCACGCGTCACGCTGAGGCGTAAGGGGTTACTTGTTGAGGGCAAGGTTTCTGATATCACAGGTCGCGCCCAATTCAAAGATCTTTCATCAGGGTCGTATGCAATATCAGTGCGCTTTGTGGGGTATGAAGAATTCAATGATTCTCTTTTTCTGGATCAATCGAGTTTTACGGATACGATCAAATTAATTGAGACGAAACATGAAGACATCGAAGTAGACGCCGAACAGGAATTGGATATTACATCGGTCGATATTAAATCTGGCAATCAAATATTTGAAGCCGAAGATAATCATGCCTCACCCAATTCCGGAATGGTAAAGATATTACAAGAAAATGTTCTCGGAGCAGCTAAAGCGCCGACGGGCGAAGTTCATATCCGCGGACAACATGCAGAATACGCTTATTATGTTGATGGAATTCCTATTCCTCCAAAAGTTTTCGGCGGGTTTAATGAAGTTGTTGACGAGAAGGTAATTGCCCGTGCAGAATTTCTCACAGGAGGCTTACCTGCTGAGTATGGCGGACAAACTGCAGCTGCTATAGTTTTGCAAAACCATGTGCCTTCAGGACGTTTGCATTTGGATTTCGAAACGTATGCAGGAAGCTATCTCCGAAGAGATAACACCGCACCTGATTCTCTTGGGATCGGCGCTCAGAAATTGAAACCCATAAATCTTAATGGCGAAGCTCTTTCGATAAGCGATCATATTGGTAATTTTGGTTTTTTCATTGCCGGCAGCCGCGCTGAGACTGACCGCCGAATTGATGCTCCTCTGCCATATATCTATCACAATCACGGTTTCGACTATTTTACCTATGCAAAACTTGACTTTTTACTCGGCGATAATGATTACTTTACTTCGAATATAAACTGGAGCAAAACCCTGACGCAAGTTCCGTTCGATCCGATCGGAGACGGAAGAAAAAATGACATGCAAAATTCAAGTAATTCGTACCAGACGCTTTCTTTTTTTCATACCTTCAGCCGTGTTAACGAATCGGAAAGTGATCTCTTCTTAGGTTTATTTGCCCGCCAAGGAAGCCTGCTCTTTACTCCGGGAAATATCGATCCGCATAATTTCTATTTTACTACCGATACTACGAGAGGTTATATCCTCAGTGAAGATCGCCGCTATTCAACATTTGGTTTATACTCAAAATTTAATAAGCGTTTTTCCCACGAATTTCTTTTGAGTACGGGATTAAATATTTCGCGAACTGACGGCAAGGGCACGTTCGATGCATTTGATACAACAGGTATTACAGGACCTGTAATAAATTCGAATTTTACGGGTACCGATTTTGGGTTGTACCTTCAGTCAGAATATCATCCCTTTGAGTGGAGCAGATTCGATCTCGGAATCCGTTACGATCAGCAGATAGCACCGGATAGACCCCTCCAAAAACAATTCAGTCCGCGCTTACGATGGAATATTTTTCTTGACGACGCTACAACGTTGTATCTTTCCTACGGAAAATATCTTATTCTCTCAAATATCGAAGGAATTCGAAATATTGCATCCGCTGTAAGTAATAGTACAGTTCCTACACTTGCCGAACGCGATGATGCCTATGAAATAGGATTGTTGCATTCTTTCGATTTCGGATTACGAGGAAAGATCGATGCCTTTCATAAAATTTCTTTGCCGGGAGTAGATGATCAAACCATCGGCGTTAGTGCGATTGAAACAGAAGTAAATATTGCAAAAGTAAAAGTCACAGGTGTTGAGGCAGGAGTTTCCTATTCCTCTCCGTCAATTCCTCTTACGGGTTATCTTAATGCTTCGATCATCCATGCTTATGGTTCGGGAGCTATCACCGGCGGTTTTCTACCGATCAATACTGCGGGCACTGCAACCGATCTCGATCATGATGAGCGAGCATCTGTGGTTGCTTCACTAAATTATAATCCGAAGGGTTGGTTCTCGAACCTGACTGCTATCTATGGCTCAGGTCTTACAAACGGAAGTCAGAATTTTGATTATAAAACCGGCCTTTTTGATTTTAACCAAGGCGCTCATACAACTCCTGCCTGGATTGTGAACATATCTGCGGGATACACTTTCAGTTTTGATGGTGGCGTTACGATCGAGCCCTCGCTTTATATAAACAATCTGTTCGATCATGGGCACCTTCTCAAAGGCGCTTTTTTTAGCGGCGCCTCATGGGAAGAACCCCGAAGTATCATGTTGAAGATTCGGATGCATATATAAGCATAGACGTTTCTTAATACGCCATTCAGGTAGTTGAGCTTTTGTAGGATTCTGAATGACATTCAAACTAACGCATGCCTCTCAATTCTTTGAACTTGTTCATATTTGAGGACGTTAGAAGAATCCTTGCAATATAGGGTGAAATGCCTTGTGCCCGTAGCTCAGTTGGATAGAGCATCAGCCTTCTAAGCTGAGGGTCGTTGGTTCGAGTCCAACCGGGCACACTACCTGCAAGGATGAAGCGGAAGGATGAATTTTCATCCGTGCTCAAATATGGCGGGATTAGCTCAGTCGGTTAGAGCGCCAGGATGTGGCCCTGGAGGTCATGGGTTCGATCCCCATATCTCGCCCAAATACGTAGTCAGTCGTCAGTGATCAGTAGCCAGAAACAATTTTAATCCTGACTACTGGCTACTAACTACTGACTACTTTTTTTATGGTAAGAGTAAGATTCGCCCCATCACCTACAGGTTTTGTCCACGTCGGGTCGCTCCGGACGGCGCTCTATAATTTTCTTTTTGCTCGTCGCCATGGCGGAGTAAATATTCTTCGTGTCGAGGATACAGATCGTACCCGTCTTGTTGAAGGAGCAGTGGATAATTTGCTTCGCACCATGGAGTGGGTCGGAATTACCTTCGATGAGGGTCCTGTGCAGGGAGGAGAATATGGCCCTTATACGCAATCCGAACGTACCGATATTTACCGAAAACATGCCGACGAGCTTATAAAAAATGTCAAAGCATATCCGTGTTTTTGTACTGCAGAACGGTTGGATGAGGTCCGCAAGAAAATGCAGGCTTCAGGTCAGCCTCCGATGTACGACCGTCATTGCAGGAATTTAACCGAAGAAGAAATAGAAGTAAAGATGGAGGAAGGTATTCCTCATGTTGTCAGATTGCGTGTGCCGCTTGGTGAGGTGATCACGTTCAACGACCTGGTGCGCGGTGACGTGTCCTTCGATTCGAAGACTATAGACGACCAGGTGCTTCTAAAATCCGACGGATTTCCGACCTATCATCTTGCTAATGTCATTGATGATTACAGGATGAAGATCTCGCATGTTATTCGGGGTGAGGAATGGCTATCTTCTACTCCAAAACATGTGCTTCTCTATCGCGCATTCGGATGGGAAAGTGCAATGCCAAAATTTGCACACCTGCCGCTGCTGCTTAATCCTGATCGCAGCAAGCTTTCGAAGCGACAGGGTGATGTTGCAGTCGAAGACTTCCGCGATAAAGGTTATTTACCTGATGCGCTCATCAATTTTGTTGCGCTCTTAGGTTGGAATCCATCGGCGACCGAAGAGATCTATTCGATGGATGAACTTATACAATCATTCGATCTCGAAAAAGTCAATAAAGCAGGAGCTATTTTTGGTAAAGAGAAACTCGATTGGACAAATGCGGAATATATACGAAAGAAATCCCCGGATGAATTATTAGCATTAGTCAAACCGATTGCAACAGCCCGAGGATTTAGCGTTAGCGATGATTTTCTGAAAAAAGTAATTCATTTAATGCAAGAGCGTGCCCGGAGCACATTCGATTTCATTGATTTCGCAAGTTATTTTTTCAAGGCGCCAACGGAGTTTGATGAAAAATCGAAAGCCAAGAATTGGACTTTAGATGCGAAAGAGAGAATGATAGAGATATTAACGCAATTCAAGTCACTTTCGGAATGGACTCACGATTCAATCGAAGCTGTTATCCGCTCCTATGCCGAATCAAAAGCGATATCGGCAGGGAAACTCATTCATCCACTTCGTCTTGCCATAAGCGGCGTGGGTATGGGTCCGGGGCTTTTTGAAATGCTCGAAGTCATCGGGAAAGAGGAAGTTTGCAAACGGCTCGATTATGCTTTGGTGAATCTGAATTAATCTTCGGAGTGCTCTGATTTTCGCACCAAAAGCAATAATATCGGGTTTATTATAGACGAAATTTATCCAACTAAATGCATGAAGAATTTTATCGCAGCTTTTTTTCTTATTTCCAGTTTATCGGTTTCAGCAAAGGTCTTTGCTCATGCTGATTCCACTAAGGTGATCGAGTCTATGAATTTCAGTGTCACCGATGTTAACGGCGATGAAATGTCATTCAAAAATTTTCTCGGTAAGGGACCGCTACTTGTGAATTTCTGGGCATTATGGTGCGAGCCTTGCAAGCAGGAAATGAAGGCTTTTATGACAATAACTGAGAAATTAAAAGCCAGAGGAGTTTCAATGGTTTCGATTAATACCGATAAGGTCAAGTCAATAGCAAAGGTGCGTGCTTGGGTGAAGTCACAAGGTATTACGCAGCCAATGCTTGTTGATCCTGACGGAAATATCGCAAATAACCAATTCTCAATGGAGTCGCTTCCGTATTCGCTTCTTCTCACGCCGGATGGAAAGGTATATAAGAAGCATATCGGTTTTACTGCCGGTGATGAGGTTGCCATTGAAAAAGAACTTGATGAATTAATCGAAGAGCTGTCGGAGAAAAAATAAATTCATATGTCATTGCGAGAAGTCGCGAAGCGACGACGAAGCAATCCCCTGAGAGATTATACACTTTTGCGCTTTCCTCGCAAACAAACAAAAATAAGGGTTGTGAAAAGATTTATCCCCATACTTCTGATAGTAACAGCGGCACTTGCTGTGTTTCCGGCATCTGTTATTCATGCCCAAGTTACAGCTATAGGCTCTAATATACTTCGTCTTGGTACAGGTAAAACAGATGGCCCCTCAGATGGGACTGTGAATAAACGCTACTTGGAGGAGATAGCGAATGCACGATTTTTTTTCGATAATATCACCGTTGGTCTCCGGTACGAAATGGATGATCCGAGTGAAGTTGGGCAATCTTTCCAAGGTCTTCGTCGCCGCTGGATCGAATATAATAAAGATAAACTTCTGCTCCAGGCCGGTGATGTTTATGCTCTGTATGGTCGCGGACTTTCGATGAACACTTTTGAATCACGTCCTCTTAATTACGATTCATGGCTTGACGGAGTTAAGGGCGAGTACGAATATAAATGGAAAAAAGAAGATCTTGATTTTCAGCCAAGTCTTGGAGTTCGTATGATCGCCGGAAAACTGGCATTCCATGATGTTGTTGATACCAATAAACCCATTCAGAATATTTCTGCCCGCTCGGTAAATTCCCAGGTAGGTTTTTTCGGAAAGAAGTTAATTGTGGGGGCTTCTTTTCTACAAGCATTCACGAATGTGACTGAA
>JBBQGG010000014.1:0-50609 GCA_038322815.1 Kapaibacterium sp. (SeqCode)
AACCATCTTTTTTTATAATTCGTTTAAATTCTATCTTTGCCTTTTCCACCTCGAACCAATGGAAAGCCTGCCCAATAGTAATAAAGTCTATGATGTTATTCGGTAACAAAGTATCTTCAGCGGTTCCCTTTATGCTATAAAAATTTGAATAAGGATTCAATAAGTTTTCACCGGCTTCGCGCATTTCTCTATTCGGTTCGATACCATAGACCGTATTCCCATTTTTCAAAAACATCTCAGAGGAAATTCCGGTACCCGAACCGATATCTGCAATAATTGAAGTTGACGTAAGCCCGATTTCCTTTTCAAGAAAAAGGATTATTTCTTTAGGATAATTCGGGCGATACTTAATGTAATTCTCAACTCGATCGGAAAATCGCTCCGTGACTTTCATTAATTACGCTGCTTGTTTTTCTCCGCTGCGGATAAGAAGCGGAGGGGCAATACCTTCGACCGAACGACGAGTAACAATACACTTCTCTAATTTTTGATCGTCTGGAAGAGTGAACATCAACTCAGTCAACACACTTTCCATGATCGAACGCAGAGCACGAGCGCCTGTGCCGCGCAACACTGCTTTTTCGATGATCGCTTCGAGCGCATCGCGCTCAAAAACAAGATCAACGCCTTCCATTGCAAAAAGCTTGCGATATTGCTTGACAAGTGCATTCTTCGGCTCAGTCAGAATTTGCATCATCGCTTCATACGACAGCGCTTCGAGTGCAGTTAGGACAGGCAGGCGACCTATTAACTCAGGGATAAAACCGAACTTCAAAAGATCTTCCTGTTCGACAAAATGAAATACATTCAGAAGATCGTTTGAATCTTTCGTTGGAAATTTTGCACCGAAACCAATAGGGTTTTTATGCAAACGCTTTTGAATGATCTTTTCCATTCCTTCAAACGCACCGCCTGCAATAAAAAGTATATGCTTTGTATTAATATAGACTAAGGGCTGCTCAGGATGTTTGCGTCCGCCTTTTGGCGGAACGCCGGCAACAGTACCTTCGAGCAATTTCAAAAATCCTTGCTGCACACCTTCGCCTGAAACATCACGGGTGATCGAAGCGCTGTCGCTTTTGCGGGCGAGTTTATCTATTTCGTCAACATAGACGATTCCCTTTTCCGCTTTCGCAACATCATAATCAGCGGCTTGCAATAACGCTGAAAGAATGGATTCTACATCGTCGCCGACATATCCTGCTTCAGTAAGCGTGGTTGCATCGGCAACAGCAAAAGGCACATCCAAAATCCTAGCAAGTGTTCTTGCAAGGAGTGTTTTTCCTGTGCCCGTCGGACCGAGCATGAGAATATTCGCTTTTTCGATCTCCGTATCTTCGAAGCCTTCAACCCCTAAGATCGTCTCCGATTCTATGCGCTTAAAGTGATTATAAACCGCAACTGATAAAACTTTCTTCGCCTGCTCCTGCCCGATGACATAATCATCCAGTTCCTTCTTTATAGCTCGAGGAGTAAAGTGAGTTAATCCTGCTCTGCGGACATTTGCTTTTGTAGCATATTGCGGCAAGTGCGCCCGAAGGAGTTCGACATTATTTGCCGAGCAAATATCGCAGATAAATGCCGAACCATAAGGCGCACTGATAAGTGTGGTTACTTCATTCGCTGAACGAAGGCAGAATGAACAATGCGGCACTGCAACGCTGCCATCATTGCCATCTAAACCGCCATTTTTCGTTTTCCGGGTACGTGGTTTCTTTTCTTCCATTACTTATATAACAGTTTTGTGTTCCGCGAGGTTGCGGGGGAAATAATTACCAAATTAGGAATTACGAATTACGAATTTTGTTATATTGCAGCTTAGATTTAATATTTAAAATCTATATGCCAAAGACCGAGCCAAAAATTGATGCATACATTGCAAAAGCCCAGCCTTTTGCAAAACCGATCCTGATCCATATCCGCGAGCTTGTGCATAAAGCGTGCCCGGAAGTTGAAGAGAAAATAAAATGGGGTTTTCCGCACTTCGATTACCGAAGTGAGATGATGATGTCAATGGCAGCATTCAAAAATCATGCTGTTTTTGGTTTCTGGAAAGCTGCGCTGATGAACGATAGAAAGCTTTTGGAAATGGCGCAGACCGAAGCAGCAATGGGACATTCAGGAAAATTAACAAGCATTAAAGATCTCCCTTCTGATAAAATATTGCTTGGCTATATCAGAGAAGTAATGAAGCTTAATGACAATGGAATAAAACTTCCTTCTCGTGAAAAAAAACCGGTTAAAGAACTTCCTATACCCAATTACCTGAAGACTGAATTAAAGAAAAATAAGAAAGCCCAAACGGCATTCGAAATTTTTCCTCCTTCGCATAGGAAAGAATATATTCAGTGGTTCGAAGAAGCAAAAACGGAAGAAACTCGCAATAAACGATTAGCTCAGGGACTCGAATGGATGTCAGAAGGCAAATCGCGGAATTGGAAGTATAAGGAAAAGTAAAATAATCCGTCTCAATTTGAGTGATGTTTCCATTGACTTCATTTTGACGTTGTACGTACTTATACTGTAGGAACTTAACCCTCCATTTAAGCAATTACTAAGTTGCTTATCCGAGCGTTACCTGCGAAACATTACTAATCCATGATATCTATGAAAACAAGAACAATGCCTTCTGTTATTCCTGTGTTTTTGATTATAATCTGTCTCATGGTTGCGAATCCATCCTCAGCGCAAAATCTGCCAATTACCATTACAATCAATACAACGCAAAACATAAAACCGATTAGCCCGTTGATATATGGAATAAATGCGTACGTATTTGATACCGAATGGAAATCTTCAGCAGATTGGAAAGTCGGCTTAGCAAATGCACCGACCGATCTTAATGTCGGCAGCCGTCGTCTGGGCGGCAATACAATGACAAGCTATAATTGGGAAAATGGGTTTTGCAACTCGGGGACTGATTCGCATAACGAAAATAATGACTACCAGTCATTCATTACCGGAGCCGGATCAGCTCCGTATTCTCCAGGGGCTGCGCTGAGGACATTCCATAATCATTCGATTCAATTGGGATCTTCTTCACTGGTTGATCTTCCTTGTGCCGGATACGTAGCCGCCGATGGCAATGGCGAAGTAGTTGCCGGCGATGCAGCGCCGTCAGCACGGTGGAAGACGCTTTCGTTTTCTAAACCCGACGCACCAGGCTCTTACACATTGTCCCCCGATCTTGCAGATAATAATGTGTATGTAGACGAAGAATTAAATTTTCTTATTTCAACATTCGGCTCTGCCGGCACTGCGCATGGAATTCCGGCTTATGAACTCGATAATGAACCAGGGCTTTGGCATACTGCCGCGGATCAAAACGGAGTAAATGGTTCACATCCCTTATTGCATACTGGACTGACAACATGCGGTGATCTTTTAACCCGGAATCTCCAGCTTGCCTCAGCAATAAAAAAACTTGACCCTAATGCAAAAGTTTATGGTCCTGCAATGTGGGGTTATCCTGAGTACTATAGTTTTTGGTCTGTCTATGATGGTCAGAAAACTCTTCAACCTTCAGATTGGGCACAATTTAACATCGAACCATATACGACAAATAACACCGGAGACGAATACCGGTACAATCACATGACATGGGTGAATGCATATCTTGCGAAAATGAAATCATCTTCAGATGTTGCAGGCAAACGCCTTCTTGATGTATTCTCTGTTCACTATTATGCACTCGATGCTGATAATCCGGCAACCCGCGTTCAGGCGCCTCGCAGCTTATGGGATCCGAACTATATAGAAAATAGCTACATCACACAGAATGGAAATGGCTTTACGGACGGACGTGGGCTACAACTTATTCCAAAACTTCAGCAATCTATTGCCGATTTTTATCCTGATACAAAACTCGCTTTCACTGAATGGGATTTTGGAGGAAGACATGATGTCTCCGGCGCCATCGCCCAAGCAGATGCGCTTGGAATATTCGGAAAGTTCGGCGTACATGCTGCTGACTATTTTTTTCCTGTTGATGATTACATTGCAGCTGCTTTCAGAATTTATCGTAATTACGATGGAAATAAATCTACATTTGGCTCGACCTCAGTTCTTGCAGAGACATCTGATATTTCCAACAGTTCTTCGTATGCGTCTTTGGACGATCAAGGCAGGCTGCATCTTATCTATATTAATAAGAATCTTCTCAATGGGGAAGATGTAACGATTATGATAGGACCGGACGCAAAATGGAATCATCTTACAGCGTATTCTGTCGGTGCTTCGTCATCCGATATATCCAAGTCCATGGATATCGATTTCGCCGGAACTACAATAATTTTTCCTTCTCCGAAATCAACGGTCTCCCATCTGGTATTTACTTCTTCTAATGCAGTAGCTACAACTTCAAAAAAAGCATCATGCTGTCTTTCGGAAAACCCCTGTATTGCATACACAGCTCTTAAAGGATCCAGCCCCGAATTGCAGACATTAACCTTTGATATCTTTGATGAAATAGGAAGAATTCACGGAGCCCGTGTCACACAACAGGTTTGGGGTTCGTTCTATCTTCGTATCAATGTTCACGATCTTATACCGGGTGTTTACAAAGTAGCAGGGTTTCTCGGCTCTGCACCTTTCTCGGAAAGTCTCGTTGTTTTATATTGATCATAATAAGAATCATTCTTCTGAGCAATTTCCTGCTCAAAAGTTATAATAAATTCTACACTCGAATTTAATAAACCTATGAAACATCGTTTTTATCTCTTCATCATAATATTTTGTCTGAGCGTTAGTCTTGCGTCACATACACAAGCTCAACTTCTGATTCGTCGTAAGTTAATGAATTTCGATACGACCCTTTGCGGCACAAAGAAGTGTATGACCGTCGTTTTTAAGGATACAGGGAAAGCACCGCTTACGATCAATACCCACGCTGCATTTTTCTTACCTTTCGCTGCAGATGCTTCTACTCCCTTTGTGTATCCATTGACCCTGAACCCCGGCGACTCCATTATTTATGATATTTGCTACAGCCCGACAACATCCGGCAACTTCGATACCGTACGATCGGTATTCTCGTATGATGTAAATTCTCGTGATACACTGACGATGATCGGACGTTCGACAGGTTCGAAATTTTCCACTTCAACAACTTCACTCGATTTCGGAGTGCTTCCGGTCTTTAATACGAATTGTAAAACATTTTCCATATCCAATCTTGGTGATGGAGTTTTAAATTTAGTTCTGCCAAGCGGAACAGACTCGGAATATACCGTACAAGGCTGGCCGACATCCGTTCTTCCGGGCAGTACAGGCTCAGTTACGATATGCTTTACACCTTACTCCGGCGGCATTCATCCAGGAATGGTCTGGCTACGATATATTTCCTGCGGTATAATTGATAGTACATTAATCAATGTTATGGGATCCGGCTCGCTTCCATCAAAAGTGGCACTCGGACCTGTTCTTCAAATTCTTAATAACCCGACAAATTTCGATACGACGCTTTGCGGAACAACAAAATGTATTTCGACAACATTAACAAATACTGGAAATGCAACTCTTTCCATCACAAAATTCGGTCAGGTAATTGCTCCATTTGCCCTTAATGGCGGAACGCCTGTTTCACTTCCGATCGTGCTTCAACCGAATCAATCGAAAACGCTTGATTTGTGTTATGCCCCAACGGCTTCTCCGAAAATTGACAGTCTTGTAATACCGTTTATTGCTGATAACCGTGTTTCACTTTCTATTGCCATGGTTTTTGATATCAGCGGAAGCATGACCAGCCCAACAGGCACCCCCGGAGTTTCGCGTATAATTGCAGCTAATACAGGCGGAAAAATATTCCTTGATAATCTTATTAACGATCCTATCCGCAATATTATTGACGAAGCGGCAATCGTACAATTTTCCAGTGCTCTTAATGTTGCACAGCCATTTACGACAAATGTCGCCCTTCTAAAGAACAGTGTTCCTAACGCTGCATCAGGGAGCACTCGTCTTTACGATGCCATCGACACGACGATTAGGCTTTTGAATACCCGGAACCAGCCCGGACGAAGGGTGCTCATTCTTTTATCCGATGGAGATGATAATACAGGATTTCAACAGACACGCATCAATACTATCGTCGCTAATTCTGCAAATAATGTCCGCATCTACACGATCGGTATCGGTAACACACTCTCCCCGAACGGTATTCTAACTCTGAAGACAATGGCAAGCAGTACCGGCGGTCAAAGTTATTTCACGAATAATCCTGATACTCTTGTGCAGATATACCGCGAGATTGCCGATTCTCTGAGCAGAAATCTCCCCGGGACATTCACGATCAAAGGCAGATCCGTCGCACCGGTACTTGCGATAACTCCGGCGATAATCAATTTCGATTCCGTTAAAGTTGGCAACTCGCGATGCTTTACCGTAACACTTCGAAATACCGGTGATGCACCTCTTCGCATGGATACACTTCCGGCAATGATAAATGGATTCGATCTCCAGGCTCCAACTCCGCTTAACATACAGCCAGGTCAAAGCGTGAATGTAAATGCATGCTTTACACCAACCCGGCTTCGCATTTTGGATACTTCCTATACATTTACCGTTAATGAATGTCATCCTTCCGTTACCTTTGCAATGCAAGGTGTCGGATATGACAGTGTTATTCTTGCTCTGGGGGATACGATCATTGCAAAACCAGGTAGTGAAGTACTTATTCCGATCCATCTACTTTCTAAGATTCCTGCCACATATGACGTAAAGAATCTTGAAATTACGTTAAGCCATAATAAGACAATGCTGTTTCCGGAATCTCCTTCAGCCCAGACGAATTCGACGGCTAGCGCTCCTTTCATCACTCAATCAGTTAATAGTTTTTTTGAAGCAAGCACGGATGTATCAACCAACAATTATTCTCTATCCGGTACGCCGATCGCTTCGGTCTCCGGTGATACTATACTGGTAAAACTTCGGTTCACGGCATTGCTTGGCAATTCAATTTCTACGCCTCTGACAATCATTTCAGCTAAATTTGCTGACGGCAATCCTAAAGTTGGCATTGTGTCGCGAGGTGTATTCGCTATTGATAGCTTATGCTATCTCAATAAACGTCTTATTGATGCAAGTGCTAGGATACGAGGAGCATTTAATATTCACATCGGAGAAGATCCTTCTATCGTCTATCTTGGATATACATTGCCTCAGACAGATATAACTTCACTTACTGTTTTTGATGAGATCGGACAGGTTGTGTATTCACATACTCCTGCACTACTCTTAAAGGGTGAGCAAAGGGAAACTATTGACTCGCGAACATTACGAAATGGATTATATTTTGTAAAAATACAATCAGGCAACCAAATGGATAATGCATCATTTTTTATTCGGAAATAACGGAGTACGAACATGAAAAAAATTATTTTACATACAGCGGCTCTCGCATTATTTCTTTCAGGAAGTATTTGCTTCGGACAGTTACATGTTCACCAAACTCAGCCATATAGTGAGATCGGGCCGTCGAATCACCTGCGTGATATGATCCTTGATCCTGAACAAAAAGCCGGCTGGCTCTTAGGAATCTACGGAGGCATTGATTACAATATGCATCACGGTGGTTTTACCACAACAGAAGGATCGGTTATCTGTTGTGTTGCAAGCGATGGAACAGGATTAGGGACAGCTGTCGGCATCAAAGCATTTATTCCGGTTTCGGATAACATTTTGATATCGCCTCGTATTCTTTATGAAGGACGCAACGGTACATTCAGTGCGAATCCTGAAAATTATCCTATTCTCGGGAAAGATAATACAAAGGAAAATCTCGTGCTTACCAAACAATTCAAGGCAAGCATTGCCACCGTAGGCGCCGATCTTTTTGTGGCTTGGAATGTAACAGAGAATGGATTTTACATAGCGGGTGGGCCGTCGATCACTGCTATTGTTTCTAAACACTTCGTCCAATCCGAGCATATAGAATCTCCGGGCGGTGTAACGTATCTGGGAGGATTGCCGGATGCAACAGTACTTGATACCAATCTGGACATCACAAAATCACTGCAAGTATTGCTCAAACTCGGAATCGGTTACCAGATAAAGCTTTCGGATAATTTCACAATTAACCCGGAAGCCATCTATGGATTCCCACTTACTAAATTTTCGAAAACCTATGATTGGGCTGGAAGTGCCTTACAATTAACGGTCGGATTATTATATACTCTCTAAGTAGAAAAAAAACTATGAACTACAAATTTTTATTTTCTCTCATTATCGTAACTGCATTTTTTTCTAAAATTGCTGCACAGGATTTTGCAAAGTATCCCGTCGTCGTTACTCCGTTAGCAGGAGAAGTAAATACTTCCGGGAATGATTATGCCCCTGTCGTCTCTCCTGATCGTGCAGTCTTATTTACTTCCTTTGAACGTCAAGGAGAAGGATCGTATGCAGCACAGTATTCAAGTAATACAAAGGGAAATGTTTCAGCCATCGTTATTGATGGCACTCCTATTGAAGGTGCATTGAGCATTGCCGGAGATGGGAAAACTATTGTCTTCGCAGCACATCGCAGCGATGCAATAGGCGATGCCGATATATATATCGGCGAACTTGTTTCAGGAAAAATTACTAATGTTGCCAATCTCGGTTCAAAAGTAAATACAAAGAAATGGGAATCGCATCCATGTATTTCTGCCGACGGAAGTATTATTTATTTTGCTTCTGATCGCAAAGGCGGTTACGGAAGAACTGATATCTGGATGACAACGCGCGACGGATCGGGTTCATGGGGAGAACCTGTTAATCTTGGACCAACGGTCAATACATCGAAAGATGAGCGCTCTCCTTTTATTACTCCTGATGGCGGAACATTATATTATTCGAGCAAAGGTCATCATGGGTATGGCGGATATGATGTTTATATGTCCGTAAAAAAAGGTACTTCATGGGGCGAGTCAGTGAATCTCGGAAATGCGATCAACGGAGAAAGTGATGATCTCTTTTTTTATGCTCCGAAAACTTCAGGAATATTTTATTATTCTTCATCTCGAGAAGGAGGAAAAGGCGGACTTGATATTTATTCAGGAACACCGAATGTCTATGGCTCAGGCATGACGCGGGTTACGATTCAACTTATCGACTCAGCAACCGGCTCTCCACTTCCCGGAATTATCACGATCACCGATATTGATAATGGCAATGTTATTGCATCAATCACCTCACTTTCAAACGAAGACAGCATTGAACAGATCGTTCCGGCAGGCAGATCATACCGGCTTGATACACAGGTTCGCGATGTAACGAAATCGGTAACGATTGCAAAGACTGAAGCGAATAATGACATTAATCAGAAGATCACATTCGGAAATATTATGCTGAAGTCCGTAGATTTCGGAAAATATGATATCCCCTTCTTTGTTTCAGGATACTACCGCCCGAATACTGCCTCATCGCTTTCTGAACTTGTGGAAAGACGTAACTCGGACTTAAAGGCTGCAACGTATATCGAAGATATTCCAAGAGATTCAAAAAAATATCAGGAATACGCAACGTATGCGCAAACTGTATCATCACTTTTTTCTACACTTTCTACTTCATGCGTTGAAGATATATTCCCTCAATTTCTTGCGAAAGGATTACCTTCGGAAGTGATCGAAATTCGCATCACCGGTTTTGCCGATCCGAATCCTTTGCGAGGCAATTATTTGGAAGATCAACCGGTAATTTTCGATGATTCTTCCGGCAACCGTACAACACTTCAAAACGGTGAGGCTATGGATAATACAAGACTTTCCGGATTGCGTGCAATTTATTCTGCTACATATCTGGATTCATTAATGTCCGAATCGACAAAACAGCATCATGATGAATATACTGATCTAAAGTCTGATAAGAAAATAGTCTTCCGCTGTATCGCAGGTGGTGTAAGTTCTGGTGCTGACCAAATGGCAGCCAAACGCCGAATCCTTGTAGAGGTTATTCGCCGGCAACGCCAGCCGGGAGATGAAAATAAACAGGCTATCGGTATGAAATAAGATTTAGAAAATTAAGGATGGGAAAATATTTCATTTTATCTCACAATCTGATTTCTCAAGGTTTTATTCATTGCTCCTTACCTGAGCAAGTTATTCATGTCGCAAATACGATTGCACCATCGAGAAATGATCTTTTGCTTCTGGAGATTGAAGAGACTAAAGTAATTCCAAAAATTATCTACGAGAATTTAAAGGGAGGAGAAAAATTATTCCCTCACATTTATGGTCCGCTTAATGAAGATTCAATAATTGCAATTCATCCATTTCGATGGGAAGAAAATACATATAAATTACTGCGATCCAAATCTGACAATTTAGATCCCCTATTATCTCACCCTATATAACCTCTTCGCCAAAGCTATCTGTCCGCCATGCCAAGCATCATGACGAATGATACTGCGAACAAATTGAGCAACGGACTCACCATTACCCATCTTCTCTTCAAGTGCATTATCGGAAAGTGATTCGATAACTTCACGAAGCCGCCTGCGATACAATTGCAAATTTTTTGTCGCTTCTTCCAACGTGCTTGCTCGAGGTGCATCCGGCTCCGGAGGCCTGATAGGTCTATCTTTTATTGCAGGTGCATAATGACGGTAGCAATGCGCCAGATGAACAAGATGCCAAAGTATCGTCCCGGATTGGGAATGATGTAATTCATTTGGCTCTTGGGCATACGATGGATGTTGGTAACGGGCTTCATCTTCAGTTACATCTTTCAATGCAGAATCTAACGACTCCCATTTATGAGACCATACCTCATCGAATGAAACAAGAAGTTCTTCTTTACTCGTCATGCAGTCTGTTTCGGATAATGCCTCACCACCCAATTCTGAAATTCTTCATTCGCTTTTGAGAAATCGCCGTTCGTAAATTCCGTGATCTTCTCATTGCCATGGACTACTTTTATATCCGCTTCAAGATTCGGTGTTTTCTCTGCATTAGGATTTGCATGGGTATGTTCAACTAATCGTTTTTCTTCGGCGATAGCTTGCTCGATAGTTCGATTTGCTTCTGCAATAAGTGCATCGCCGGTCAAAGGCTTGCCCGTTAATCTCTGAACGAGATCGAAAAATCTTTCGGAGTTGCCAAATTTCCAATAGCCGTTTTCTAATTCCGGTCCGATGTTCGGATTATCTGCGATGTAGCCATATTTCTCCATAAAATATTTTCGCGTCTGCTGGACAGCCATTTCTGCAAGAACGTAGCCGTGATAATACGCGCTCGATTCGCCGGCAAGCAAATGCGGAACTGCAAGGATCGGACGAGGTGAAGCAGGAAGAGCATACATTCGCTTTTCAAGTCCTGCGAAAACATGTTGAATATTTTCTGAAGTCAATTCTGCTTCGCTCATTTCATAGATCGCTTTTTCTGCATAGCAGACTCCGAGCATTGAGCGAATCATCATTGCAATAAACGGCTGTCCGTCTTTCACTGCTTTAGCAATTAATTCAAAAGGCATCGGTTCGCCCTTTTCATTATGTGCATATTTTTCAAGCCAATCGGCATCGCTGATCACGGAATCTAAAAACATGGACTGCGTTTCAGCATAAGCAACCGATGTCGGCGCGAATTCCTGACCGAAGCAGGGAGCATTCATCAAAATATTCGAGAAATGCGCAGCATGTCCGCCTTCATGAAAAAGTGTATTAAGAGCATCAACGCCGGAGCCGACTTTATTCGGGATTGCATTCGCTGTAAAATTTATCCGCGCAGCATTCCATTTACCGTGATCAAAAAAAGACGGCATAGGTCCGTGCATAAATCCATTTTCGTATTTGCCTTTGCGGTCAATAAGATCGAGCGTCAGCGTGGCATGACGATACTTAATATTCATTGCGCTGAATGAACGGGCCCAGCGTTCAAGCGAATGCGAGAACGGATGATACGGATCCTGCTCTTTAGCAAGATCGCCGCCACGGAGATATCTGAAATTCCAAGGCTCGCCTGCGCCTGCGCCTTTTTCTTTTATAAAATCTTCAACAGCTTTTTTATTAGTGTCGCGCGTTTTTATTTCGAGATCATCAAGCAATTCAAGAAGTTTTTTCTTCGTAAGCCCCTCAGCCTTCTGAACTTTATAATCATAATAATCTTCATAGCCGCATAATCTGCCAAGTTCATTACGCGTTTTAATGATCTCGATAAAACCATTTGCTAAAACAAAGGGACCGATCGTGAGCAAGCCTTCATACGCTGCCTTACGCATTGCTTCATCTTTTTCGGAGATGAGCATATTGCTCAGTTCATTCGTACTTGCTAAAACTTTTTCGCCGGATTTCGGATGAATATATCCCAACCCCATTCCACCGCGCTTAACAAGCAATGCGCCTTCCATATTGATGATCTGCTCCGCAAGCGCCTGCGCCTTCGGATCTTCGATCACATTTGCCTCAAAGAACATTTCCCAGCCTTTAAGCGCGATCAACTCGTCAACGGTTGCACCATCTTTAGAAAATGAGCGGAGCTTTTTCAGATAAGCAGCATTCTGAATAAATTTCGAAACCGCAACTTCAGCGTCTGAGCATTTTTTTTGGCTTATAGCAGGGTCGCTTCCAAGCCCCATTTTTGCCTCCCAAAATGCATCCTCTTTTTTCGTATGCAATGTAAGGTAATCTTTGGAGAGGGTATCGAGATACGTGGATAGTTCTGACATAAAATTTATCATATGAAAGTGGAGGTATGGGAACATATAAAGAGAATAACTTGTGCCATTTTTGTAATTTCTAAAGTAGTTCTTTTAGAAAGCGGTGAGTACTTTACCCATCATTTTGCAAAATTCGGTGGAACACAATTCTCGAGTACTCCGTTGATATTTTACAATCCTGTTTCATATTATGAAAATACTATCGGTGTCTTTCATTTCCATCGTGCTTTTTTCCTTCACGATAATTTCATGTCATTATAATCCGTTTGCTGTTCCAACAGAAAACACTGAGATTCCGGAGAGACGGATCATTGATACAATATTTCCAAACTTACGATGTCTGTTAAAAATCGAACAAGTCTATCATGAAGGATATACGGAAAAAGGTAACGTGAAAGAACCGTATGGCCCGATTTTTGGACCGGTGGTTTCAGCAGATGTAATCGGAAAAGGCGGGACGATACTGTATCAGAATACCCCTTTGAAAACCGGATATAATACCAGTCAATATTATCTTGATAATTCTTATTTTGAAACTCCCGATGGCAATTTCAGAGTTTGGAGAGTTGGCAATTCAGAGGCAATGCCTGCCTTTACCGATTCAATCAAAAGTTCGACAACACAGATAAAGATGAGTTCACCTTTGAATGCCTCGGACGTCAGCAAATCGTCCCCATTAAAGATTACTTGGAATAAAGGTAAAGATTCCACTGATATGATTTCATTATGGATGTATAGTGTACACGATACTTCTTCAGTGATCATCAGATCGTTTGCGGATAGTGGTTCATTCACCCTACCGCTCTCAACAATATCACGTTTCCCCGAAGGCCAGACATTTATCGAGGTTTTTTGCGGTCATAAAAAAATCGGATCGGTTGGTAATAATAAGTATGAATTAACATATCATACTGAACATAATATTAATATAAATCTCGTTAAATAAATCGACAACTAAGAGAAAATTTGTAAAGGAAGAAATCTCCCTATTAATTTGTTATCCTATCTATGAGCTACATACCTTTCGAAAAATTACCCGATTCTTCACGTCTCTGGATCTTCGCTGCCGATCACAAACTGAGTGATGCTGAAGCTGATATGCTAAACAGCGAGATGCTGTCATTTTGCAATTCATGGGTTGCTCATGGAGCGCCGGTTATTGGAAGCTGCAAGATGATGTACGATCAATTCCTTCTTGTTGCTGCTGATGAAGCCGCTTCTCCGAGTGGATGCTCGACTGATGAGATGATGCGCCGTGTCAGGATGCTTGGCGAAACCTACGGCGTAGATTTTTTCGGAATGCCGCGCGTGCAATATCGCGAGAACGGATCTATTCATTCGATAAACAGAAATGATTTTGGTGAGATCGCGAAGAGCGGAGCAGTAACAACTGCGACAAAAGTTTTTGATAACACACTTACTTCACTAAAGGAATTTCGCGAAGGAAAATGGGAATTGGAAGCGAAAGATGCATGGCATGCGAGGGCATTTGATTTTCAAAGTTAGTATGTCATTCTGATAGCGAAGAATCCCGTGAGGTTTTCTAGAGTGTAACTTTCAGCCATGATTTAGGGATTCTTCATTTCGCTTCGCTCCATTCAGAATGACATTTTAAAATGTTTCTCCCACTTTTTGCCGCCAATTTTATCAGTGTTTATAAGGCTTCCAAAAAATAAAAAGATATTTGTGAAAAACGTTTGGATTTAGAGAAAAAAGTCCGTATATTCCAACTCCCTAAGTTGATTTACTTCTTACCAAAAACACAGACGGAGGCATTATATTATATGAGCGAAATTACCATTTCTGAAAAGAAACAGATGTTTCAGAGTATCCCCGCTCTTTCGATGGAAGATGAACGTAACCACTCCTTGTCAGTCAGTTCACCGCCAATCATTCCCAATGCGATCACGCAGCGACCGTTAGTAAAGATCAGCGATGCTGAACTCCGAGCACGGGTTCAATGGGTCCATTATACAACACCGCACTTCGAAATTTCTTACGATAAGATCTGTCTGCATAGCGTCGAGATCGAAACGCTTGCACAAGTTCTTGAAACTGCATACCGAAGCATTTTTTCGCTGACGCATGAAGGGCATGTAGAGCGCTTCCCAATTTATATTACCGATCTTCGTTCACCATCACTGATGGGCAGAAAAACTTCGACGCATTTTAGCGCCGGAGAGCGGGCGATCTATCTTGTCCGCAATGCGCATGAATCGCTCGATACTGAACTTATCGCAATGCTCACTCATGCGATGCGCTTTCCGCGATACATAAAACATTATGGTATTACTCGCGGTTGGGCATTGCTGGAAGATTCATTCGCAACATTTTTAAGTGAGAGACTGCATGGAAATTCAAAGCATATTTATCCATATTACGGAGTAGAGCCGGATATTATCGCTCATTATCTGAAAGAACATGCGATTCTTCCAAATCTTGCGTACTCATGGCATTCACTTCGCTTTGCTTCAGAACTTGAACGCCGCGTCCTTGCCGGAGCTTTCCTCCTCTATCTCGGCGATACGGCAAGTGATGACCGAGTTGTCGAATTCTCGAAATACGATGACGAAGTGACTTCCGATACATTCAAAATTTTCTTCGGAAAAAATCTTGAGGAATTAGAAGAAGGATGGTCAGAACATCTTCCGAAATCGCTACTCGGCAATACGGAGACCGAACATCGCGATATGATGGAGCACTGGAAAAAGATGATGGCGTGGAGAACGGTATGAGACAAGCTTAAACTTCAAAGCTTAAAGCTTAAATTCTTTTCAATCGTGCTACAAAGAAACCATCGCATCCATCCGATTCAGGATGGATGCGTTTTGTTTCTTCGAGATGAAATTCAGGATGTACTTTTATAAACCATTCGATCTGTTCTTCGCCTTCAGTTTTTAGGAGTGAGCATGTTGCATAGAGCAGCATCCCGCCTGGTTTTACAAACTTTGAATTTGCTTCGAGAATTGTTTTTTGCTTTTGAATTAACTCCATAAGCATTTCTTCCGTGAGATTCCATTTTATACTTGGGTTACGCCGCAACGTACCTGTTCCACTGCAAGGGACATCAAGCAATACAATATCAAACCAATTTAATTTATTTGAAATTAAAGAATCATACTTATCAGGATGGACAATACGAATATTTTGAGAATTACTTCGAACGACGCGCTTTTTTAATTCATCTAATTTATTGGGATCAACATCGGTGGCAAATATTTCCCCTTGATTTTTTAAAAGAGATGAAAAATTTAATGCCTTACCACCGGCCCCGGCGCAGGCATCAAGTATTTTAATCCGATTGGAATGAATATCAGCGAATGGCGCAACAAGCTGACTTGCTTCATCCTGAACTTCAAAAGCTCCACGCTTAAATGCAGCAAGATCCCAGATATTGATCCGCTTATGCAGCAGCAGGCCATCTTCTGATATGACTGACAACTCAGTTTCTATCCCTTGTTCAGAAAGCTCCTTTCGTAAATCATCACGAGTGATCATCGTAGTATTTACACGCAATACAGTAGGTGCTTCAGCATTCAATGAATTCAGTATTGGCTCAACTAAATCTGCTGCATATTCTTTCTCGATTTCTTTTATAAACCATAAAGGGAAGGAATGTAAGGTTGAAAGCCGCTCGGCATTTTGCAATGCTTGAAGGCGAAATTCTTCACGACTCCGATCAGCCATTGCTTCAAATGCCTGGCGAGAATAATCATAATTGAAATCGTTTGAAAGTTCAGCCAGTATAAGCCGCGTCTCCTCTGGGTTTTCATTCTCGAAGAGAATAAAATATGCTGCAATAATAAGCTCTGGTCTATGAACGTCAGTTGCAAAAGCATCCTGGGCAATTGCTTCCAAGCGTAAGAAATTTTTGATGGTTCCGAAATATGCAGTTGCGATCACTCGTCTGTCTTTTGAGCCGAGATATTTTCTATTCAGGAAAAATCTACGCAACACTGCATCTGCGGGAATAGCGGAGTTATTCGCAAATTCTGAATACACTTCGATCGTATGTCCGATGAGACTTGATTTTTGCATTATAATGAAACTCGTGACATAGCTGTAAGTGAAAGATCGTTTGAAATTCCGCGATCGAGTTTTAACGCACCAAGCATGGCGATCATCGCGGCATTATCTGTTGATAGCATCGGACGCGGCGAGAAAAACTTTTTCTTTTGCATTTCGCAAACCGTTTTAAATTGCTCACGCAATAAACTATTCGCGCTAACACCGCCGACGCAGACGATATCCCTGATATTATATTTTCGTGCAGCAAGAATAGCTTTTTCGACAAGCACATCAATAACTGCCTGCTGAAACGAAGCCGCAATATTTGATATATTATCACTCAGAATATTTGGATTATCTCTTAAATAATACAACACTGATGTTTTTATTCCGCTAAAACTGAAATTGAAATTATCATCTCCCAACATCGATCTCGGAAATTTTATAAATTTGGGATCGCCGCTCTTCGCAGTTTTGTCAATGACGGGACCTGCGGGATATCCCATGCCAAACATTTTGCCGACCTTATCGAATGCCTCGCCTGCAGCATCGTCCAATGTTTTTCCGATCACTTTATACTTGCCGATATCTTCAACAAGTACAAGCAGTGTATGACCGCCGGAAACAACGAGAGCAAGAAAAGGCAGTTCCGGTTTTTCTTCTTCGAGCAATGCAGAAAAAATATGTGCTTCGATATGATGCACTCCAATAAGTGGCACGTGAAGAGAGAGAGCTAAGCCTTTTGCAAAATTCAAACCAACAAGTAAGGCGCCCATCAACCCGGGAGCATTCGTTACTGCAATCGCTGTAATATCTTTTGCCTGAAGTTCTGCTTTTAAAAATGCTTCTTCAACAATTGGAATGATCGAACGGACATGAGCACGCGATGCAAGCTCGGGTACAACGCCTCCGAAAGAAGTATGAAAAAGCTGAGATGAAATGACAACTGATTTTAATTGTGAGCCGCGCAAAATTGCTGCGCTTGTTTCGTCGCAGGAGCTTTCGATGCCTAAGATAATGCCGTTACTCGGCAGGGATATTTTCTCGTGCTCCAATTGCTTCCTGTTCTTTGAAATACTCAACGATCTTTTTCATTGCTGTGAGTCCGACAAGCCTTACAAGTTCTGGCTCCGATGTATGTCGCACTCCTTCAACTGAACCGCATTCTTCTAATAATTTCATTGCTTTCTTTTTTCCTACACCGGGAATTTGTGTTAACTCCGTTTGTAAAGTTCTCTTATCTCGAAGCGAGCGATGGAAAGTGATCGCAAAGCGATGTGCCTCGTCACGAATCTGCTGTAATAAGCGCAAACTACTTGATGATTTGGGCAAGAGCATTGACTCCGAACTGCCTACAACAAAAATTTCTTCCAGACGCTTCGCTAATCCGATGATTGGAATAGCAGTAAGTTTTAGTTCAGTGAGCACTTCATACGCACTGGATAATTGTCCTTTACCGCCATCGATAACAATTAAATCGGGCAATTCAGAATTATCCTGAATGAGTTTTGCATAACGCCTATAAACAACTTCTTTCATTGATGCAAAATCGTCAATTCCTTCAACAGTTTTGTTCTTATATTTCCGGTATTCCGATTTCTTTGGCTTTGCATTTTCAAAATACACCATCGAGCTTACTGTCTCAGAACCTTGGAAATGTGAATTATCAAAACATTCAATATGACGCGGCGGTTTTTTCAGATGCAGATCGCGCTGCAAAGCTTTCAAGACATGCGGCACAAAATCATCCTGTTTTAATTTCTGAATTTTTATTTCACCAAGCAAAAATTTTGCATTTGATTGGACCATTGAAATAAGCTTCACCTTCTCACCGATCTTCGGCACAATAAGCTTCGGAGGTTTCATCGCAGCGCTATCATCATCGTTTGATAACTCGCGCGTTCTGCGCGCAAGCCACGCTTCGAAGGTATCAGGATCGGTGAGTTCTATCGGAAGAAATATTTCTTCCGGAATATAATCGGTAGATGAATAATATCTTTCAAGCAACGCTTCTAATATTTCTTCCTGATCTTTGCCTTCGACATTTGAGAAAAAGAATTGTTGTTTCCCTGTGATCTTTCCGTCACGTACTTTGAAAATTATTCCGCAGGCATCGTCTTCTTCGGATGCTATTGCAAAAATATCGCGGTCAACAAGTTCTTCGGTAACTACTTTTTGTTTACTGACATAATCACTTAATATCTCAAGCTGGTCGCGCCGAAGAGCTGCATCTTCGAACCTCATTTCGGATGATAGCTTCTGCATTTCTTCGTGAAGCTCTTTTTCAACATCTTTCGTTCTTCCGGTAAGAATCTGTTTCACCTTTTTGATCATTGCATTATATCCTGCTTGTGTTACCAGCCCTTCACACGGCCCTTCGCAGCGTTTGATATGATACTCTAGGCAGACACGAGTCTTCTTGCGGACAATAAAATCTTCGTCAATATCGAAGTTGCACGTTCTGATCGGAAAAATTTCGCGAAGTGTACGCATTAAGTAGCGAAGATATAACGCTTCAGTATAGGGACCATAATATTTCCAACCATCATGCCGTTTACGCCGCGTTGTAAAGACTCGTGGATATGGCTCATTGGTAACTACAACCCACGGATACGTCTTATCATCTTTAAGCATGACGTTATACCGAGGTTTTAATTTCTTAATAAGAGTATTCTCTAAGATGAGGGCTTCAACATCGCTATCTGTCAGCAATAATTCAACATCGGCGATCTTCTCAACTAATGCACGAAACTTTGCATCGCCAACTCCGCGAGCATAATTCTGAAAATACGAACGGACTCTGTTCTTAAGATTTTTTGCTTTGCCGACATAGATAACTTTTCCTGCGGCATTTTTAAATTGATAGACTCCCGGAGATTTCGGCAGCGATTCCAGTCGTTCTTCTAAAGTAAAATCATCGATCGTAACTGCAAGGTGAAATTGCTCACCTTCGGCAGCAATATCTAAGGCATCCTCTTCCTGTTCGGCTTCATCGTCGAACTGCGGTGGATAGTCATCACCGTCATAGATTGGAAGTGGAAAGGTATCAGTCATAGTAGTTAGTAGTGAATAGTTAGCGGTAAGGTGGAGAATAAAATCCTAATTACTTACTACTTGCTACTTTTTTTTGGCAAAGTTCAACAAGCACTCCGTTCGTGGATTTCGGATGCAGGAATGCGATCAGCATCTCATGCGCTCCGGGTTTTGCTGTCTCATCAATAAGCTGAATTCCTTCTGCTTTTAATCGCGTAAGTTCACTTTCGACGTCATCGACTTCAAGAGCTAAATGATGAATACCCTCACCGCGTTTAGCTATGAATTTTGCGATAGAAGAATCTTCTCTCGTCGAAGCAGTAAGCTCGATCACGCTTTCGCCGATCTTGAACGACGCAATGCTGACTCCCTGATCTTCAACAACTTCATGATGCACGTGCTCATCACCTAACAGCTTTTTAAAAAGCGCTTCCGAAGCTGCAAGGTCTTTCACGGCAATACCGAGATGTGAGATACGTTTTGTCATTTGAGCAGTCGTTAGTTATTAGTCGTTAGTCGTTAGTAATGTCGTTTTGCTAACGACAAATGACTAACGACTAACGACTGCCCTGGTGGTCTCGACAGGACTCGAACCTGTGACACTCAGTTTAGGAAACTGATGTTCTATCCATCTGAACTACGAGACCGGAAAATAGTGTCATTGCGAGGAGTCGCGCAGCGACGACGAAGCAATCCCCTCAATTTGTCTGTCATTCTGAACGATAGCGAAGAATCCCGTAATGGTTTGTAGAGAAGTTCTCGGCATGATTAACGGGATTCTTCGTTACGCTTCGCTTCACTCAGAAATGACAGCCATCCTCAGAGGATTGCTTCGTCGGGCTAAAGCCTATGCTGCCTAATCGTCGCATACCCTCGCCTTTGAAACATTCTTCACCCTTATAAAGTTGAAAAGGCGGTATGAACCGCCTTTTCGTTACAGATAGATTATCTGAATTTTTAGAACCACTTCCCGACAACGTCAAAGCCGATCACAAGAAGCAGCACCAGCATAATGACTGAGAAAAATCCGAGAAGCGAAGCATTACGCACAAAATTATTCATAACTTTACCATAATCTTTCGCAGGTTTTGTACTGATCTTCACCGGTCCCGTAATTTCACATTGGCAGCTTAAACGGTATTTCGGATTATCACGAATAAGATGGACTTTCTCCATTGCTGTCGGAGGCGTCAGCGCATCATTCGGATCAGCTGAAACGCGGCACGATGTGCATAAACCCAAACCCCTGCAGTTAAGCATTTTCATGACATCGCCATAGATCTCGATATTATTATCCATTGCAAGCTGGCGGACATTGCTGCCGATAGGTGCAACGATGATCACATCATCTTCGACGAATGTCACGGGCGCATAGCCTTCGGGAATAGGAATATCTTTCAGATCGGCATTGAAGGTGCGGTCTTTGCGGATATTCTGGTATTCGTCGTCCGTCTTTTCAGGATTATCCTTAAAGAACGCCGCATACGCTTCGCTGACCTGCTGATCGTCATGGTCATGATGGGTTGCAGGCTGATAGGTTGGCGATACCGTGCCGCCTGATGGTCCAAAAAACCAACGGGCAACTCCGCCTGCTTTCATTGACTCCTGATGACGCTCAAGACTCGATTTTCCGCTATTATCGTGTGACAATGTCTTAAATTGCTAAAGTTTAGAGTACAAATATAACAAAGGAACTGTCCCCCTTGTTAGGAATCGACCAAATCGATACCTTATCCTTCATCCTTCTCCTTCTCCGATAGGTGCCAAAAACCTATTTAAGCCCTCGCAACCTATTATAATTCAATACTATAACTGTGCACACGCACAAAATTAATCCCTCTCTATTTTTCATGCACCAGCTTCACCGTCTTCACCTCGCCACCCATTGTCACGAGACGGACATATAAAGCACCTTTAGGCAGTGACTTTCCATCTATTCGCCATTCCCCTCCTCCCTCACCGCAGAGTTTAGAATCTGAATAGACTGTATTCCCGAGAAGATCGTAAAGTTCGATCTTCATGTATTCCGCATCTGCCAATCCAAATCGAAGCGTTGTCTCTTCCTTGAAGGGATTTTCCGATGCTATCAGATATTCGATCTTCGTCAGAGAAGATGGCGTGAAGCCATTCCTCACTGCCGCGAATTGCGGTCCGCGAAGAATCCCAAGATCGAGACTATCTATTGACGGAAGAGTGGTGTCCAGAGGTGTAAGTTTTTCATCCTTCACTGAATCACGCCATGTTTGGTATTGATAGTAACGTGTCTCAGCCCAATGTTTATTGACATCGCCTAACCAACTAAGGCAACGATTTGAATCAAGCAAAAATTTTACAACTGCTAAAGATCCATTATCATCAACACCACGCTTTGCATTAAAATACTGAAAGGTAGTAAGAATAGCCTCGGCATCTGCGCAATAAAAATTTGTATCGGGATTCAGATACAAAACCTTTTTCAGCCACTCACGGTAAACAGGCCAACGATTATTATCATTACTCAAATATTGTGCACCTCCAGAAGCTACGGTAAAGAAATTCCATATATGCAGGGGTGGAAAAGAATTAAAAGTTGCACAGTATTCGATTACGAATCGCGAGGAATCATACGTTTTTTGGTATTCAGTTCCACGAGATAAATTATACGTAGCCCATGCTCTCTCTGCACATTCAGAAGAATCTAAACTCGAATTTTGTGCCATTAACAAAGGCTGGGACCCGCCAGACATCTGTGAAAAATAATACTCTCCTACTCCATCTTGCTGGGCATGAACGTTCGAGAAAAAAAACAACATCACCAATTGTAATGCAAGCATACCGATCAGCCATTTTGCAGAATATCCTGTGAACTGCGTGTGGGTTACGGTTTTTTTATCTTGGTTTTTCATTGCGTTCTTCTCCTTAATTAAATAGATGATGATTTGATAAATCGAGCGCAATTTTACCAGAAACGAACAAGACGGGCAAGGGTGTCTGTCTTGTTACAAAACAAATCTACTACATATTCCGGTTCGCGCAACAAAAAAGCCGGAGTAAATCCGGCTTTTCGAATTCTGATAGAATTTTTATGCCTGCGCATGAATGCCGATCTTGTTGCCTTCGGTATCAATGATGAATGCCATCTTGCCGATCTCGGGGCTGATATCCATTGTCGGAACGACAACTTTCCCGCCTGCTGCTTCAACACGGTCAACGACGGGCTGAATTTTTGGATTGGCATTGAGGTAGATTATAACTCCATCTGTAGAGGGTTTATGCTGATCGCTCTGAGCTAAGCAGCCGTTAGCTTTCCCGCTGCCCATATCGGCAGGAAAACCGGTCATTTTCATGCCGATGTTTTCCGGCATCGGCATCATACTAATATCAAAAACGGTTTCGTAGAATTTCTGCGCACGAGAAATATCGGTTGCGGGGATCTCAAACCAGTTCAAAGAATTTGTATTTTTATCCATTGTCGTAAATTGAATTTATAAGTGAAAAAAACTTTAAATGCTGTGATCGTCTTCTCTAAGACGAATGAATAACAAAAAACCGGACAAAAGTGTGTTACCGGAAGATTATATTTTTTGGGTGGCAAAAGTGGAAACTTTAAATCCCATCCCTGTGGTTATTCTTCTGTTACTCATCAAGAACAGCTGAGGGACAGGCCCTGCGAAGCTGTAGCAACCGTCAAGTCCGAAAGGATTTGAGTCAAGGTGCTAAATCCTGCCGAAGAGATCTGTAAGGATTTCATTAGGAAAGATGAGCCGAAGTAAAAACCTACTGAGACATCCTGCTCTCGAAGTTTATGGTTATTGCCTATCGGTCGCTTTCCGATAGGTTTTTTCTTTTTAAAGAAAATTCCTGCCGGATCAGCGCCGAAACGCAAAGACCACCTTCCGCTCCGATAATTTTTCCTGCTGTTTGAGATGAGTTAAAAATGTGTCATTGCGATGAGTCCGCTTGCGGACGACGAAGCAATCCCCTCATAGATTGTAGCACGTTAGTCTCTACTACGATTCTGGGGATTGCTTCGTCGAGCTAAAGCCCTTCTCGCAATGACACATTACAAAAATTTTAACTCATAAACCAGACATCATGAATATCGAAACCAAAGCCATTCAGTCAACGACGCATACCGATGGGCAATACGGCAGCATTGGAACTCCTCTTTACCAAACTTCGAACTTTCGCTTCCGCGCACCCGGCGAATCAACAGGATATGATTATACACGCAGCGGAAATCCAACACGTAACACCTTAGAAAATGTTATCGCCGAGCTTGAAGGCGGCGCAAGGGCTGTTGCTGTTTCAACAGGGATGTCGGCGATCGCAACGGTGCTTGCACATTTCGATGCAGGTGTGCATATCATCTGTACTCATGATTGTTACGGCGGCACCGCAAGACTTCTGAATCTTTTTAAGGATCAGGGAAAACTTGAAGTTTCATTCATTGATCTGAGCGATCCGCTTTCTCTGCTCGATGCGATCAAGGCGAATACACGATGTCTCTGGATCGAAACACCAAGCAATCCCCTTCTCAATGTCGTTGATGTTGAAGCGCTATCAAAAATTGCTCATGCCTCTAAACTCCTTGTCTGCGTTGATAATACTTTCCTCTCTCCATTTAATTTCCAACCGTTCAAATTCGGAGCCGATGTTATTGTGCATTCGACTACAAAATGGCTGAACGGTCATTCCGATGTTTGCGGCGGAGCGATCGTCTCAAAGACTGCTGAGCTTGGCGAGCGATTTCAATATCTTGCAAATGCCCTCGGCACAACCACAGGAGTTTTCGATAGCTGGCTTGTGCTGCGCGGAATTAAGACTCTTGGCGTGAGAATGAGACAACATGAATCTAACGCCCAGGCTGTTGCAGAATTTCTACAGGCACATCCGAATGTTTCGGAAGTATTTTATCCCGGATTAAAAACTCATCCGACTCATGAACTTGCAAAGCGTCTGCAAACGGGATTCGGAGGAGTGATCTCTTTCAGAGTTCGCAGAAATTTTGAGAAAGAAGTTAAGCATGTCCTTGGTTCAACAAAAATATTTGCTTTAGCTGAATCGCTCGGCGGGGTCGAATCACTTATTGAACATCCTGCTACGATGAGCCATTTTTCAATGGGAGAAAAGCATCGAGGAAAAGCAGGCATCACCAATGATATCATCCGCATCTCCATCGGCATCGAGCATATCGATGATCTTCTTGCTGATCTCGAGCAAGCACTGAATTTTTCCTCATCGCACAATAAACAATTTGCATTTTCTTTGAGAGGAGAGGAAGTTGCAGCATGAGTGAGCAATATATATTAAAGGGAGAAAATTTCTCATTGGAAAGTGGGAAAATTTTGCCTCAAGTAGATTTTTCTTATAGGACTTATGGGTCATATACATCGCCACCGATAGTAGTATTTCATGCACTAACCGGTAAGTCCGATTGCAGGGATTGGTGGAATGAGATTATAGGCGAAGGAAAGATCATTGATCCGAAAAAGCATTTTATCATCTGCGCAAATTTTCTCGGAAGCTGCTATGGATCAACCGGTCCTGAATCAATAAATCCTGAAACCGGAGTTCCGTACCATATTGATTTTCCAATAATTACCATCGGGGATATTGCCAAGCAACATCTTGCAATTCTCGAAGCGCTTGGAATTGATAAAGTGTCAGTCGGAATTGGCGGATCAATGGGCGGAATGGTATTGCTTGAGCTTGCTACGATTGCTCCGAATCTTTTTGAGAAAATTATTCCTATTGCAGTCGGCGCATCTCATTCGGCTTGGCGTATTGCCTTCAGCTCTGTGATACGCAAAACAATAGAAGCATTTGGAAGTGAGTTCGGCGAAGACGGGTATAAACGCGGTATGCATCTTGCACGTCAGATAGCAATGACTTCCTACCGTTCAAGCACTGAATTCGACGGACGTTTCGGAAGAGATAAAAACGATAATATTTTTGAGATTGAAAGTTACTTAGAACATCAAGGAGAAAAGATCGTCAAAAGATTTTCGCCGTATTCCTATCTTACTCTTACTAAGGCAATGGAGCTTTATGATATTTCTGATTCCATCGTAAACATAGAAGCCGAAGCATTATTTATCGGAACAACATCCGATATTCTCTATTCTGAAAACGAGATCAAAGAAGCTGCAAATCGAATTACAAATGCAAAATATAGATCACTTGATGCACCGTTCGGACATGATTCTTTTCTTGTTGCACAAGATAAACTTACAAAACTTATTCGTCCTTTTATAACCTCAACCATAAAACAAAAACAGGAGATCTTCGCATGAGCACCATCCAAATAGATAACAATTTTAAGGTTATAGATTCTGAATCGAAGGTAAAAAGTATCAACTTTCAAGATAATTCGAGACCTCAGATTCTTCGCTTCGCTCAGAATGACAACGATGATTTTTTACCTATTAGGAAATCAACGCGCACTCTCCGTATCGGTCTTTTTGGATTAGGTGTCGTCGGAAGCGGCGTTTGGCGAATGCTCGAAACAAAGCGCGATGAATTTTATGATCGGTTTGGCATCAATGTCGAGATCGCAGGAATATGTGTTCGCGATCCGCTGAAAGAACGTGATGCAGATCTTCCGCGAGATATTGTAACATCTGACGCAAATACATTATTAAAAGATGACTCTATTGATGTCATTATCGAACTCATCGGCGGTAGATATGAAGCACTTGATGTAATAGAGCAGGCTCTTCGCTCACGCAAGCATGTTATCACGGCAAATAAACTTATCCTGGCTCATGAATTGCCTCGACTCAGAAAACTTGCTGACCGGAACGGAGTAAATCTTTTTTACAGTGCCTCAGTATGTGGAAGCGTACCGGTACTGAAAGCTTTGGATGATCTGCGCATCGGTGATACCATTACATCGTTGCAGGGAATTGTCAATGGCTCAACAAATTTTATTTTAACGAGCATGACAAATTATGGATTAACGTACGAACAGGCTCTTGCCGAAGCAAGGATCAAAGGTTTTCTCGAAGCCGATCCAACATTAGATGTATCCGGGCAAGATGCTGGACAAAAATTATCGGTACTTATCTATCATGCATTTGGAAAACATATCACACCGAATAATATTCAAACTAACGGAATCGAAAATATTACTGCTGCAGATGTTGCAAGAGAATCGAAGAACGGAAATGTCATCAAGCTTATCGCAAGCGCATCATTAGATGAATCCGGAAAACTTATTACAAATGTTCAGCCCAAAGCATTACCTCGCACACATGTCTTTGCAACGACATCTGATGAATTTAATGCTCTTGAAATTATTACCCGCCACGCCGGGCCGCAAATTTTGCACGGCAAAGGTGCAGGAAGTTTCCCGACAGCATCGGCAGTTACAAGTGATGTGGTAGAACTTCTTAGGGAACAATATTAATCCTCTATGACCTGCTCGAAAAATTCCTTGGGTTTTTGGCAGTTTGGGCAATTTTCCGGCAGTACAGTATTATCGAGATGAAAAATATGACCACAGTTTGTGCACTTCCATATCAATACCATAGCATTGCCGCGCGATTCCGGTGGGGGGATCTTGATATTTTGAACTTCTTTATTTAGCTCATCCATTTTGAAATAGCCTTTCCTATTGTTATTAATTTTTAGAAACGGGGAGAGAAATATCTAATATAGAAATAATTCTACTGCGAAGATAGTTGCACTTTCTTTTCAGGCAAATATTTCTTTATCACCAACGTAAGATCTTCTTCGGAAATATCCGTTGTATTTGGATTTGTTATTAACTTCTTCCAAGGAGGAGTCTTCCCATAAGCATATTCACCAAAGACGATGACCGGCGTGCCATTTTCCGCAACAGTTTTTCTATCCGGAGATAACTTCCATTGCTCAGCCCAATCATAAATCCATTGTGCATCTTCCGATAGAAGTCTGACGCAGCTATGACTGACGGGATAACCCGGAAGATCATATTCATGAAGTGATATTCCTTCAAGATTATCAAGATTAAAATACCATTTTAATACCCAAGCATCATCAACAGTGCTATGAGTTTCTTTTGATTTCCAGTTCGTATGATAAAGTCCTTCAGGGGTTGGTGTCGTTTTTTTTCCGGTACTTGTAGGTCCCCATTTAATGAACTTCCCATATTCATACGCAGCAAAAGCCTGCACTCGCCGCGAAACAATAAGAATTTTACGAACTGAATCTAAACTCTTCATCTGCATTGGAAATGGCGAGTATGTCTTCTCACTATCATCCGAATTTGGGATGTTATATGTCTCCCCTTCCTTAAGATGTTTTAAGTCGCGCCGATTTATTTTATAAAGGATAAACATCTTTTCCGGACCAAGTTCTTGCGATAGATCGGATAAAGATTGTGCACCTGTAAGTTGATAAGACCTATATAAACCACTATCTGATCCTACACTCTTCAACCTCTCCTTCTGAGGCTTAGTAACAATTTGGGGAACAACTTTTTTCGGAGGCTCTTCTTTCTCCTTCGAACATGAAGCTATTAGCGGTAAAAACAATAGGAAGTAGAGCCATTGACGCAAAGACTGCATTGGATTAAATAAAATAACTCCGTACAAGAAATGCTTCCGTATGATCTTAGATATATTGAGGAAGTATCGTTAAAAAAAGATATAAAAATATTATTTTTAACGATCAAAGTTGTGCTTTCAGGTCGCGGTGCTTTTTAAGCTTCCCGATCATAACCTCGGCATTTGCAGGTATATTTTTACTTCACTGAAAAGTACCCTTCTTTAGTAACTATTTCCTGACCAGCAGGCGTGAGAATCCAGTCTATAAATTCCTTTGTATTTCCCTCAGGCGATTTGCTGGTATAGAAGTATAGATTCCGGCTTAAAGGATAACTATTGTTATCGATGTTTTCTTTGACAGGAAGCAATGCCGGGCTGGCTGCATCTTTCTTCACTGCGCATTCTTTGATATCTTTTGCATATCCTGCTCCGCCGTAGCCGATACCATTAGGATCTTTCTTTACGGCATTTACGACTGCCGATGTTCCCGGTAACGACTGTACATTGTTGGCAAAGTCTTTATTTTCAAGGACGTGCTCTTTGAAAAAAGAATACGTCCCTGAGGAATTCTCGCGGCCATAAATAATGATCGGTGCATCTTTTCCTCCGACTTCCTTCCAATTCTTTGTGATGCCAAGATAGATATTTCTTAACTGTTCAAAAGATAGTTCTTTAACAGGATTTTCGGTGTTCAAATAAATGGTAATTCCATCGCGGGCAACAACTGTTTCTGTAACTGCAACTTTATTCTTTACAAGTAACTGCTGTTTTTCTGCATCTTTCATGGGGCGGCTTGCCATGCAAATATCGGTCGTGCCGTTTATCAATGCACTAATGCCGGTGCCTGAACCACCACCGGTCACTTGCAACTGAACATCTTTGTGATCTGCCATGTACTTTTCCGCCCAACGCTGCCCTAATTGAACCATTGTATCAGAGCCTTTCACTGTAATAGCGCTCTGAACTTTCTCGCCGCCTTTGCAGCCAAAGAAAGTAACAAATACAATAGCGAAGAGAGAGGTAAAAATATTTTTTTTCATTGTAATAAGAATTTAAATAAAGTAGATACCATCCTGCAATGCAGCATGAAGGGAGAAAAAAAATAACAAAAAAACGGGGAGAAAAATTAGCTAGATCATGTTAACAAATTATTACATCTTTTATTTCAGTGTATTTCTATCTTTTAGAGCATAGTCGGCACTTAAGGAATAAATGATGGGTTCTAAAGCGGCATTTATCACTTTCACTTTTTTGTATTCACTTTCCAAGTATCACACAGAAGATTTACACTTCTTTCTTTTATCAAAAAAACTATCTTAATGAATAAATTTAAATTTGAAGTGCTCATTGTCTTAGTCTTATCAATTTTCTTTATTTCCTGCTCAAGTTCAACAACTCCAACAAATGGTTCCAGTCTTAACGGAACGCTTTATTATAATACATCAAGTGATTTACATAAGATTGATCTTGGAACAGGTACCGTTACAAAGATTGGCTACTTCCAAGGACCGAATGTGTTATCGGACGGGAGAATTCTTTCTGTGGCAACCGATGGTTTAGCGTTCATCTCGGCTGATGGAGCACAAAAACAAATAATTGTCAAACAGAATTACCAGGCTCCGTTCGATATTACCTTCGATAATTATTTTAATAATCCCCAACTCTCTCCTGATAAGCAATCTATTGCTTATGATGATGGACGCCCTAATGGATTTGTATATGTCGTCGATCTTAGCGGCAATCTTCTCTGGACGATCGGCGATCTGACGGTTAATTCAAAAAAGCGGGTGGAGCGTCCATTCTGGGGTAAAGATGGCTCACTATATGTTCAAGGTGAAGTTACATTTAATAACGGAATTTATAAGATTGCCAGTGACTTCCAATCCATAAAACGAATTGATCCAAATCTCAGCACGGTTACTCATCCTTCAGTAAGCCCTGATGGTGCGACCATAGCTTTTATCCTCAATGGAGATGTTTGGTTAATGGGCAACGATGGGTCAAATGCCCGAGCGCTAACAACGGGCAAACAATCTGTTGATTATCCGACGTGGTCACCTGACGGGAAGTTTATAGCTTGTTACGGTCCGGCTTATGATTTCTTCTTTGTTCCGGTTGCCGGCGGCAATATTATTCACAGTTCTCAAGCAGTTCCAAACCTCAAAAAGGATGAAGCAAGCGGAGAGTTTCAAATGGATTGGAAATAAAGAATCATTAAAGATCTTTTAATACGCCTTTGCCCAGATAACTTCATGTTTTGCAGGTTCACCGGAAATAAGACATTTTTCCGGTGCAGTTGCACTTCGGAATTCCGCATCAGGTATGCAGCGAATCGTTGCCTTCGTTTCTTCTTTGACTTTCGCCTCGATCGCAGGATCGCCGTTCCATCCTGCATAAACAAATGCGCCTTCACCTTTGGAAAAGATCTCTCTCATTTCCTCATAGCTCTTAACTCCGCGAATGGTATTTGCCTCTCGTCTGGTGATTGCATTTTTTAGAAGCTGTGCTTGTAACTCAACTGAGAGAGCTTCAACTTTATCGCAAAGACCGTCCATATTCACAAAAAGCTTCTGCTTCCTTCCCGGCTTCGGAGCTTCCTGCGAATCAAGAGCGATGCGCGGAACGATGACTACCGTCTTATTCGCAACATCTTTCGGACCGATCTCTATGCGAAGCGGCACACCCTTCAATTCCCATTCAAAATATTTTGCACCCGGTGACATATTATCACGGGTATCGATCTTTACTCTGAAGCCTTTCGATTTCAATTCTTTATAGATCGCATTTGCCGTTTCAAATACTGTAACTTTTTCTTCATCTGTTTTGAAGATCGGTACGATCACAGCAACGGTCGGCGCAAGCCTCGGCGGAAGCACAAGCCCGTCATCATCAGAATGCGTCATAATCAGACTGCCGACAAGTCTGGTGGAAACACCCCATGAAGTATTCCAGGCATATTGTACTGTTCCGTCACGCCCTTGGAATTTCAGGTCGAACACTTTCGAAAAATTCTGACCAAGGTTATGACTTGTTCCAGCCTGCAAAGCTTTATTATCCTGCATCATTGCTTCAATACAATATGTGCGAAGTGCTCCGGCAAATCTTTCACTATTGGTCTTGCGTCCGGTGATAACCGGAGTTGCCATAAAATCTTCAGCAAATGTGCGATAGACTCCGAGCATCCTCAGCGTCTCTTCTTCAGCCTCTGCTTCGGTTTCATGTGCAGTATGTCCTTCTTGCCAAAGAAATTCGGCAGTCCGCAGAAATAATCTCGTACGCATTTCCCAGCGCATCACGTTTGCCCATTGATTCATTAGGATAGGCAGATCACGATAGCCCTGCACCCATTTCGCAAACATCGTATAGATCATCGTCTCCGAGGTCGGGCGGATCACGAGCGGCTCTTCAAGCAGTTTACCCCCGCCATGAGTGACAACTGCAAGTTCAGGGGCAAAGCCTTCGACATGCTCAGCCTCTTTGGACATAAACGATTGCGGAATAAGCAGCGGGAAGTAGGCATTTTCATGCCCTGTATCTTTGAACATCTTATCCAGATTCTGTTGGATAAGCTCCCAGATGCCATAACCATTCGGACGAATGACCATGCATCCACGCACAGGTGAATGCTCCGCCAATTGGGCTTTTTCCACCAATTCATTATACCATGCGCTAAAATCCTGCGTCCGCGTCGTTAGTTTTCCTTCTGCCATAAAATATTATTTAGAGGGAGTATAAGGGATTATTGGAAGGCGGAGTTCCATTTATGTATTGGAATAAGAGCTTCTACTTACTCTTTGTAAAAATTATTACAACAAGCGGCATAAATTTTATAACGCTAAACTATGGAACAGGAACGGCGCTGAAAAAACTTGTTGTGAATAGATAGCAGAGATTAGCGGTACGCCAATCTCTGCTATAGATTTATGCACAGCCTCTGGGGGTTTAAGAAAGTATCAACTCTCTCCAATTCTGTTTCTTTTTTGTAGCTTTTTTCTTTGCAGAATCCTTTGCACATTTGATCAGGAATTTTGCAGAAGTATTTAATATCCATTCAAAATTTTCTTCACCAACTGAAATTCTTTCAGCATCAGGTGAAGGATTGGTGAAATCTATTGCATAGGGAATACCATCCTTAATGGCAAATTCGATCGTATTGAAATCATAGCCAAGTGTTTCGCAAATCGTGATGCAGCCTTCTTCCATTTCTTCACGAAGGGATTCGCTCGGAATGAAATTTGCCTGGTAGCGTTCATGATGCGGATTGCGCGGCTCATACGGCATGATATGGACTTCTTCTTTGCCGATGCAATAGCAGCGGTAATATTCATCGAACTCTATATTTTCCTGCAGCGTCATGACAAGTTCGCCCGTTTCATGATAAGCTTTAAAAAAATCTTCAGGAGAATTGATCTTGTAAACGCTCTTCCAACCGCCGCCTGCATGGGGTTTGAAATAAGCAGGAAAACCGATATAATTAAATATCTCTTCGAAGGAAAGAGGAAATTTAAGATTGCGGAAAGATTTTTCCGTAGTATCAGGTGGCATTGACTGGCTCGGAACAAGTACCGTCTTCGGAACATGGATTCCGGCTTTGGCACAGATCGCATACGAAAAGAATTTTTCATCGGCATTCATCCATAAAGGATTATTGACAACTTTTGTCCCACTCAGCAGCATGTTCTTAAGCACGGCACGGTAGAACGGCACATCCTGAGAAATGCGATCAAGCACAGCATCATAATGCTTCGGCTCATCCATTTTCCACATATCAAGCGAACAGAATTCAGCAGTAACTTTATCCTTCACTCCAAGCTGGTTAATGCGCTCAAGCAGTGCGGGCGGGAAGCTCTCTTCCATTCCGAATAATAATCCGACAGTAGGCATAATTTTTTAAAATATGAAGTATGTATATAAAATTTGAATAATATTTGAATTAGAAACGGAGTAACAGCAGGAAAGGCTCAGGCGTTTCGGACTACACACATTAGAGACGCGGTAATATCGCGTCTCTACGAAGAGAATAATTACTGAACCGTCACACTTAGCGGCGCGCTGGACGCAGCGACGCATTTATCTTTGCGAAGTACCATTGTCAGAGTTGCAGGTCCGGGTTTTATGTCCGGCGGAGCGATGAAATCGAGCGAAAGCCCCTCATTTAGCAAGCCGCAAGTTTCTACAAACAGCTCCCATTTTTTTCCCCCTTGTTCGACTTGGAGGAAATCACCCATCGGAACGCGAGCCCAATCATTGGCAATTCTTCTGTGAAGTGTTAACCACTGATCACTAAGTGACATTTTATCATAACCGACATTCATCTGCAATTCTTTAATCGCATTGCTTGGGTCAAGAACTTCTGCAGGTACAAATCCCTCGCCGATAACGGTAATCTTTCCGAGCGCTGAAATAAATCCTGCTGCAGTTTTTATTAACTTAGTTTCCATTACAGGAGCAACAGAAAATGTATACGGGACGCTCGCATCGTGATCATTGAGCAAGAAGAGCGTTGCATCTCCGGGCTCAAGACTTACCGGCACCATATAGGTTGCAATAACGCTATCACCTTCTGACAAATAAGAGCCAAGCGAGGTAAAAACCTGCTTTCCTTTTTGCTCAATACGTAATATCGGCACATCGGATTTAACCCAGGCAATGAGCCTCTCTGCCGTACATTTATTTCTGGTTATCGGTTGATCGGGTTTTGGATTTTCAAAGATAATGGTTGCAAGCTGACCGGCAGCAATATGCTTCGGAAATGAATAGACTTTTAAGCGGCTTGCATATCCTGTTGCCGAAATAGATAAAAAAGCAGCTATGATACTCAGCAAAAAATATTTTCGCATACGAGATTCTCCTTTTAAAATGTCTAAACTCCTATAAATACTACGTGTGGGTGTGAGACGAGATATAATAGACAACACGGCAGGAGGGATTCACGTTTACTTAAAACGAATCTACCTTTGTGGGCGCGCAAGTTTTAGCCTTCAAACCTATTGCACGATGAATCAGGGCGCAGACTAAAGCTTGGGACTACTGAGAGAAAAAAAATGATATTTTTGCGGCTTATTTCCCAGCCGGTGTAGGCTGTGCCTGATCAGGCGGAGCTGATTGCGGACCGCTTCGGATCGGTTGCTGTGAAGCAGGTGCAGAGCCCTCACGGACTACGTTCTGAATTGTATTGCTGCTTGTAGGAAGGAAAAAAACATTGATCAAAAGCGTCAGGAGCATGAAAGCACCTGCAATACCGATCGTAGCGCGTGTCAGAAAATCTGATGTGCGGCGAACACCGAACATCGTCCCTACAGAGCCCGGAGCTGCTAATCCGCCGGCAAGACCATTACCTTTGGCAGCCTGAGCCAATACAACAAGCGTCAGAGTTATCGCTAAAAAGATGATGACGATCAATAAAATTGTAAACATATCTCGTTTTTCTCTTAATCTAAGTCCGTAAAATTTCGGGGATTTGAAAACACCGAATGATAGAAAGAATTCCTTTGAAGGATGCATTATGCGCCTGACTCCTAAATCGGAAGATAATGATAAAACTATAAAATTACATATTATATAATTGATTATATGATAAAATCATTAAAATATTACACAAAAAATCGCTTATTTCGGTAATTGTCGCATGCGATTATAGCTTATTTTCCATTGGAGCTTAAACTCTCACTCAAAAAACTCCCGATGCAGTTGGTTCAAGGCGCTGGCGGATGTTTGCTCATAAATCCCGGATCGAATTTCTCAATTCAAGATCGGTAAAGGTTTCGCGTTCTGACTTATCATAGATTGCCACAAGATAGATAGATTCCGAAATCACTTTAAAATCAGGTGTGACGTAAAGCTTAAAGCTCACGGAGGAAATCTTCGAGGGTTTGTTTGGGGAGTTTGCCTTTCTCCATTAATTCTGCTTGTTTGATCGACCGTTTGATCTCATTTAAGAATTGCAATTTTTTCTTCATTGCAGTGAATTCTTCGGAGATTTTTTTCCACTGGGCAATGGGAATCTGTACGGCGCGCTCGGCTCCTTTGGAGTCGGTAACATATTGCAGGTCTCTGAACATATACTATACAACACCACTAAGTCCAAAGAATTTTCAATTCTTTAAGCTCACTCAAAAAACTCCCGATGCAATTGTTTTAGTGCATCGACGGATGTATTTTCATCTATAAGGACAACTAAGCTGCTTTCAACTGGAAGCAGAGCGCGTAACGGAAAGCGGCGGAGCGAGCGAAGCAGACGTTCGCGGATTGCGGAAAGATTCTGCGCTGCATCGCGCGTGCGCACCAGAAGTGAAAGCGCTGCAAGCGGACGCTCTTCCTGAATTTCGTATCCGGCATCTTTTAATGCGCGGAAGATCGCACGGCGTTCATCACGGCGGAAGCAGATTGTGATCTCCGTATCCGAAGCCCAATAATAAAAAGCACGGTTTAGCGCAAAAGAAGGAATACCTTCTGTTTGTTTATTTTCCCATGCCTTTTGTTTATCAACTTTGCGTTTTGATTTGGCGGTCTGCGATTTACGTACATAGATCGTTGCAATATTTTGTTCGAGTGCAAGAGCAATAGGCTTCGGTGAGCGAACCGGATTACCTGTCGTGCGTGAGATCGTTGTTCCGCGTAATGGCTTTGTTGCCGGTGCTGTGATGCGAAGCGTCGTATGTTCATCGAGCGATTGCTCAAGCAGTGGACGCGCAACATTTTGGAACAGCGCACGCACGCCGCGCCTGCCGATCTCATCGGCTTCTTCGAAACTCAGATGATGAATCGGTTTTGCTTTGGGAACAAGTTCAGGATCGGCAGTAAAAATACCCGGCACCGATTTCCAGATCACAATTTCTTTTGCATGAAGCGCTTTGCCGATCAGCGTTGCCGAAAGATCAGAACTTTCCGATCCCATTGTTGTTGTCTGACCTTCGAGTGTTCCGCCGATAAAACCCTGGGTTAAAATAACTTTTCCTGCAAGCAGAATGGGTAAAAGTTTTTCATCTACGCTTTGTGCAATAGCTTGAGAATCAGGAATTGCAGAATTAAAATTCGCATTCGTGATCACGATTTTCCGCGCATCACATACTTCAATGGGAATATCATTTTCTTTTAGCAATGCAGAGATCAGTACCGTTGCAAACTGCTCGCCTTTCGCCATGAATTGATCAAGCGTCCGCGGCGAAAGTTCGCGAGTGATCGTCACACCTTCGACAAGACTTGCAACTTCTTTTGCAATTGCATGAAATTTATTGATCGTGCGTTCATAAACTCTCGCCGAGAGATCGAGCGAATTTGCAAGTTGTGTATGGCGCTCAATAATACGTTCGAGAGTATTTCCCGCAAAAAGACTTTTGCCCGCTTCGGCATCTTCAGCAATCGAGCGAAGTCTGCGTGTCGTATGTCCGATAGCAGAAATTACGACAACAACTCCCGGCACAACTCCGCCTGAAGTCCGCTTTCGTTTTAATTTCCGAAGTTCATCGACATGCGCAGATCGGATCAGTTCGCACATACGATCAAGACCCCGTACCGTCCGAGTTGTAGCTCCGCCGAATTTATAAACCAGCATATTGTTTTATTTTCACACACTGATAAAAAGATGGAGTGGCAATTAGTTCAGTTATGTTTGAAGAAAGTATATTGTATAATGTCATCATATCACATGTGGAACATCCAAACATTCGCCTCGCTTCCATCAACGCAAACTTTTGCGCGAGAAAGCTTATCCCGCGGCGGGGCGAATCATGGCGATGTTTTTATCGCTGAGCATCAGACCGAGGGCAGAGGCAGATATGATGATCGCACCTGGCACGATGAAGCCGGAAAAAATCTTTTGATGAGCATTGTGTTCACTAAAATTCCAAATCATCTGCAAGATAAAATGCAGTTCATCGCTGCACTATCGGTAGTTGCAACGATCAGATCAATACTTGCAAGTCAGATAAATGAATTTTCTAACGATCGTGTGAGATTAAAATGGACAAATGATATTTTGCTTGATGAAAAAAAGATATCAGGTGTATTGAGCGAAGCGATCTGGTCCGGATCTTCATTCAAAGGTGTTGTGCTTGGGATCGGAATGAACATCAATCAGGAAAATTTTTCAGGTAGTCTTTCAAACAAAGCGATTGCATTAAAAAATGTTTTACACTATTCGATTCCTATCGAAAAAGTATGCGGCACGTTTCTCGAAATTTTACAAAAAACGATCCGTAATTATTCATCGTCTGCAATGCTTATGGATGATCTTCGCAATGAACTGGAATGGATGCGAAGCATAAAAAGTTTTTCACTTACTGAACCGGATGGCACGAAAGCCGAAGGATTGCGTTACGATTGCATCAGTAATGACGGCGAATTGCGCGTTATTACGGTTGATAGTGACATAAAAATTTATCAGAATGCAACATTGCATATTCTATGATGTTTCTTGCAATTGATATCGGAAATACAAGCGCGAAGTTCGGACTCTTCAAAGGCGATGAGCCGTTCGAGATGACGTTCAGTTTTCCGACTGCTTCAATTATTACCGGCGATAATTTCAGAACTGAATTACTTCCGAAACTCCAAGCGCTTGGAAAATTGGATTCCATTATCATCGCATCCGTCGTTCCGAAAGCAAGTGAAGTGCTAACAAAAATCTTAGAGGGCAGCCACCAAGAAGCAAAGATAAAATTTCTAAAAAATAGCGATATACCTATTATAAATAAATATGACGATCCCAAACGAGTCGGAATTGACAGACTTTTATCATCACTTGCCGCATATCAGATGTTCGGTAAAAATTTAAAGAAACCGATCATTGTCATTGGTCTTGGCACAGCAACAACGATTGATTGCATCAATGCTGATGGCGAATATCTTGGCGGTACCATCACGCTTGGAATTGAATCAAGCGCAAAACATCTTCACCGGATTGCTGCACAACTTCCTGATATTGAACTTGCATTTCCAAAAAATATTTTAGGCCGAACGACGACTCAGAGCATTCAATCAGGAATAATGAACGGTGCCGTTGTTATGATCGAAGGTCTCGTAAAAAAATTACAAGCTGAAAATTTTCCCGGTAAAGAAATTATCGTTGTTGCAACCGGCGGACTTTCAAATTTATTCGAGAACAAAACGCACGTCATTAATCATATCGCGCCCCATCTTGTTTTAGAGGGGATTGCGATAGTCGCGAATACTTAACATGTCAATGAAGCAATCGCCTGAGGTTGATGTCATTCTGAGTGAAGCATTCTTCTGCAACCATAGGAGCAGAAGCGTAACGAAGAATCCCTTTAATCGTGCCGAGAAATGGGATATAAACTTCAGGGGATTCTTCTCTTCGTCCGCATTGCTGTCGCAATACGGACTCCGCTCAGAATGACATGTATATAGAAAATTTTATTTCTCATGACGAATCTCGAACATTCACTCATCATTCAAGCCTTGGGCGAAGATGCCGGACGCGGCGATCAGACGACGGCGGCAACGATAGATCCTTCAATCATGGGCAGTGCACATTTTCTTTGCAAAGCGGGTGGCGTACTTGCAGGAATTGATATTGCCTGCGAAGTCTTTAAACTTTATGCCGAAAAAACGGGAAGGGAGAATGAAGTGCATTTCGAAAAAAGATCTTCCGACGGCAACTTCATTTCACGCGGCGAGCATCTTGCAAAAATAAGTGCGCCGCTTGATATACTGCTGACTGCCGAGCGAGTTTCGCTGAATCTCCTGCAGCGCATGAGTGGAATTGCAACACTGACGAATGAATTTGTAAAATCTGTTACCGGTACAAAAGCAAAGATTCTTGATACGCGCAAAACTGCTCCGCTGCTCCGCCCCTTCGACCGCTATGGTGTGCTCTGCGGTGGTGGAAAGAACCATCGTTATTCGCTTGCTGAAATGATCCTCGTAAAAGATAATCATATTGCCGCTAACGGAATGAATATTCCTCAAGTCCTGGGAAAATTAAAAAAATATTTCGAAGGCGGAGCGCATCCTCTCATCCCGGTTGAAGTCGAAGTAACATCTCTTGAGCAATTCCAGATCCTTTTAGATCACGGAAAAAATATCGTCAACCGCGTGATGTTCGATAATTTCGAATTAGAAAAATTACGCGAAGTAGTTGCAATGAATTCCTCAGCCTTCGAAACAGAAGCATCGGGAGGCGTCAATTTGAAAACAGTTCGAAGCATTGCCGAAACAGGAGTCGATTACATTTCCGTCGGAGCATTAACACATTCCGTTACAGGATTGGATATTTCGCTGGAGATGGAAATAAGTTAATTCACCTCTTCCAAATCCTCTATCAGCGCAGTGATCAGTTGTTCGCGGAAGATGGGGACGATGCCGAGCACTTCGATGACGATTCCGGCGGCGCGGTTTGCCATTGTTGCCGCTTCCCGGATCGTTGCTCCGCATGCGCTGGCAACGGCAAGCGTTGCGATGACGGTATCGCCGGCGCCTGATACATCGGCAACTTCTTGTGCACTGGTGGGGATAGCAAACGGTTCTTTTTCTCCGCGCTCGAAGAGCAGCATTCCTTTTTCGCTTAAGGTCAGAAGAATATTTTCGGCGCCGAGCATTTCCAGAAGTTTAAAACCTGCTGCATGAAGTTTTTCATCTGTATCAAATGAAATTTTCAGCGCATCTTCCATTTCCTTACGATTGGGTTTGAAGACCGTGGTCTGTTTGAATTCGAAAAAATTATCGTGCTTGGGATCAACAAAGACCGGAATTTTCTTTTGCGAAGCAAGAGCAGAGATACGCCTGATAAGTTGTGCAGAGAGAACGCCTTTATTATAATCTTCTAAAATGATGCCGTCAATTTCATCGATGCGCGATTCGAGGAAATGAAAAACTTTTTCTTCAGTTTCCGCAGAGATAGGATGTTTTTTCTCATGATCGACGCGAAGCATTTGCTGAGAACCTGCAATTACGCGCGTCTTGATCGTTGTCGGACGGTCATTTGCAGTAATTACTCCATCGTTGGAAAGCCCGATATCCAGTAACATTTTCCGAACTCGTTCACCCTTTGAATCATCGCCAACAACTCCGATAAGCAATGCAGTTGCCGAAAGCGTATGAATATTATTAGCAACATTCGCCGCACCGCCAAGACGAAGTTCATCGCGATGAATATCTAAGATCGGAACCGGAGCCTCAGGCGAAAATCGCGAGACCGAACCGAAAAGATAGCGGTCAAGCATCAAGTCGCCGATCACGGCGATCCGTGCTTTTGAAAAAGCATTGGATAGAGATTCGAGTTTTGTCTGGGATAGATGATCCATTCTGTATTGACTTATTGGTCTTAAACACGTTCAATTTGCTTGTCATTCCGAAAAGATTGTCATTCTGAACGAAGCGAAGTGCAGTGAAGAGCGACAGGTAATCCTCAGGGGATTCCTCATATCGATTTTTGCACTTTGTGCAAAAAATCTCCGTTCGGAATGACAATATTAATGACACTATATAGACAGGGTATGAAATTTTACCCTATGTCCATATTCCTACAACTTACGCTGAATCAAGGACTTGGTTCCAAATCGCTATTTATAGTGTTGGGGAAGTATTTGCCTAGAAATGCTGTTTAATAGCCTTTTCTCATACTCTTTTTTAGCACGTAGTATAATAATGAACGCAACTGCGCAGGCGCTTGAGCAAAAGCTGAGATCGAAAACAGCGAAGATCGGAATCGTCGGCTTAGGCTATGTCGGTTTGCCGCTTGGCGTGGAGTTTGCGCTGAAAGGATTTTCGACCGTCGGTATTGATCTCGATAAACGCAAAGCAGATTCGCTTTTATCCGGAAAAAATTACATTCAGGATATTCCTGATGCAGAGGTTGCAAAAGTTGTAAAGGAAGGGAGCTTCCGCGCACAATCCGATTATTCAGGCTCGGGCGACCTTGATGTTATTTATATTTGCGTACCAACTCCCTTCACTGATAATAAAGAGCCGGATATTTCTTTTATCAAAAGCGCTGCAGAATCTATTGCAAAAAATCTGCGCAGCGGGCAGCTAATAATTTTAAAATCGACCACGTACCCGAATACGACGGAAGGATTAGTACTTCCGATTCTTGAAGCAACAGGAAAGCAAGTCGGCAAAGATTTCTTTCTGGCATTCAGTCCCGAGCGTATTGATCCGGGCAATCAGAAATTTTCTACTGCTAATACGCCTATCGTTGTCGGCGGCTGTTCACCTGAATGCACAAAGCTTGCTGTGCTTGCCAATGAGCAGGTGATTGCAAAAGTTATTGCTGTCAGTAGTCCGAAGGTTGCTGAGATGGAAAAGCTGTTGGAAAATATTTTTCGCTCAGTTAATATTGCACTTGTCAACGAGCTTGCAAAACTTTGTGACCGCATGGGCGGAATCAATATGTGGGAAGTCGTTGAAGCGGCTGCTACAAAGCCTTTCGGGTTTATGCCATTCTATCCCGGACCGGGTATCGGCGGCCATTGCATTCTGATCGATCCATTCTATCTTTCCTGGCTGGCGCGTGCGCATGATTTCGAAACGAATTTTATTACGCTTGCTGCTGAGACGAATGAATCAATGCCATTTTATGTGCGCGATATGGTGATCCATGAAGTTGCGCATTTACCGAAAAGCATTACTGATGTAAAAGTGCTTGTGCTCGGAGTTGCATTCAAGCGCGATGTTGATGATACACGTCACTCACCGGCACTGAAAGTCGTGGAGCTTCTTGTCAAAGACGGATTAGATCATATTGCCTATAATGATCCTTTCGTACCGAAGTTGGCTATTGCAGGGAAAAATCTTTCTTCAGTTGAATTATCGGAGAAAGAGCTGAAAGCTACTGATATTGTGATCATTACGACCGATCACTCGCAATATGATTACGAGTTTATCGTGAAGAATGCAGCCGTAGTTATTGATACGCGCAATGCAACGAAGAAGATCACCGATGAAACACTGCGCAAGAAGATCGTACTCTTAGGCGCAGGAGAACATAAATAACATTTCATTGACAAAGAAAAAGATCATTCTTGTTGTCGGCGCAAGACCGAATTTCATGAAGGTTGCGCCTGTACTTCGGGCAATCCGCGAACAAGCTTCGGATATTTTCGATGCAATGCTTGTCCATACAGGTCAGCATTATGATGCGAATATGTCAGATATTTTTTTTGCCGATCTGGATATGCCGCAGCCTGATAAATTTTTAGGCATCGGCAGCGGAAGCCATGCTGAGCAGACTGCAAAGGTGATGATCGAAATGGAATCTCTCTTTGCAATCGAGAAGCCCGATCTTGTCATGGTGGCAGGTGATGTGAATTCAACTCTTGCCACTGCAATTGTCGCCGCAAAAGCCGGAATAAAATTAGCGCATATCGAATCGGGCTTGCGATCATTCGATCGCTCAATGCCTGAAGAGATAAATAGGATCGTTGCAGATGAATTTTCCGATCTTTGCTTTGTAACAGAGCCAAGTGGAATAAAAAACCTTCAGCATGAAGGCATACCTGAGGATCGAATTTTTTTCGTCGGCAATACAATGATCGATTCCATTGTCGCTAACAGAGAAAAAGCGAAAGCAGCATTTTCTGAAGTTGCAAAAAAATACGGAATCGAAGCAAAGAAGTATGCGCTCGTAACATTGCACAGACCGAGCAATGTTGATGATGAAGAAAATCTGACGCTGCTTGTAGGATTATTCGAGGAAATGCATAGTTATGCAAAGAATATCATTTTCCCTGTTCATCCGCGTACGCGAAAAAAATTGGAAGAATTTCATCTTACTGATCGCGTGAAAAAAATTGCGGGTTTAGAACTGATCGACCCAGTCGGCTATCTTTCTTTCTTGTCATTGCAGGATAATGCAGCTGTTGTCTTGACCGATTCAGGCGGCATCCAGGAAGAGACAACAGTGCTCGGTGTGCCGTGTATCACGCTACGCGAGAACACCGAACGCCCCGTAACAATAGAGCAAGGCACAAATGAGATGACAGGGCTTGACATAACAAAGATCGTCGCATTATCACAGAAGGCGTTTGACGGCAAATGGAAACAAGCTTCAATCCCTGAACTGTGGGATGGCAAAGCAAGTGATCGCATTCTTACCGTGCTCAAAGAAAAATTTTAACATTCGATTCTATGATCTCTCGATTTTATAAATATCTTTTTGTTACTCTCGGTATAGTCTGCATGAATATTACAGTGCACGCTCAACTGACGGCACCCTCTTCTTCATCTTCGTCTTCGATGACAGTTCCGACTCTATCAGGATCGGTCCCGGATAAGGCTTCAGCTCAAATTTCTCCTGAGGCAATGATCTTTGACGGAGCAGTCAATCCCCATGAATACAGAATGGGCCCCGGAGACGTGCTGCAATATCGTTCTTGGACAAGCAACGACGCTCAGCAACTCATGGTATCTGCAGATCAACTATTAGTTATTCCTCGCATCGGAGAATTCTCTGTCAAAGGTAAAACCTTGGAACAAGTAAAAGATGAAGTGAGGACACACGTAGTCACGCTTTTCAAGAGATCAAAAGCGACTGCTGATTCATCACAAAATCTTTTTACACTTTCTCTTACACAGCCGCGACGAATCTTCGTTTCTGTTCTGGGCGAAGTAACGGCTCCCGGAGTCTATACCTATACCGGCGGAACGCGTGCAACCGTTGCTATTAGTGTAGCCGATAGGCCCGCTCAACATAGCACAATTATCGGTGATGAATCTTTCCAGCGCCAACTGGAAAAGCGCAAACGCGAACAAGACAAACTTCGCCCCTACCTTGGTGAAGGCAATGAGAAAACCGCAAGTAAACGAAATATAACAGTTACTCATAACGATGGGACAACCGACAGAATCGATATCCCGAGATTCTATGCAACTCGTGATCCGCGTTTCTGTCCGCTTTTACGCGAAGGCGATGTCATCTATGTTCCCTTCAACAAGCACCTCTCAGGACAAGTGGGCGTTTATGGTGCAGTAAATTCTCCTCAGGATTTTGAATTTATCGAAGGTGATTCACTTTGGGGTATGGTGATGGCATCATTAGGTCCTGTTCAAACTGCGGACCTCTCTCATGTTGAACTTACACGAATGTCGTCAAACGGTGAAAGCTTTAGGACAGAGATCATCGATTGTGCTGCTATCAAAGCAGGACGTGCTTCAGATATAAAATTAGAAGCCGGCGATAGAATTTTTATTCGCGATAATCCTGATCTCCGCGAACTCTCACGAGTCGTAGTAAAAGGCGAAGTTCTTCATCCCGGAGTCTATCCTATTCATCGGATAAATTCAAAATTATCGGATGTAATCAGACAGTCCGGAGGCTTTACTCCTTATGCTTTCCTCGCGGGTGGATCGATCACAAGACAACGATTGGATATTGATAATAAAGATATTACAAAAGAAGACGAGGCAAAACTTGTCGGCAGACTTTCAAATCTTGCAGTAGAAGATACAGCAAATTTTCGCGTTCTTACAGAAGTACGCGAGGGATATGTTGCAACTGATATGAAGCGGTTGTTTGAAAAAAATGATGCCTCTGCTGATGTGACACTCCGAGATGGCGATGTTATCTCTATTCCACCTACTCCAACGACGGTTTATGTTTGGGGATATGTAGGGAGCGGCGGTTATATTCCCTATCATGAAGGCGCAGGGATAAACTATTATATCAATGCTTCCGGCGGTTTTGCCGAGGGAGCCGTGATCAAAGGTACACGTATCATCAAAGCGCGCACGAGACGTTGGGCGAAACCGGAAGAGACAACTATTGAACCCGGTGATGAGATCTACGTTCCAAAAGAAAAACTTTATCCTGATGATTATTCACTGCGAGTTACTTCAACTGAAGTATCAATAATAGCAACGGTCGTTGGAGCTATAGTTGGTATTATTACTCTTTACATTGTAATAAAGAGACCATAAATAATGAGACTACTACTTTCTTTTTTTTCTTTCTGTGCTGTTATAGCACCGACGTTGCCATTATATGCTCAGCATCTTAGTTCGCCTGCGCATAAAGGAATTGTTCAAGTTCCGATCGGCGAAGAGGTCTATCCATATTTGCGCCATCTTTCTGTTCAGGGTCTTATTGATGGTTTCTCCGAAGCAGAACTTCCAATCACGGAGTATAATGTGGTAACACTTCTTGAATCGCTGGATACGACTAAGCTTTCATCTGCTGAAAGCGCCCTTAGAAGGAAATTTCTCCACACATATGCACGTCAGCCTTATGATGCTGTGTCAATTTTTTCTGCGCAAGATGCAGAGCCGCTTTTTTTTGAGGGCATTCCGACTGATAAAGATAAATATCTTTACCGTTGGAAAGATGATTCGACTCTTTCCGATCTTCAGGTCCATACAATTGCGAGTTTGGAATATCGTCAGCGTACAAAACCCACATCGGCACATGCCGAACTGGGCCTCATAGGAGGCAGAATTTCAGGGACACTCTCCGGACATGTGGGGTTTTTTATGGAGACGACTAATGGCCAAAACTTTGGAGATTCTTCAATAGCTGCTGAGGATCCCTCGATCGCACAAAATAAAAATTTTTCGCTCTATACACATACATTTTACGATAATACCAGTGCCGAGATCAGCTATAATTATGATTGGTTCACAGCAAAAATTGCACGCGAGGCAATAGCATTCGGAGGAAGTTATCAGGGCAATAATATTATTCTCTCTCCGAACGTCCAACAACCGGATTTTGTAAGCATCGCAGCACATGCCGGTGCCGTGAGATATCAGGCAATTGTTGCCTCACTTTTGGGTGAAGCGCGCTTTAGCGCGGGAGCTGACCCCACGAATGCTTTTGCTTTCGGTCCCGGCGCTTATATTGATCCGAAGTTTTTGACGCTGCATGATTTGACGTTTCTCATTGGCAAAGATATTGAGTTAGGCTTTACCGATATGGTCATCTTTTCCCGCCGTTTTGATTTTGCCTACCTCAATCCCTTTACATTTTTAAAAACTGTAGAGGCTTCGCTTAACGACCGTGATAACGGCTTGCTCGGAGCGCATCTGAGGTGGCGCATTGCAAATGGAATTGAGATTCGAGGACAAGGACTTATTGATGACGTTGTCGCAAGCAAGATCGGCAGTGGATTTTGGTCGAATAAATTTGCATGGCAGCTTGGTGGTATGTGGGCTGCGCCTTTTGGATTGAAGGATGTAGACGTATCATTTGAGCATACACGCGTCGAGCCATATACATATTCACATTTTAATTCGCAAAATACTTTTTCGACAAGCGGGCAGATCCTTGGTGCTGCGATCGGACCAAATGCGATGAGTTTCTGGGGCCAGATTCGCTGGGCACCTTCGGAGAAATTGTCGCTTGAACTTGATCTGACTCTCGTTGAACGTGGAGAGAATATCTATGACAGTACCGGAAAACTCATCTATAATGCAGGTGCAAATTTTGAACTCTCAGTGGTTAATCCTGATGACGGATCAAGAACATATAAGATCCTCAATGGCAGACGAGTCAATGCATTGATACTTGATGCAACAATGCAGTACGAGCTTTGGCGCGGATTAAAGTTTTTTGTTCGTGGATATTCCAAAAGTGTCAACTATCTGGAAGGAGCTCCACTTAACCCACAAGAAAAACCTTATGGTTTTTTCGGTATCGGAGGGCGACTTTTATTTTAAGTCATCAAAGTTAAATTTTTTATATTCGATCATCAATGACAAGTATGATATCCGAACAGGTGCCAATGAATTCTGCACGTCGCGCCTGGGTTGAAAATGTTTCTTTGCTTCTGCGATATAAGCTGCTTATTATTACCACAACTATTCTGGTAACGGTCGGAACAGCTGTTTATCTTTTCGGCTTTGCCAAAGTTTGGTACAAGGCAGATGCGAACGTCATGCCTGCCCGTAAAAGCGGAGGAGGTTTGCTCGAAGGATTATCTTCAGGAATTTCAAGTACGATCAAAGATCTGGGAATGACTTCACTTGCAGGCAAAAGTAAAGGTGATGGAACATACAGCCCGCTTGCTCTTATTGCAAGCCGTGAAGTTCAGGAAAAGCTTGTAAGAGAATTTGGTTTTTTGAAGATCTATGAGGTTACTTCGATGGAAGACGCAATTAAAGAATTCGGTTCTCATGCAACAGCTGATATCTTGGAAGAAGGAAATATTGCGATAACATTTGAAGATACCGATCCCGTACGCGCAGCGAATGTTGCAAACCGTCTGGTCGAAGAGCTGAACACCGTTAACTCAAAACTTGCTATTGAAGAAGCAAAATTTAACCGTACCTATATCGAGCAGCGATTCAGTAAGCTTTTAAATGATCTTGATTCTGCAGAGAGAGATCTGGGTATGTTCCAGAAAAAATATGGTGTCTATGAACTCAAAACACAGGCTGCAGCGCAGTTAACTGCACTTGGAGTATTAGAGCAGCAACGATATACAACAGAGATTCAATTAAATAACGCAGAACAGCTTTATGGTTCTGAGGCAGCAGAAACGAATGTTCTTCGTGCCCAGCTCCTTGAATTAAAATCGAAACTTGATAACCTTAAAACAGGAATGGACAGAAATGCATCAACCTATTTCGTCCCTATGAACGTCATGCCTGACGTAGCACTGGATTATTTACGCCTGACGCGCGAAGTGGAGATCCAATCGAAATTAAAAGCCTTCATGCTTCCATCATACGAGCAGGCTAAACTTGATGAAACCCGCCTTTCTCTTTCCTACATAGTACTTGATAAAGCTGTACCACCCACAAAAAAATCGCGTCCGAAACGTTCAGTTCAATTACTGATTGCATTGCTCGGAAGTTTTGTGCTGACTTCAATGGTGGTGGTCGGTGTTTCAAATTTTCATCGTGCCCGAATCCGTTTCCGCCGTGATAAAGCGGAATTGGGATTATAAGATAGACACACTGCTTTTATAGAGTGAAGAAATTTTTCTCAAGATTATCGAAGTTAATCTTCTCCACAAAGCAGACCGGCTTTTTATGTGGAGTCACTGCAATTGCTCTATTTATACGTTTAACTATCATTGTTGTTGCTGGAAATCCCGTGTCTCCGCAAACATACGAACACGGAGAGATCGCACATAATCTTTACACAGGTCATGGTTTTGCAATGCATTGGCCTTACTCTTCCCTTGATTCAAATCGAAGAACGTTAATGGCGCAACCTCCTCAATTTGAAGGAGCGTTTATGCCGCCCATTAACCCATATCAGATGTTTTTAGTATATAAGCTTTTCGGGGAGGCAGTGACAGCATTCGTTATCCTAATGATCTTAAGTGCGCTTTATAGCTCTCTGATCCCATTTATAGTCTACTATACAGCAAAAAATTTTAGTAGTGAAAGTGAATCACGGGTTAGTTCATTAATTGCATCTCTTTTTCTGCCCGCTGCATTTGCTGTCACAACATTCTCCGGCTCCTCATTATATCAACTCATGGTCCTCGTGACCTTTAACTTTGCTATCCAATCTGTTCGTAGACCTTCATATAAAAATTTTATTTTATTTGGTTTGTCTGCGGGAATAATGGCACTCTTGCGTAGTGAGTTTTACCTATTGGGTTTCATTCTTATCGGAACGGCCGGTTTCGTTGTCTGGAAGACAAAAAAACAGAAACATTCTATTAAATACATTTTAGCAAGCTGCACAGTAATGGCTGCACTTGTTGCACCTTGGACGTTTCGGAATTATACTCTTTTCGGCAGGTTTATTCCCATCGTCGATCACCCTTGGCACGAAATATGGCGAGGAAATAATGTACACGCAAGCGGATCAACGTATGATGCTTCCGGAAATTCGGTTTGGGAGAACTCCGACAAATATCCAAATATCATCCACGCACTTGACAAAATCCCCTATGACCAGAATTTCGATCTTCGTGCCGATAGTATATTTCACGATGAAACGATTGTGTTTATCAAATCTTATCCGGAACAGTTTGCAGAGCTTGCAGCGATAAAAATATTTTCACTTTTTACTATCGATTACCATCACACAGCATCGCGTAACCCACTCTACTTTATTTTTATGATGTTTGTAATTATTCCAAGCGTTCTTGGAATGATCGCACTATTCCTTAGGTCGCGTAAGTCAGGAGATTACGACACGGTGATGTTATATTTAGTTTTCTTTTTTTATTATTGCGTGGTAATCATTTCCACCTTTATCCTACCCCGCTACCAAATATATATTTTCTCGGCGTTGCTTCCTGTAACGGGCATAGGATGCTCAAGGATCGGGGAGTTAATAAAAGGGAAAAGGAGATCGGTCTCACAATGATCGAAATTCAATCACATCGGGAATCAGAGTTCACATTAAGTGAATTATCGTTAAAAACAAAACTGATCGTATGTATTGCAATCAGTATTTTTTTCATTCTTGGACAGGTTCTGGCTCCTCTGGAGTTTCTCACTGCAATTGCGATCGGTGCTCCTCTTACTTATATTGTAACTAAAAATGAGTTCGGAGCTCTACTTGTCTTATTAATAGTTTATACTTTACTTGCAATTAAACCAAGGTCTGTCAATGGGGAAGCAACTCCGTTAGAACTTATTGCAGGAATTCTTATTGTTATTGTATCGATCCCGCTGTTAATAAAACTAATCTTTTTTACTAGGGAGCAAGTAGCTTTTGATCTACCTCAGAGATTTTTGATTCTATATTTTATCTGGGTTATGGTTATTGGAATTATTGGAGTAGTCTTTTGGAGAAATACTTTCAATAATTGGATTCGTGAGATACTCCTTCAATTGTCTTTTCTGGTCGTTCCTGTTATTATGGTCCGTAGTACAGGCTTAAAAACCAACCGGGAAAAAAAATTAACTGTCGCTATATTTTTACTGTGGATTCTCATTATTGTTATGAATGTTGTTCGTCTAAAGAGTAATATTTCCCAAGCGTATTTTTTCTTTCAAACCGGACGCGCTTCTTTTAGCGTATCGTTAAGTTCTTTAATGTTATTCAGCTTTGTTTCCCTTTCTTTCACTGAATATAGAAGAAAGAGTCCAGTATTTCTTTATGGAGTAATTCTGGTTGCTATTTCTGCCGTTGCAGTCAGTTTATATAGAACTGCTTGGATAACAGATATACTGATGATCGGTGCTTTATTTCTAATTGCATTTCCAAAAGAAAGAAGAAATGGATTAAAATCGTTTGCTATTATTATACTTCTCCTTATCAGTACAATGGTTGTTCTTTGTTTTATTAGCCCTTTGTTTTATTTGTTTATACAAAGCTATGCAACCAGACTCACAACTGCGTCTCAGGTTACTGTGGATCCCTCATTAGTCAATAGATATGTCGAGTGGAGAGTACTCCTGAAATTTATAATGAATTCCCCAATAACCGGTTATGGATACGGGGCGGAATTTTTCGATTATAACTGGTTATCCGGAACATCATACTGGACAGGATATACCCATAACGGATACCTCGGATTACTTCTTAAAGGAGGTATCATCGGCTTTATATTCTTATCGATTGCGTAT
>JBBQGG010000015.1:0-50094 GCA_038322815.1 Kapaibacterium sp. (SeqCode)
GCATTTCATTTTTGGCTTTGTGAATCCATCTGAGATTCTTATAACCGACGATACAGCAAAGACGTGGAAAATTGCATCGAAACATAAACAAACACCTGACAACCCTTTGCCGCAAATTGTTGCTGGAAAGGATTCGAATGAATTTTTTTGCTGTATTAATAATGGGACAGCAACAATCTTTTCAGAATCAATCCTTCATTCTTCAGACTATGGTTCGACTTGGAATTTAGTTTATGCACCTTCAAGTTTGTGGAGTATTGCGACAGATAAGAAGAAATATCACCATTGTATTGTTGGGACTTTTTCAACAGAAAAATTTCCCGATATGAAAGAAAAGTTGCCCCAAGAACAATCATCTGTATACGAATCCTACGATAACGGAGTTCGTTGGCATGAAGTTGGTAAATTATTATCAAAGCTGATATGGAATATTACTTTTAATGAAAATTGTAATATACTTTATGCAACAGCCGGAGATGGACTTTACGTATATAATTATTAAAGAAAAATTAAAAATGAAAAAAAATGTTATTATCATCCCCTTGCTCTTCCTGTTGCCGATAATTTCTTTTGCCCAACCCATTGGCAAATGGAGCCTCGTAGGTTCTTTGCCTATCGCCGGTAGTCTTCTCATCGTAGATTCAATGACACTGATTTGTAATACATCTTGCGAATCAAGTTTTTTCCGGAGTACTGATGCGGGTAACTCTTGGAAGGAAATCCATCCGGCTGCCACTTCTCCGTTCAATCCAGATATAATTTATAAGGCCACTTCAAAAGATTTATTCGCATTGCAATGTAGTTCGAACGCAATCATTCATAGCAGCAATTTGGGTGATAGTTGGACCGATATGTATAAACTTTCTACTCTTAAGCCAGGAGCTAATTATTTTGGACTTACTATGTGGGATGCTGATAACGGCTTTCTGTTTTTTAAAGACACAAATAATGTATTCGAAGATATGGTTACACATGACGGATGCGCAAGTTTTACGTACCTCGGCCATGACAGTCTTTTTCAGCGTATTTCAATGCAAAAAAATAATTTTCAATTTGCATCAATGTGGCTCGATTCAAAAAATGGATTGATCTGGTCACCGGGGTTTGGCAAACCGCCATCTAAAATTCTCGTTACTCATAATGGGGGAATCGATTGGATTCTTGCACACATTTTGACGCCGCACGGTGATACGAGCGTTGGCTTACCAAATTACGGCGCAGGTTACAGTAGATTCAGCGATACATATAACTTTCTTTCTGCTAAACATGATGTATTTCTATATTCTTCTTCAGATAAGGGTGATCACTGGAATGTTTCAGATACTACTTCTTGTCCGGTAAAACTTGCATATATTACCCAAGCCACTAATTCAACCTTATGGGCATCTGCGTGGCCTACAAGGGATGCAGACCCTTCTTTAGCAAAGAGAAAAGTAATTGCATATACAAGTGATCTTGGCAAATCATGGAGTGTTGATAGGACAAGCGCCGAAAATTATGATATAGGTTCGATAGACTTTCCCGATTCTTTGCATGGGTTTGCGGTTGGTATTAAAATTGATGGTACAGCAGGCGATTTTCTTTTAAAATTCACTCCATTAAATTCCGGAGTTGAGAGAAATGAAAAAAAAATCGACAAATCACTTGACCTCTTTCCGAATCCTTGTGACCGCTTTATTCATATAAAAAGTAATAGGTTGAATACGTCTATTCGTATTGTCAATTTGCTCGGACAAGAAGTATTAAGATCGGATAGTCAGGAGAAAAGTTTTGATATTTCTTATTACCCGCCAGGTGTGTATTTCTTAGAACTCTTTACACCTGACGGAAATATTATGAGAAGATCGTTTCTTAAAACAACACCATGATGAGGGTTACCTTAGAAGATTCCTCACCATGGCATTTCAATAACCGACCTACTATAGGTCAATTACGTTCATAATAACTATGAAAAACTATAATAAATTCTACTTCCTTATTTTAGGGATTTCCCTGTTGTTCAGTACACCGAGGGTTTTCGCACAAGCATCTTGGTGCGATAGTGTGCCTTATCTGTTATAGCGGCTCAACATGTGGTACGAATATATTTTGGTGTTTGAGTTCCGTTGACTACCCATATAGCTGCACTGCCTGTAATCCCTATTGCCAGTATCATTATTGGTATCATTTGCGAAACATGGCAAGCGCCTCGAATGCCATAATTACTAAAGTAATAATAACTTTTAAAGCACGACAGAATGCAGTCTCAGGAAATCCTGCTGGTGCAGAATATGCAGGACTATGTGATCCATGTAAAAATTGGGGACCCAATAGCGGAGGTGCGGGTGGATTTCCAAAAGATTGGGATTTTACTGTAGATGGAAATGCCAGAACCTCACCGTGGTCTCAGGCATACACTGGACCTGCCGATTATGTTCATACAATTGAATTTAAGCCACCCAAAGATTCCACTGGTTATGAAGTAGGGTGTTTAGCACATTGGATGGTGAGTTTGTGCATGCCTTCGGATTTTACTGTGTATTTATACAACGGCGCTAGCTTGATTCTTTCTAAAAATTTGAATTCTGCTGATGCTTTGAATGTTCGTTGTAAGGACTGGGATAATTAAACAATTTTTCAAAAGCTCAGGTTATGGCAGTGTATTAATTTTAGATTGATCCACTGCCGTACTATAAAAATGTTTATTTACGGGTTATGAAAAAGTACATAGTAGCGATGGTATTGTTATATGGAATACAATCTTATGCCCAATCTCATACGGGTTTTTGGGATTTTACAAATGTAAGTACCGACAGTTTGACAGAAGTCACCCATTTATTCTTTTCTGATTCGAACAACGGTTATCTTGGCGGCACATTTCAATCTGACGCAGTATTCTCGTATTCTGTTCCTCGCTGGTTCAGAACGGTTGATGGTGGAAAATCCTGGTCTTGGATTACGTTCAAGGGCTTACCTTCAAATATTGCAGCTTGGTTTAACGTCGGTTATGGCGCTGCCACTCCAAGTATGAATTCTGTTTTCTTAGCTGACTGGCAAGATCCATCTTTTATTTATTATAGCCACGATAATGGTACTCTTTGGGATTCTATAAGGTGTGATTTAGATCTTTTTCAGTACTTTACGATGTTTACAGAAAAAGAAGGTATAGGAATAGGAGGTACCAACGGTGGGGTTGGTTACCCCGTAATCCGAAAAACAACAGACGGCGGAAAAAGCTTTCCAATTAAATTGGCTGATTCCTTATTCTCATCATCTCTTGCAGAAAGTAGGACTTCATCATTCTTTTTTAATGCTGCAGATTTCAGTGATAGTCTTCATGGTACTTTTATTGTTTCCGATGAAAACATCAATAATGGTAAAGGTTTAACGACGCTCATCACCGGAGATGGAGCCCATACCTGGAAAAAAACTCATACCGATTTTCCGGCATTTGCCAATGATACACTCTTTGGAAATATTCAATATCAAAAGGGGTCTTCCAATCTTTGGTTAATGCCATTCAAAGGAAAAACGTCCAACACTTCAGATTATTTTAGGTGGCAAGGTTTGTCTAAAAATCAATTGTCCTATTGTTTCTCTTCAGACTACGGAAAGACTTGGAGCTACAATACATCATTTGCAGGTAAAATTGCGGCGTTATATGGTGTTACCCCTTTGGATATTTGGATGCTTTTGTTTCCAAAGAACGTTGAGAAGGGTGCAGGTGACTTTGGAATGGTTTATACTATTACGCATTCAATAGATTCAGGTTTATCCTGGGATGTTGATAGCCTTTCTATTGGATATGCTTCCGATCTTGGAAAATGTAATGCGAGTGCGATGTATTTTACAGATGCTAATCACGGCTGGATCGCAACAATTCATGATAGCAAGCCTTACGTTTTTAAATATTATCCAGTAAAAAATGCTGTAATAGAGCATTTGATACCTGCACGCCGTCAACTTCCTGTTTTTCCTGATCCTGCAAATGACCATGTTACTATAGCTCTTCCTGAAGGTTCAATGATATCACAAGTTAACATTTGTGATATTGTAGGAAGACAGTATCCTGCTTTATATAAAATTCAAAATAATATCGTCGTTTTAGACACCCGAGAATTGCCCCCGGGTATATGGCTTGCATTAGTGAAGCATATATACGGAACAAATACTACGCGGTTTATTTTACAAAAATAACTTTACTTCTTCATCTGCCGTAACAGCGTCGCCAACGTTTTCTTCATCTCTTTGCGATGGACGACCATATCTACGAAGCCATGCTCGAGCAAGAATTCGGAGCGTTGGAATCCTGGCGGAAGTTTTTTATGGATGGTTTGCTCGACAACTCTTGGTCCGGCAAATGCGATCAGGGCTTTCGGCTCGGCAATATTAATATCGCCAAGCATTCCGTAGCTTGCCGTAACGCCGCCCGTCGTGGGATCGGTAAGTAAAGAAATAAAGGGCAGTCCGTGACGAGCGAATTGCGCGAGCTTCGAGCTTGTCTTTGCTAACTGCATCAGCGAGATCGCCGCCTCTTGCATTCTTGCGCCGCCGGAAGATGAGATCATGACGAAGGGAGATTGAAGCTTTATAGCCTCATCTACTCCGCGCGAAAATTTTTCGCCGACAACCGATCCCATTGATCCTCCGACGAAAGAAAAATCCATTGCGCCGATAACAATCGGTTCGCCTTCTGTCTTCCCTGAAGCAAGACGCATGGCATCAGTTAGTGATGTTTTCTTCGTAGCATCAGAAAGGCGAAGCGGGTAAGGCTTCGTATCAACAAAGGAAAGGGGATCTGCCGAGAGAAGATTGCCAGCGATCTCCGTAAAACCTCCATCATCGAAAAGAATTTCGAAATATTCGCCGCTTCCTATACGGAAATGTTTATCACATTTCGGGCACGTGAAAAGATTTTCCTCTAATTGTTTTTTATAGAGAATTTCCTTGCAATCCGGGCATTTCGTCCACATCCCGTCGGGTATGGAATCATTATCCCGTTTTTCAGTACTATCTATGTTTTGCTTTGAACGCGTGAACCACGCCATATTGATAGAATCTTTTAGTTATTAATTTCGTATTTACTCCAGTAGGGCAGGGCTTTAGTCCGCGAGTATGTTTCATCTTGAAGCGTGTTCGCAGGCTAAAGCCCTGCGCCTACCGAGAATCACCAAAACAACGAATCAAATTCGAGACTATGATGAAACGTTATCTTCTCATCCTCTTCTTTCTTCTGCTTGCCAGAGGCATTTCTGCTCAAGAGCTTGCCTGCAAGGTCAGTGTCAATCTCCAAAACCTTTCCGATGAAGAACGGAAGAATTGGGACACGTTTAAGCAGGATGTCGAGGCATATCTAAATGCCTATTCGTGGACAACAAATTTTAGTGGAGAGAAAATTCAGGCAACGATAAACTTTAATATCCTCAGTTCCGGCGCTCAGATCTTTGTCCAGAGCAAACGTCCGCTTCTGAAAAATAGCGAATCGACGATAATGGCTCGTTTTTTTGATGACAAAGTATCCTTTGGATATACTCGCGGACAGGTTCTTCAGCATGGCATGAATTACCGTAATCTCGAAAGCATACTGGATTACTATGCCTACATTATTATTGGTTTAGATTTCGATTCGTATGAAAGCAATAGCGGTTCGGTAGCTTTTCAGCAGGCGCAGCAACTTGCGCTCATTGCAAATTCAGCACAAAATGCCGTCGGATGGGACCGTATCATAACTTCATCCGGAGCGTTCTCACGATTCGGCTATATTGAAGATATAATGAATGCTAATACGCGCAGTATTCGTGATGTTGCGTGGGCATACCATTATAAAGTACTCGATAATATTTCACCAAAACCTAATGAGGCACATAATGAATTTGCACATGTTATAGATACGTTGATCTCAATGAAACGAGCAAGTTCGTATATTGACCGCAGCGTCTATTATAAGACTTTTTTCGAATCTAAATATACTGAGTTTGCTGATTTCGGGAAGTGGTTCAAAGAGAATAAGGATCTATATTTTCAAAAGCTGGAGTATCTTGATCCTGCCCATCAAAATTACTACGAAGAGGCGAAAGGGAAGTTGGATGATTAGTATATCTAAAAGGTCATTTATTCATCCCTCTTTAATTATTTTCACTCCACATCCGTTCTATTAAGTAGCTCAGTCGTCTCGCCTGGTTTTTATAAGCGGGCAAGATGCCCGCGCTACACATAAATTTAAATGGATCACTTAGTCCTGAGAAATTTTTTTTCTTACATAATTTTCATTTTTCTTACTGCGAATATTGGCTTCGCACAGAGTCCTGCACACCCTTTAATTAATCCTGTTTTGGCTCAGCTGACGAATCGGGTAAAGGTAACTCCTGCAAAACCAAAGGTCAGACCTCTGCATAATAAAATACCGACGAAAGTTTTTGGTAATCCTTCCAATTCAGATATCCTCAAGCATCAGACCGTAACTACGGGAAACAAAACGAAAATATCGTTTGATATTGAATTGGGTGAACCAATTTTCGTTAAATCGACAGATAATGTTGTCGGTGCTGAGGGGAAGCAATTCGGAATGCTGAATTGGTCGAATTTTCATATTGACAAACTTCCCAGTGGAGTAAATTATCTAACTATTGGTAAGCCCGGTGAGCCGGAAATCCCTTCAATTTCTATTACGATCGCTGTTCCTGAAGGAGCAGAGAATATTACTCCATACCTTCAGCAGAGATCTACGAAATCGCTGACGAACATTTTTCTTTTGCCGAAAGCAGATTCTAAAAGCGTACGAACATATTCGCCCAAAAATTATCTTTCGCCTTCAAACGAAACTCCGGTTCTCTCAGCTCCGGCAAAGATCAGGACAATGCGATTGGTATCATTAACGGTACCTCTTGCAGAGTTTGGCGCATCAAATGGCACGATCAAAGCAAAGAATAAAATCTCATGTGGGGTTACATTTGATCTTCCTTCGGGTATTGTAATGTCGTCGGTAAACCGCAATGCAGACCCTGTTTTCGAGAAGATGTATTCTTTACTTGCAGCGAATTCATCTGATATAAACCGCTATCGCACTTCATTTCATAGCCATCCGACGAACAATAAAATACAAACTGCAAATATTTCACCCACGTTCGATAAGTCCATCACTAATTGGATCGATCCAAACTCACAGTATCTTAAACTTTCCGCGACACGTACAGGATTGTATAGAGTAACTGCAACAGAGATCCAAACAAGAAGCGGATTTGATATCTCAAATTGGAGGCAATCGGAAGTACGGATGTTTAATAAAGGTAAAGAAGTACCGATTTGGATAGACAGTACATCATCCGGTCTGGTCAATGCGATCGAATATTACGGCGAACGTCTGCCCGGATATCCTGGAGAGTTTCTAAATTGGGATTCGGATTCAAATGCTTATTGGCTGACTAATAGTAGAAAATTTCAAACTGTGCCCAAGCGATATTCCGATAAAGTCGTTGCCGGTAATCCTTCGCTGATAGTATCTGAAGGGGATATTACTCTTCACCATGAGCAGGATAATTTTTATTATGGTGGGGATGCAGGTGGGGATGAAACAGCTACTCTTCAACGATGTGAATGGGTACCCGGAGAGCGATTTATCTGGCAATATCTTCCGAACAGACATAACGATGCAGACGTATTGCAGGCATCTGATTCATTTATGATTTCGTCGTTGCCCGGGGATATTTCGGGAAAATCCGCACAGCTTATTGTTTTTCTTCGAGGCGTTTCAACGAGCAACAGTGGCTCAGTGATTCACAAAGGTACTATTAGTATAAATGGTAATGACTTCTCTGTAAGTTTTAAGGATTTCAACGAAATTCGGGATACTATCAATATTCCATTTTCGATTTTAAAATCCGGTGCTAATACTTTTCAGATCCAATACAAACCCGGCAGTGGAACTCCGGATAAATGGTATTTTGATTATTACTCAGTCTCTCTGCCATCCACTCTCACAGCAAGTTCCGATACGGCAATAGCCCGAGGGCAATGGGCATTTAGTGTTGTGCCTTCCCAGTCTCAGTTTGTGATCTCCTTACAATCCTCCGGCGAAACGCCGCATCTTTACAACCTTTTAGATAACACGAAACTGATAGCAAGCGGAACAAATTATAAAGATGCATCTACCAGCCTGACGAGTTACGCCGCAGCTACACCATCCACTTTTCTTCATCCTGATAGGATTGTTACTGCTACAGGTACCTTCGCAGCATTGCTTGATACAACGCAGGGTGCGGATTATATAATTATTACGCACCCTTTGTTTCTTACTTCCGCCCAGAAATTAGCATCGCGTAGGCAGTTGATGGGGCTTCGAACCAAGGTTGTTACGACCGATGATATCTTTAACACCTTCAACTTCGGCTCTGATGAGCCGTGGGCGCTTAGGAGATATTTGCAATATGCCTTTGATTTCTATGCAGGTGTTCCGCCGTCTTTGGTTACACTTTTCGGCGATGCAACATGGGATCCGAAGTTCAATCTGAATAATCCGCTTCAGGAAGAGTCTGCAAAGACAATCCATCGTAGCTTTGTGCCAACCTTTGGTGTTCCGAATAGCGATTATATCTTTTCTACGGTTGAAGGCTCCGGGCTTGTTGATTCATCAAGTTTTGAGATGGTTATCAGTCGCATACCTGTTGAGTCCGTTGATGAAGGAGAAAGCTATTTACACAAGCTTGTTGAATATGAATCATCTGCACCTACACCATGGAATAAGAATTTTCTCTTTGTCGCTGGCGGTGATGCGCCATTTCAGTACGGAATACTATTAAATCTTGAACATGCATTCGTCGGAGACTCAACCGCCCCCGGAAATCAATTCGGCGGATTGGGTAATCCACCAATCAGTATTAAACCTACATTTATTTTTCGCCATGATCTGATCGATCAAATTGATATTTCACAAATACCTGCAATTCAAACTGCATTTACTGAAGGACAATCGCTCGTGTATTTTTTTGGCCATGGCGCTCCGAATATAACTGATGTGCAATTCCCCGATGTCGGAACGCTGAACAATGCCGGCACGTATCCGGTCTTTATCACTGTGTCTTGCCGAACCGGTGCTTTTGCCGAGCCGAATCTTATTTCGATGAACGAATCTTTTGTACGTGTTCCTGAAGCAGGCGCAATACTTGCTTTTGGTTCGACTGGGTTCGGTGAAGTAAACTATGATTTTAATATGTCTGCACATATTTTTAATTTTATGCGGGGAGATTCATCATTACGAATGCCTCGAACAGGTCCTCATAAGATCAATTTTCCAATGATGTTTACTGCTGCGAAATTTATGGAATCGGTCGTAGCTCCATATAGCGGAGGGTTTGGACAGCATAACTCTCTCTATGAATATTCCATTTTAGGTGATGCAGCAATAGGTTTTGATCTTCGTCCGCAGCCGGAATTTAATATTACGACTGCGGATATTATTCTTTCAGGCAAGGATGGTACGCCACGCTCAATTTTTTCTTTAAGCGATTCGCAGGTTATAGTGAAGGCAAATATCCATAATTTTGGATATGGTATCACGAAGCCCGTACATATTCGGATTACTGATAATCAGTTAGGGAACAGACAGATCGTACTAATTGATACGGTCGAAAAGCTTGAAAATCTTGCAACGACCGGAGCAATATTCTCACTCGATTCATTTGCCATCGGCACGAATACCCTCGATATTTTTGTCGATTATGATAATCAGTTTGCCGAAACAGATGAAAATGATAACGAGGCTTCAGTAACTTTTTTAGTCAATAGCAATTCCGGCACTCCATTTTATCCACCTGAAGGAGCGAAGTATTTCTGTGATATCCGCACCGATTCCGTAAATTTTATTTTGCTTTTGCCAAATAATAAATCCGGAGCGACAATAATTCAATTGCAATTTGATACGACGAGCGCTTTTAATTCTAAAGCTCTGGTTGATCTCGGCGGATTGCAAGGCTCAGGATTGTTTTTTCAAAAGGCAATTGCACAAAGCGCATTACCCACTACTTCATCACATGTTATTTGGTGGAGATCGCGAATCACTTTGCCAAACGGAAATCAGTCGAATTGGCAAGTGCGAAGTGTATCGCTCGATGCGGCGAAGCCCCCTGGTGCGCGTTCGGAATTTTCTTATTCAACAGCAGATCAATTAGAGACAATTATTATTTCCGGTTTGCAAATTGATAGATCCGATGGTGCACTTTTTATTCCAAGCAATGACACTGTAGGGTATGATGTGGAGGCTCGAGGGCAGCATGATGTGAATGTCGTAGGTCAACTTCCCGTCGGCGAAGTACTGATTAATAGAATCCCAGTATATACTACTCCATACATCAATGGTCAATTTACTGCCTACACCTTACTTGAACTTACGCCGGATGAAAGCGGAATCGAACAAGTGTTCCAATTTTTAACACCTCCGGATAGTGTGCAACTTCAGACTGCTCTTGCTAAAAACTTTTCAGATGTGGTAAATGCTATTCCTAATGGAAGGAAAGTAATTGTCCTGACGAATTTTCAACCCTTCATTCCAAATTTTACCAATAGCGACATTGTGCGATCAGCACTACAATCACTTGGCTCATTAGACGGCATAAGTTCTCTCGCGTATTTTGGTTCGTATGTGCTTATCGGAGAAAAGGGATTTGCTAAAGGTTTAGCAAAAGAAAAGTTTAGCGGCGATGGTACGAACGGAGTTTCTGTATTAGATACGTTTATTACTGCCGGAACATCCGGTTTCGCGCAAACTCCGCTTACTGCTGTTGCGATGCGTTATGGAAAACTTCGATGGGGTGTAGAGAATCTGAATTCCGGTTCGACGATAAAATTTACGGTGCTTGGAACACGGAAAACTACCGGATCTATTGATACACTCTTGAATACGGATGCTTCAACGGGAACAACTGCCGATCTATCCGTTAACCCGGCTACATTCGATGATAAACTGTTTGTGCAAATGAATTTTCATCGCTCATCTTCTTCAACGATAAGTCCGCGTTTGAAATTGATCGAGTTAGAGTATGATGCCGCACCGGAATTTAGCATGCAGGATAGCTTTATTTCAGTTGTGCCTATGACTGTGCTCGAAGGAAATCCGGTGAAAGCAACATATACAGTTCAGAATGTTACGTGCATTGATGCGCAGAATGTGTCCGTCCAGTTTATTCAAACATTCCATGGCAACGCCGTTATTCTTGCAACCGATACCATTACGAATTTTTTAGGTCATTCAAGCGTGACATTTACTCATAGCATTCAAACGCACGGATTTAAGGGTGATATCAATCTTACTGCTACTGTTAATCCGGGAGGAATATTGAATGAGCAGCTTTTATTTAATAATACTGCAAACACGGTTTATACAGTTGTTCGTGACAGCGCCAAACCGAAACTTGATCTTCAATTCGACGGAAGGCATATTAATAGCGGCGATTTTGTATCGAGCACGGTTCAGATCGAGATCAGGCTTTCCGATAACAGTCCTTTGCGCGTTACCGATTCATCATCAATAAGCGGAGTACTTCAAGCGCTTTTTGGCTCGAAGGGCCCGATTAGTTTTTCAGCAGCAGTAAAGAACGATAGCTTCACTACAAAATTCACAACACTTTCATCGGGTACTGTGCAGGCAATCCTTGATATTACTCCGCTCAAAGCTCTGCAGCCGGGTAGATATTTGTTTACTGCAATGGGTCATGATGCCAGCGGTAACCGCTCCGATACGATCAGTGATGAATTTGTGATTTCAGGTACGAATGGACTTGATCACGTAATGAATTATCCCAACCCTTTTAAGGATAAAACATGGTTCACGTTTATTTTAAAGACGGCATCACAAGCTGAAGTAAGAGTTTTGGTCTACACTGTTGCCGGAAGAAAAATACGAACACTTCATCTAGATCCTATGAAACAGCGGGCAGGACTGAACTCTATAGAATGGGATGGGAGAGATGATATTGGCAATGAAGTTGCCAATGGCACCTATCTTTACCGCATTGTCCTCAACGGTACCAACGATGACGGCTCCTTATCAAGTGATGCAACGACAGAGCGAGCAGTGCGATCAAGGTGAAAAATTACGAATTACGAATTTGAAATTTCGAATAGAATATTATTAAGTCATTACGAGAAAGACCTCAGCCTTCTTTTGGCAATCTACAATCGCGAAGATCCCTCCCTATGAAATCTCAAAAAAAGTCTAAAAATAGAGCGACATAGGTGGCAACGAAATACAAACCACGGTTGTTATTTTTATAACTGTCATCCCCATTTCCCTCTATCCCCTAATATTTAACCAATTTAAACGATTATGAAAACGATACAAACTCGGCTTATATTTTTCTTTTTTTTAGCGATCAGTTTCTCGCAGTCAGGCTGTGGCGGAGGTGTGAATCTCTATTCGAAGTCTCAGGATGTTCAGCTTGGCCAGCAGGTTCAGGCGCAGATCGCGAAAGACCCCGCACACTATCCTGTGCTAAATAACCCGTCACTTCGTAATTACGTCCAAGGACTTGTAAACAGGATTGTATCATCGCCCAATGTCATTAATAAAGATTTTAATTATTCCGTGACGCTTATTCAGGATGATAAAACCGTCAATGCTTTTACGCTTCCGGGCGGACCGATCTATGTCTATACCGGATTGATGAAATACGTTGATAACGAAGCTACGCTTGTAGGGATCTTAGCGCATGAGATCACGCATGCCGATCATCGCCATAGTACACAACAGATGACGAAACAATACGGACTTGATGCTGTCACGCAGTTCGCATTAGGTAACAATCCTTCGCTTGCAGGACAAATATTAGCAGGGCTTGCTCAAGGTGCAGAAAGCTTAACGATGTTGCAATTCAGCCGCACAGACGAGACCGAAGCCGATGCCAACTCTTTTACCGATCTCTACCAACTTCCCGGAAGACCATGGTATCCTGCTGCGATCAAATTTTTTATGATCAAGACGCTTGCTACCGGTGGCAGCCGTCCGCCGAGTGAACTCTCAAAGCTCTTTTTAACGCACCCTCCTTCACAAGAACGATTAAATGCAACTAATGCACAGGCACAAAAAGCAAATCTTCCTCAGCCTACAGAAGCCCAGCTTAATTCAGCCGGATATCAAAGATATAAGGCAATGCTTCCTTAAAAGAGTATGAGCTTTATTTTAGGGGATTTCATTATAAGGGGGATCTATTTTCTTAGTAAAGCGAAGAATCATTGCCGAAGCTTTGATTCTTCGCTCAACTGAGCGGGTGGTTTCCTGCCTTTTTGGGTCGTAATTGTCACAAACGTAACTTTTACTGTATCATAGTGTTATATAAGAAGGAACGGATTTGCCAAATATCCTATCATGATAATGCGCCGGTTGGCAGCAGTTTTTTTTATTTTAGCACTCCCAGTATTGGGAGAAGCTCAATTGCGGATTTCAACCGATAAAGATTCGCTCGATTTTACGAAAGTCAAGGTTGGATTTTCGCGTGACGGCACGATTAGAGTCTCAAATATCTCTCTTGTGACGGTTTTTATTAACGACATGACAATACTGCCGCAGAATTCCGTTACCGGGGAATTCCAAATTATTGTTCCTTCGCCTCCTGTTTACCATGTCGATTCCGGGGATGGTCGAACGATAATTATAAGATTTAAGCCTAATGTGACAGGATTTCGAACGGCGGCGCTTGATATCTTTACCGATGATGGGATAAAAGAGATAGAACTTATAGGTGAAGGGTCGACTATACAACCGGACATATTGTTGAAACCTCAATTTATTGATTTCGGTACACTTGCTCCCGGGGAATTTAAGGATACAACGCTTACTCTTATCGGTGGAGATAAAGATAGTGCAACAGTTACCTGGGTCAATGTAGCTAATGATAATGCAGCTATTCACTTTGATGTTACGCCGCTTGATCCCTCTGCCGTATTTCCTTTAGGAGTTGCTAGCGGAGACACCTTGAAATTGAACGTTCGGTTTTCCGCTTTCAATTCCAGTGGGCTAAGAACCGGAAGGGCATTGATGGAAGGTGAAGTAAGCGGAGAAGTATTGTGTGAATTTCGAGGCTCTGTCGGTATACCGAATATGGTGTTCAGCCCTCAACTCCTCGATCTGGGGATAGTTCAGCAAGGTTCAGTAGTTGATACATTTATTACCATCGCAAGCATAGGTGAAACTTCTGTAAAATTACAGGAGGTTCTTCCCCCAGGATTACCATACTATTCAATTTCAAATATTCCCTCGCTTCCATATCCTATCTTCCCGAATGATTCATTGAAAATAGGCATACATTTTTCCGCAGATCTGCCCGGGGATTGGGAAGACGCTATTAATGCATATTCAAAGAACGGGTCTGCATCCCGAATTAATAAATCGGCACTTATTAAAGCCATCGTTATTCCTCGTGTCCTTTCGAAAATTTCTCCTATACCTTTCGTCGTATCCTGTGCAATCGATTCCACCTACAGCAGAACTCTGACGATCACTGACACCGGTAATTTCGGAATTTTTATAAGCGGCATAAATTGTAGTAATCCGGAATTCTCTATTAGTTATCCCTCACCATTTCCTGATACTCTCATTACTGGAAGCAAACGGAACATAACTATCACATTTAAACCTAATTTAGGTTCGGTTGTAAAAAATAAAACTTGTATTGTGAATGTGATGACAGGTGGAAGAATCATTTTATCAGATACAATACTCTTAATAACGCAATCAGAAAACGTGCAGCTTGCAGCCGTGCCGCTTACATCTATCAATACTGTTCAATATTCAAATACCGTTGGCATTCTTTCTGTAAATGACCTTGCACGTTATCAGATCTCATCTCTCGAAATGGAAATGAGCGTTGATCCACCGGATATTGCTGAGATCGATATAGCAAATGTTACATTAAATACTACAATATTGCCGAATGCCGCTTTAAAAATCACCTTCGACCAAACGACAAAAAAATATCTTGCGGTTATTTCCTCCACTTCAAATCTTTCTTCACTTCCAAGTGTTCCTTTTTTGCATGTTCCTTTAAGATATTTTGTAGCAAAAGAATCTTCTGCTATCTTTCGCATTGTGGCGCGATCTCCTGAAAAGGATGGATGTGTGAATTTCACCGTTGATAGTTTTATTGTAAAAAATACCGACGTTTGTGGTGATATGCAGATAAGAAATTTTTTTAATAATATACCGCTTCTCTCTGCAGTATCAATTTCTCCGAATCCCTCGAGTGGCAAACAAATAAACGTCTCTTTTGTCGGTGTAGAAAACATTCTACTTTCTTCTGAGATATTTGATATGACAGGTAAGATCATTGTTCGACATTCTGCAATATCCTTCAAAAAAGGGGAGAATATCTTAGCGATGAGCGTCGTGAATTTGCCTTCCGGGGAATATTCCTTACATCTTATAGCACGAACGTCCGATGGTCAATCACAAGATGTATTTGATAAGATCATTCTCTCGCGATAACTGCCGTGGACTTAGATTTAGAAATTCGCACCGAATTGCGCAAAACTGCACTTACTGCTCGGAATAGTATTTCCGAAGAAATGAGGATGGAGTATTCTCAACGTATTCGAAAAAAGACTATCGACTTCCTCGATTCGATTTCCGCTGAATTTGTCCATACCTATATCAGCTTCAATTCGGAAGTAGGGACGCATGGGATTATAGAGGATCTTTTTAAACGTAATATTAAAGTTGCAGTTCCAATAACTACCATTGATGCTAATACTCCGCATATGATTCATTCTCGATTGGATAATCTTGAATCCTTACGTTCGGGAAAATTCGGAGTACCTGAACCGAATAAAACCCATGAGATCTCTATTGAGAAACTTGATGCGGTAATTATTCCGATCGTTGCTTTCGATGTATTTGGTATGCGCTTAGGTTATGGCAAAGGATTTTACGATAAGTTTCTCTCACAAATCCCCACGAAAGTCAGAAGAATAGGTCTTGCCTTTTCCATCCAACAAGTGGGCAAAATCCCCAGGTTTTCCCACGATCAACTAATAAAAAATATAATCACGGAACAATCAAATTTTATTTTAAAATAGCGGTATAATTCTAATTTTATTGTTGTATATTTGAATTCGTTTTAAGATGTTTCTTGAATTTCAAGTCTGAGGTTTTGCCCCTTCGACTCATTAGTTTGGAAATAATTCAGGAAAATATGAAGCCCTCAAAACTCATGGACATCGTCCCGAGGGTTTATTTACCGTATTTATTATCAACAAGAATGAAAAACATTACTGTGCTCCTTAGCACTGTTCTACTAGCGGCATTTTTTTCATACTCCGGATATGCTCAACAGACAGTAAAGCCCGATGCATTGCGTACGATCAGTTATCAAGGTCTACTGCTTGATGAATCGAAGCAACCGGTTATAGGAAGTCATCACATTACCGTTCGTCTCTATGATGCACCTCAAGAAGGAAGTTTACTTCACGTTGAAACTTTTACATCCGATTTCGCAAATGGCATATTCAGTGTTATCATTGGTTCTCAACAGCCAATTGAAGCTGCAATACGATTTGATAAACAATATTGGGTTGGTGTAACCGTTGATAATTCAGCCGAGCTATCACCGCGCACGACGTTGGTCTCTGTACCATATGCTATCCATGCCGATATGGCAAGTTCTTTAGCTAAAGGCGCATCGGGCGCTGTTATTTCGATGAACGGCAGGAGTGGCGATCTTACAATAAAAGGTGGACCTGGGACTTTTGTTCAAGCTGAAGGTAATACCATAACGATCAGTACAATCCAATCGGGTTCGCTCGGCAATCAGCAGACTCAGCAATCCTTTGTCAATAGTTTAGCTGGCACAACAAACCAAATAATCGCATCAGCATCCACCGGGAATGTCACGCTTTCGCTTCCGCAAAATATCCATACGGCTGCAACGCCAACTTTTGCTGGCATGACACTAACGAATTTTAACATCTCAGGTGTCCTGCATAATAATAGTTCAGGTACTCTTTCGAGTTCGCTTATTGGAAATGGTGATGTGGCAAGTAGTGCCGCCATTGCATACAGTAAGCTGAATCTTTCCGGTAGTATAGCAAATGCTGATATTTCTTCAGGAGCAAATATCGCATACAGTAAACTTAGTCTTGCAGGAAGTATTTCTAATGCAGATATTTCAAATGGAGCGAATATTTCTGCAAGCAAAATAAATCTTACTAACGCCATAGCATCCGGCGCTATTGTTAACGGTACGATCGTTAATGCAGATGTAAATGCCAACGCAAATATTGCTTACAGCAAATTAAATCTCATCGGAAGTATTTCCAATGCAGATGTTGCTAACGGAGCAAATATTTCTGCAAATAAGATCAATCTGATAAATGCAATTTCCACTGGTGATATTGTCAACGGTACGATAGTCAATACCGATGTTAATGCAAATGCCGGAATTGCCTATAGTAAATTAAATCTTGCCGGAAGTATTTCCAATGCCGATATTGCTAACGGAGCGAATATTGCTGCAAACAAAATAAATCTCATTAACGCAATATCAACAGGTGATATTGTCAACGGTACGATCGTCAATAGTGATGTAAATGGTAATGCTGCTATTGCCTATAGTAAATTAAATCTCGGCGGCAGTATCGCAAATTCTGATATAGCAGCAGGTGCAGCGATTACCGATACGAAGCTCGCAACAATTTCAACTGCAGGCAAAGTGTCAAACTCTGCAACAACTGCTACATCAGCTAATAATGCAAATACAATTATACTTCGCGATAATTCAGGAAATTTTAGTGCCAATACGATCACAGCAACACTGAACGGAAATGCAGCAAACGTATCAGGTACAATTGCACTGGGTCATGGGGGAACAGGATTTACGACTTTTGCAAAAGGTGATATTCTATATGCATCGGCAGCGAATACGCTTTCGAAACTTAGTGTAGGAGCATTAGGTCAGGTTATCACCATTTCCGGTGGTGTGCCGGTTTGGGCAGCACTGTCAGGTGTTGGAGTAACCTCAGCAACCGGCACTACAAATCAGGTACTTATCAATGGCGATATCCTTGCCCATACAGGCGGACTGACCTTTTCACTTCCACAAAATATTCATAGCGGCGCATCTCCGACTTTTGCAGGTTTGTCGTTAACAGGAAAAGCAACATCCGCTTCAACTGTCGCCGCTGACCCGGCAACTACACTTGCAACGAAAGATTATATTGATAATCTTTCAATCCAGAGTTGGAATGTGGGAGGAAATACCGGAATGAATGCTTCAAATTATTTTGGTACTAACGATGCAACTGATATTGTGCTTAAAACAAATTCAAATGAAGCAATGCGATTAACCAACGGTGGAAGCTTACTTCTCAGTGGTACATCGGGAACAACTCCAACCGGAGGAAGCGGTACTCGTATGATGTGGATACCTTCTCTTGGTGCTATTCGAGCAGGGAAGGCAAGTGGCTCGGAATGGAATACGGGCAACGTGGGCAGCCAATCGGTTGCAATGGGCTATGGTACATTAGCAAGCGGTGATCAATCGGTTGCAATGGGTTACTTTACCTCTGCATACGGCATGGGCTCTACTGCAATTGGTTCAGGAGCGGCTTCATATGCTGATGGAGCAACGGCACTTGGAAGCGCCGCGCAAGCTGTTGGGTATAATTCTGTTGCAATGGGGGATAATACTACTGCATGGGGCGACGGCTCTACTGCACTAGGAAGCAATACAAATTCCTATGGAATATACTCTACGGCGATGGGGTATAATACAAAGACAACTACAAATTATGGTACGTCAATGGGGAAAAATCTCACAGTTGGCTTATCAAGTTTCGGATTCAATGGCAGTACGACGAGCACAACTGTTGATGTCTCATCAATGGATAATGTAGCGTACTTTGGCGATGCCGATCTGCTTATTGGTAACGACGATAATGCGGCGCGCTCAATAAGATTCTATGGATCGAATAATTCGGCAACGTTAAGCGGAGCACATTTCTCAGCTTTTAAAGCGCAGACACAAACTGCTGATATTAATTATTTGCTTCCTGCAGCACAGGGAGCAGCAAATTCTATCCTACTCAATGATGGTTCAGGCTCGTTGAGCTGGGCTACGTTAAGCAACCTCACAATTCCGACAGGTTCAGGAACTGCAAATAACCTTGCAATCTGGAGCTCATCTTCAGCTCTTGGAGCTGGAAGCAATCTCTATTACAGTTCGAACAGACTTGGTATCGGAGTGAGCAGTCCTTCTGAGGCACTTGATGTCAGTGGAAATGCGAACATAAGTGGCATAATAACTTCAGGCGGCATTGCAATGTCAGGAGGTTCGGCAGTACTTTCTTATAGTACCGTCAGCGCAGGTGCAACGATTGCAATACCGAATAATGCCGTAGTCAAGATCACCGATGATGCCGCAACGAATTCCAATGCTGTTACAATGCCGGGCGGTACGAACGGACAGATTATTTATATCTACAATAACGATGCACAGACTACTTCAGGTGATATAACACTTGCTAACGGCGCAATGGGAGTCTACATTTATGTAGATGGGTGGAGAAAAGCAAACTAATTTTTTATTAACACGTCAAGAGAGTAGTTCAAAAGGCGGATAATCTTTCCGCCTTTTTTATTAATGCGCATCATACCAGGTTTTCCCAAATCCATAATCTACATCAATGACGACATCCATATCAATGGCGTGAGTCATTTTATCTTTTACCAGTTCAGCTAATTCGTCATTCTCTCCGGGCACAACATCAAAGACGAGTTCGTCATGAACCTGCATGATCATCAGCGATTTAAGTTTTCTCTTTTCTATCTCGCGCTGAATATTGATCATCGCGATCTTTAGCATTTCAGCGGCAGTGCCCTGAATAGGCATATTGATCGCAGCACGTTCATCTTGTGCACGAACGACGGCATTCGATGCATTGATATTTGTCATATACCGTCGCCTGCCGAGAAGGGTTTGTACATATCCGGTTTTCTTTGCAAAAGCAATAGTAGAATCAATAAATTCACGGATAGTAGGGAAGGCAGCAAAATAACTTTTAATTATTTGCGATCCTTCTTCGCGTGAAATCCCAAGCCGCGTTGAAAGCCCGAATGCTCCGATACCATACATAATGCCATAATTTATTTCCTTCGCCTTTCGCCGCATATCGCGCGTTACATCTTCCGGTTTTACGCCGAAGACCTTAGCGGAGGTTTGCGTATGAATATCTTCCTTATCCCGGAATGCCTGAAGCAATGCTTCATCGTGCGCTACATGTGCCATGATACGAAGTTCGATCTGTGAATAATCGGCAGAAAGAATTTGTCCATCTTTAAATCGAGTAACAAACGCTTTACGCAAACCGCGTCCCATTTCCGTTCGTACCGGAATATTCTGTAAATTCGGATCGTTCGATGAAAGTCTGCCCGTTGCAGCCACGGCTTGATTATACGTTGTATGAACAAGCCCGGTGTCAGGGTTTACAAGCAGGGGAATGGCATCAACATAGGTATTACGAAGCTTTTGGTACTGCCGATAATTCAATATGTCTTCGGCAATCGGATGATGCGCCTTTAGCTGCTCAAGTACTCCGGCATCAGTTGAAAAACCTGTCTTCGTTTTTTTTAATGTCGGAAGTCCGAGCTTATTAAAAAGCAGATCGCCAAGCTGTTTTGTCGAATCAATATTAAATGGACCCCCGGCGTATTCATAAACCTTCTTGCAAATAATATCTGCTTCGCGTTCCATTTCCTTACTGACATCAGCAAGCATTTTTGTATCGATCTTCACGCCGTTGAATTCAACAGTTGTCAAGACTTCCATCAAAGGAAATTCAACCGTATTGCAAAGATCGAGCAATCCTTCCGATTTTATTTTCGGAAGCATCACATTTTTTATTTGCAAAGTAATGTCAGCATCTTCAGCGCCGTATTCAGCAATAACAGGCGTCGGTATCGCCGCCATAATATCATGCGAATCCGTCTTCTTCATTTTTCCGGCGATCGCAGAAAGGGGAATCGGCTGATACTTCAGATATTGCAATGAAAGATTATCCATTGACTGCATTCCCTCGCCATGCAGCATCGAAGCGGCGATCATCGTGTCAAATGACATCGGCTGAACATGAATCCCATGCTTCCGCAAAATGAGCGCATCATATTTAATATTCTGCCCGACCTTTCCGATCTTTTTATTTTCGAGAACAGGTTTAAATTTTTTTAAGGTACTTTTCGGATCCATTCCGGTATTCGATGCATTCGGCTCAGAGCTTTGTAATCTCTCGTCGTGTTTATCTTCAGTGAACAGAGAATCACTCTGATTTGGGTTTGCCTTGGTAAGTAAAATAGGAATATAATATGCTTGTCCACTGGTCATCGAAAAAGAAATGCCGATAATCTCAGCCATCATTGCACGGCTTGTTGTTGTTTCAAGATCAACGCAAAACTCTTCAGACATTTCTAATTTTAGAATTAGCTCATCAAGATCTTCATCTGTAGAAATGGTATGGTACGTATGCTCGGCTGAATGAATATTGCGGATTGTATCATCAGCCGCAGTTTGCAGATCTTCTTCTACAGTCAAAGTTTTTTCTTCATTGGTTACAGCTTGAAGTTCAGGAGTAGTGATCTCTTGGGGTGTTGGCTCAGAGCCAAGATATTCTTTCTCTTCGGCTTTTAATTTCAACAACAATGTTTTAAACCCCAGATCTTTGAGCATTTCTTCAAGCTTTCTGAAATCCGGAATTTTCGAATATTTAAGCGTATCAACTCCAAAACCGAGCGGCACTTCGATGTTTATCGTTGCAAGTTTTTGCGAAAGATACGCATTCTCTTTTTCATTCGTGAGCTTTTCCTTTAATGCTTTTTTTGTGATCGCTTCAAGATTTGCATAGATACCATCGAGATTATTATATTGCTGCAATATTGGCGTTGCAGTTTTTTCACCCACTCCACGAACGCCGGGAATATTATCACTTGCATCGCCGACGAGTGCAAGATAATCAATAAATTGATTCGGCTTCAATCCATATTTTTTTATGACGGCTTCTTCATCCATTAAGTCCATTGAAGCGCCGTCCTTCGGACGCAAGAGCTTTACTTTTTTTGTAACGAGCTGGCAGAAATCTTTATCGGGAGTGACGATTATTGTTTCGAGATTGTTCTTCTCCGCTAAATGCGAAAGTGTGCCGATAATATCATCGGCTTCGAAGCCGTCAAGCTCGACCTGAGGAATGTTATATGCCTTCGTAATATCCTTGATGATCTGGATCTGCGGACGCATATCATCGGGCATTGCCTGACGCTGTGCTTTATAAGCAGGATACATCACATGACGGAATGTCGGCGCAGAAGTATCGAAGCATACAGCAGCATAATCGGGTTTATGCTTTTCGAGAAACTGCAGAATGGCATTGACAAATCCATATACAGCGCTGGTATTTTCACCGCGAGCATTAGTAAGCGGATGACCGATAAAAGCAAAATACGCGCGGTAGGCAATTGCCATTCCGTCAATAAGAACAAGAAGCTGCGAATTATTTTCCGGCATTTTCTGGAATTGAAAATTGAGAATTGTGAATTGAGAAGTTAATCGTAGTCTCAAACACCTTTTCTCAATTCACAATTCTCAATTCTTAATTTTAAATGTACCACATCTACTGCGATTTTGACGCCACCGTTACTGTCAATGATCTTTGGGATAAGCTCTTTAAGGAGTTCGGCGATCCGTATGCCTTTAAGGTATGGGAGAAATTCAATACGGGTGAATATACAGCGCAGCAGTGTATTAAAGAAGCATGTGCAACGGTTAAATGTGCAGATGCCGATGAATTGAAAGCGATGTTTGAAGCAGAGCCGTTGCGTCCTGGATTTTTAGAATTTGTAGAATTCTGTGCAGATGCAAATATTATACTGACGATCGTCAGTGACGGCTTTTCGATCTATATCCGCACGATCTTTGAGAAGTATGGAATTGATATTCCGTATTTTGCGAATCGCGTAGAATTAACTAAGGATGGCACGCTCTCTGCCGAATTTCAACATGCCAGGGAATCCTGCCGCTTTTGTGGAGCGTGCAAATGCGGAACCATCGTTACAACTTCAGGCGATGAAGATACGATCGTCTATATCGGTGATGGCTATTCCGATCATTGCCCTGTTGAAATATCCGATGTGGTCTTTGCCCGTGATATGCTTTCAAAATTTTGTTCAAAGTCAGGAATTCCATATCATCCCTATGAAGATTTTTTTACTGTTCGTGATATTCTCAAAAAATATTTTGCTGAAAGACCAAAGTATAAAAGACTTGAAGCGGTGAAAAAAAGAAAAGATCTTTATAAAGTAGAATAATGTATATACGTCCTGAAATCTTCAAGAAATTCCCCGAACTGATCGCCGCACAATCTACTCGTGAAGGAGGAGTATCGCCATATCCTTATGGCTTGAATCTCTCAAGTCATGTGGGTGATAATTCAAAAAATATTGAAGAAAATTGTCGAAGATTTTATGAAGAGATAGGAGTACCCTCGGGTACGCGTTTCGTTTATCAAAATCAGGTACATTCAGCGAATATCAATATTATTAATGGTGATGAAAGAATTGTAAAGGAGTCTGATGCATTGATTACAAGTGAAGCAAATGTTTTTCTTGTTGTTAGTATTGCTGATTGTACGCCGGTTCTTTTATATGATCCAATTGCAAAAATTATCGCCGCAGTTCATGCAGGATGGCGTGGAACTGAGCAGCTTATCACAATTGCCGCTGTTAGAAAAATGGTCTCACTCGGCGCCAAAGCCGAAAATATTTATGCCTTCATCGGCGCTTCGGCTTCAGGAACAAATTATGAAGTGGGTACTGATGTGGCGACACTTTTCGAGAAAGATTATTATTCCGAATTGTCGAACGGAAAATGTTTGCTTGATATAAAAAAAGCAAATCGAGACCAATTACTTATTGGTGGTGTTCCGCTTGATCATATCGAAATAAATCCTCGATGCACGATCACTGACCTCAACTTACATTCCTATCGTAGAGATGGAAAGCAGTCAGGAAGGATGTTTGCAGTGATCGGAAGAGTTAGCTGATAATAGTTAAGTTCTATAATTATCATCAGTTGGTTCTATACTGTTTATGGTTTTTCAACTACCGGTTGTGTTGGATTAGCGCTCGTTTTTTTCTTACGGACTTCAAGTTCAGGGACAAGCACAGATTCAGGAGCTATCAGTGTAGCAGGTACTTTTGAGCCGAAGGAAAAGAATCCCCCTACTGAGCCTGATGCCAACCCCATATCTTGCGTTACAATTTCTTTTGAAGTAATGATCTCCCGAAGATCGCGCGCAGTCGGCAGACTTATCTCTATGCCTCGGATCAAAGTTTCTGAGCCATCTTTTGTGGATACTTTATATACAAGAGCCGGTGAAAGCATCTTTCCGCTTTCGAGCATGTCACCAAAATTCCCCATGCCTTCGCTATAGATCAGTGTTCCTTTTTGCATCGAGCGCACAATAAAAGCAAAATCATAACCATCTTCTTTGGCGCGTTTCAAAAGATCTTTTCTCATCTCGCTTGCTTTAATCGCTTTTTTATCCGATATTTCTACAACGCCCGGACCTGCACTTGACCCGGCTCCGATTCCACCCCCAAGTGGACGCGAATGACCGTTGGGTTCGTGTACTTCTTTTGTGGGAGTGCGCGTCATGTATAAAGTTTTCAGAATACCATTGTCAATAAGTATAAGTTCTGCCGGTATAACCCCTTCTTCATCAACGGAATAATTTCCGAGATATGAGCCATGCGATTTCGGCTTAACGAGAGGTATATCACGAACAGTTATTGAAACCGGTAGAACACGTGTACCGATCTTTTTTTGGAATGTCGGACCTTTACCGACAAGAGAAAAAACCGAACCTCCGCCTAAAATATCTTCCCGCTGTGCAGAGAGTTTGCCTAGAATCTGTTCACTAAGAAATTCACTGCCGGCATTTCCTTCAAAAAGGACAGGTCCTGTATATTCTTTGTCGGCATATTTCTTTGTAGCGGTCAAATCAGTAAGGTCTTTTGCGAGCTTTTCAGTTCTTTCAATTAACACTTTGCGATCAGGAAGTGCATCAGGTGAGAGGGCAGTAAAAGCCAGTGCAAGGGAAAGCGGCTCACCGTCATCAGCGGCTTGAGCGCTTGCTTGGATATTGAGATCACAAGTTGTTACTGGTTTGCGGATATTAGTACCTTCAGTATTCTTTATAAATTCATAGGTATTATTGAATGACAGTGTAACATTGGAATTCTGTATAGGCTTATATTTTGAAAAAATCGCAGAGATATCACGGACGAGAGTTTCAAGTTTCGTTTTATCAATTTGAATATCTGCAGGAGGTTCTATCACTTCAACTTTTCGAGCTTGTGCAAAATCAGGAAGATTTTTATCTTCATCGGTCAGCTGCTTGCGATCTAATGCAGCTTTCTTTTTGGTAAATGTCTCATTTGCTTCTTTGAAAAGATCGTCGGTAGCAAGCCAGAAGGAACGGCGAATTGTATTATAATCATCGTCAAGAGGCAAGTTCATATCAATCTGATTTCCGCCGCCGAAAATTCCGCCGCCGCCTGCATCGAAATTTTCATCATTCAACTGATAATTATTTACTAGCAGTCGAAGGTTAAGTTGGCGTTGATGCATATACGAGGATCGTGTTAATGCACCGAACGAAGCATGAATATCAAGTCGGTTGTTATCGCTGACCGTATAAGAAATAAAAAACGGATTAATAAGCCCGTTTAATTTTAGCTGATCTTTGGAGCGCTGAAGTTCATCGCCAACTGCGCGGTCGATCACGGAAATTGCATTATCGCTTATGTGCTGAGCGTGGAGCGGCAGAGCAGCGGTGAGAAACAAGAAGAAGAATATTTTTTTCATGTAAACTAAATAAAATTGATGTTAGTGGTGCGGACTCTTAGTCCGCGAGTCAAAACTGGCGAACTAAGAGTCCGCGCCACTAAGAGTTGTTCTCAGCTCTTGCTTCCTGCCTTCAAATCCGGCGGGGGAAGAATAGGTAATCTCTCCTGAGATTTTTCTTTTTTCTGCACCTCGATCTCGCGCACAAGAAGACTTGGGCTTGAAGCGCTTACCGGAACCCAGCCTGATTCTGCGCCGCAGACTCCGTTGAATGTTTCTGGCTTATCTCCGGCAGCGATGATACGCTCGAATGTTGCAAGCGGCGTTCCTATAAGATCAACTCCTCGCACAAGTTCATCCGGTCTGCCATCTGCATAAACGCGATAGACAAGGATAGGCAGGACATTAAATGAATTCGGGATCGTACGCCCCGTCAGAGTAAACCCGCCCTCAACCTGCACAAAATTTAGTCCGTACGGTTTGTTTTGTTTTTTACATTCGGAGATTAAAAGCTGTCGTAATGAATCTTCAGGCACAAATTTATTCGCAGTGACGATCAAATTTGATTGACGAGCAACAGGACGTTTGCCTGGAGATGCTCTGCCATGTCCATTCGATTCCGAAAACCCTTCAATGGGGGATCGACCCATAAGAAATCTTTTAAAGACTCCATTATCAACGACATCAACTCTGCGAGCTTTCACTCCTTCATCATCAAATGCATAGCAACCCATAAGCTGTGAGCCGGCATAAGTTCTTTGTAACGGATCGAAATAAACCGATAGGAATGTAGGAAGAATTTTTTCGCCGACTTTCTTTTTGAAGGTCTGTCCTTCGTTGGTATTCTTCTGACGATGACCTTCGATGCGATGTCCGAAAATCTCATGGAAGAAAACTCCTGAGGCACCGCCTGATAAAATTGCAGGACCAGTATATGGATCAACAAGTGGTGCAGTGCGCATCTTTCCTAATGTTGAAAGCATCTCTTTTGCATCAGCGAGGATCACTTCATCCGACGGTAGATCGTCAGGCTTTATTGCAAAATAACTTTTATAAAGCGGAAGCTCCATACCGTCAGCAGCCTTGGTCGTAGCCTGAATCATCAGGCGCACATAGATCTGATTCGAAGCCATCTGTGAGCCTTCGGTAGAAACAAAATATTTTCTGACAACGCTGGCAACGAGTGATGCCTTCGCTTCATATATATGTTCTGCTCCTCGGAAGATGGCGGAGAATTTGCGAAGCCTTTCTTCCCATTGCGAACGGTTCTTGAAATAGGAAGTCATCTCAACTGGATCCTCATAAAGCGATGCAGGCGGACCACTTGGTCTTGAAAAATCTGCTGACGAATCTTCTTCTTCGACTTTAATCGTACGATTTGTCTTTACCTCTTCGAGACGTTCTTTTGCAGATTTATATGCTGCATCGGTTTCGCGCCATAAGGCTATACGCAACGCTTCCGGATCGTTTTCGATAGGAGCCTGACGAGTATTGGCTCCTGCAAATCCACTGCCTCCAAAGAAGCCTGCATTGGTGCGAATTTGATGGGTATTATCCAGCCGATAATCGCCAACCCTTAGGTCGATCAATAGAGTTCTGCTTCTGTTGGAATCCGAACGGACGAGCGCACCAAAACTTGATACTATGGTAACATTCTGATCATCACCAAGATTGTAGCTAATAAAATAAGGCGCAGATGATTGCTTTGATAATGTAGCATTCTCCCTACTTAACTCAGTTGAAAGAATTGTAAGAACCGGATCAATTCCTGTTTGTGAATATACGATTACCGGAACGGTAAAAGTAATGATGAGTAAGAAAAAGGTAAATTTAGTAAAATATCGCATGAATATATATAATACAAGACTTGTAATAAGAGCTAAAAGGGTGTTACGGTTCCTTTGCAAAGAGGTTACAACATTGCAGCACTAAAGCAATTAATTCGTGTTGTATTGTTGTGTAGATCATGAAATAATATAATGAAAATTAAATTACTTGCTGTAGTCATTCTCGTTATTGGTTTTGCCAGTTTTCTATTGATAGGTCAATCTGCCATTTCGCAGACCGATGCGAGGTCTTTAGGATTAAGTTTTACCGTAGCTGATACCTCTATTAATTGGGAGAAAATGGCCCATGCAGCGCGCTTATCGTACATGAAAGAGGTAGTCATGCCGACAATGAAGGCAGAGTTCATTAAATTTCAACCTAAAGAGTTTGAGCATATGAATTGCAAAACCTGTCATGGCGAGGGAGCAGAAAATCATACCTTCCAAATGCCGAATCCAAAAATATGGAAACTTCCGCGCTCCAAAGAAGGCTGGGCAAAAGCCGATACGAGCTATATGAGATTTATGAAGGGAACAGTAAAACCCAGAATGGCATCGCTTCTCGGCATGAAACCATTCGACATGAAAACCCAAACCGGTTTCGGCTGCGGGAGTTGTCATACGGATCAGGAGTAGTTGACAGTTTACAGATTACATTAAAAAAGCCGTGTCTTGGGATTCGGCTTTTTTATTTCAATACTACTAAATCAAAAACCCCGGAAAGCAAGTTCTTCGGGGTTTTCTGCTGTTAGCTGTTGGCTGCCAACTGTGAACTTTATTTGAGTTCAACCTTTTGCTCCGGCGTCCTCAAGTTTACCTTAAAAGTCTAAGTGTCATCTAATTCAAGACCAACGACGCTCTTAGTCCCGTTGCTTCAGGCGAGGAGAATACTCCAAATTGGAGGTCATTATCTGATATTTTATGGAGCTGTGGAATGACAATGCCGCAGGCGGCACCAATTCCAAAACCGGTGATGATGTCGGATGGAAAATGATTAAGACCCAGCATCCTGATATAACCTAAGATCAAAGGTGGAACTGCTGCCGCAGCATATAGCCAGGCTTTGTTTGCCCCCATTTGAGGATTGTAGTCATCGATGACTTTCGCCATGAAAAATGTCGCTGCCGCTGCGGAGGCAACATGACCGCTATAGAACGAATTGCGGTTGTACCCATTATTGCGTTCGCTGCGCGTCAGGTTGTCGTAATATACTATAGGGCGAAATTTATTTTGAAACAACGGTCCCATCGGGCTGGCGATATAAATACTGAGTGAAACTGATTCGACTTCCAGATACAGAGCTAATATATTCACCCAGTCCTTATTAATACGATCACTGAAGAACAAAGTAAGGGGCAGAAGTACCGCAGAAGCATTGGTGATTGTTGCATATTTTTCTACGCCTAAATAATTCGTCGTGTTTTGCCGGAGAGCCCATGAGTCTATTCCGAAAACAGTCCTATTCAAACCATCAAATTCTGCATCGGTTATCGTGGGTTTACCATGCAACGTCCTGAGCGCTAAGACATCAACTATAGCACCGCCTACGACAATCCCGCCTGTTGACCAGCCATTGATATGATAAATATGAGAGGGATAAGATCTTGCGGAGTCATTTGAGCCTGTAGGGGAATTCTGTGCACTCAGATTGCCGGCAACCAAAAGGATAAGCAGAGAGAAAGAAATTTTCATTTTTTTGAGAGTAATTTAAATTCAATTCAAATAGAAAACGATTGGTTCTTTGCTTCAAAATTACGCTTTTTTCATACTGAAATAGTTATAAAATTTAGAAAATTTGTTACATAATTCACAGGTTACACGACGAGATTTGAAGGAACTGCCAAAAAAAAGAAAACCCGGAAAGTTTTGCTTTCCAGGGTTTCTGTTATCAACTTTAAACAGTTGAATGCGAACTTATTTGAGTTCAACCTTTGCTCCTGCGTCCTCAAGTTTCTTCTTGAGTGCTTCAGCATCGGCTTTCGAAATGCCTTCTTTCACAGGCTTTGGTGCGCCGTCAACGAGATCTTTAGCTTCCTTCAAACCGAGACCTGTTGCCTCGCGGACTGCTTTGATAACGTTGATCTTCTGTGCGCCAGCATCAGCGAGAATGACGTCAAATTCCGTCTTCTCTTCTGCTGCCGGTGCTGCTCCGCCTGCTGCAGGCATCATACCGCCCATCATTACCGGAGCTGCAGCGCTAACGCCGAATTTCTCTTCCAGCGCTTTTTTCAGCTCTGCCGCTTCGCCCAGCGTCAAGCTGGAAATTGAATCTACTATTGAATTAATGTCTGCCATAATCTGCTCTCCTTAATGAATAAAATAAATATAGTTATAGTTGAAGCTTGACTATATTTGAGTGCGTAAAATTTTTATGCTGCTGCGCCTTCGGCTTTTTTCTTCTCGATCGCGTCCATGATATAGACGATATCGCGCTGTAATGCTCCGAGCACATTGACGATCCCTGAGATCGGTGCGTGAATGCTGCCGACGATGCTTGCCATGATATCCTTCTTTGTAGGAAGGGCGGCGATGGTCTTTAGCTGAGTGCCGTCATAAACGGTGCCATCAAGCCAAGCAAGTTTCAGAGCAGGTTTTTCAGAGTTGCTTTTTTCTAAAAATGCTTTCAAAACACGAGCCGGAGCTGCCGGATCTTCAAAACCGAAAGCAACGGCGGTCTGCCCCTTCATCGAAGCAGAGATCTGATCTGTCAAAAGTCCTTTATCCGAGAGTGCACGGCGCAAAAGCGTATTCTTGGCAATCTTATACTTGACGCCAGCTTTGCGAAATTGATTGCGAAGCTCTGTTGCCTGAGCGACTGTTAAGCCTTGATAATCGGTAAAATAGAATGAAGAAGCGGAACCGACAACTTCGGTTAATTCGCTTATTGCTTGTACTTTTTCGTCGCGTGTCATTGGTTCAAATGCCTTAAGATCGTTGATTTTGCGGAATTAAAAGAATACCGCTTTTTATAGAGCGAGGGAAAACCTTATGAGGCAGGAAAAAGTTCACGTAGTTTGGATTTATATATATATCGTAAGTGAAGGCTTTAGCCTGCGATGTAGGTATCAAAATCAGGCGTTCATCGCAGCCTAAAGCCTGCGCCGACGGAATGGGCGAACGTCAGCGTAGAGTTCCTTGTTAAAAACAAAGACGTTAATAACAATCTATATAGCTATGCATAAAACAATTCTATTTCTCGCGCTTGGATTATTTCTCAGCGCATCTGTCACAGCTAACGCTTGTGATAAGGATAAGGCATCTTCTAAAATGGGTAAAGGCCATTCTTGTTGCACCAAAGGTGCTAAGGCAGCAATGAAAGATGGCAAAGAGTGCTCGAAGGACCCGAAATGCGTGAAAGATATGAAGGCAAGTAAGTCTACAAAGACTACTGCGAAAAAAGTTGAAGAGAAGTCATAAACGTTCTATTTCTCTATAAACAGAAAAGGGACGCATTTGCGTCCCTTTTTTTTATTTATTAATTTTATTTATTAATAATGAATGTTCTAGTTTGAATAAACTCCGGAGTTTGCAGCCGATAAAAATATGTACCGTTCCGGATATTCCTTGTGTCAACAGTAAATAAATGAGTCCCGGGAGTAATATCCCCGTTACTAATTTGTAAAATATTTCTTCCCAAGGCATCAAAAAGGGCAACAGAGCCATTAATTGTGCGATCGGTAAAAACAGAAAATTCCGTTGAGGAATTTACAGGATTAGGAAAATTCGGCGATAAAATAATGCCGCTCAAATTTGATTTTGCCTGACTTCCGCTTGGAAGTGTTGTGCGCCATAAGCCTGAGCTATCTGTCGAAGCAAAAACTTTTCCCCCAGAACTGAAGCCGAGTGCTATTACTTCCGAAAATGGCGTTGTGGGGAGACCTGTAGAGAAATCTTCCCAACCGATGCCATTATTCAAAAATCTCCAAACGAACCCTTGAGTAATTGAATCCTGTTTAAAATCATCTCGGATTCCTCCACCCAGGAAGAGATCGCCCTGCGCATTCGCAACAAGTGCTTTTACTGTTCGAGAGCCAAAATCTTGTCCTCGTGCTCCGTTAAACGATAATCCTCCATCTACAGATTGTAATACATGACTGCTTGGAAAACCACTAACAGCGACGTAAACGTCAGTTTCTGATGTAGTAATAATCGAAGTGATGCTTCCGTTAGTAATGCCTGTTGAGATCGGCTTCCAGGTTAAGCCTCCATCGTGAGAGGCAAAGGCGGAGTTGATAGTTCTATAATAGATGTTTTTATTAAATGCCACGATCTGCATGATAGGCAATTCATCAGCAGCGTCATGTTTTTTTTGCCACTGAGTTTCGCTCAATTTTCGCTCCCATAATCCGGCCGTTGTTCCGGCCCATATCTCATCATCTCCCGGAGAATCTTGCTTTGTACGTAAAAAAAGAGCCGTTACCTGAGGAAGATCTCCGGGTGGTAGCATTACCCAATTTCCGTTAAAAGGGTCGGAAGTAGTATCTATGCCTTTTCGAGATGAGAAATAATGTATACCGGTAGAGCCGATTGCAAAACCTGTGATCCCGGTATCAGGGAAGTTTACTACCATCGTCTTTCCTAAATCATTGGATGTAAACAGCCGACTCGCTATGGAAAATATTTCTTTACCATTTCCTGGAGTGATCTGTGTTGAACGATGAGTTCTGTTTGCTCGCTCCCATATCTGTGCGTGAACATCAGTACCCAAGCCTGAAAGACTTCCAAGTACAAGAACAAAAATAATAATTTGAAAGCAACGATGAGTCATAGTATTATGGTTTTATAAAAGTAAGAATACGAATTTCATTAAAACTCTGATCTCGCTGCCGGATATAAGCGAGTTTGCCATCCATCGGAGAAAGCGCCACGATGAGACGAATATCATCGGCGATCACGAGTTCGTTCGATGAGATGAGGTTCCGGCTTTTTAGGTGTATAGTATGGAGCGTATCATAAGCGCTATATACAATAATGTTCTCATCGTGACTAATATCAAAATTTTCAACTTTTAAATTCAGAATAGTAGAACGGGCAGAAGTAGTGAGATTCACTTTGTCAACAAAGTAATCAGTAGTTTTTCCTGCATGATCTCTGACATAGAGCGTATTAGAATTGGAATTGAAAACAACATTGTGAAATGGAATTTCAGCTCCTCCTATGACTGTAATCGGAGTCCCCGTTGAAGTTGAATCAAAAATAGATATATGTGTACCTGATGAATCTATTTCATTAATAGTGATTCCGAATGTACCCCCGTTGAGCCAGATGCCGGAACTGATGGCAACACCTTTTACATCAAAATGTGTGACGAGACGTATAGGTAAGGCACTGATATCATATACCTGAATGGTCTTGATAGGTTGATTCGATAGTGACGGAGAGCCGACAACATATCGGAGGTCAGGAGAGACAACAATAAGATGAAATTGGGGTACAAGTTTTTCAAGTGTTCCTGATTGAGTATGAAACTTATAAAGATCGCCCTCCAACTGTGTAACTATCGTAGTCCCATCCGTAGATAAGTAGATACTCGGAGCATAAGAATCGATGCTTCCGGTGGCAGGATCACTTGCCCGAGATAGTGGATCGGTTTTATACGTTTGAGCAATCGAGCCATCGCTATTAAAACGTGTAATTGAATAGGCTGTTGAAGGGATCGTTGATGTTCCCGTCGCAGTATAAGATTGGGTGAAACCATATATCGCATTTCCGTCTGCCTGCCACTTAAGTTCGACTATATCCTGAACCTGAATGTTCTGAGTGCTCGAGTTACAGCCTGCAAAGAGAATTTGTATGAAAAAAAGCGAGAATCCAATAACGAATTGTTTGTTCATTCTTTTCTATATTATTATAGTAAGACACGGAAAGTAATAACATTGTTACAGAAGAAAAGTCTCTAAAAAGTCTGAACTGCAAAGTCTCAATGTTCGTCATCGCTCTGACTTCGTCGTATTTTTGCAACGTAATCTTAAACAGAAAAAAAATATGCATGCAATAATTCCGGTTGCCGGAGTAGGTTCGAGGCTTCGTCCTCATACATATACCTTGCCAAAGGTATTGCTGAATGTTGCCGGGAAACCGATCTTAGGCCACATATTGGATAGGCTCCGCGATGACGGAGTGACAAGCGCAACCATTGTTGTCGGTTATATGGGCAATCTTGTCGAAAAATACGTGCGGACACATCATCATGATCTCGAAGTGAATTTTGTAACTCAGGATGAGCTTTTGGGATTGGGACATTCGATTTGGGTTGCAAGAGATTCATTTCCCAAAAAGGGCGAGCCTCTTCTTATTATTTTAGGTGATACGATCTTTGATGTAGATCTCAAATCAGTATTTGCTTCCGACGTTAATTCGCTCGGAGTGAAGGTTGTTGATGATCCTCGCCGTTTCGGCGTTGCAGAATTATCCGGGAGTTTTATTTCGCGCCTCGTTGAAAAACCGGATAATCCAACAACGAATCTTGCTGTTGTGGGTCTATATTTTATTAAGCACCCTGATATTCTATTGGAATCCTTAAATGCGATAGTTGCCGGTGATAAACGCACGAAAGGCGAGTACCAGCTTACCGATGCCTTGCAGATGATGATTCAAAAAGGTGAGAAATTTACCACCTTTACCGTCGATGCATGGTATGATTGCGGGAAACCTGAAACACTTCTGAGTACGAATCGCCATCTTCTTGAAAAGAAATCGAAAGTGCGTGAGATCCATGGCGTAGTAACTATTCCGCCGGTCTATATTGGTGCGAATGCTGAAATCGCGAATTCCATTATTGGTCCGTATGCAACGATCGGCGAAGGAGCTCGCGTAACAGATTCGATCATTCGCAATAGTATTATTGGAGACGAATCTGCAGTTAGTGGTGTTCTTTTAGACAATTCGATCGTAGGAAATAATGGCGCTGTCAAAGGCGGTTTCAAACGTGTGAATGCCGGCGATTCATCCGAAGTCGATTTTCAATAATGTTTTTTTTGAGTGTCATTGCGAGAAGTCGCGAAGCGACGACGAAGCAATCCCCTGAGGATTGTAAGACAACTCTCTCTTTGAACCTCAGGGGATTGCTTTGACGGGCTGAAGCCCTTCTCGCAATGACATATTAATATAATTTTTTTTATTTTACATTTTTAATTTTACATTCGTAAATGTCATACTTATTTACATCAGAATCCGTCTCTGAAGGACATCCAGATAAAGTAGCCGATCAAATTTCCGATGCAGTTCTTGATGCAATATTAGCACAAGACCCTGAATCGCGCGTTGCCTGCGAAACATTTGTTACAACAGGCTTGGCTGTTGTCGGCGGCGAGATCACAACAAAAGCGTACATCGATATTCAAACGATTGCAAGAAGTGTTATCAATCGTATCGGCTATACAAAAGCAGAGTACATGTTCGACGGAAATTCATGCGGAGTACTTAACGCAATTCATTCGCAGTCTCCTGATATTGCAATGGGAGTTGATACCGGCGGAGCGGGTGATCAGGGTATGATGTTCGGATATGCAACGAACGAAACGCCTGAGTTTATGCCTGCATCGCTTGTTTTTTCGCATCGTTTGGTAAAGCGCCTTGCCGATATCCGCAAGAATGAAAATGATAAAATGCCGTACCTCCGTCCAGATTCCAAATCACAAGTTACAGTTGAATATGACGGACACGAAGTCAAGCGTGTGCATACTATTGTCGTCTCAACCCAGCATGATCCTGATGTGAAGCAGGAGACAATTCGTAAAGATGTTATCGAGCATGTGATTAATAAAGTCATCCCTGCTAATTTGATGGGTGATGATATTATCATTCACGTCAATCCAACGGGAAATTTCGAGATCGGTGGACCGCATGGTGATACCGGCCTGACAGGACGCAAGATCATCGTTGATACTTATGGCGGCAAAGCTCCGCATGGCGGTGGCGCGTTTTCCGGCAAAGATCCTTCGAAGGTTGACCGCTCGGCTGCGTATGCTGCGCGCCACGTTGCAAAAAATATTGTCGCCGCAGAACTTGCCGATGAATGCACAGTGCAGGTTGCTTATGCGATCGGTGTTGCAAAACCCGTTTCGATCAACGTCACTACACATGGCACAGGAAAAATTGCCGACGAAGACTTGGAGCAGATCATTAAAGACAACGTTGATCTCACGCCGCGAGGAATTATCACACGTCTCGATCTAAAACGCCCGATCTATCAGGCAACAGCAGCTTATGGACATTTCGGAAGAGATGAATTCTCATGGGAAAAGCTTGACCTCGTTCCCATCTTTAAAAAAGCTGCCGAGAAGATGATGATAGCGGCGTAAGTAGTTTTGAATTATGAGTTATGAGTAGGGGCACATTGTATGTGCCCTTTTTTATTTAATGCAGCACAATAATTTTCCTCATAAGCACCGCCCCTCCCGCATCAAACCTTAGATAGTACATTCCATTCGGCAGATTATCGCAATCAAAGGGGATTGTGCCATCGCCACTTGCAGAAGGAAGAGAGGGAAGTTTTATAACTTCACGACCAGTGATGTCGAAGATGGATGCGTGAATGGGACATGTCACAGCAATGGTATGTAAGATTTACGTGAGCTGATATTGGGTTGGGGTTGATATCTATAAGTTTTTGAGCGGAAAAAAAGAAAGCTTTGACACTGCTTAAAGTACTATCAAATGTTACATCGTCGAGATAAAAAAAAATGCCTCCTCCATAAAAATTTGATGGGTTATTCACAAAAAATAACATATAGAGGCTATCATTTGATGAAAACGTCGTATCGAGAGGAATAATAAGATTTACTGAGTATTTTGTCCATTCCTTCGATATTGGGAGAATAATAGAATCTTTTGAACCCCCATGAAATTTAGTTGTATAAAAAAACTGTAAAGGAGTATTCGACGCATAATCAGCATGAAACCAAAAAGAAAATGACTTTATCCCTGAAGGAATTTTAAATCGGCTTGAAATAATATCTTGATATTGCAATGGATCAGTTGAGTATGCAAAACAATAATTTCCTTCATGAGCCCCCACTGAATTTTTTACTCAGCCGGGCTCACCAGAAGAAACGATCCATCCATCTGGTCGGTTACCAGTCCAATCCTCAAATCCTCCATTCAAAATTTGGGAATTTGCTTCTGAGATTGCGAAGCAGAGGAGAATGAATATGATGAGTCTGAATTTCATGATACAAATATACAATAATCTGACTCCTTTCGTTGTTATACTCCGTTATTTATTGAATCCCAAAATCAAATAAATCTCATTAATCTCGGTTCAGACTGCATGAATAAACAATACGATCTCACGGGTATCGGCGAATGCCTCATTGAGCTTTATGAGGATACTCGGCATAGCTATAAGCAGTCTATTGCCGGAGACATTTTTAATACGCTTTTTTATGCGTCACGATTGGGGCTAAAGACCGGATTTATCTCGAATTTAGGTAGCGACGATTTAACGAGGAATATTTTAGAAGTTATGGATCGCGAGGGGATAGATCGAGCGTGCACAATTCAGTCGGATACGAAAACGAATGGCATATATCTTATCTCAACCAATGAGTCGGGCGATCCACATTATTCATTTTGGAGAAATGAGTCGGCCGCGCGAGAGACATTGCAAACGATCGACCTAAGGAAATTAGAAGAATATATTGCCGCATCGAAATATTTTCATTTCTCTGCCATAGCTCTTGCAATATTATATAAACGAGAAGTCTTAATTTCTCTTTTACAAAATCTGCAAGGAAAGGTTAAAATTAGCTTCGACACTAACTTCCGCACAGGTCTTTGGGATGATATCAGCAAGCTAAAAACATTTATTGAATCATCTTCCTCTTTTGTTGATGTTCTCTTCGTATCCAAGACTGACGATGAGAATATCTTTGGTTCAAGAACTGCTGATGCTGCAATGAAGTATTATAGCGAACTCGGCTATAGACTTATCATCTTTAAGCAGGGAAGTGATGATGTGTTTGCCTGGGATGGAACTGCAATCATTCAAGTGGCTACAATTCCTGAAGTAAGAGTTGTTGATGCCACAGCTGCAGGCGATGCCTTTAATGCAGGGTTTATTTCTGCGCAAATTCGAGGGGAAAGCATTCGTGATTCAATATGTTTCGGAAATGAATGTGCCGCTAATGTTATAGGAATAAAAGGTGCACTCAATATGTCATTTCGACCCAAGAGAGGAATCCCCTGAGGTATGTTGAGAAACTTTTCTCTAAACCCTCAGGGGATTCTTCACTGCGCTTCGCTCCGTTCAGAATGACACGTAAAAAAAAGTAAAAGAAGAGATACGACTAAAGACTAATGACTAACGACTGCTTTATGATTGGTAATGCTCACCTCGATCCTGCCTGGATGTGGCGGCTCGATGAGGGATTTGAAGCGTTTCTGGCAACATGCCGCTCGGCACTTGATCGAATGGATGAAACTCCCGATTTTATATTTACTGCATCGAGTGCTGCGCATTATGAATTTGTCGAACAAACCGAGCCCGGTCTTTTCCTCCGGATTAAGGAAGCAGTTAAAACAGGGAAATGGTCAATAGTCGGCGGATGGTGGGTTGAATCTGATTGCAATATACCCGGCGGTGAAGCTTTTATCAGGCAGGGATTATACGGACAAAAATATTTTAAATCGAGATTCGGTATTACATGCAAAACGGGATTCAACATAGATTCTTTCGGTCATAATGCGAATTTGCCGCAGTTACTTTTGCATTGTGGGATGAGTTGTTATGTGTTCATGCGACCAGAAGAACATGAGAAAAATTTAGACGATGCCGTTTTCAAATGGAGGGCATTAAGCGGCGATGAAGTCACTGTTTACAGGTTACCTTTGCATTATTCAAATTTCAAACAATCAGTTGCAGAGAAATTACAGAGCCTATCATCTTATCCTTCCTATAAGTCAAATACATCTTGGATGCTCTTCTACGGTGTCGGCAATCATGGTGGAGGGCCAACAAAAGAACAGATCGCGCAGATCATCGCCGAACAAAATTCGAACAAAGATTTTAAAATTAAATTTGGCGCAGTTGATGATTTCTTTAATGCAATCGAAAAATGCAATATAGAGTTACCTGTTATTACTGATGAAATGCAGCCTCATGCCATTGGCTGTTATAGCGCACATTCAGAAATAAAAAAACTCAACCGTCAAGTTGAGAATAATTTACTTCGCGCTGAAAAAATCTGCATCTTAGCTGAATTACATGTTTTAGATTATTCAACTAAATGGGAGAATTTCCATCAGGCATGGAAAAGTCTTCTTCTCAATAATTTTCATGACATCCTCGGCGGTGTCGCTATTAAAGAGGCATGTGATGAGGCAATAACTCTTTATCATGAATCGCTTGCAATTGCTTCACGCGAAGAGCGCAAGGCTATTCAGGTTCTTTCAAATAATATTGATACTTCCGATGCGATTGAATCACTCATTGTCTTTAATCCGCATCCTTGGAGGGTTAACACCCCGATTGAATTCGAACTTTGGCATCCCCAAGCAAGCGAAAAAGGCAATGAGTTGAAAAATGTTTCTCTGCAGGATGAAAGTGGGAATTCAATAGTCGCTCAAAAAATAGAATCTTCAGGAAAGATCAGCGGCGACAGAGTTCGTTTTGTTGCTGAAACGGAAGTATTGAGTTTCGTGTGGAAAAAATTGAAGATCGAACGGAATACTGAGCAGAAAAAAAATAAATCCACTATTAAAGCTTCAGAAAATGTTTTATCGAATGGAATATGCGGAATAGTCTTCGATGGTGAAGTAGGCGAAAATATGGTTCAATATTATCCGGCTCAGGTATTTGCTGATGAATCTGATACGTGGGGACACGGCATCACGGGTTTTAATGAATCGAAAGGACTTTTCAAAGTTCAGAAGATCACAGTTCTTGAAAGAGGTCCTGTTCGCGGCAGAGTTCGGGTAGAAAGTATTTATGGAAACTCTCGGATGGAGGAAGATTTTATTCTTTATGGAGGTGCGGATCACATCGAGCAACGAGTTTATCTCGATTGGAGAAAAACAAATTCCGTCATGAAACTCCGTTATGCTCACGGATGCTCTGATCCAAATGGTATTTATGAAGTTCCTTATGGAATAATTGAACGCCCTATTTCAAAAGACGAAGTACCTGGAGGCTCCTGGGCTTTTATTCAGGATTCTTCGAAGGGAGTGGGGATTATTAATGATGCGAAATCAAGCTATTCATCTGACGAAAAATTCTTTTATTTGACGGGTGCCAGATCTCCGCTTTATGCTCATCATGCTCCTCCTCATATACTCTCAGGTACAGAGCAAAAACGCTATCTTGATCAAGGCGAACAGGAATTTGTAGTAAAAATCGTATTGGGTAAAAAGAATTGGCGTGGCGCCGATATGCCCAAAAGAGCGATTGAATTCTTACAGCCGCCAATTATACATGTTGAAAGTTCACACCAAGGCTCAATAAAAAATAGCTCAACCGGTTTTGAAGTAAGTGCATCAAATATCACTATCCATGTGATAAAACGACAGTATGAAGGTACTGGTATTGTTATTCGGGCAGTCGAATCCATCGGCGATGAATCACTGGTTTATTTCAATTCAAAAGTCCTTTCCACTTCCTGGCAATCCCATTTCAGACCTTTTGAGGTAAAAACCTTTTCAATTGAAGGTGGCAAGTGTTTAGAAACAAACGGGATAGAGAATGCAATAAAAGTCAAAGAAATATGACAGGTTATTTGTAACTTTAGTACCTCGAAAGCGTTTTCTTAAGAGAGAAACACAGATTATATAAGAATGCAGTTTGTAATGTCAGAAGGAAAGACGCGAAATAAAGGCGTGACCCTATCAGACGAAGAACTATGGATCACCTTCCGCGAAGGCGATGATACTGCTTATACTCTGCTCTATTTTCGCTATGCTGACAGGCTTTATTCATATCTCAGACTTCTTATCGGTTCGGGACCCGAGCGCCATAGTATCGAAGATGTTTTTCAGGAAACCTGGATTCGCGTATATCACGGAAGATTGCGGTTTGAAGTTCGAGATGCAGGTTCTTTTACAGGTTGGCTTTTTCGGATCGCTCATAATTATGCTATGGGTCTGATTCGTAAACCAAACCGAGTTACATCTTTTAATGAGTTTGCGGATGATAAATTTCTATATAATTATGCATCGACAAAAGCTCAGGATACATTAAGTGATGATCGTAGCGCGGAAGAAATACTAGCTCTGTTGCGAAGCGTTGTTGAGGGTTTGCCGATCACGCTAAAGGAAATATACATACTTTCGGAGTTCGAAAGAATGAATATGGATCAAATTACGAAAACACTCGGTATTGCGAAGGCAAATGCGAAAGTACGGCTTTTCAGGGCACGGAAAATTGTCAGGCAAAAGATGATGGAAGCATTAGGCATTGATAAGACCTTTTCAGATAGTAGTGAAGGGCATGATAACGTTATTGATTTATAAGAATAGTAGTATTTTTAGGAGACGATTATGACTGAAGAAAGAATATTAGATTTCTTAGACGGAAACTTAGGAGCTTCGGAAGAAGAAGAACTACTGCACCGTCTTGCCGTTTCTCCGGAACGCCGGAATTTACTCAAGCAGCATCTTCAGATGCGTGAACTTACTGCTTCACTTGCTCGCAGGCAATTCGTCCCCGTTCCAAAGATGGTAACGGCATCGCTTTTTACGACGCTTGCTGCTAATGGTTATGCAGGCCCACATATTCCTTCTGAGCTAAATCAGAAGGAATCTCTGGTTGCTTCGCTGGAAAAAAATCTCGATAAATCGGCTGAAAAGATAGTTGCAGCAAAGAGCGTGCTTCATTTTGGCAGATCACTGGTTATTGCTTCGATCGTTTCATTTCTGATGGGAGCAGCCATTCTTTATATGTTAATGCCGGAAGCCCGGCAGGATAAATTCGCAGCGTCAGTATCGAATATCTTTAGAGGTACAAGTACGACTCCTATTTCAGCTTCTCTTTCCTTACAGTCGCCAAATGTTTCTATTCCAGATCAACAGTCAGTTACTAATTTAAGAACCAATAATAATTCCGCAATAAGGAGAAAGAAATCGGAGGCAAGTGTTAGAAATTCACTGCTCACTAATAGAGTTGAAGCAAACTTCATTCCTGTAACCGAGCTAATAAGCAGTAATGATCTTGCTGAAAATTTCCCTGCGAATTCTCAGAAAGTGGCAAATATATCAACGGTTGATTGCAAAATTCCGCTTGCTGTCACTTTATCTTCTGACATACATGGAACGCCAATGACGGTAAAAACCCCATTCGATCCTGTAAATTATAACGAACATTCCGACCGTTCTTTTTTAGAAAGATTTACATTCTCGTTCCGTGCCGGAGAGGGCAAGGCTCCGGGTAATTCACAAGCACTGAGTGGTTCTTTAATTGAGGCGCGTGCATCGTATGACATTTCTGATTTATTAGTTGCTAAAATTTCCATAGGAAGTTTCATGCCTTACGAAACTCAGGCAATTACTGCGAAGCCCGGATTTAATAATGATGGTATTCCCTTATTACAGCTAAGTTCTGTTCTCCAATATAAATATATGATGGGAGCTGAAGTCGGTGCAAAGTTCAATATGTTCAATGCCCCCTTCGAAATCAGCGGAGGATTCATAACCGATCTCAATGGAAGTATTGTCCCCCGTGCCGGATTTTTTACGAGCCTCGCAGTGAACGATAATTTTAGCATGAATCTCGGCGTTGAAGGAATGATCTATACTCATGATATTCGCTCTTCGATCCGGAGCGCGCAAAATTCTTTCGTCGGAGTTCATCCGCTTCTTATCGGTTCACTTCAGGAAAAAGAATCGACCGGTTTTATAGGACCTGCAATTGAAATGGTATGGCGTTTCTAATAATGCATTGTCAATCTGAACGGAGTGAAGCGTTGTGAAGAATCCCTTGAGGTTTATCAGTCAACATCAATCCAAACCTCAGGGGATTTTTCGTTCCACTAAGAATGATATGAAAAAAGTATTATTTCTTCTAACCTTGATTTCTTCTTTTTCTTCATGCGTTCCATCTCCAACTGAGAATGTTAATGTGTCTCCTATATTCGTTGAACTTCATTCCTTCTATACACCTCAGAAAATCACTCAAACATTCCTTTGGCATTTTACACCTCACGCTCCCATGAAAGATTCGGCGTATTTCCTTGAATATTTTGGAATCAACTTTCGAAAGACTCCGGAAGGAATTTTGCCATTATCGCTTTTCGGAATTTCAGATACGTTGAGAAAAGATTCTATAATAAACGAAGGTTATATTTCAGATTCTCTTATAATGATGTATTATGGCAATGCATCTGATCCTCTTACACCAAGGATAGTGCTATTACTGGATACGCTGAAAGTTGGAGCAAACTGGATTGCAGCGGATAATTTTTTGACGAAAAATGGTGCAAAGGTTGGGATTAAAGCAGTAGTGGAAAATTATTATTCGGAAACACAAGCCGGAAAGAGTACTTATAAAGATGTTTATTTAGTCTCCTATACTTCTTCTCTCGAAGGAACCCAAATTCCTTTTGAACCTCAATATCAAAATGGAGCCCGACTCGATATTTATTACGCACGAGATATAGGTGATATCCTCGAAATATGCAAAGATTCGAGGGATTCAGTTGTCTTCAAAAATGAACTTGTTGAAACTCGCCTCCGCTAAACTCCGTTGAATATCTTCAATGGAGAAGTTTGCACATCTTTTCACGCTAAAAATCCGAGGTTTAGGCATTGGTTCACATCCTGTCGAACTTTCAGTACCTTCGGTTCAACTTGATCTTCAGATGTTTCATGGTGATATCCATGCTAAAGGTGAGATCATTGTAAATGATAGACTTGCTCTTCATCTGCATCTCGAGGCGACCGGTACGTTTATTTGTGATCGTTGTGCCATTGAATTCGAAAAGACATTTACTCCTGACCTCGATCTTCTTTATGTTCCGCCTCTATTAGCAAAAGATATGGAAGAAGATGATAATATCCATATTTTTGATGCGCAGACAAATGAGATCGACTTTACTGAAGATGTTCGGGATGCCATGATTCTTGCAATTCCGATGAAGAACCTGCATAATACGGATTGCAAAGGGGTGGATCTAGAAGATGGTGAGATCTTGATAGATGAGCGTTTGGCCTCGCTCGGAGGTCTTTTAGAAAGATTACGTAAAGAAGAAATGAACTCTGGTGCGCCGGGCGGTGTTTCACAGGGCTAATTTTAAGAAAAAGAAGATACAATGCCAAATCCAACCCATCGCAACTCACGTACGCGCCGCGACAAACGCCGGACGCATTATAAAGCTGCTAAGCCGTCTTTCGGCGAGTGCAAGAACTGTGGGGCAATGAAGCTCCTTCATCGTGCATGTCCAAGCTGTGGTTTCTATAACGGCAGGACGATGTTCGCTCCGAAAGCGTTAGCATAAGATAAGAATGAAATTTTCCGAAGCCGTTCTTCTTGCGTAGTGCGTAAGATGAACGGCTTTATTGTTTACTTGTACCGATACCTTTAATAATGATCACCATTGCCCTCGATACCATGGGTGCGGATTTCTCTCCGCATAATGAAGTCAGCGGCGCTATCGAAGCGGTCAATGAATCGAAGGGCAGATTCAAGGTTCTTTTAGTTGGAAAAAAAGAATTACTTCATGCGGAAATAAAAAACCAGCAGGATTTTCCGAAAGATAATATCGAGGTTGTTGATGCGCAGGAAGTTATCGAAATGGGGGATGAGCCTGTTCAGGCACTAAGGCAGAAAAGAAATTCTTCAATAGTTGTGGGACTTCAATCGGTGAAGCAAAAGCAAGCAGATGCATTTGTCAGTGCAGGAAATACCGGAGCAGTAATGAGCGGCGGAACGCTCGAACTTGGCAGAATTTTCGGAGTGAGCCGCCCGATGATAGGCTCACAATTTCCAAGAAGCGCAGGAGGATTTACTCTCGTCTTCGATGTAGGGGCAACGGTAGATGCAAAACCACACTGGCTCAAAGAGTATGGGATAATGGGATCGATCTATGCAAAAGATATTTTTGGAATTGCAAATCCAACTGTTGCATTGCTTTCAGTGGGCGAAGAAAAATCAAAAGGCAACGAGCTTGTTATTGAAGCTGCAAAACTTCTTGAAACAACGGGTCTTAATTTCATTGGCAACGTAGAGGGTAGAGATATCTTAAATGGCAAGTGTGATGTAATTCTCTGTGATGGCTTTACAGGGAACGTGATCCTTAAATTTGCAGAAAGTGTTCTACCCTCACTGAAAACAAGAATAAAAAAATATTCTAAGAAAAGTTTTATTCATAAGATCAAGGCAGGGATAACTGCTTCGGTTTTGAAGTCCTCTCTGAAAGATTTTGATTATCAGGAGCATGGCGGAGTGCCGTTACTTGGGGTGAACGGTGTTGTTATCATAGGTCATGGAAGTTCAACTCCGCGCGCGATCAGAACAATGCTTTTGCGTGCTGAAGAGATGGTAAAAAAAGATATGGTAGCGACGATTGTAAAAGCTTTTGAAAAAGTACAGGAGAAAAAAAACATATAGATGGGAAATACCACAACTATTAAACGTGCTGCTATTACTGCCGTTTCTCACTACCTGCCGGATGAGGTTGTGCCGAATTCATTTTTTTCATCGTATCTCGAAACGAGTGATGAATGGATAAAAACTCGAACCGGAATAAATACAAGGAGAATTCTTCGCCATGGAGGCTCAAGCGATCTTGCATTTCCTGCAGTGAAAACTCTTCTTGATAAGCGTGGTATTTCAGCAGATGAAATAGATATTATTATTTTTTGTACCGTTACTCCCGATATGTTTTTTCCGTCAACGGCTTGTATACTTCAGGACAAGATTGGGGCAAAGAATGCATGGGGCTTCGATCTCTCCGGTGCTTGTTCAGGATTTTTATTCGGACTTGAAACCGGCAGAAGATTTATCGAAGCGGGCGGCGCTAAAAAGGTTTTAGTTGTCGGAGCCGATAAAATGAGTTCAATCATTGATTATAACGATAGAAATACGTGCCCCCTTTTCGGCGATGGCTGTGGAGTAGTTCTACTTGAACCTATTGCGGAAGAAGAAAATGGAATACTCGATTCCATATTGCATATTGATGGTTCTGGTGGAGCGTATCTGCATATGAAGGCGGGCGGAAGTCTTAATCCAACCACACAAGAGACTGTTGATAAGAAATGGCATTACGTATATCAGGAAGGCAAAACAGTTTTTAAGAGCGCAGTTGTCGGTATGGCTGATGTTTCAGCTGAGATCGTTGAAAAAAATAATTTGAATGTTGATGATATCGCATATCTCGTCCCCCATCAGGCAAATCTGCGTATCATTGATGCAACACGCGAGCGCATGGGGTTATCGCCGGAAAAGGTGATGATCAATATAGATAAATACGGCAATACTACGGCAGGTACGATTCCTATTTGTTTAAGCGAATGGCATGAAGCCGGAAAGATCAAAAAAGGGGATTACTTAGTGCTTGCAAGTTTTGGTGCAGGCTACACGTGGGGATCGATACTTTTAAGATGGGCATACTAAAGAAATGATTGCATATATTTTCCCTGGACAGGGATCGCAGTATATCGGAATGGCAAAGGAATTTGCCGAGGCCCCTCCTGCAAAAGAATTGATGCAGCAGGCAGATGAACTTCTGCATATTCATCTGACAAAGACAATGGCAGAAGGACCTGAAGAAATTTTGCGGCAAACGGATTTTACTCAGCCTGCAATATTTCTGCATTCGATCCTTGCTTTGCGATTCACAGAAGATTATGAGCAAGCTCAAGCGTATGCAGGACATTCGCTTGGAGAGTTTTCTGCCCTTTGCGCAGCAGGCGCAATAAAATTTGAAGACGCTTTACTGCTTGTTCATTTGCGAGGCAAACTTATGGCTGAAGCAGGGAAACGTAAGACGGGGACGATGGCTGCGATCATTGGGATGGATGCGAAAGTTTTGAAAGAACTTTGCGAAGATATCGAAGCAGGAACAGGGAATATTGTTCGCCCTGCTAATTATAATTCTCCTGGGCAGATCGTAGTTTCAGGATCGGTAAGCGGAGTGCATGAAGTAATAAGGCGTGCAAAAGAAACTGGTATCAGAATTGTGAAGGAATTACCGGTTTCAGGAGCTTTCCATTCACCACTGATGCAATATGCTGCTGATGGATTAAAAGAAGCGCTGGCTTCTACGGTGATTTCAGCGACAAAAGCCCCTGTTTTTGCAAATGTCTCTGCAGAGCCGCACGGTGAACCCGATTCAATTCGCTCACTTCTTGTTGAACAGTTAACATCGCCTGTGCGTTGGGAAGAGTCGGTAAAGAATATGTACGACTTTGGAGTTCGTGAATTCACTGAATTCGGTCCGGGCAAAGTATTGCAGGGACTGGTAAGTCGGACTTTAAATGATGTTAAGGTATCAGGTATTGAAAAACCTGAGTGAAACAAAAATAATTACGAAAGAAAAATTTTGACGGCAGAACATCTAGGAGAAGAGCATCAGTTGGAAGAATTGGGGACAGATATTCCCATACATCGCTTAGCACCAATCACCGTAAAAGGTTTTAAGGTTGATGAACTGATCTTTACGCAAGGATTTGTTCATTATTGCGACATAGATAAATGCGGCGGAGGCTGCTGCCATTCCGGAGTTTATGCCGATACGAAAGAATACGAAAATATTCTTGTACATAAAAATGAGATCATTGCAGCGATGGACGAAACGCAGATCAAAGATCCGATGCAATGGTTTGATGGAGAATGGATCGAAGATTCGGATTTTCAGAGTGGTAAAGCAACAGGTACCCAAGTTCATGATCGTGACGGCGGCATATCGGGTTTTACTGAAGGATGCGTTTTTCTTGACAAGCGTCATTTTTGTTCTATTCAAGTTGCTGCAGCGGCAAATGGATTGCATCGTTGGGCTTGGAAGCCTACCTATTGCATCATGTTTCCGATTACTGTCGTCGAAGGAACATTGACCTATGATGATTCGCATTCGGTGGACCTTAATTATTGTGGACCCGATGGAGCCGGCAACTACGTACATTCCGTGTACGAAGCCATGAAAGAAGAATTGCAGAATTTCATGGATGAAAAGGATTTTGCAGGACTTGAAAAATATTATCAGGATAACCGCGAGCGTTTTGAAGCTGAGCGCATAAAAAATTCTCTCGTGCAGATAAGTTTGTAATATGCTATTAGTAGGACAATCGGCAATAATCACCGGCGGCTCCCGAGGAATCGGGAAGGCTATTGCATTACGTTTAGCTGCTGAAGGCGCTGATATACTTTTTACTTACGCTTCAAATGAAGTTGCTGCGGCTGAGACTGTAAAAGAGATCGAGGCACTAAACAGGAAAGTTATCGCAATCAAAGCGGATGCATCATCTTCTGTGGGAGCAAATGAAGTCGTTGAAAAAGCTCTTGTAGCATATGGAAAGATTGATATTCTTGTTAACAATGCAGGTATTACGCGCGATACACTGCTCATGAGAATGTCAGAAGAGGATTGGGATGCAGTACTGGATACGAATTTGAAGGGAGTTTTTCTCTTAACGAAGGCTGCAATACGTCCAATGATGAGTGCAAAGCGCGGGAAGATAATTACCATTTCTAGTGTTGTAGGACTCGTCGGAAATCCGGGACAGGCAAATTATTGCGCTTCGAAAGCCGGAGTTATAGGGTTTTCGAAATCCCTGGCAAAGGAAGTGGGCTCGCGAGGTATCACCGTGAATGTTATTGCTCCGGGATATATCGAAACCGATATGACGGAAAAATTAAACGAAACGCAGCGCAAAGCGATCATGGATATGATTCCTCTTAAGCGCATCGGACGTCCGCAGGATATTGCCGGACTTACTGCATTTCTCGCCTCATCTGATGCCGATTATATTACCGGTGAAACGATCAGGGTTGATGGCGGGATGACAATGTAATTTTCAAATAAAATTTTCACACACAAATATATTCTAAAATACTATGTCAGATATGAACGTTGAATCGAAAGTTCGTGAGATCATTGTCTCTAAACTTGGTGTCGAAGAATCACAGGTCACTACCTCTGCCTCTTTTACAAAGGATTTGGGAGCTGATTCGCTTGATACCGTTGAACTCGTGATGGAATTCGAAAAGGAATTCGGTTTGCAAATCCCGGATGAAGATGCGGAGAAGATCCAGTCTGTCGGCGATGCAGTAACGTATATTACATCGAAAAAATAATCACCAAATTCCCTATCTATGTCGCATAACCAGCGCAGAGTTGTCGTCACCGGTATCGGAGCAGTTACTCCGATAGGAAATGACATCCCTACAATTTGGGATAGTCTTATGAAAGGAAAATCGGGAGCTGCCCGTATTACCCGTTTTGATCCTACCGGATACGATACGACGTTTGCCTGCGAGGTAAAAGATTTCGACGTCCTGAAATTCGTTGACCGCAAACTTTCCAACCGCATGGATTTTTTCACGCAGTATGGAATGGCGGCGACGATCATGGCAGTTGAGAATTCAGGGTTGAATCTTGATGCGATAAATAAAGAACGCGTCGGAGTAATCTACGGCTCGGGCATCGGCGGGATGTGGATGAATTTTAAACAGCAGGAATCGGTCTATGAGACGAAAGGTCCGCACCGGATCTCGCCGTTTTTTATTCCGATGATCCTCTCCGATATTTGCGCCGGATATATTTCCATGCGCTACGGATTCAAAGGACCGAATTACGCTACGACGAGCGCTTGCGCAACAAGCAATCATGCGATCATTGATGCGATGATGTATATTCAACGCGGGTTGACCGATGTTATGGTTGCAGGCGGTGCAGAAGCGGGAATTTGTCCGATGGGTGTTGGGGGTTTCAATGCGATGAAAGCGCTTTCGACGCGGAATGATGAGCCTGAAAAGGCAAGCCGTCCGTTCGATAAGAATCGCGATGGATTTGTTATGGGTGATGGAGGAGCAACGCTTATTCTCGAAGAGCTTGAACATGCCAAAAACCGCGGCGCAAAAATTTACGCTGAGCTTACAGGATTCGGTTCAACCGCTGATGCACATCATATTACTCTCCCGGCTCCCGGCGGCGAAGGGGCAGTTCGTTCGATGAAAATGTCCCTTGCTGATGCAAGACTTTCTCCGACGGACATTGATTACATCAATGTTCACGGCACATCAACTACGCCCGGAGATATTTCCGAGACACAAGCGATTAAGACGACATTCGGCGATCATGCGAATAAAGTTGCTATTAGTGCTACGAAATCAATGACAGGACATCTTCTTGGCGCTGCCGGAGCTATTGAAGCGATAATCAGCGTGCTTGCGATCGATAACCAAACTGCTCCCCCTACAATTAATTATGAAGTTCCTGATCCTGCCTGTGATCTTGATTACGTACCCAACATTGCCCGCCCGATGAAGATCGATG
>JBBQGG010000016.1:0-49883 GCA_038322815.1 Kapaibacterium sp. (SeqCode)
AATATGGTAAAAACCGATCTTAAAAAAAATTTCGAATTGCTGATCCATGCAGTGGCTAAGGCTTTACAAGGAGTGTGGGTTTCGCCGGCGTAAAAATATGATTCTCCTCTTTACCGAATGCTTTAATAAAAAAGATATTCATCTGATCACTATATTCTTTGAAGAGCACGCGTTGATCGATGATCAACGTATTTGCCGCAACGCAAGAGAAATTCAGTTCAAAGATGATCGAAGTTCCGTCGTCCGTAATTTTTACCGGAGCAGGCATGATCTGATTATTATAACTGCCATTCCAGACTCTGAAATAATTTTTTACATAATCTAATTCCGCGGCTTGCATTTCTTCAGCAGAAAACTTATCCGCCTTTCCCTGGTACCAGTTCTTAACTGCTTTGGTGAAATCATCTTTATAATAGGAGACTTTGATAGAAAGGCTTCCCTCTTTCAACTCAGCCTGCGAATAACTGATATGAATATCGTGTGCCTGCGCTGCAGGCAAAGCGAAAAACGAAAAGCTACAAGCGAAAACAAGAAAAAATATCTTCACTGTACTTCGGCAGTTTTTGCTTCGAGTGATGCAAGGGTTGCCGTAGCATCGGCAACGGTGATAGGCGTGAGATACTGGTTTTCATTTAAAGCGAAGTTCAACTCGGATATTGCTTTTTCTTTGTTACCCGCTTTTGCATAGATCATACCTGCATGATAATGCAAGTTCGGATTACTGGTCTTCATACGCATTGCTTTCTCGATCAACGGAATAGCATCGTTTGCCTGATTTGATCTATACAGCGCCCAGGCATAGGTATCAAGCGCATCGATATTATCCGGACGTACTTTGTAGTCTTTCTCGGCACGGGTTTTAGATTCCGGTATATTAATATTGTGATTCAGACAAAATGCAGCATATTCCCTATCGATATGCCAGCCGTCTTTTTCATGTAAAGCAAAGGCATCAAGCGCTTTCTGCTCCATCTGCTGTGCGCTTTCTTTTTGTCCCATCGCCGTATAGATATCGGCAAGTTGCTCAACGAAGATATGTTCAGGCTGAGCCTGTGAAGCTTTCACAAGGAGTTCTACTGCTGCAGGATAATTTTTCCGTGCTGCATTTACCATTGCAAGACCGCTCATTGCATAGGCATAGTTCGGACGCTCTTCCAGAATACCTTTGTAAATATATTCTGCCGTATCGAGTTTACCCCAATTTAAATAGATATTCCCAAGATTATACAGCGCCCATTCTCTATTTTCCTGACCTGAAGCTCCGGCATCAGCAGCAAGTTTCATAGCATCGATCGCTCCGTTGCGATCGCCATTGAGTTCGCGAAGATACGAAGCTCGTGCATACGAGCGGAGATCGGGGCGAGTAGCCATCATCTTATCAACAGCTTTGACTGCATCATCATATTTACCAAGTTCAACATTGGCATCGCAGAGCACTCCATACGCTCCGCTATTATACGGGTTCTTTGCAATAGCTTTATCGATCGTTTCTTTCGCATTCACAAAATCATGCCGCGTCATCATCATTCCGCCTTTGAGGACGTTCGCTTCAAAGTTATCAGGGCTTCTGCGTAATGCTTCGGCGATAATGCCGTCGGCTATCGGAAAGTAATCGTGGTGTCTACCTGATACACGCGCTTCCTGAATATACACTTGTGCCAGTTCTATATAATTTTTTATTTCATCAGGATGTTTGGTGATCTCATCGCGAAAGTGGTGAACCATCTGCTGGGATTTGATAAATTCTGTGGACGTGCTGTCACCCGAACGCGGAAAGAGATCGGGCATTTTCATTACATCGTCAGTCTTTTTACACGACGATATCCCCATGATGAGGATAAGAGCAAATGCAGCCGAAAAGAGTCTTTTTGAGCTAAATATCATGATGTATGTGAGTTTTGTGAGCCTTTGTAAAGTTCTGCCCCTAATACATGGAAGAACGTAGTTTGGATTCCTGAAATTCACCCTATTTTCCAAATCTGATTCCTCTTATTTAGTGTATTATTGCCATCACATAGCTAATTAGATACACAGGATTTCAAGAAAATCTGAACTCTAAAGGTAGGACCTCTGTTATTAGCGTCCCCGAATTTTTAGGGGTTTTTTACACGAAATTTAGATACTATGCCGCAACACAAAGGCGCTGAACGCCGCGTTCGTCTCTCGGAGAAACGCCGCATTGCAAATAAAGGTACAAAAATTACGATGCGTAAGCTGCTCAAGGATTTCGATCCTGCTGCTTCTACTGCAGGCGATTCGCTGAAAAAGATCCAGAGCACACTTGATCGTCTTGCTCGTAAAGGCATCGTGAAAAAGAACTATGCTGCCAATAAGAAATCGAAACTTGCCCGTTCGATCAAGAAGGCTACTGCATAAATTTTAGATCGAAAGATCTTTCAAGGCTTGTTTCCGAAAGGAAACAAGCCTTTTTTTATTGATGTCATTGCGAGGGTATGCGACGATTAGGCAGCATAGGCTTCAGCCGGAACGAAGCAATCTAAAATTTCAAATTTACATCAGCTATTGGGATTTTAGATTTCCTCGCTATCGCTCGCAATGACATTGCAAGAAACCGTACTTACTCCAATTCTATCTGCAATCCGTCATACGCCAATCTCACATTCTTCGGTAATTTCCCCTCCGCTTCAGCATGAAGAACATCATGGTTCATGTGAGTGAGGTAGGTCATTTTCGGAGATAATTCTTTTGCAAGGGCAACTGATTCACTAATTGTAAGATGAGTTGGATGCTCAGTATAACGCAGTCCGTCGAGAACCAGCACATCCAGATTCTTAAGCTTTTCTTTTGAGGCAACCGGTATGCGTTTGCAGTCGGTAAGATATGCATATTTTCCGATCCTGTATCCGAAAATATCCATCACTCCGTGATCGAGCACTATCGGTTCGATACGAATATTGCCGATCATAAAGGCAGCAGTATCAATGATCGTGAACGGAATATTCGGCACGCCTCCGCCGGGTCTATTGGGTTTTGCATCGAAGGCATAAGAGAATGTGGAGCGAATAGATTCATAGGTATCATTATTCGCATAACACATCGGAACAGGAAGCTTTAGGAATTGAAATGCGCGAAGATCATCGAAGCCTGCTATATGATCATAATGAGCATGAGTATAGAGAACTGCATCAAGTTTGCGAACATGGTGAGCAAGCATTTGTGCTCTGAAATCTGCGCTGGTATCAATAAGTATTTTTGTATCGCCGGATTCTATGAGGGCGCTGACTCGTTGGCGTTTATCACGAGGATCGGAAGAAGTGCAGACTTTACAAGAACATCCGATCATCGGAACGCCCGTAGAAGTGCCTGTTCCGAGAATAGTGACGAGCATCATAAGGGAAGTTATGCGGCGAGGCGGTTTTCCTGATGTGCTTTAGCAACTTCATCCTCTATTGCCTCGCGAAGAGCAGGAGCGATAAAAATGTTTTCCAAGCCAAATTCATGCAAACCCAAAGCAAGAGTTTTATTTTTGCGAGGAATGGTAGTACGCCTGTTGATCACGAGCATTTTTTCTTCGCGCAGCAGACAATAGCCGCCTTCGAAATTTCCGGTTTCGAAACGGATCTTAATTCCCATTTCACCGGCAAGAGATTTTAATCCTTCAAAAAGTTCTTCGCTTGTCATTAGGGCAGTCGTTACTCTTTAGTCGTTAGTTCTTAGCGTTATGCTAATTTTCCGGTCGTATCAATGGTGATGCCGCCGTGCTCGATGAGGTGAAGCTGTTCGGATATATGAGCAACGACATCTTCGAGGGGAAGTGTTTTTGGTTTAAAGCGTGAGCGGGCAACCTGCACAGCTTCTTCTAAGGATGAAAGTTCGCCGCGAAGATAGAGCCATACGTGATACGCAAGACGATTGCGGTCATTCGGTTCAACGGTCGGTACAGCACGGACTGACGCATAAGCCTTTTCGGCAAGAGCGGCATCTCCGGGAGCGGATACGTTAATTGACATACATTTCTTTTGCGAATAATAAAATTATTTTGTGATGACAAATTGTCCTTCACCTATGATCGCATCATTCAACAAGAGAATGGCAAAATATGTCCCGCTCGCAAGAGATTCTGTTTCGAAAGGAGATTCAACAAAGTCTGTTCCTGAACTTATTTTAAAAGCTCCCAACTTTACTGATGAAACACTATTTCCGTTCGAATCAAAAACCTGCAAATGAGTAATGTCAGAACTTGAGAAAAAACGGGTTGGTGGAATGTAGGTAAACACTATTCTTGACTGATGCGCAGGGTTTGGACTGAACAGTAATTGCACAGGATATGTAATTTTCGATTCATTCTGCCTCGGCAAAACTCCCAGTTTCACCGGTCCGACAATTTTCTTAATTACTGCTCCGTCCGGGTCAACTACGAGGGTGTCAGGTACGAAGGAATTCTGAAATATCGCGCCGGTGATGCGAGCTGAGTCGAGCCATATTTCATGTCGTTCGCTTTTACCGCCGCTTGCACGAGCCTCGATCACTAAAGGCAACTTGAAATATCCGACTTTTACAGAATCCTGTGATTGCACGATGTTTATTTTTACGGCATTTCCATTTCGTGACCAAATAATATTCAAAATAGGGTTGCCGATTCCATACACCCATTTAGAAAAAAACCAGCCAAGATCACGATTCGTACTCATTTCAAACGCTCTCTGCAAGTCAGCGCTCGTTGCAGTCGAATAGGCATTTATTTTTCCGTATGCACGTACTGCATTAAAAAAAGCTGAATCTCCGAGAAAATATCGAAGCATTCCCAGAACTGCTGCACCTTTTTGATAGATAACAGCGTAGGGATAATTATTTCTTGGCTTTGTATAACCGGGCGCTCCGTAAAGCGGAATTGCGGCCCCGCCAGAGAGTGCACCGGAGATATTACTATGCTGATGTGACCAATATTGCTTTTCCCCGAAAAAACGCTCTTCGAAAAGTGATTCACAATATGTTGCAAACCCTTCATTGAGCCAGGAATCATTAAAATTATAACATGTCACATTATCGCCCCACCACATATGCGAAAGCTCGTGAACAGCAGTGGTACTATTGGTATCGATCGCTTGGTTAATCAGCGTGATCATTGTCTGATGCTCCATTGAGCCGATGGGAGCAACAACATAGCCGACTTTTTCAAATGGATACGGAGCGAAAAGCGAATCGAAATAGACTAATCCTTCGACTACTCTCTTCTGCATTAAGGCGCGAAGTTTTGCAGTATCTTTTGCAAATCCATACACATCAAATGGAATATTCAGAGGGTTGGCTATAGTTAATTTCTCAAAAGGACCAAAAGCAAAGGTAAGAAGATAGGTTGAGATCGGATGAGTGATTTTCCATTCTGTGAATGTAGTATATCCGTCGTTTCCAAGAGAATTGGCAGTTTGCAATCCATTGGAAACAACAATGCCGGATGTGTCAGCAAAAAAACGAAGTGTAACGGAATCAGCTTTATCGTCAGGCTCATCATAACAAGGCAGCCAGTGGCGCGTACAGGATACATACGGTGCAGTAAAACCAACTCCCATTGCAAACATCATACCTCCCATATTTTGCACTCCTCCCCAGGCGTTACTTCCTCCTTCGTTTACACCCTTGCCATGATAGTATGTTCGTAAAGTAAACGCCGTGCCGTTGTGATAATTCTTTGGAAAACCGGCAACAACACACGCGCCTGAAGCAGAGTCCGTGAACTGCACTGTTGAACGGATGCCATCTACAAAAACGCTATCGATCTGAAGATATTTTGCATGCTGAAGAATCGTTGAAAGATCACCCATCGAATTCGCCGTCATCTCAACTTGACCTGTGATGGTATTCTGAACGCGGTTTAGCCATACTGTCGCCTTGTAATAGGTTACATCATAGCCCTTTGATCTCGAAATAGGAATATCCTGAGCTTTTAGGACTGTTATGGACATTGTAAAAGCCACAAACGCAACAAAGAATCTTATAAAACGTAGCATAGGCGCGAAAAAAAGATATAAGCAGAGTATCGAACTTAGAACTGCCTAAAAGAAGTTCTATACTCATCAAGAATAATGCTGACGGAAATTACAACATCTAATGCTCTTCAAAAACTTCCTCCGCAGATCGTTGCTTCGAGCGACGAAATGCGTGAGTTGCTCGGAGTCGTGCGAGCCGTTGCCCCTACACTTATCACCGTTCTTTTAACAGGTGAAAGCGGCACGGGGAAAGAAGTCTTTGCCCGGCTTGTTCATGATTGGAGTGGGCGAGCTTCAGGGCCCTTCGTTACTGTCAATTGCGGAGCGATTCCCGAAGGACTTATCGAAAGCGAACTCTTCGGTCATGAAAAAGGCTCATTTACCGGAGCAACAGCCGAACGTAAAGGTTTTTTTGAAGCGTCAAAAGGCGGTACGATATTTTTAGATGAGATCGGCGAGATGCCGCTCTCGGCGCAGGTAAAACTTCTTCGAATTCTTGAAACAGGAAAATTCACCCGCATTGGCTCAACAACTGAGCGCATAAGCGATGCACGGGTCATTGCCGCTACAAATCGTGATCTCGAATTGGAAGTACGTGCCGGTAAATTCCGCGCCGATCTTTATTACCGTCTTCGCGCCGTCATGCTGCGTCTTCCGCCGCTTCGTAATAGAAGAGAGGATATTCCATTTTTAATTGACAGCGTGTTGCACGATCTGGTCGCCCGACATTCACTTCCGCATTTACCGCATCTTGAAAGCGAAGCGATCGAAGAACTTACATCGCATGAATGGCGCGGCAATATCCGCGAACTTCGCAACACGCTCGAACAGCTTTCCGTGATGGCATTCAGCCCTGCAACCTCATCACAAGGAGTAATTGCTTCAAATGATGTACGCAGTATTTTACACCGTCACAGTGAGGCAGAATTAGGTTATCATAATGTTGCACTTTCACCGATAGCCCATCCTCAGCCACAGCAATCAGAATTGGGATTGATCTACCGCGCACTTGTTGAACTACGTAATGATATTTCGGAATTAAAAGAACGCCTGTTGCCGACAACGAATCATTTACCTCTATCTCTTCCCCTTGGCTCGTTCAACCATAATGAAATGAATGGCGAACTCAATCTCAATAAGCATGAAGAAGAACTGATACATAAAGCATTGCAACGATTCGAAGGAGACCGAAGACTTACTGCCGAGGCATTAGGAATCAGCGAAAGATCGCTCTACAGAAAATTAAAAGAATTTGAAGAGGGGAAAAAAACAGCATGAAAAAAAACACTTGTCTATTTGTTCTCTTTCTTACTACAGTTATTTCCGGATGCTACTCCTTCACCGGAAGCAGCCTTCCCACAGGGATAAAAAGCATTGCCATCCCGCTTGCATCAGATAATTCAAGCTTTTCCCAGGCTACGATACGCCAGGAGCTTACTGATAAACTTGTGCAAAAATTCACGCGTGATGGATCCCTTTCCGTACGCGACCGTTCAGTCGCCGATGCTTTGCTCGATATTACGATCACAAGTATTACCGATCTGCCAAGCGGAGTTGCTACTGCCGGAGAACAACTTACGAATAAGCGCATAACGATAACTATAGAGGCGACATATCGTGATCAGAAAAAGCAAAAAACATTCTGGGATAAAAGTTTTCAGCAAACTTCAGACTATCAGATATCCCAGGGATTAGACGGGCAAACGATTGCAATAAAAAATGCAGAAGATAAATTAACGAACGATCTGCTCTTAGGCGTTATTTCTAATTGGTGAACTCGTCACGTTTCCAAAATCCTGTTTCCACCTATCCTGTACTTTATTCCAATCGGTCTTGAAAATTATTTGGTAGCCAAAGTATATTCCGAAGGCAAACATTGCAAAGCCTGCAAAGCGATTGATGATCTGAAGGGTACGCGGCTTGAGTGATGTGCTCTTTTTGGAAAAATATTTTACGAGTGTAAAGAACCAGCCTGCCGTTCCTAACCCGGCTCCTATGGCAAAAGAGATCGCATCGGAAACTCCGATTATCATCACTCCCTGATTATGCCAGAACGCGCTAATGAATATCCACTCCGGAACTCCTGCAACATTCGAAGCATACAACACAACGCCAAGTGAAAACGAAGCAAAATAGCTTGCCTTTTTCATGTTCATGCGACCGACTGTTGCCTCTGCCTTTTTTTCCTGTTTCGTATCTTTTGCTGTCGGTTCAAATGGTTTTTCGCGCTGTTCCGAACTAAAGGATTTTATACCTAAATATATCAGGATCCCGAATCCCACAATTTGAAAACATAAATTGACGATCGGCGAGCGCAAAAGAAATGCGTTGATCTGTGTCGCTCCGCCACAATAAATAATATCCATGAACGCCCCGCCTAAACCGACGACGAATCCATGCTTGTAACTATATTGTATCGTGCGAGTTATCGCCGCCGCATTGGTCGGTCCGATCGGCATTGAGATCAGCCAACCGGAAATAAAACCTACAAGAAGTGCAATCAGCATATACAAAAATATAAATTATTTTTTCACTAACATCAGTGTTCGCTCCATTTGGTGCAAATGTTGGAGATCGTGATCTGCGATAATTTCCAGAATGCGAAACGTGTTCATTTCTCCGTAACGAGAATGCATTCCGTTGATCTCCCTTTGCTCCGCTGTCATTCCATGAACTAATGCAACCGTATCTTTACGCGCAGCATTCCAATTTGCAATTCCCTCATCATAAGATTTTTCATTATAAAGATTTACTTTTGCAAGTGCATCCGGATCTATCTGCTGAAAGTTGTGATCTTCGGTGTGTAACAATTGGTCAAGCCTCCTCTGCCAAAGCTCCTCAACCTCCAGCAAATGATAAATGATCTCATTCGCACTAAAAGCTTTCGCATCAGGCTTAGTATAAATATATTCGCGAGGAAATTTTTCCGCGTACGCAGTAACTTTACCTACCGTTTGTTGTAGCCTTTGAAGTTGGGGTAGCATTATTCTTCGTCCTCTGCTGTTCGTAGTTTTTCAAGCACGGAAAAATCTTCGAGTGTCGTCGTATCGCCTTTAACTCTCCCTGTCGTAGCAAGTTCGCGCAGCAAGCGGCGCATAATTTTTCCGCTGCGGGTTTTCGGAAGTGCATCACTGAAATGAATATCATCCGGTTTGGCAAAACCACCGATCTCTTTTGCAACATGTTCGCGAAGTTCCATTTTCACTTCATCGCTTCCTTGTGAACCTGATTTCAGAGTAACAAATGCAACGAGCGCCGACCCTTTTATTTCATCAGGTCTTCCAACCACAGCGGCTTCTGCGACACTTGGATATGCAACAAGCGCGCTCTCGACTTCCATGGTGCCGATGCGATGCCCGCTGACATTGATGACATCATCGACTCTGCCCATGATCCAGAAATATCCGTCTTTATCTTTGCGGGCGCCATCGCCGGTGAAATAGATGCCGGGGAATTCGGTGAAGTATTGCAGCTTGAATCTCTCTGGGTCTTTATATATTCCGCGAAGCATCCATGGCCATGGCTTACGTAAGATAAGAAATCCACCTTCATTCGGCTTCACAGGTTTTCCTTCTTTTGTAACGACTTCAGGTTCAATGCCGAAAAATGGTTTTGTGGCCGATCCCGGTTTTGTAGGAATTGCACCCGGAATTGGTGCGATCATTATAGCGCCAGTTTCTGTCTGCCACCATGTATCGGTGATGGGGCATTTTCCTCTACCGATAATTTTATGATACCACATCCAAGCTTCAGGATTGATCGGCTCGCCGACTGTGCCAAGCAATCGAAGCGAACTCAGGTCATGTTTCTTCGGGAATTCATCCCCTGCACGAATGAACGAACGGATAGCTGTCGGAGCAGTATAAAAAATGCTGATCTTTCTGCGCTCGATAATATCCCAGAATCTTCCAAAATCCGGAAAATTCGGCGCGCCTTCATACATCATCACTGTTGCGCCATTTGAAAGCGGTCCATAGATGACGTAAGTATGTCCTGTCACCCAGCCAACATCAGCCGTACACCAGAAAATATCATCTTCTGTAAGATCAAAAATATATTTTGTTGTCAAGTATGCACCCAATAAGTACCCACCCGTTGTGTGAACGATCCCTTTCGGTTTTCCTGTTGTGCCGGAAGTATAAAGAATAAAAAGCGGATGCTCACTATCGAGAGGGACTGCTTCATGTTTGTCGCTTGCAGTATTCATCAATTCCTGCCACCAGAAATCTCTTCCTTCTTGCATCTGAACTTCAGTGCCTGTTCGTTTGAGCACGATAACTTTTTCTACGGTCGGACAGCCGCTCAATCCATTATTTGAAGAATTATTTAATGCATTATCGACATTCTTTTTTAATTCGATCACTGCTCCGCGGCGGAATGTTCCGTCAGCAGTAATAATAACTTTTATCTCGGCATCATTGACTCTATCGCGAATCGCTTCCGATGAAAATCCGCCGAAGATCACTGAATGTGTTGCACCAATCCGGGCACAGGCAAGCACAGTAATAGTAAGTTCGGGAGTCATGCCCATATAAATTGCAACACGGTCACCCGATCTCACTCCAAACGAATTCAGCATATTCGCAGCTTTGCAAACTTCGCGGTGAAGCTGTTGATACGTTAATGTTCGCTCATCTCCATATTCACCTTCCCAAATGATGGCAGCTTTATTGCGCCTCCATGAGGTAAGATGACGATCCAGGCAGTTATAACTTGCATTGATCTTCCCGCCTATAAACCACTCGGCAAATGGTGGCTTCCATTGCATAACTTTTTTCCATTTCCTGAACCAATGGAGTTCTTCAGCCTGCTTGGCAAAAAATTTGGCAGGATCTTTGATGCTTGCTTTATACAGTTTATCATATTCATCGAGCGATCCGATGCTCGCAACTGTGCTGAATTTCTTCGAAGGTTTGAAAACCCGTTTTTCTGAAAGTGCGGATTCAATATCTACCGATGATTGCTTTTTGGGTGGCATTAGTCTGTTCGTTATACTTAGGAATACAAAAATACTTCATTGCAATTGACTGTAGTCAAAAAATCTGCTTTTAATATTTTACTGAGCCGCGAGAAAAATATATGGGTTCCCATGTAACTTTTACTTTGCATCGGCGGTTATAATTATCGGAACTCGAAGTAATAATGTTCATAATGATTAAGGAAAACAGCGTGCCATGTAAATGGTGCGCTTTTTTTTATACTTCTACGTATTATCATTTCATTAATAATAAAAAAAATATGGGTTCCCATGTAACTTTACACCCTCAGAATTGTTTATGGAATGTGAAGTTGCTGAATTATATCCAGAAAGGTCGTTTTTTGGCTTTTTTAGCGGATTTGCCCCGATAAAGAAGTTATCCACATCCGTGAAACCTCCTTCCTACTTCAGCATCTATACGCTTGTTTGCTTATATGTTTATCTGGTGGAATTTTTTCCGTTCCACTTTTCGTCCAGGAGATGCCACCACACCCCAGGTGTTTTACTCTTGGCTGAGATTACATAAGGTGTTCCATTTATTACTTAATGTTAAAAAATATGAAAACAACGGTACGATTTCTCTTGAAGATTGCGTTGGGCTGTCTTTTATTTTCGGTCTTTTCATTACCTTACTCCACTGTGAGTGCCAAGGTAACAACGGTTTTGCTCAACGAGGATTTCAATTCAATAAATACAGATGGTACTTTTCCACCTTCGAGCTGGAGCGTCGACGGCTATGGGTATTGGTACGGATCTTCATACGGCATTGATAATGGTGCCGGAGACGGAGGGTACAACGGCTGTGCAATGTTTGATATGTACAATGTTTGCGGTTCAGAGAATCTCTATTCTCCGACGATCGATGCTTCTGCATTTAGCGGAGCAGGGGCAACCGTTAAAATCGATTTTGATTATTGGTGGGAAAGAAATTATTATGACCTGTATTATGGCACGAACACCGTAACCATCTATGTAACCGGAACGGACGGCAATGTTCAACTCGCCCAACTTAACTCCAGTTCGGATTTCACGTTTGATAACAGCGAAAGCGGCTGGTATTACTATGATCCACTTACCGACCCAAGTTTATGGAAACATCTGACCTACACAATTCCTGCTTCATCGGTAACTTCAAAGATGCAGATCACATTCACCCCTGATGGATCGGGAGTTTGTTATGGTGGGGGAAATTTTGGAATAGATAATGTCGTCGTCACAGGTACTTTACCTCAAAACATCTCCTATTCACCTACAAGTCTCGATTTTGGTACCGTTCTTGTAGGGAAGCAGTCAACTAAACAGTGTGTAACGCTCACAAACTTAAGTTCTGCAGATGTTGCGCTTAACCAAATATCTATCACAGGAATTGCATCAGCCGATTACCAATTCTCAGGTGCGCTCCCTTCAGTAATACCTGCAAACGGAAGTGCAAATATTTGTTTGATCTTTGTGCCTCTTGCTAATGGCTCATTGCCGGCAAATTTACACATTACTAATAATTCTGATAACGATTCCGTTATTGACATACCTCTTAGCGGAATTGGCTCTCAGCCATTGATCGAGATCATTCCGATCGGACTAAAAAATACTTCTACTAAGATGTTTAGGGCTACCCATACCAGACTTGGAGATACGTTGCAGCAGTCGCTGCTTGTCAAAAATATCGGGTCGGGTAATCTGATCATCGATCCTGCAAGTTATATCGGCGGTGATAACCCCAACCAATATATCATCTCACGATTGCCTATAAACCCAATACCTGCCGGACAAACCGATACGGTAAGTGTAAAATTTATTCCGCAGCGTGAGGGGTCCGATCCTGCAAAGTTGTATATTCTTAGCAACGCCGGCAATACTGTCCTACCTGTTGATCTTCTTGGCGTTGGTACTCTTCCAAGAATAACACTTACGCCGGCTATCATGCGTTTTGATTCAGTAGGAATCGGAGAGACGGTATGCAAAAATATAACGATTTATAATCCGGGCAGCGACACACTCATTCTTCGGAGAAACTATCTCTCAAGCAATGACGGCGATTTCGTACTAACCGGACTAAACGCTGAGCAATCAGTCATTCCACCCGATCATTCAAAGATCGTATCTATCTGCTTTACTCCGAAACAGCAGGGATTCCGTCAGGCACGCCTTACTATCGTCACGAACATCCCTAGAACATTCGATACACCTCGTCAGGATACCGGAACCCTTACAGTAGACATTTCAGGAACCGGCGTACCGTTCGGAACACTTTCCTTTAGTGGCTCCACGAGTATTGATTCAGCGATTGTCGGAACAAAAATATGCCGAATAGATACAATCCGAAATACCGGACAAGCTGACGTGACCATCACTGGCGCAACGATATCCGGTGCACAAGCATCTGATTTTGCATTAACCGGAGTTACATTTCCGCTGACTATTCGGGCGCAAAGCTGGGTGTTAGTAAATCTGTGTGCCACTCCGGATATTCGCGGTTTACGTTTAGCAATGCTAACGATCAATGCTAAAACAAACGATCGAACCTTAAGCAGTACAATTACACTGTCTGTTTTCGGACAGATTGCATGCGCATCTCCGGCACCGCTTACACTTTTTAATGCCCTCAAGGTAGTAAAAAATAATCTTGATACACAAACTGTCATCATAACCAATTGCGGCGATGTTGCAGCAACATATACTGCAACAGTGACCGGAGATGGCTATAGCATTTTGAACCCTTCAGGCGGCATTTCCGGATCAATTGCTCCCGGCGGAATGGCAACATATCAGGTTCTATTCAATCCTACTTCTGTCGGCGTGAAGAACGGAAACCTGCTTGTCAGATCATCAAATGTTGCGGATATGAATATTCCGCTCTCCGGAATTGGAGCATGTGCTGCACTATCAGAGCAAACACCGAATGTTCCTCAAACAGGTGTTGGTGCTTCGAATACATTCGATATTACCATCACGAATAATGGCAATTATGATTGGACGCCTGGCAATGCAATGCTCGCTCCATCTGATGTCTATTCTGTTATTTCTGTGACTCCTTCTCCGATTCCTGCCGGCGGATCAGGAACGGTGAAGGTAAAATTCTCGCCAAAAACTGTTGGAGTAGCCACAGCAGAACTTACATTTCCGAATGCCGGACCTTGTCAGGATGCTGCAGTCGTCATAAATCTTTCAGGCGAAGGTGTTGTGAACTCCGTTGCACCGACAGTTTCTTCTGATGGATTCTCACTTAAGCAGAACTATCCAAATCCATTCACGAACACAACAACATTTAATTATTCGATTCCGAATGAATCGGTCGTGAAGATCACCCTCAGCGATATGACTGGGAAGATCGTCAAGACTCTTATCAGCGGCGCTGTTTCAGAAGGTGACCATTCCGTGACCTTCGATGCATCGCAACTTTCAAGCGGTACATACGTATATACTCTTGAAAGCGGATCGACAAGATTATCAAAATCTTTGGTTCTCTCGAAGTAATAATGTTCATAATGATCAAGGGAAAGAGCGCGTCACGCAAGTGTCGCGCTTTTATTTTTATATGAATCCATATCTATGTGGGATTATCTTTTTTAGATAGTCGCTGTGGATAAATTGTTAATAAATAAAAGGTTTGAGCACCTTGACAAAAGGGTAAAAATTTCGTATCTTTGCAGTCTGAAGTTCGCACAAAAAAGCTAAGGCATATTCGGAAACAACCGGGTCTGTTTTAGCTTTTTTGGCAAAGGAAGGTTTCTGTGGTGTGCACAATTATAATGTTATTATATAGTAGGTTACAGGGGGTAGTTTCGGTAGTGGCACAGTTTGAATTGTCATCCTGAGTGGAGCATTCTTCTGTGACCACAGGAGCAGAAGCAGAGCGAAGAATCTGAGCTTTCAGTCATCCTCAATCTCAGATTCTTCGCTGTCGCTCAGAATGACAAAATTAAAGTTCTTTTAAATTGTGCCACTATCAAAGTTTCATGCTGCGAACCTTTACCGGCACTTTAGGATTGTTTCCCATAATTATTTACAGTTCAATAATGGAAGCAAATCAGATCGTATGGATCACTGGCGCGTCGAGCGGCATCGGCTTAGCATGTGCTAAGGCATTAGCGGCAGGTGGTATGCACGTAGTCATGAGTTCGCGCAACAGAGCGGAACTACTGGAAGCGGCAGGAGCGATCCGAGGCACAGGAGGTGATGCCAAAGCCGTTCAATGCGATGTCTCAAGTGAAGAAGATGTCGAATGGGCAATAAAAAGCATCATCAAAGCATTCGGCGAAGGACCGGATATTCTTATTAATAATGCAGGGATATCTCCCTATCATGATATTGAAGATATGACTCCGGAAATATTTGATAAAGTTATTGCAACAAATATCACCGGAAATTTTCTCTGCGCCAAAGCCGTATTGCCTGAAATGATCCGCAAAGGATCAGGTACGATCATCCAGATGCTTTCGATCGCAAGCACCAAAGCATTTGCCGGAGGCACTGCGTATGGAGCAAGTAAATTCGGTGCGCTTGGTTTTACCAATGCACTTCGAGAGGAAGTCCGTCATAAAGGGATAAAAGTTGTTTCCGTTATGCCCGGCGCTGTTGAAACTCCGGCATGGGATATCAAAGAGCGAAATGAATACCGGGAAAAAATGATGCAGTCTGAAGATATTGCGCAAGCAGTCGTTGATATTTTAAATCAGCCCCACAGAACAATGGTTGAAGAAATTGTGCTGAGACCGATTCTCGGAGACTTATAAGACCTATAGGACTTATACGTCCTATAAGTCCAATATGATAATAATTAAGATGAAACACGAAATTCATGCTCCTAAAGGAACATCTCTGTCATGCAAAGGCTGGGGACAGGAAGCCGCGTATCGAATGATACAAAATAATCTTGATCCCGATGTGGCAGAGCGTCCCGAAGAGTTAGTCGTTTATGGCGGCTCCGGTAAAGCCGCACGGAATTGGGAATGCTATGATGCGATATTAAAATCCTTGAAAGAACTTGAAAATGATGAGACGCTTTTAGTGCAATCCGGAAAGCCGGTGGGCATCATGAAAACATATCCTGATGCGCCACGCGTAATTATTTCGAATTCGCAAATCGTCCCGGCATGGGCGAATTGGGATGAATTCCGAAAGCTCGAAGCAAAAGGTCTGACCATGTTCGGACAGATGACAGCAGGAAGTTGGATCTATATCGGTTCGCAAGGCATTGTGCAAGGCACATACGAAACCCTTATGGAATGTGCCCGCCAGCACTTCGGTGGAAGTCTTGCAGGAAAAATAATTCTTACTGCTGGTCTTGGAGGAATGGGCGGTGCGCAGCCGCTTGCCGGAAAAATGGCAGGCGCAGTTATCCTCTGCGTTGAAATTGATATGACGCGCATTCAAAAAAGAATTGATACGGGTTATTGTGATAAGTGGACTGATAATCTCGATGAAGCGCTTCGCTGGTGCGATGATGCAAAAGAAAAAAAGGAAGCATTGTCCGTTGCATTGCTCGGCAATGCCGCTGAAATTCATCCTGAAATTATCAAGCGCGGATGGATTCCTGATATCCTCACCGATCAAACAAGTGCGCACGATCCGCTTCGCGGATATTATCCTGAAGGTTACACAAAAGAAGAAGCCGATAAACTTCGCGAATCCAATCCGGAAAAATATTTGAAGCATTCACGGGCTTCGATTGCAGAGCATATGAAAGCAATGCTCAAGATGCAAAAGCGCGGAGCGATAGCATTTGATTACGGAAATAATATTCGCGGCGAAGCGAAGGCGAATGGCGTTGTAAATGCTTTTGATATTCCCGGTTTCGTACCTGAATATATTCGTCCGTTATTTTGCGAGGGCAAAGGTCCGTTCCGATGGGTTGCGCTTTCCGGTGATCCCGAAGATATTGCAACCACCGATAGGGAGCTGCTCAAACTTTTTCCTGATGATAAAATTCTTCACAGGTGGATACCACTTGCACAAAAGCATATCCATTTCCAGGGTTTGCCTGCAAGAATTTGCTGGCTTGGAATGGGCGACCGAGCAAAAGCGGGTTTACTATTTAATCAATTGGTCAAAAATGGCAAAGTAAAAGCACCGATCGTTATTGGGCGCGATCATCTTGATTGCGGTTCTGTAGCCAGCCCGAACCGAGAAACCGAGGCAATGAAAGACGGCTCCGATGCCATAGCTGATTGGCCTATCCTGAATTTTGCCATGAATACGATCGGTGGTGCGACATGGGTTTCGCTTCATCATGGAGGCGGAGTAGGGATCGGTAATTCCATTCATGCGGGAATGGTCATCGTTGCTGATGGGACAGATGAAGCGGCAAAGCGGTTAGAACGCTGTCTTACTTATGACCCTTCAATGGGTATCATTCGTCATGCCGATGCCGGATATGAGAAAGCAGAAGAAATGGCAAAGATAAACAGTGTTCGCATTCCGATGGGTAAATGAAGTTTTAGTATTCGTGATTCTTAATTAATCCTCCTTTTTTAAGGAACATCCCTTCCCTTCCCGAAGTTGTAGGGCGGCACAATGCCGATGTGGCGGAATGGTAGACGCAACGGACTTAAAATCCGTTGTTCTGTAAAGGACGTGCCGGTTCAAGTCCGGCCATCGGTACGAAACAAGCTTAAACTTTAAAGCTTAAAGCTTAAATGGGCTTAGGGAGAGAGAATAATGGATAAACCATTTGATATTAAGGAGCGGACGTTTCAGTTTGGGACTCAGATCATCAAACTTTGTCTTTCGATTGAGCATCGTCATGGAGGAATCAAATCTCTTTCCAACCAATTGTTTCGATCAGGAACATCAATTGGAGCAAACATTGAAGAAGCATACGGGACTCAGACTGACACGGATTTCCTGAATAAGTTTGTTATATCCCTTAAGGAAGCACGAGAAACATCTTTCTGGCTTCGACAAATTGTAGCATCGGATATCTTACCCTTAGATGAAGTTGAAGAACTTCGAAGAGAGTGTGAAGAATTGAAAAAAATAATCGGTGCAATAATCACCAAGAAACGAAAAAATTAATATTGAGCCAAAGTTCGAAGCCTAAATTCCCCGTTTAAGCTTTAAGCTTTAAGCTTTAAGCTTAAAATGCCCTTACCCCTTGTTGCAATCGTCGGACGCCCTAATGTCGGTAAGTCCACTCTTTTTAATCGCCTTGTTGGCGAGCGCAGAGCCATAACCGAATCTATTTCCGGTGTCACCCGTGACCGAATTTATGCCAAAGCCGATTGGGCGGGGCGTGATTTTCTTGTCGTCGATACCGGGGGTATCGTACCTGATTCCGAAGATATATTTGAACGTCAAATACGGCGTCAGGCAGAGATCGCAATCAGCGAAGCGGATGTCATTCTCTTCGTGATCGATGTAACAAGCGGCGTTCATCCTCTCGATCAGGAGATCGCCGAGATGCTTCGTAAGTCCGGAAAGAAAGTCCTGCTCATCGCAAATAAAGTTGACAATCATGAGCGTGATGAAACGCTCCGGGTGGAGTTTTACGCTCTCGGCTTAGGTGAGCCTCTAGCTGCAAGCGCCATTAGCGGAAGAGGTGTCGGCGATTTCCTCGATGAACTCAATAAAGCCCTTCCCGTTGATTCAGGCGGTGATACAGAAGGCATTATGAAGCTTGCCATCATCGGCAAGCCTAACGTCGGGAAATCGAGTTATGTCAATGCCCTGCTTGGTGAAGAACGCACGATCGTTACTCCAATTGCCGGTACGACGCGCGACTCTATCCATACCGATTATACCTATTATGGACAGCAGCTTACGCTTATTGATACGGCAGGTATTCGAAGAAAAAAATATATTAACGATGCGCTTGAGCTTTATTCAATCGTGCGGACGATGAAAGCAATCGAAGAATGCGACGTAGCTCTTGTTCTTGTCGATGCTGCCCAAGGTGTTAATAATCAGGATGCGAAGATATTGAACGATGTTGTGGATGCACGCAAAGGCATTGTGCTTGTGGTAAATAAATGGGATGCTGTCGAGAAGGAAACAAATACTGCCGTCAAGTTTGAAAAAGAGGTGCGCGATATGCTGCGCACGATCGATCATATTCCCATTGTCTTCATCAGCGCACTTACCCATCAGCGGCATACGAAGCCGCTTGAACTGGCATTGCAAGTCTATGAAGAGCGCAAGAAACGCATTGAGACCAGAGATCTTAATAAGTTCTTATTACCGGAAATTGAAAGAGTACCACCACCGGCAGTCATGGGAAGAGACCTTCGTATAAATTATATTACACAGGTAAAGACCGAACCGCCTGTTTTCGCATTCTTTTCAAATCATCCCGACCTTATTCCCGATTCCTATAAACGCTATCTCGAAAATAAGCTTCGCGAGCAATACGGCTTCAAAGGTGTACCGGTCTCTTTTATTTTCAGGAAGAAGAACTAATTCAGTTCTTCGTTCTTCATTTAGCACGAAGAAATTTATTCTATCTCTATTGCCTTCGTGAACTTCGTTGCTTGATTCCCTCGTCCGGTTTCTTCTATGACACAGCGCAGGTAGTATTTGCCTTCGGGAAGTTTTTGTTTATCTTTATCCAGACCATCGAATGGGATTTCATACAGTCCTTCATTCTTGAAGTCGTTGTTTAAGAAGGAAAATTTCGATATTCCAAGATCATCAAAAAGCTGAAGGTTGATCTTCGCAGGAGAGATCAACTGTAGTTTAATATTCCATTCATGTCTCTTTTTCTTAGAAACACTGAACTCTGTCTTTGGTAATTTGCCGACATCTTCAGGCTTGATACCTTTACCATCTATGCTTATAAATAAAGAGTCCATTGCAGATTTAATAACCAGTCGGCTCTTGAACTCACCGACCTTTTCCGGTTTAAAACAGACACTGATGGTAAGACTCGATTTGGGCTGAATACTTATCGGAAGCATCTGATGTGATGGTGAAGGAATTGAATACCGTTTTTCATCGTCTACTGAAAGCTGTGTCATCGTCTGAGCTGCTCCACCCGGATTACTGATCGTTACATACATGCAAGACTCAACACCAACTCCCTGAGAACCGAATTTTAATTCCTTAACATTCAACGTGAATGCCGGAGTTATCGGTGGAGCATCGATTGCAACGTATGTCGGTCCATTCGGCACTTCAGGCGCAGCAGGCTTAATTACAGGAGAAGGTTTTATTACTGTTTTAACTTTTTTCTGTGCCGATGACGGAGAAAGCCAGGAGAACGATATGATGACTAATGCAAGTAAAACAACGCAAAATCTATGCATAATGTACGTACTATGGTTTAGAGTTTTGATAACAGTGTTACATATACTTTTGTCCTAAAAAAGTGAATTCTAAAAAGCTATATCGCATTGCGCGCCGATCGTTGTTCGATGGATCAGTACACCTCCGGCGTACGGCGCATAGACTGTTTGGGCAATTCTTCCTGAAAATGTAAATGCCGAAGACAGGTCATACGATAATTGCAAATAGTATCGGTAGCCCATTCCGTACAACGCCACGAACGGCGATGAGCCGCGCAGATCGGGTTCATTCGAATAAAAGCGCACAGCATAAGAATCGGTCCGGAAGATTGATACTCCGCTTGCAACAGATAATTCTTCAATGGGTAAATATTTTATCCCTGTTCTTATTAAATATCCACTCTGATTCGATGGCGTCTGTTGAAATTCTGCGCGCAGCGAAACCGTGATCATTTTAGTCAGGTCAGCATCGGCATCGAAAAGAAATGATCTTTTTGCCAATGTATCGTTCACTAGTGCGAAGGCAGTTCCCTTTCCATAACTTCTAAGTTGGAACGTGAGATGAAGCGGAAATGATAGTGACTTAAATTTACTTCCCAATCGAATATCGGAATATCGCCGTTCTCCATTTACAGTACTTTCACTTTTTGAAAAATTTGCAGAACCAAAAAACCAGAACGTCTGAGGAATTATAAAAACCTTTGAGCCGATATACCATCCGGTTTCATTTTGTGCGTTGCTTGAATTTATTCCGAACGTTCCGCCGAATGGAGAGATAAAATTTACCGGAAGGTTACGATAATTCAATGCGATCTCCCAAATTTTTAGAGGAGCTGTTATAACTGACATGGCAAATGCATTTGCCCTTCCCGCATCGGAAATCATCCTCCCGAATTCACCACTCCAGGAAATAAAAGAAAAAGCGCCGCGCATATCGAACGATATCATTGAATGCTGAATGCCGCTGAAACCCGTAAGAGAATCTTTTGCAATAACAGGCTTATCATAATTCAACGTATAGGCACTTGTACCGAACTCTAAAAATCTATCATCGCTTAGCGGAGTGATCGCAACATGACCTCCCGTCACTTTACTCTCTGCCTGATCTTTTCGTGCCAACTCAGAAGCTGTTCGGTGATAGATGGATGTAGAAAGTGAGGTGATCTTATTTGAATCTACTGTTGCATCTATTTTTCTATCCGAGAAAAATCCGGCAGCGCTAAACATTCCTGAAGTGATCTCCGCAGCAATGCCCTGAAAATAGCGGAAGCCGCTTGAAGAGATATAGGGCTTTATACCGCCGATATGCGGAACAGCACCGGCGCTTACATTGCTTGTTGGCATCTGTGAATATCCGCTTGTCAGCAATAATCCGCTTCCGAAGGAAAGCGAGTAATCACCCAATACGCATTTAGAAAGTGAAACATCCTCAGATATCGAAATTGGTTTTGTTATCGCAATACATCCGCTAAGATGATCGAAGTACAAAGGCTCACCCGGATTTTTTGCTTCCGTCAACGAGAAAAGAATACCGTCACTTTTTTGCCAAAATTCGTGTCGTGGTTTTGATCGGAGTACCTCGGTACATGCCATTTTGGTACACAGCTTGTTTATCGGCATCAGGATCAAGTATCACTCGCGAACGAAGTGAAAAATGAGATTTGGATCTCGAAGGAAATTTAGCAATAAAGTATGCTGATCTCTCTGAAATATCCGCTTCCGTTGGTTTGCCCTCATTTCGGTTTTTTAGAATGCGGTAGATATCCAGATCGGTTAATGTCGGTATGGTCTGCAGATCTTTCCATGAGGCGGTGCGGAGCAGAAAAGGACTGCGAAAAGTTTGCTCAATATCATCGGTCAGAAATTGCAATTGCTCTCCGAAGATTTCCTCGCCGATATTTGCGATGGTGATTTGTGAGGCAAGATCAATATCATTAATATTTTCAAGAACGAATGGCATTCGCACAAGTGATAGAGAATCTTTTTCTATTTGCGCAAAACATTCATCCCCGCTTAGCAGCATTAGAATAATGATTGCACAGATGCCTCTCACCATACTCCGCCGGCACTGAAAGAAAATACCGAACCAAGCGCCTTATCGAAGCGCGTTCCGGCATCGAATGAGAAATTACTGTACTTGATACCAACTCCCGTTGTAATGTTTCCCGTATCGGTAGTTATTCCGAGCCGCAATGCGAGAAAGGCTATGGGATCATATTCAGCGCCGAATCCAAAGACAAGCGGCTGCTTCGCATCTTCTTCAAGTGATGTTAATAATTTTATTGGAAGCGCTTCAGGCAGATATGCAATGCCGAAGAGAAATCTGCGATCTAATTTTTCTATGTCTCCGTTAACGATCTGATACTTCGTACCGAGAAGATTTATTGCTGATCCTCCCAACGAGAACTCCGAAGTAAGATCAAGCGTGAACCCTATATCAGCAAAAAGAAAATGCAGCTTCGGATAATCTGGTGTTGTACCAAGAGATTCATATCGCACCCTGATACCTGCAGAAGCTTTGCGATTATTTGCCAGTTCGAACGATTTACTTAGTGTTGTATAAAGTGCAAGATCGGAATAGAGATTACTAAAAGAAAGATTCGTTGCTCCGATCGCAAGTGAAGAATTTACGAATGACGAATAATATATTCCTTCTGCAGAGCTTTGGCTTGCATCTTTCAAGCCGCCGACAAAAGGCGTATAGTTCACTGAAGCGTGAAGGGGATGAAGAGAATCGGCATGGGATTGCGAAGGATTGAGAGCAAAAGAAATTTCCGATGGCAAGCCGACTATAGAATTACTCAGCGAAGATGAAACCGAAGATTCAGGAAGAAGGGATTGGGAAAAGCCCGGAGTAGAAGCTAAAAGCGAAAAAAGAAGGATATTTTGTAGGGAAAGGGACATGGCCGAAAAAGAGTATTTAGTTATTAGTCGTTAGCAAATAATCTTTTGCTAACGACTAGTAACAACTGCCATTTATTATTTCATCTGCGAACCTTGCGCACCGGCACCAGGAGATTTTAACTGCCTTTCACGTGCTAAGTTCTTCTTGAAGGCACCGAGGTAATCAACGAGCGAAGCAATCTCTTCTTCAGTGAGCGGTCCTTTATGCTTTAACCCGAAAGCAGGCATATTCGAGTTATCAATTCCTTCAGCAATGATCTCTTTCCACTCATGGGTTGAGTGATGCATCATCGCCTCAGCGGTAATATCTGGACCGGGCTTATTATCGGTTTTCGAGCCATGGCAGATAGCACAATCGGCTTCATAAAGCTTCGCACCAAGTTCTCCCTTGCCTTTTTCGACATGGCAGGAAGCGCAATTGCCCTGGAATACTCCGTCAAGATGCATCATTCCTCCTGAGTGAGCAAGCTTTGATTTATAGATCTGTCCGTGAATGCGAAGTATCTTCTGAGGATCGGCTTTGGAATTGGAGACGACAGTGATCGTCTTAGTCATATCGCCTTCTGCCTTATTATGCGGATCGAAGGAGATCTTCAATTGAGATGTGTCTCCCGGCGGAATGCGTTTTTTGCCCGGGAATGAAGCCGTACATCCGCAGGATGGATTTGCGCTGAAAACTTCCAGCGTATCGGTACCGGTATTACCAATGATAAAGGTTGTCGTCTGAATGGTATTCTGCTCGATCTTGCCGAATTCATGGGTTTCTTCATTCACCTTGATCTGTGCATTCTTTACCGGAGCAGGCTTGACAGTATCAATCGGTGAAAAGAAACCGGCTTGCGTAACTATTTGCTGATTGCCCGGCACGGGCAGCTTATGTAAGCTGATCGCCACAATAGCAGCAACAGCAAATACGGAGGCAAATATTCTGGATTGTTTCATACTTCTATATCTTCCTATTCAAATTAATGTAAAATAACAGCCTTATATAAATAAAAGATAGGCGGAAAAGGTTTCATTTCAAGCGAAAAGCCTAAGATTCGCAGCAGTGAGCTAAAAAAGCTTATTTAATCCTGATTCGATCTTGTATGAGTAAAACGATTTCAATATGGTAAAGTTACAAGTGTTAGCTGCAATTCAAGTTTTTAATTTAATGCTGCACAATAAATGGTAATGCAAAATTACCCTGATGTAAACAAAGAGGCAAATACTAAAAAACCATCCAGATTGTAATAGAAAATTTTAGGCAACAAAAAAACCGCTCCCGTGTTGCGGCTTTTTATAAAACTGTGGCTTTTAGTTACTATCGGAAATGCTAACCGGTTGTAATGACGCCGTATAACGACTTTTTCCATGATTGAGTTCCATGCAATTCAACTTATTTGCCTGTCTTAAAATCCGTTCCATAAAAAGGCTCGAGAGAGGAAATGTCGATAGTCGATTGCAGATGGTTGATAGTTGATGCCATCTGAGCCATTGTTTGCAATTCTATACTTACAATATGATGTGGTATCGGAATATGGCTGAGTTCCGGAGTACAGATGACTTCTGTGATATTCATTTTCAGGAGTTCGCTGATAGGAAGATATGTAATTGCCCTCGGCTCATTAGGAAAAGATATATAGACTGAACTCTTCTCATACCCGGGATAGAGAATGGCTGATCGTGATTCGTGATTCGTGGTTCGTTCTTCGTTTATTGTAATTCTCGAATCGCGAGCAAGAACTTCATGCGCAAGAAGGGGGATGAGAGAGATGACCGGCGGACTGAGCGTCTGCCCTACCGGAGATAAGCCGAATGCCATACCTTTTGCAAATGCAAGTCCGATGCGAAGTCCTGTGAATGACCCGGGTCCATTAATGAAGGTAATAATAGAAATATCTTTTGCTGATGCCGATAGTTCTTGTAATAGGTCGGATGTTTTCTGCGCAAGCAGTGCATCATGAATGCCACGATCATTCTCGGATGGGCTTTGATGAAATTCAGCAAGCGGCACTGCGTTATCGGAGAATAATCCGATATGTAGATCGGCAAGCGATGTGTTATAAGCGAGAATCATGAGTTCAGGCGAAAAGAGAAAAGCTAAAAGCCAAAGTAGGAAAAGGGAATATTTTCATGGTAGTCTGATCGTAATCTTTCTTTCATTCACACTCAGCACTTCGATCATCACTTCAATTCTTTTTCCCGGCAAGTACGCCTCTATCCTCTCAGGCCATTCGATGATCGTGACGGCATGTTTCGGGTAGAGGTATTCCTCAACTCCCAGTTCTATTAGCTCTTCCGATTTTTCAAAGCGATAGCAATCGAGATGATATAATTTCGTAATGTCTCCTGTCAGATCGTAGTCGCTTACAAGATTGTATGTAGGTGAGGATATTTCATCTTCGGAAATTCCAAAATATTTCCCGATGCCTTTGGTGAATTGTGTTTTCCCGGCTCCAAGTTCGCCGCGCAATACTACAAGCGATCCGGCAGAGAGGTTTTCTCCTGCAAATTTTTCGCCGAGCGAAACGGTTTCTTCGGCACTTGCAGAATTTATTTCTTTATCCATGCAGAAATATCGGAAATAACCTTCTCCGAAATATGTCCGGTTTTATCGTAATCACTTGGTTTGCCTTCGCCATTGAAAAACAGATGGAAAAATCCCGGATAAGAAATAAAGGCAGCATTCTTTTTTCCTGCCAGAGCTTTTTTCCAGAGATCGAAATCTTTCATCGTCACCTGATAATCTTTTTCGCCTTGTAGAAAAAGCATCGGCATAGCAAGCGATTTTGCTGTTGCAACCTGATCGTAATTTTTTATATCCTTCCAATACACGCCTGATAACCCAAGCGGAAGGTGCTGCGCTGAATCGTTATAATTATTTCGTTTAATTCGTGCAACTTCTTCCATCCTTAATCCTAAAATAGAATCTGCCTGTTTTTTTACCGGAACCTGCATCGGTATCACAAAAGACATCTGATCGAGAAGCACATCTTCGAAGGGACGAGCATTGCCTGCCATCAGGATCACTCCGGCAATAAAGAGGGTCTGGCTTGCAATTCGTGGTGCAGCCATCGCACCAAGGCTATGGCCTAAAAGATAGATCTTCTTTGCATCGATCTCTTTTATAGTCTGCGCAAGATGCAATGCACTCACTGCATCATCAACCGTTTCTTCTTTTAAGGTGATGAGCTTCGGATCCGGGGCGCTCTTTGCGCCGTAAGCATACGTGCGTTTATCATAACGCAGCGTTGCGATTCCCTTAGATGCAAGCCCCAAAGCAAGATCTTTGAAAGGTTTATTTAATCCGATCGTTTCATCCCTATCGTGAGGACCGCTTCCATGGACTAAAACCACTACAGGAAAATGATCACCTTTTTTCGGCAATGTGAGAATACCGGATAAAATATACGAACCGGTTTTAACCTCGATACGCCGTTCAGTTGTGGCATTGGTATCCGCATACGGTGGAGGAGCATATTTTTCTGTAGGAACAAAGAAATATCCGACGATACGGTATTGGGGATTCATTACCACTTTCAAATCGACCTGCGCGCTATCATATACGCATGTCAAAAAGACAGCAGTATATGGATTGATCTCTTCAATGCGTGATTTTGTCTGCTTTTTGAATGCACCAAGTTTTGAATGGATTTTTTTCCACCCCGCTTCATTCTGCGCTTCGGTGATCATCTTCGCAACTGAAGAATCGAAAAGCAGGTAGGCATCTTGAAATTTGCCGGTTTCCATATATCCTAAAAATTTTTTCGCCGTAGGAATATAATGATCTGTTGGTTGTGCGAAAAGAGGATATGAAAATAAAGCAACAAAGAGAATAATTGTCATTCTGAGCACAGGAAAGAATCTGAGATTCTCTGAGGCTAAAAGTTCAGATCCTTCGCCGCGCTCAGGGTGACATAGTAAAATATTTTTATAGTTCATTTCTTTATTTTGTTTCAAGAGTTATAACAGGCAGAATCGATTCCTCTAAAGAAATGCCACCGTGCTGAAAAGTGTCTTTATAATGATTGAGATATTTATGATATTCCGTCGGATAGACGAAATAGTAATCCTCTTTTGCGATAATATAATTGGTGGTGATCGCACGTGAAGGAAGTTTATATTCCTCAGGTTTTTTGATGAACATCGCCTGCTTCTCTTCGGCTTTGATGTTGCGTCCGTATTTATACCGAAGACTTGTTGAAGTTTCTTTATCACCCAAAACTTTCGCTCCGCGAAGACTTCGTATTGAACCGTGATCCGTCGTGATAATAATTTTCATGTTCGGAATTCGTGCAAGAGCCTGAAACATATCAAGCAGACTTGAATGCAAAAACCAGGAACGGGTCAGTGAGCGATATGCGCTTTCATCGGGCGCGATCTCTTTTAAGATCGGCGAATCACTTCTTGTATGTGCGAGCATATCAACGAAGTTTACAACAATTGCGGTAAATTGATTTCGTGCATAGGTTACAATATTCTGGGCAATACCTGCTCCGAAATCGCGGTCAATGATCTTAATATATTTCAGATCGCTTCGGAGCTTTACCTTCTTGCGCTCCAACAGCATTTTCAGCATCAGCGCCTCATCTTTATTTTGCGAATGCTCATCGTCGCCCGTGCTCCAGGTATCGGGAAAAGTTTTGCCGAAATCCGATGGGAACTGCCCGCTGAAAATTGCATTGCGCGCATAAGGAGTTGCCGATGGAATAATACCGAAATGATAATCGGTGGTGATCTTGAAGAGATCGCGGATCTCGCGCTCCATGATCTTCCATTGATCCAGCCTCATGCAATCAATGACAAAATAAACAACATTTTGTTTGCCCTCTTTTAACGTGGGCAGAACCCATTCTTCAGTCACATCAGGCGAAAGCGCCGGACGATTGGCGGCATTATCGCGAGTGTAAATAGTATTGACCCAGTTTTTATAATTGCGCTCGAAAAATTTTCCGAACTCTGCATTCATCTCGCGTTTTTGTTCGCTGAGAGTTTGCGCCAAACCCAAGCCGCCATGTTCATCGAGTTCCATTTCCCAACTGACAAGCTTTACATAAAGATCGATCCAATCCTGCGCAGTTTCGGCAGTCTGCAAATTAAATGCCATGCGTGCAAATTCTTGAGTGTAGTCGCGGCTGATCGCTTCGCCCAAAATTTGCCTGCCCTCTAAAAATTTCTTGACGGCAAGGAGAACTTGCGTGGGATTAACAGGCTTGGTAAGATAATCGGAGATCTTTTTGCCTATTGCCTGCTCCATAAGGTCTTCCTCTTCGGATTTCGTGACCATGACGATAGGGGTTGCCGGAGATTTAGATTTGATTTCATTCAGCGTTTCCAAGCCGCCTAAGCCCGGCATCATCTCATCTAAAAAGATAAGATCGGCAGGTGATTCCAGATGCAATGCGATAGCATCCGAGCCATTGGTTGCCGTGCGCACAGAATATCCGCGCTGCTCCAAAAGCATGATATGCGGTTTGAGCAGATCTATCTCGTCATCAACCCAGAGTATATTTCCTTTATTTGCCATCAGATAAAATTTATAGCCTATCGTTAACAGCCATGATACGGAGAGAATTCAGAAAGGGTTCGGAAATAGTGGGTCTCTTAGAAGGAAGACTTTAGGAATTGCATACTATGATCTGTAGTGATTGAGAGTTTCATTAATATTATTATGAATTTATTTAATGATTTCCCAATAAAGGAAGAACCCGGGAGATTGCGCCGTATTTTTGTCTGAGATACACAAAAAAAATTAAGGCTGTGAAGAAGTTACATCTGTTTTTTTTACCGATATTTTTTTTAATTGGCATAGCCATCCCTGATGCTTTGGCTCAACCTACGATCCACCCACTTTCCTCATCACATCAAGATTTTATTGACATTGCAGCTTTTCCGAATGTCAAGATTGATAAGCGATATGCAACGACCAATAACTTTTGCGGCATAATTCTCGATACCAATAAATATAGCTGCTCTCTTCATCCGCTTGCTGCTGAAAAATTTCAGAAAGCATCGGAAATACTGGCGAAGGAAAATCCGGGATTTAAATTGATCGTCTTCGATGCCTTCCGTCCCCTCTCAGTACAAAAGAAATTATATCAGCATGTCAAAGGTACTCCAATGGCACATTATGTTGCTTATCCGAGTTATGGAATCCATTGTTACGGTTTTGCGATCGACCTCTCTCTTGTTGATGATCATGGAAAAGAGCTTGATATGGGAACAAGCTACGATGATCTTTCGCAGCTTGCCGAACCGCGATATGAAATAAAGTATTTGCGATCCGGAAAGCTGACAAAGGAGCAATATACTAATCGCCTGCTGCTGCGCTCCATCATGAAGCGTGCCGGATTCCACCAACTCCAGCGGGAATGGTGGCATTATGAAGCATTGCCCGAGCATATCGTAAGAGCCAGATATAAGCAGATGGATTGAAAAACCTGTAACGTTCAACTCTATAAGCCGTACAAATTTTAATGAAATTATTTTTTATCAGTATCTCATTTCTCTTGGCCGTTAATAGCTGCACCTCACATTCGGCTACTGAAAAAAAAGATACCAAGGGCACCTCAAGCTATAATCGGGATCAGCAGACCCTCGATGCAGTCCTCAAATGCCTCAATGATGAATCGGCTATGGCTTATAGCCTTAGCGCTGAAGGCAGCATAACCCTCGGCGATGCCAATGGCTCGCAGGGCGGCCATTTTGAATTGAAATCCAAACGCCTCTCTGGCGTCAATGAACTGAGAAGAGTCGACTCGCTTAGCATGATCGTCTCAGGTCCCTTCGGAATCACCGGAGCTAAATTTCTCGGAGCACCGGAGGAATATCAATTCTACAATGCAATCGAAGGAGAAAAATACCGCGGCAAGCCTGATCCTAAAACATTGCAGGAGATCACCGGCATGAAGGGCTTGACACTAGAATCGCTTTCCGATGTTATCTACGGCTTAGCACCGAATGGTCAGCTCGCTTTAGGAGATACGGCAGTGCTGCGTTCAATTTCTGAATTCAGACATATTCTTTATATCCAGAGAGCAGCATCACAGACCACTGAAGCAATTACATTAAATGGAAGGCTTCCTACTAACCTCACTGATAAAGCAAAACTTTCGATCATGCAATATGAAAGGTGGAATCGCATTATCTCATTTGAAAGCACCACCCTTCCGAAACCTGATATTACCATTACCTATGAAGGACTCTTTGATAAAAAAGGCTTTCCGCTTCCCAATTTCATCAAGGCAAGTTCGGGCTCTACTACATTGGAGATCGAATATACCGGAGCTAATCAAAATCCGCCGGACCTGACGGTCAAAATTAAAATGCCGCAATAAAGGGCAGTTAGCAGGACGGTTCGCCCCACTAATTTCAAATTCCTATCCTAAAAATAAAAAACCCCTTCGAATTGAAGGGGTTTAAAAGAGTTGATACTCTCGTCGAAATACTTCTTCTCTTTAGGCCAGGTTATTTCGCCAATACCATTTTACGAGACTTGATGAAGTTTCCAGCTTCAAGCTTATAAACATAAGTACCGGACGGAAGACCCTGTGCAAGAAAATCGACATCGTACTTTCCGGCTTCGTAATACTCGCCATCTATGAGACGCTTCACTTCTTCACCAAGCAGGTTCATGACCTTGAGGGTCACTTTCACACGCTCAGGAATCGAGAAACGAATCACGGTTGACGGGTTAAACGGGTTCGGGAAGTTCTGTTCCAAATCATAACCTGCTCCGGCACCAATAGGCAGCACACCATTAACTCCCAGCACAGAGTGCCAAAAGCCTTGATCTACCATCATGTTGGTTCCGACGGTGGGTCCGACCACTGCTTGACCGACTGTCCCATTCATAGAATAGGTGCCGTTCGAACTTGGTCCGCCACCCGAGCCGATTACGCTTGAGACGATCGAATACTGCGCAAACGCCGAAACGGCAGAGAGCGCGATACACGATGCGGCTATTAGTAATCCTCGAATCTTCATTGTTGTTTTCCCTTCGATTATAGTGTTTCGTCGAGAGAGAGTTCATACAAATATACAACATTTCCGGTACAAACGTTTCAAATCCGCATTTTTTATTTTACAAACCACTATTTTCCCTATCTTTATATATTACAGATTTTTTGGCCAAATGCCTTAAGACTTCTTTTTCTGTCCAAAAAACGTCAAAATACAGGTATTCAATGATTGCTATGAACTAAACATACGTAACTAACGTTAGTAGGGTTATTTAACATTATATGATTTTATATGGCATTATTTACTGATAAACTGACTGCTGAAATTCTGGAGATTGTCAATACACAGTACGAGAAATTTGGAGAGGCGCTCGGTAAACATTCTTCAACTGAGGGATCAGATCATTTTGAGCGCGTCTCATTACAGGAAGATATGACCCTCTTAATTGCTGTTGCTAACGGCGAGATCACCCGGACGAATGTTATGGTACTACGGGTTGAAAACGCGTTAAAACGAACTATTAATTTACTGCTCGGAAACTCTATAAAAGAGAATCCTACATTCTTTGACGGCTTCTGGGATTCTGATATTGGCATCGTCGTTTCACGGGCACGCTGGTGGATATCTGTCGACGAACTCATCACGATAACGAACGCCGCAGCGTTGGCATTTGGAGAGAATACGCAGGCAAACAGAATGCGAATTTCGCGCGCAATTGATAAAGGATTACTCGATTGGGTGCCCGATCCATCAGTAACTAATCCGATGCAAAACCGCCGAGTGCTTCGTGATCAGGTCGAACGTCTCCGCGATCTCAGAAGCTTGCCGGAATAAAAAATGTGTTTTAAAATTTAAATTTTACGTTTGTTTTTTTTACCCGTATACTCCAGAGCCACCATATCAGGAGCGGCTGCAACGGAAGTCGAATCCATAATGCAAGCGGAGTTATCCAACCGGTTGCGAATTCTTCGGGATGCATGACCATATAAATATTTGCTGGAAATACGGCAATAACCAGCGCAATTAAGCCAATTATAGTTACGCGCCTGTATTTCGGCAGAAAAAGCCCGATGCCGCCAAGTATCTCAAAAACACCGCTGATATAAACTAACTCAAGATGGGCAGGAAGAAATGGCGGCACGATCGCAACGAACCCGGAAGGACGTACAAAATGTAGAACTCCCACAAAGATAAATCCTATGCCAAGGATAATGTAGGAAATAGTCGTGAATGCACTAGGTTTCATTTGTATATATATTTTATAACGTCTTAAAGGTTATGATTATTACCCCGTAGTACGGGATTTTTCAGTATGCTTTCCATCGTTGAGTTGAGAACAAGATACATCATTGCTTAGAACCCGCATACAATTTATTCTCTTCTCTGCTTTCGCTAGTGTGATCGGGCTTTGCTTATTATTTACCGGAGCACCGGCTCAGCAAAAATATATAATCGCATCCATTCAAATTACGGGTGCTTCGCATATCAGTTCTGATGAACTTCTGGCATCATTTACCACAAAAGCCGGCGATAGCCTTCGCGAAGAAATCCTGGAGCGCGATATTGAACGTGTACTCACACAGTATGAAAAAATCGGCTTCCCTCTTGCAAAACTTACGGTAGAAAAGATCCTGCCGCATGATTCGACATCACTTGATATTTTTTTTCATATTACCGAAGGCAAACATCCGCGATTAACAGAAGTGAAAGTTATTGGTAATACCATCACTGATTCATCTATTATTACTCGCGAATTCTTCCTCAATGAAAAACCATATTTTGATAGGAATACTCTTGAAGCCGAGCGAACAAGGATAGAGCATCTCGGAATATTTTCTGAAGTCAGTGCTCCGCAAATTTATGTCATTAATGATTCATCCGTTGGTGCTTTGATCACGGTCAATGAAACACATTCAACATACATTGATGGAATTCTTGGTTATAACCCTCCATCTGTTCCGACGCAAAACGGATTTATCAACGGCTTTATATCGCTTGGATTTACAAATATCGCAGGGACTGCACGAAATGCATCGCTTGATTTCAGACGCGAGACCAGATCCGCACAGGAGCTGAGCGCACAATATGACGAGCCATGGGTTTTCGGTTTGCCTGTGAATGCGCAAATTTCTTTTTTGCAGCGTGATGAAGATAGTATTTATACTCGGACGAATTTCATGATCTCGCCATCGCTGGTGCTATCGAATGGTTTTAGCCTATCAGCAACTTTTGCTTATGACCGCATCGTGCCTGGGGGTGCGCAAATCGTTTATGATAGCCGCTCATATACAGCAGGGGTTCAGGGAAGGCTGGATACGCGCGATAATCTTGCAGCACCGCGCCGCGGATTTCTACTTTCATTGGGCGCAAGTTACGGGGCAAAGAGTGTTTCAGGAGCAACGCAATTCGATAGGCTTGCTGCGCGAAGTCTTGAAGTACGGACGCTGAGTTTTGACGGCGTGTTTGCAATGAAAACATTTTCTGATCGACTGATTTTTGTGCCCTCGGTTTCTGCTAAAATGATAAATGTATCTAACGGTGAACTCGATGAAAGCGATCTTTTCCGCGTCGGCGGACTGCGGACAATGCGCGGATATTTTGAATCTCAATTCCACATTTCGCGTTTCGTTATCCTGCATGCCGATGAACGACTGATGACGGGACACTCATCGTATCTTGGCTTTTTTATCGATTATGGATATTTGCAAAGATCACAGACAGCTACATTTGCAAGTGAGGTGCTTTATCCACTTGGATATGGAATTAGTTTTCAATTCGATACGCAGCTCGGATTGCTCTCGGCAAGTATCGGTTTAGCAAAAAGCGAAACGATAGATAGAGCAAAATTGCATTTTGGAATTATAAAAGATTTTTAATGTAAACATGAATTGAGTAGGACGGACTTTAGTCCGTCCTACAGGAGATATAACTATTTGAGTAGCACTTCAAAAATATCATGGAAGATCGAACGCGAATATCTTTCTCGTGGCAAGAAGAATATTATCGGTATCGATGAAGCCGGGCGCGGACCGCTTGCCGGACCTGTCGTCGCAGCGGCAGTCTTACTTTCACTTGACCGTAAACTTCCGCGGAATTGCTTTAAATTTAACGATTCCAAAAAACTTACTGCCACTGAACGCGAAGAGCTTTATGGAGTTGTCAACGAGAATGCATTAGCAAAAGGAATAGGAATTGTTTCCGCTCAAGAGATCGATGAGATCAATATTCTCCGCGCAACGATGAAAGCAATGACCATTGCCGTGAGGCAATTAGAAGAATCATATCAAAAACTAAAACCGGAGATCTTGCTTATCGACGGAAATTATTTTAAGACCACACTTTCTTATCCCTTCCGTACTATCGTTGATGGCGATACACTTTCCCCAAGCATTGCTGCAGCTTCGATCATTGCCAAATGCACTCGGGACAAGATTATGTACGAAATGCATGAAATGTATCCGCAATATAATTTCAAACAAAATAAAGGTTATGGCACGCGCGAACATCGCATTGCAATAGCAGCGCACGGACAATGCGCAGAACATCGCAAAAGCTTTAAACTCAAAGAAGACCTGACGATCGAACTGGAATTCAAGAATTGATCAATCCGTTTTCGCATTACTTTGCATAAAGGATTCTTCGCCTTCATCAAGGTTCTGAAGTTTCGATTGCAAAAAGGTAAATGCTTCGCGCGGCGAATCGCTGAAATGTAAAAGATCAATATCCTCGCGGTCAATCATTCCTTCATCTGCTAAGAATTGAAAATTCAAAACTTTATTCCAATATTCAGTGCCGTAACAAACAATGGGCATTTTCTTTTTCACTTTTCCGGTCTGCACTAATGTCAGAAGTTCGAAGAGTTCATCGAGCGTTCCGAAACCTCCCGGAAAAACAACGAGCGCTTTGCCAAGATAGGCAAACCAGAATTTGCGCATAAAGAAGTAATGGAATTCAAAATTGAGTTCGTCGGTAATATAGGAATTCGGCATCTGCTCATAGGGTAGGGCAATATTGAAACCGATCGATCTTCCTCCGGCAAGCGCTGCGCCTTTATTTGCTGCTTCCATAATACCAGGACCGCCGCCGGAGCAGATCACATATCTCTGCTTGAAGCTTTGCTTTTTAACTGACTCAGCACTGACAAAAGGAATGCGCTCGGTTACGATACCTTTTTTTGCATTTGCCTTGTCCTCATCACGCGCAGCAACGCGGACAGACCACTCCGTTAGCAACCTGGAAAGCTCCACCGCATCTTCATAATAATGCGCCATCCGATGCTGTGCTTCGGCGCGGCTGCGGGCAGCTTCAAGTTCATGCTGTACTTCTTCAGAGTTCGACCGCGTTCGTTCAATAAGAGATCCGGTATTTTCAACCTGTAATTTAAGCGCTGCAGATTCTTCCAGACTTCTGATACGTGCACTTCCGAAGAAGACGATCATATCTTTGATGCGCTCGCGATTAAGCCTCGACCGAGGCTCCATATACTCCGACATGATACGGAGCAATCTTGCTTCAGGACTGGTAAGGAACTTCTCGTTAAGATATGCCTTTTCGGCTTTATGTTTTATTGCTGACATAGATTGTATTAACTTTGCTATCTATTTTAACGGAAAGAGGATAGGGAATGATTCAAATGGATCAAATAAAAAACCCTGCCGAATTGGCAGGGTTTTAATTGAACGGCGTTCCCCGGATTAGAGAACGAAAATTAATTACTTCTGAGCATTACGTCCTTCGTAATTTTCTCAGGCTGTGAGAGGTACTTCTCAATGCGGTCAAGCTTTGCCTTCATTGAAGTAACCTCTGCGTTTGATTTACGAAGCTCTTTTACTTCATTCTTGAGGTTATCAATTTCTGATTGTTCATGGCTCATGATCTCGCTCATAGCTTTAGCATTCAAACCGACTGCAACTTTAATATATTTTATTCCTGCCAATTCTGATGAAGTCCAGGCTCTGCCGATTACCATTGTAAATTGTTGAGGTGTGATATTTTCAGATGAGACTGCAACACCTATGCCATCATTAAGTCCCGATGCGATAATAAAATCTCCTTCATGTGCAGCTCCGCGTACTTTAACAGGTACCTGACCGAGGAATCCAACTTTATTATATTCCGCTTCTTCACCCTTCGGCGGTACATTACCCAAAACGATGGGAGCGAGAGAGATCGAATAGACACTTTGCGCACCTTCAGTATTCTTGGAGATCAATCCGTTCTTAACGCCGACGATATCACCGGGATAAAGTTTATCTGAGGAATTATCGCGTTTAAGATACTCTGCATAATCTCCGGAGGAAGACGAATACGAAATACCAAGCCCGGTAGTAGTTTGGATACCAGTGATAATGCCATACTGAGCGATCTGTACTGCGATACCAACAGCCTGTGCAGCAAAACCGACGCCTTCAGGTATTCCGATGACTGTTGCAGCAGATGCAGCAGCGGCAACAAGTTCGGCTGCTGCGACAATTACGTTGGCAGCAGTGACTGCAGCATTTGCAATATTGATCGGATCCGCAAAATACTCTCCAAAATCCTGTCCTTGGATGCTTCCGCGTGGATTAGCGCTTGCACGATCGTAAAAATCAACAAAATGGGTGTTGCTGTTTAACCCCGTACCTGTTTGAGCTTTACAATGAACTTCTAAACCCAGCAAACTATTGGTATTAACATTCGCAGCATAGCCAGAGCCAGTACCATTAATTGTAAATTCATTTGTTCCCTCATTGATTGTTGTATTACCACCGGTGATAGTAGTGTTGCCGGTTGCATCAATAGTCAGTCTCTGAGTATTACCTGTTACCAGTCCGATCGTATTGCCATTTTTTGTTCCGATATTAACCGGTGCATCGGTGACGATCTGATGAGTAGGGCTTCTTCCGTCGAGCCAAATGCTTCCACCTATCTTCTGAATTCCGGTAACAAGCTGGTCGCCGTTGATACGCGAATCCCATACGAGATCAGCGGCAACATTCGCAACCGTAGCGTCTGTTCTACCGTTAACCACTAAAAGATTATTACTGTTGCCGGTAGTGATGTTCACACCTGTTCCGCTTCCGGTTGAAGTTACATTCAATGCCGTTTGCGGACCGCTTTCCGTGATCTGCACATGCGTGTTGACTGCAGTCGGAACGCCGATAGCTACATTTCCGCCAGCGAGAATGCGCATACGTTCGGTGACACTTGTGCGAAAAACGAAGTCTGTTGCTTCATTGGTACCGATATAATCGACCGTAGGATCCGAGCCGTAGTTTCCTCTTGTCATCCAGGGTTCTGTCCACACTGAGCCGTTATAAAAATCTAGTGAATGCTTCGTAAGATTTACGGCGATCAAGCCCTCGGGAGGCGATCCTGCGCAGATCAAAAGAACCTGTAGATTAGTCATGCGCGGCGGTAGTAAGCCTTTTGTCGTAGAACTCAGGTCAAGCAATGCGCAAGTGTTTGGGAAAGTAGGAGAGAATAATCCAGTATTATCGATGCCCAGGGTCCCACTGCGATCAATAAGGTATACATTGTTCACCAGGATGAGGTCGTTATTATCTAAGATAAGACGCCTTACGCCGAATGTTCTGCCGATTGGCTGTGCATTTAAAATCCCGCCGGTTACGAGAATAAGAGATAGTACAAGAAACAGTAATATAGGTTTCATATCCTTTTAAAAATAGTTAAAAGAAAAAGCAAAAAAATTACTACTATAAAATCAGTGTTATATTCTAAACTAAGAAATAAGCCGATTTTAATAAGTATACAAACTCAAAATGTAAATATACGCAAAAAAAAACTAAACTCACTGAAAATCAGTGATTCACTGCAAAGATCTGAAAGCGAAAAGATTAAATTTATAGGTTAGGATCAACTTCTCGAAAACGGAATTCCAATTTTCCTGCCTGAAATTCCTTCAAAGCTTCTAATGTAGGTTTACCGCGCTTTTCGATCTCTATTGATATGCGCATCTGATCAAAGTTCGTGGTCTCAAATTCGTCGTCTTCTTCTTCCATCGGAACGAGCGTGGAAATACGAGCCATATACTCGGTTTTGATCTCGTCATTGATTTGGCGAGCGCGTTTGGCAGTAATAGCGATCGCCTGATACAGCGTTTCGCCTTGTTTTGTCATTTTTTCGAGATCTACCGGTACAATACCCATTGTGTTTTTCGTTATTTTGGTTAGGGGTATGAAACAGGTTTTGCGTCCAAGAGGTTCAAAAAATTGAAAAACTCAGGTATTTGGAAAAACAAGCGTTTCGACCTCTTTCGTAGCAATATCCAAATCGTCATTAATAACGATATGATCATAAACCTCTTTTTTCTCCATTTCCATTTCTGCCCTTGCAAGACGACGGTCTATCGTTTCTGAGTTTTCGCTTCCCCTACCCATCAGACGAATGTACAGCTCTTCCATCGAAGGGGGCGCGATGAAGATGAGCAAGCTGTCATGAGGATATCGGGTGCGAATAGAAATTCCGCCTTTAACATCAATATCAAAGATCAAACTTTTATCCTGCGATTTTGCGCGTTCGATCTCTGAAACGAGAGTTCCGTAATAATTTCCAAAAATTTCTTCGTACTCGATGAGTTCATTCTCTTTCATCTTTTGAAGAAATTCTTCTTTCGTAAGAAAATAATAATCAACTCCATTGCGTTCGCCATCACGCATTGTGCGAGTAGTTGCCGAAATGCTGAATGTTAATTTATCTGAATGCGCTGCAAGAATGCGTTTTGCAATTGTTGTCTTGCCTGCTCCCGATGGCGCACTTATTACTATTAACTGCTTCAATGTTATTTACCGATAAATTTTGGATTGCGTTTTGCCTTGAATGCTTCGAAGAATTCTTTATGATCGCCTGTCTGCATCATGAGTGCCTGCGCCGTAGCTTCCTGCTCGATCGCGCTTGTAATATCCATAAGCCATTCGTTATTGATCAGCCGCTTTGTTAAGCCAAGAGCAAGCGATGCACTTTCAGCCAAACGTTTTGCAAGAGCCATCGTTTCCTTTTCAAGTTCAGACAGCTCAACAACTTTATTTGCAAGCCCTACTCGATACGCTTCATCACTTGAAATTTTATCGCCAAGCATTAAATATTCCGTTGCATGAGCAAGCCCGACTACTTTCGGAAGTAAAAATACTGCCCCCATATCGGCAGCAGTAAGCCCAACCTTTTGAAAAAGAAAAGCAATGTTTGCTTCGTTTGCAAGAATGCGAAAATCAGATGCAAGAGCAATAACCGCACCTGCTCCTGCGGCAATACCATTGATCGAAGCAATGATCGGCTTCTCGAGCTGACGCATATTAACGATCAGTTCACCTGTCATGCGTGTGAATTCGAGCAAGCCTTTAACATCGCGGACAAAAAGATCGCCGATGATCTCATGCACATCGCCGCCGGAGCAAAAGCCTTTGCCCTCGCCTTCGATGACGACAACTTTTACGTTATCATCAGTGCGCAGCGAATACATCAGGTCGGCAAGATCGCGATAGACTTTGAACGTCAGCGAGCCAAGCGTCTTCGGCCGCGCAAAACGAATTCGCGCGATATGATCGGTGACGGAATAGTGGAATGAATCTGTTTGCATAGGGTAGGTAAACAACTTGTATAACAAAGTATTCCGCGAACAGCAGTAGAACGGACTTTTAGCCGATACGCTCCGACTAAAAGGTCGTAGCTACTATCTGACAGAGCATTGCTCAAAATATCAATACCAAACTACCCCCTATAATTAGTGCTGCACCAATGGCAGTCTTGATAGTGATCGCTTCTTTTAAGAAGATCGCTGCCAGGATAATTACAAAGGCAACACTTAATTTATCTATCGGAGCAACCTTCGAAGCATCACCAAGTGAAAGTGCTTTAAAATAAAATACCCAGGATAGCCCCGTTGCAATTCCGGAGAGAACAAGAAATAGAATATTTTCTTTTGATAGCAGGTCAATATCTTTTGCATTCCCTCTGGCAAAAACGATACCCCAAGCAATAAAAAGAATCACAACTGCGCGCACTGCCGTTGCCAGATCGGAGTTCACTCCTTTAATGCCGATCTTCGCAAAGATCGCCGTCAGAGCTGCAAATACAGCTGAAAGTAATGCATACATCCACCACATAGTACTGCCTCCGCTTTTTGAATTGTTATTAATGATAAGACTATATGTTGAATTAGAGCGAATTGGTTCGGATAACTCTTAATAAGTCATTTCTTAAAATACAGTTGCTTCTACTCTTAGGTCATCAAAAATTACGGAACCAAATTCTTCGTAAACTTCTTGCAATTCCTTTATATTTCCGTGACAATTCCTTCCTTTGTATATTGTATTTTTGCAAAGCTTATTTTTAGATACTTAGCATGAAAAACATGAACAGGTTTTGCAGACTCCTCAGTTTTTTTCTCCTTCTATCGGGGATTTCTCCGCTTGCATCATTTGCACAGAAAAAAGATAACCTTGGAAAAGAATTTTTTGTGGCATTTGCAGAAAATCAGGGCTCAGGTAATGAAACATTTAATTTTTTCGCTCTTTTTATTACCGGGAAAATAGCTACACAAGGAACTGTAGAAGTACCAGCATTAGGTTTTACTCAGAGTTTCAGCATCACTCCCGGTAAGATCACAACGATCGAACTTCCGGACGGAAAAAATCCTGGCGATCCGACAGTCGAGATTTCAACTGATGAGCAAGTTATCTCAGGTATGGGAGTTCATATTATTGCAGATAATGAAATTGCCGTTTATGGAATCAGCCATAAGCAATTCTCAAGTGATGCCTTCATGGCACTGCCTGTCGATGTACTCGGCACAGAATATCGTACACTTAATTATCAAACTTCGCAGCCCAACGGAATTGGCAGCGTAGGTTTACCAGCGGAATTCTGGATCGTGGGCGTAACGAATTCAACAAATGTGAAGATCACTCCGAAGGCTGCAACTTCAAATCAAAATCCTGCGGGAACCCCATTCACCATTCAACTCAATAAAGGTGATGTGTTTCTGGTGCAGGGCAATGCTGCCGATACTACAAATGACCTCACAGGTTCTCTTATCGAATCCGATAAACCTATCTCCGTATTTTCCGGTCATGTACGGACTGACATTCCTCATGGATTTAAGAATGAGGGTTCGACTTCGACCAGCCGCGATCATCTTGTCGAGCAGATGCCTCCTGTGACTGCATGGGGATATTCAGCGCTGGTCGCCCCATATGCGACATCATCACTTCCTGATCTTGTACGGATTGTGTCACATACGAATGCGAATAAAATTTCGGTAAACGGTTCGCCTGTCGTAAGACTTAATGCAGGAGATTTTTATGAGATCACAAAATTAACCGGTCCTGTCTCAATCTTCTCATCCGCTCCTATCTTAGTCGGACAGTATATGCATACCAGTCGTTTTGGTACTTCCGGCGGAGGCGGAACAGCCTATGGAGATCCTGCATACTCACTCGTATTTCCCGTTGAGCAGTTCGACACTTCTTATACTTTTATGGTGGATCAGGACGCGGCTTCATTCACAAGTAACTTCCTAAACATTGTAACCTGCGAATCCGGATTTACCGATATGTCACTTGATGGAAAACCGATTTCATCCTTTAGTGGATTTAGCGTTCAGAGTTTTCCCGGATCTCATTATGCCTATGCACAAATTAACGTAGAGCAAGGCGATCACAAGATCTCAGGTGCTCTACCATTCGGAATCACCGTCTATGCATTCGGCTCGGTAGATAGTTATGCTTATCCGGGCGGCTCACTCTTAGATTCATTTAATGTGACATCCAAACACATTGAGTACGCTGTGTCTAGCAAGAAGATCATTAACAATATATTCGGAGCAACGATCCATTTACCGATCTACTTAAAGAAGAACGGCACAATGCCTTCACTTGAGATGGTGATGCATTATCCGGCTTCCATTCTTACCTATCAGGGATCCACATTACCTTCCGGAAAAAGTATTGATATTCCGGGCCAACAATGGACTGGCCGAGCAAAACTTCATATCGACGCTGTGGATCTCGCAGCATTAAACGATACACTTGCAGGATATTGTATTTTTACCTGGCGCCCCTTAGAGAATGATTGCGCAGATGTTATATTCGATTCGTTAGACGCTGCTATGCCTGATGATCCTTGTACCGGAGCAGTACGAGTCACTGCTTTAAACACCGTTGCAAAGGGACTCATTGGAACTTCCATATCATGTGGAAAGGCAGATGTAGCAGATCATAAAACAATATATCAGGAGGAATTTATTTTTAGTCCGAATCCTGCAAAAGAATTCGGCTCTCTTATTAGTAAAAGCTATTCGGGCAAACTTAATATAAAGTTTGTCAATACACTTGGTATAAAATTAAAAGACCAAACTTTAGAAATTACTGCAGGGATTGCAGTGCCACTCAATCTTGAATTTCTGCCTGATGGTGTATGCTATATGCAGATTTCATGCGAAAAGTTTACGAACATTGTGGCGTTCATACATCTTCGCTAGTTAGAAGTTCTTATTTAAAATAAAGTCGGACCTTCACGTACTTCCCCGAGTAAATGAAGATCCTACTTCGCTGAAATATATTAATTACATCTTCGCACGGGTTATCGTCTTGCCTGCTAAATGCTGCTTCCAGGGATTCCAGTAATGTTCGTTCCATCCCTTAGCAAGACTTGCCTCATGTTTTTCGGGCACGTTAGCATGGATCATCTGAAGAGCAACATCCTTACCCTTTGGCTCGAGACTGATAATAAAAGTTGAATCGACATCACTTTTATCCCAGCCTTGAGCTCTCCAGGTTTGAACGATAAGTTTATCCTTGACAAGATGCAGATTCTTTCCGGTGATATATCCGCCGAAGACAGAATATTTTGCTCCCGGCTTTGAAGTGATCGTTGCCGGACCACCGGAGATCATCGAAATGCTTCTTCGCATTCATGTAAAGATCATGCACTGCTTTCGGCGTAGTGTTCTTGAACACTACTTTTTGGATGATAGTCTTTGCCATGTAATTGGTTTATTTGATGATGATGAAAAATCTCTGCTTTATAGAAAGACGAACGAGATTGATTAAACCGGACACAGGAAAAGAAGAATTCCGCATTTATTTTTGATCTGCGGCATCCTGCAAGGTCTGGATATCCAGCTTATCCATCTTGAGCATGGCTTGCATGACCCTTTGGGATTTTGCCGGATCTTTATCCCCTAAGAGTTGACCAAGGGTCGGAGGGACGATCTGCCAGGCAACTCCGAATTTATCCTGAAGCCAGCCGCAGCGGTCTTTACGACCTCCTTCGGAAAGCTTTTCCCAATAGTAATCAATTTCGTCTTGAGTAGGACAATTGACAAAAAGCGAAATGCCTAAGGAAAAAGTAAATGTCGGACCGCCGTTGAGAGCGAAGAACTCCTGTCCATCCAACTCGAACGAACCGCCAAAGAACATATTGCCATTATGCATTTGGCTTAAGATCTTTGAATTTTTGAAAACTGAAGTGTAAAAATTCATCGCCTCTTCAGCTTGATTGTTGAATGTTAAGAATGTAGTGATTTTTTGCATCAGTATTGTTTTATTTTGGTAGTTTTTTTAATTTCGCTTTAGCCAGATTTTCATTCATCCGTGCTTTGACGATCTTCTTTACAAGTGTTACGGGAATAGGCTTCTCCAAAGGAAACTGAATTGCTCCTTTTGAAGTCGAATATTCTTTCAACTCTTCATTGAATTCTTTAACCGTTCTGGAATTCCATGGATAAAATCCAACGTGATTTTTCCATGCAGCAAAACCGACGAGCATTCCGTGATATTTGAAGGCTGGCATCGCATAACTGATAACCTCTTCCGCTTCGGGAGCGACACTCAAGATAATGCTTCGAAGTTTTTCAAGTTTTACCCTTGCCGGAGGTGGAACATCGGCAAGGTAATCATCAATATTTTTTGCAACCTTCATAATGCTCTCTTTATAAAGGCTGCAGTATGCTTACACGGTTACCTTCAGTATCATAGAAAGATACCCATTTGCCAACACCCGGAATATCCATCGGCTCACCGATAATTTTTCCGCCTGCTCCAGTTACTTTCTTCATGTGATCTGTAAGGTTCTCAACACCAATAACCACAGACGGCGCATGAGTTAAAGGATCATCAGTTTTCTGATAGAAACCACCATTGATAGCTCCAGGCTTTTTGGGCATCCTATTCTCATCTGTTTCAGTTGTGCCGACTACGACATAACCGCCCATATCTTCACCAAGGGTTTGTGTTTGCCAGCCAAATGTTTTTGTATAAAAATCGCTCATCCGTTTTTTATCTACTGCAGGCATTTTGAAATGTATTACTGGATTCATGATCGTACTCCTTTGTTAATTATAAATGAATAAATATGCATAAAACTTAATAACTATGCGTATTGATTTAGTTTTCTGAAAGTGACTTGACGAGAGCCAATGCTTTCGGGAATGCTTCGTTAAAGTAATCAAGAAATTCATCAGGCAGATCCCCTGTAACCAAGAGTGTCGTAACTCCGTCCTTTTCTTTGAGCAAGTAGTTTTCTTTTCCTCCACTCCAGAGCTTTGCCTTTTCATCAAGTGGCATTTCTTTCCCATCTTTCAGTTCGCCGATATGTTTGAATGACATATATTCCGGCGAGTTCACTTTTTCAATAACACTATACATACCGCCGCCTTTTGCATCAAGAAAATGAATGCTGCTTCCTTCTTTCCAGTCCGATACTGCGTATGAACCTTCACTAAATGCGCTTGTCCACTTGCGGTAGGTAGCATCATCCCAAAGTATTTTCCAAACTTTCTCTCGGGGAGCTTTGATGTCTATTGTGAATTCAATTTTAGCTGCCATGATAGTAATAAATGAAATAATTAAATTTCTTTCCGCTCATATTGCAAAGCAACAATACCGCTATCGAATCCGATAGAGCGTTTCAATGCAAAGCTTTGACTGACATCAAGTCCGGCGAAGATTGAATTACCTTTGCCTATGGCAATCGGATGGATAAACAGATTCAGTTCATCTATCAAGCCTTCCTTGATGAGATTCGAAACAAATTCCGTTCCGCCATAGACGATGATGTCGCCTCCATCCTGATTTTTCAGAGAATTAATTTCAGTCGTAAGATCGCCTGTAGCAAGAGTCGTGTTTTTCCACGGCGAACTTGTCATCGTTTTCGTAAAAACAACCTTTGGTGTTTCGCACATTTTCATTCCAAGTCCATAATCTGGATTATTAGGATCTTTGATAACATTTTCCCAATGCTTTATAAACCCATCCATCATCTTACGTCCCAAGATTATCGTATCAACAGGATCATGAATATCATTAAAATAGTTTTTTTGTTTACCATCTCGTAGCAATTTCATCCAATCATTTTTACCATTGGGTCCGCTATGAAAGTCATCTAGAGTTATATTGCAATGCAATTTTAATTTTCTCATTGTGCCTGAAGTGTTTATGATAATCGATATATCGTTGTTGGTTATACAAAAATACTACATTCGCGGGAATATCCGTGAGGTGCAAAAATGCCATTCTAAGGGGTTGATTGCGACATAAATATTTCGTATATTTGCATTGTGAAACATGTATCAATTCTCGTTCCGCGCGGTGCTGCCGCGATAAGTACCTTAGAAGGTACATTTGGCGGCTTTATGCAAGCCAATGAGCTTTTAGTAAAATGCGGCAAGAAGCCGGTTTTTAACGTGCAATTCGTCGGTATCACGAAAGAGCCGGAAGTGTATCACCGTCTTTTCACCCTCACTCCTGATGTGAGCATTGATGAAGTTGAGAAGACCGACCTCATTATTATTCCTGCTGTCAATGGCAATATGGATGAAGTGATACGTGCAAATCAAGATTTTTTTTCGTGGATAAATTTTCAATACCGCAATGGCGCTGAAGCAGTAAGTATGTGTGTCGGAACATTTATCCTCGCTGCAACAGGACTCCTGAAAGGAAAGAAATGCTCAACGCATTGGATGGCACATAATGATTTCAGACGGATGTTTCCCGACGTTATACTCGTTGCTGACCGTGTCATTACCGATGAGCAGGGAATTTATACAAGCGGCGGTGCAAGTTCGTTCTGGAATCTTGTACTCTATCTTATCGAGAAATATGCAGGACGAGATATCGCCATCCAATGTGCGAAGATCTACGCCGTCGAGATCGACCGTCATAATCAATCGCCATTCATAATCTTCGCAGGAGAGAAAATACATAATGACGATCCGATCAAAGAAGCACAAACATATATCGAAAAAAACTTTAAGAAAAAATTAACGGTAGATGAATTGGCGGATCATTCCGCACTTGGAAGAAGAACCTTTGAGCGGCGCTTCAAGAAAGCGACATCGTACTCCGTCATTGAATATATGCAGCACGTAAAAATAGAAGCGGCGAAAAAAAGTCTTGAGTCCAGCAGAAAAAATGTCAATGAAGTGATGTACGATGTCGGCTACTCCGATAACAAAGCATTCCGAACGACATTCAAAAAGATCACCGGCTTATCGCCGATCGATTATAAGAATAAGTATAATTAGATTTTTCTGTTTCTTCTCATCGCATCCAAGCTCCATGGACCTGCACCGGCTGCTGAAATATAGAGCCAGATGAAGCAGAAAAGCACTGCATCGCCTCCATGATTGACAACGGTCCAAACACTTTGCGGCGCATGGGCTTGAAAATATGCTACTGCCATTTCACCTGAAAGGATAAATGCAACTGGGCACGAACAGAGTCCGAAAAGCATCAGAGCGCCTCCGAAAACTTCAAGTGCTCCTGCAAACCATATTTCAGAAGGAAAATTAGCAGTATTTCCGCCCGGCATGGCAACAGGAAATCCGAAAAGCTTCATCAATCCAGGTTGAATAAAAACTAACGCTGCGACGATCCGCAATATGCTAAGCAGTTTAGGAGACTGCGCCTGCCATGTTGTACTGATCTGAGATCTTGTCATTGTTTGCTGTGATTGTTATTTTTCCAAATCTTTCAATAGCTTTTGCTCGTGCCTTCGCAGCAACTTCATCTCGATCGAGAGGTTCGGCATTCGTGACCAGAGATCGCAGCAAGGTTCTGGCAGCATTAGCAACTTCTTCAATTGCCTGATTAAATACTGCTTCATTCGCCTGTGAAGGTTTTATAAATCCCGAAAGCTTCCTTACGAATTGTAAGGAAGCATCGCGAATTTCTTCATCGGTTGCTGGCGGTTCGAAATTAAAAAGTGTTTTAATATTTCTGCACATGATTTTTTATTGGATACTTGCTAAATATGCTTCAAGCTGTTCGAATGTCCCTGCCCATCCGCCCGTCACGGAATCGCGCCCTGCTTCAAAGGTTGAAATTTCATCCTCACCTGCATTGATCGGAAGCCATTCAATCGTTAATTCCGTTTTTCCGTCTGCTTCTTTTAACGTAGTCGTCGAAAGCATTTCGCGCGGCCATGTCGGTGCCATCGGATGGCGCGTGATATTTCCGTTTTCATCCGAAAAGGAATTTATGAGCACAAGCTTTTCCGGTGGAATGATCTCTTGAAATACCCATTTACCCCACATCCTGTTACCGTCCGGAGTTTCCATTGCATAAAGGAATGTTCCGCCGACACGGAGATCCATATCACAGACAGGCATCGTTACCCCTTTTGGTCCGAACCATTTCATCAAGTGGTCTTTTTGAGTCCATACTTTCCAGACAAGTTCGCGCGGAGCATTTAAGCTCCGCGTGATAATGAATTTATTATTATCTGTCATCACTCTTTAATTTTTTGGTGCATCATAATTTACCATCCACTTGATCCCAAATTTATCTTGGGCCATTCCAAAGTATGAACCCCATGGTGCATCGCTCATAGGCATTTCGACTTTTCCTCCGGCTGAAAGCGCATTAAAAAGTTTGTCGGCTTCTGCTTTGCTATCGGCAGCAACGGAAAGTGAAAAGTTATCTCCAACCGTTAGTTTATGTCCCATTGATTCCAAAGCATCAGTTCCCATTAATATATTTTCTTTGCCGATCGGCAAAGCAACATGCATGAGCTTTGAAGCATCTTCAGGCGATACTGGACCCGCTGCAGGCAAATCCTTAAAACGGACAAAGGCAGCGAACTCGCCTCCGAAAATAGATTTATAAAAATTAAATACTTCTTCGGTGTTACCGAGGAAATTAAGATACGGATTGATTGTTGGCATAGTTGTATTGTCTATATATGATTAGTTAATTGTTATTTATGAAAAAAAGTTTATCTGCTGTTTGTTATTCCTTCATTGTATGTGATACATACTCCTCAAGGTTTGCAAGATGCTGGTTGCCACCTTCAATGGCTCCATACTTTTCAACAACATGGTTGCGCTGCTTCGCCGTTTGAAATACTGACTTCATAGTAAGTCGTGTATTTCCGTCTTCCTCGTCGAAGGTGACCTTTACATGGAACTGCGCATCATTGACACCGACTTCATCTCCGCCGCCATGAGAATACTCGATGCGCTCGGGTGGTATGATCACTTCATAGAAGATTTCATTCGGATAATCAGTGCCATCCGGTCCGTGCATAGTATGAAACCAAACTCCGCCGGGTTTGAAATTAAATTCTGTTGTTGTTGTTGAAAATCCTGTCGGTCCCCACCATTTTTCTAAATGCTTTACCTCAGTCCATGCTTGAAAAACAAGCTCGCGCGGAGCATTGATGAGTCTTGTAATGACGATCTCGCGATCGGATGTATTTGATTGTCCTGTCATAGATTTGATAAATAATAAGTAGTATATCTGATATATTATTTCGGTAATAATTCCTCAAGCTTATCCAGACTTTCTGCCCAACCTTCCTTCATACCTGTCTTAAAATAGGCATCACGTACTTCATCGGAATCGAATGTCGATGTGATCGTGACCTTTGTTTTATTTTTTTCTATTTCTTCGAAGATAACGCTCATCACTGAATGCAGGAAATCTTGGCCGTTGTAATTTAAGATATTGCTTTTGATCAACTCCTTCCAATCATCAGGATGATCGGAGAGATCCGCTGTCTGGATGACCTTTTCCGGACGAATGAATTCAAGATATACACCTTTCAACGGAAAGGGCCCCTTGAATTCCGGCGGAGCCTGATCGGTGCCTATCATTACATAACAATATTTACCGCCTTTGCGAAGCTCAGCTTCGGCAGTTGCAGTGAAGATCCGGGGACCGAACCACTTCGCAATATGCTCAGGATTTGTATATGCTTCGAATACCAATTCGCGCGGTGCATTAATAACGCGTGTAATTATCACTTCCTTTGAAGCTAAAGAAACTACTGTTTCATTTTTTTCTGTCATTTTTTTTCTCCTTTTTTTGTAGTTCTGCAAGATATTCTTCCAATGAGTCAAGCTTTGTTTCCCAGAACCGGCGGTATTGCTCCACCCAATCTGAAACTTCATCGAGCTTCTGTAATTGTGCTGTGCAAAAGCGCTCACGGCCTTTCTGCTCGATCTTGATAAGCCCGCATTCAGTGAGAATTTTCACGTGCTTGGATATTGCAGGGCGGCTGATCTTAAAGTGCACGGCAACGCCGTTTAAGGTCAGCGTTTGTAACGCCAGCAGGCTCAGGATCGCTCTTCGTCTTGGGTCTGCAATTGCTTGGAATACGTCTCTTCTCATAAGTTAAGTAACTGATTGGTTACAAAAATACGTAACTTTTCGGTTACGTATTTAAAATCTGAAAATTTATCCGTTCTTTGATCAATTGCTTTGCGCTAAAGAATTGCCATTGAGATGCTGAACCCTATCAGTGCCTGAGCGAACAAGGCGTATTTGTCAACTACCGTACCTTGACGTCGAAGAAGACCAATGGGTGTCCAACCTGCCCACGTCACCTGATTTCCATGAAGTCCGTTATTAGCTCTGTTGTACCAGGGAGAAGGAGGATTGACAAGGTTGGTCC
>JBBQGG010000017.1:0-49722 GCA_038322815.1 Kapaibacterium sp. (SeqCode)
CCAACAGGCGTAGGCAAAACAGAAATTGCACGAAGACTTGCAAAGCTATCGGGAGCCCCTTTTATAAAAGTTGAGGCAACAAAATATACTGAGGTTGGCTATGTCGGTCGGGACGTTGAATCAATGGTTCGAGATCTTGCCGATATTTCAGTAATGATGGTGCGTTCGGAAATGCTGAAAGTCGTTGAAGAAAAAGCACGTGATATTGCCGATGAACGCCTCCTGGACATTCTCATCCCTTCATCGCCTGCCAACGGAATGAAAAAAATGGAAGATATGGACATGCTCGATATCAAGCCATTTGATTTCATCATGAAGGCGCAAGAGGAAATAAAAAAGCAAGCTGAAGAAATTCCGACAAACGGTGAAGCAGAAAAACGCGAAGCTGCAGCAAATCAAAGAACAAGGTCACGATTTCGCAAAAAAATTAAATCCGGCGAAATAGATGATCGAGAAATAGAGATCGAAATTACTCAAATGCCGCCTATCGCTTCGATGCAGATCATGGGACCCATCGGCGGTGGAGGTATGGATGAGATCGCGCAGAACTTGCAGGACGCAATGAGCAACATGATGCCGAAGAAAACAAAATTCCGGCGCACGACGATCAAAGAAGCCCGACAGATATTTATTCAGGAAGAATCGGCAAAACTGATCGACCAGGAAGCGCTCACAAAAGAAGCGATCAACCGTGCAGAAAATCACGGCATTATCTTCATTGACGAAATAGATAAGATCGCTGGAAAATCAAAAGAAGGCGGACCAGATGTTTCGCGTGAAGGTGTGCAACGGGACTTGCTTCCTATCGTCGAAGGTTCAAGTGTTGGCTCTCGCCACGGAGTGGTCCGTACTGATCACATTCTCTTTATTGCAAGCGGAGCATTCCATGTTTCGAAGCCTAGCGATCTTATTCCCGAAATGCAGGGACGCTTTCCGATCCGTGTCGAACTTGAAAGCTTGACACAGGAAGATTTTGTAAAGATTCTCACGCAACCGGAAAATGCATTGCTTAAGCAATACATTGCAATGCTGAAAGCTGAAGGTGTTGAGATCGAATTCACCGAAGAAGCTATCGCTGCAATTGCACGCATTGCATTTGAAGTGAATGAATCGGTAGAAAATATTGGTGCGCGCAGACTTCATACGATCCTCACGACACTCTTAGAGCAAATTCTTTTTGATGTACCGGATATTATCAACGAAAAAAATCTTACGATCACCGCAGAGATCGTTAACGAGAAATTGGAAAAGATCGTACGGAACAGAGATCTGAGCAGATATATACTTTAAGGATTTATTAGAGTCTTATTTCGTAAGAATAATTTTTTTTGTTAAAATCCTTTCCCCTCTCTCCAAGCGGCAGAAATATTCGCCAGCCGCAAGTGTGCTAGCATCAAATAAAATTTCATGAGAACCCTCAGACAATTCACCTTCGGTCAAAGTTCTCAGTTTCTTGCCTAGAGCATCATAAACAGCGAGGGTAACCCCGGCTGATGCGGGCAGATGAAATCGAATTATGGTAGAGTTATGTACTGGGTTTGGAGCAACATCCAATGACAAGTCGCTTTCGTGAATTGGAGTGTCTAAACTATTTTTCCAATCATTAATTGGGAAGTGATAGAATATTAATGCGCCAATGCCGCTGCTTGATTTGAGCCATGGACCCTGGTAAAATACTGAGTCACTGCCGTTATAATATCTGTCCGGAAGATAGGAAATAAATTTTCCGGATGAAGAAGAGTAAAGTTGAAGAAATACTGTGTCTCCGGAAAATCGTACAGATTGCACTTTTCCTAATTCATCGTTTGGGTAAAAATAATCTTTTATTGTTGCGTTAATATTTTTAACTATCGTATCACTTGTTGCTGAGATCACGCAATTATGTGGTGAAAATATAAGCGCAATCTCATTATTTTGTGGAGTTGTGTAAAATGCTTTTGAAATATTCGGTGAAAAAACTTGCATTGTATCCGGTAGCGCGTAGAAATCATGTGCTAGTATAGGAAATATCTGATCAGAAATGCCCGAGAATCCATCATCATGAAAATGGCAGCCATCTTGATGCGGAAACATTGTTGAAGAAATCGAGGTAATATCATGAAGTGAATCAGGCATTGTGCGCATCAATTCTCGGAGCGGCTGATCGAATAAGTCGACACAGAATGCCGGACGAAGTTGTATAACATAGATTTTTTTTAGGTTTGGGTAATTCTCATGCCAAGATTGATAGAGAGTTTTGAAATTTTCATAATAACGATCTACTAAATCAAGTTCACCGTGATACCAGATAAAGGCTTTTGCAGCATTTGCGACCCCTGCCTTTTGTGCCCTATAGAGCATACGACCATAAATTGTCTCCAAACTTAACGGGTTGGTATTATCCCGAAGATGATGTGTAAGGATTGTTCCGCTAACTCCTTCATTAATGATGCATGTAGGAATATGCTCTTGTTCTACAAAATGCTTTTGAAGCATCAACCCCCATCCGGAAACGGAAGGACCATCACCCCAAAGTTCTCCTGTAGATAAAGACCATGTTGTATCACGAATATTATGTGAAAAATTAACACCGAAGCTTCTGCAAAATTCATTTCGATATGGAACATTATAATATCCGAAGGTAGAGTTGGACTCTCCACCTACGAAATAGACATCTCCACATGCGATGTTATTACGATCTGCGATAATAATATCCTGGGCTGCATTTTTAAGGTGTACTATAAAATGATACTCACTTAATTCTGCATGAATTTTTGGGTTAAATGCAAAAAAGGCTTTATTCTCGGAATATTGTAATGCCTGTGCTCGATGAAAGTACAATAAATTGTTGTTGAAGCCATCGAGATAGATTGAATCATAGCCCTGCTTATAAACCGTCCCTTCGATCGGTACAGAAGCTGAATCATTTTGCTCTCGCGGATAAAGTTGTAAGTCGACCGGAAGAGATGTAAAAGTACTATCACCCTTAGGCGCTGGCATACCCAATGGGATAGCATATTTTACTCGAAGCTTCGCTTCTAATTGATCACGTTCTTTCTCAGAAATTTGCCGGTCAAAAAGAAGGATCTCTGCAATTGCACCATTCAGTGTATATGCTCCCTGGTACGCACCGATAAATATGGTAGAGTCACTGTTCGATGTTACATATAATGAGTCACCGGATTGCCCATTTACATAAACTTTAGCTTGCCCGTTGATATTTGAATACCGTATTGTAATAATCGCAAATCCGGAATCAACTTGTAACGAAGAAATTTCTTGGAAATTAAAATCCGCATGGACGATACGAGGATATGGACTATTACCAAAGAAAAACGCATGGTTATTCCCTGATATAATGTTATTTATAGCTGTAGTATCGTCAATACGTACTACGGCAGTGATAGTATAATCCTTGTTTGTTGGAAATACGGAGGGACCATTAAAGAATTCTCCACCACCATGGAATTTGATTATAGAATGACCATTGAGTACATTCTTAACTACTAAAGGTTGTGATGAACTGACTGTTTGAGTAACAGAATTTCCTTTGCTACTCTGATCTACCCATTGAGTAATCTTTCCAGAAGTCTGAATTACCCCATTATCTGCCTGAAGCCAAAGAATAGTACCGCTCGGTATCTGTGCATATATTGACAGTGGTAGTAAGAGAAACAAGAAAAGTAAAACAAAATTTCTCATTTTTGGTAAGAATAAGTAATGGAAGGTATTTTCAACGTTTTGTAATTTGAGGGAGTTCTATATAAGTAAGGCATAAACATTTGACCTAATATTGGGATTTTATTCCTATCTCAATTTCGTTACCTTGCAAACTATTAACCTGTTTAATGCTAAATTATTCTTCTAATCCCATTTTTTTTGTACTAAAAAAAAAGCTTCCTTTTTTCTGCGCCCTACTTTCTTGCTGTTTTGCAAGATTAGTGGTTGCTCAAACTGCAGGGGATGCGGTATCATTTAGTAATGGGTCATATTATACAGTGCCATTTTCTTCAGATTCCTTGCAAGAATTTACTGTTGAACTTTGGGTGAATCCATCTCAGGTTGTTAATAAAGCGTACCTTTTTTATTTCGGTGAATCTGATGCTTCCGGTTTTGGATTAGTAACACAAATTGTTTCAGGTGCACCGGGCGTTTATTCTTCAGTAGAACTTGGTGGTGTTATTAATTCGGCGACAGGAAATTACGCTCGATTACCTATTGATACTTGGACGCATCTTGCATTAACGAGATTAGATGGAATCTGGAAGTTATATAGGAATGGTGCACTTGTAGGGAGAGGAAAGTATACCCCTGTTTTGTCCTCTGGTAATATTGTCATTGGAAAAGGATTTTTCGGCATGGTAGATGAGATAAGGTTTTGGAAAAGAGAGCTTACACGAAATGAAATTGATGCCTCAATGACTAAGACGCTTCGGGGGAATGAACCTGATTTATTAGCAAACTATACGATGGATCAGCTAAGTAGAGTTAATGACACTCTCCTTATTAATAAAGCCACTGAGCATCCCGTCGTTTTTGACGCACACATCCATTTATCAGGTGTTAAACCAAATTTTGTTCAAAGTAAAGTAGCTCTTTTCACTTCCTCGACCCCATTACATTCACTTCTCACTTTTCCTGCTCATCAACAGTTCTTCCCGCGTGATCAACAAGGATTTGGAAAGATAAGCATCGTGGGTATCATTAATGAGAGTGGGTATGATTCAATAGTTGTTCAAGAATGGAAAAACGATTTGTTGTATCAGCGTTTTTCACACAGACTCACTTACTCGGGAGGGCAAGCGGAATTCCAATTTACAGATTCTATCCGCTCGGAGTTCTCGCAATATACATATGCGCTTTATGCAATAAAACAGGATACACAACGTTTTATTGCGGAAGCTGCTGATCTTATTGCTGGAGATGCTTTTCTTATTAATGGACAATCGAATGCACATCCTGCTATAGGGTGGTATGCTAATACAAATCCCTTCTACCGCACGTTCGGCATTCAAACTACAAATCTGAACTTTGACGATTATGATCCTGCCGATACCCTTTGGGGCTATGGCAACGGGCATGGCTGGGGTGGATTTTTCTCCGGACCATATTTAGTTGGAGTCTGGGCACAAAGAATGGAAGACCATATTGCAGATAATTATGGAATCCCAACTTGTATTATTAATGCTGCAGCTGGAGGCTCGACAATAGAGCAACATTTACCTAGTGTCTCAGATCGTTTGGATCTATCAAGCATCTATGGAAAAACTCTTTACCGGTCTGTCAAAAGCGGCTTACAAAAAAATTATAAGGCTATTTTCTGGTATCAAGGAGAGTATAATTCAGTTAATGGATACTATGATAATTTTAAAGCACTCTATAATTCATGGATGCAGGACTTTATAAATAATGAAGACAAAGAAGTATTGAAGAAAATCTACTTATTTCAAATTCATCAGGGCTGCGTTCCCGGCGAGAGAAGTGAACTTCGAGAACTTCAGCGTATATTACCTGATTTATTTCCTCGCGTAGAAGTAATGTCAACATGCGGTGTCAGCGGACATGATAACTGTCATTACGATGCTTTTGGTTATTGGCATATTGCAGATAATATTTTTCGGTTAGTTGCCCGTGATTTTTACGGATCAACAGATACGGTAAATATTGATCCACCGGATATTTCAAGAGCGATCTATGGAAATAGCAATAATGATGTCATTATATTACAGTTTAAAAATAGGAATGATCTTTATTTAACACCCGATACTCTTATTTCCGGCAAGTTGAGGCAACTGAAAGATTACTTTTATCTTGACAATTTAAGTGGAGGAATATCTTCGGTACTTGTAAAAGGAGATTCCATCATCCTTCGACTTCCTGTTGCTTCCAATGCAAAAGTGATTACATATTTACCAAATGAGACATATAATAATGACGATACACTTATCTATGAAGGTCCATGGATCATGAATAGAAGAGGGATAGGAGCTCTATCATTCTACAATGTTCCTATTTCGGCATATTCTGCAGATACTTCACATTCTGATACTGGCATTCACATGGGAAGACAAACTACGATGCAATGTTCTCCAAATCCTGTTTCGAATGTAATGGCCGTTGTTTTTACTCTAAAAGAAGCAAAGGCAGTACAATTCGATGTCTCTGATATACTCGGGAAAACTTTTCTTCACCTTGAGAAGCGTATTTTCGGAGCAGGAGAGAATATCAGATTAATTGATTTGTCACCCCTCACTGCTGGAGAATATTTCTTAAGAATGAATACAGGTTCTGAATTCCTTACTCAAAAAATAGTTTATCTGAAATAGGTTATTATTCAATTGAAATTTTAATTGATTTTGATACCGTTCCCGCTTGTAATTTGCAAACATATATTCCATTCGGTAAATGAAGGGGATTTACGTCTAAATTTTCTACGTGTTCTCCCGCTTCAAGTGTGCCGCGAAGAAATGATGCAACAGTTCTGCCGAGCAGATCGGTGATAGTTAAAGAAACTTCCAAATTTTGTGGAAGAGTATATTGTAACGTGAATTTTCCATCCGAAGGATTCGGAAAGGCTTCAAGTGACATGCTTGTCTGATTATTTGGCAAGACCGATGCCTGCGCCGAATCCACTATTGGGAAATGATAAAATGAAAATGCTCCTATACCTCGGCTATTTGTTAGCCATGGTCCTTCGTAGATTGCTGAAGTGTCATTATAATATTTATCAGGAAGATAATTGATTATTCTCGAAGATGATGGTTTTTTCAGATCAAGGAATATCCTGTTCCTCGAAGTGCTGATTGATCCCACAACACCGGCAGTATCATTTAGAAAGAAATAATCTTTTATCTTCTCGGTGAATGAACCGATCATTGTATCTTTTGGCGGTAAAAATCTTGTTTCTTCCGGCCAGAATGTAAGTCCTATACGGGTATGTGCTGAGTTAGCGTAATATGCCTGATGAATGTTCGGTGATGATATCTGATCTCTATCTGTTGCTCCATAAAAATCTCTTGAAAGAAGACGAAAAAGCTGATCTCCAAGTTGTGAATATCCTGCCGGAGCAAAATGGCAGCCGTCATGACCTGGTAATCCCATCGTCGATACAGATTCGATATTCGGAAAAGAATCTTGAAGCGTTCTCAGAAGTTCACGGACATCTGCACCAAATCCTGCTGTACAACCTGGACGAACCTGTATAAGATAAATCTTTTGAACATTCGGATAATCATGTTTCCATGCATTATAAAGTGCATGGAAATTTGAATTGTAATTGGTGATAACATCCGATTCTCCTTGATACCAAAACAACACTTTTGCTTTTGTTGCAAGATTAGATTTGAGAGCCCGGTAAAGCATGCCGCCATATATCGTAAGGAGGTTTGTCGGGTTCAATGGATCGCGTTGATGCTGAGTTATTGACGTTCCTCCGACGCCTCCGTTGATTACACAAATCGGGATATGATAATTATTCATCATCAGCTCTTGGAGCCTCACACCCCATGAACCGGCTTCTGAACCTCCACCGAAGTTGATAGCAGTGCTCGAGACTGCCCATGTAGTATCAGATGAGCTATGTGATTGGTTAAATCCGAAAGTGCGGAAGAACTGATTTGTATATCCTAAATTATTAGCGATGGAATTTGATTGCCCGTTAATCAGTATCACATCTCCGCAAACAATGCTGTCGCGGAATGCAATTTGTTTCTCTACGGTCGCAGATTTCACTGTTAAAACGAATGAATATTCTGATAACTCTGCGTGAATTCGTGAATTGAATGAAAATGCAGCCTTACCGGCTTCATATACAAGCGGCTCAGAAGTTCGTGCCACCAATATATTATTCTTAAAAAATTTCAAATAGATCGAGTCAAATCCGGCATCAATATAATTACCTGAGATTCTTACTGTTGCAGAATCATCATCTTCACGAGTGTAAAATTGAAGATGTTTTGGAATAGCTGTGTAAATACTATCTGGCGCAGGGTTCGGCTGAATTGCATACTTATTAAAAAGATATGACTCAAGTTGTTGACGGTCAGTTTTGGATAATGTGCGGGAATAAAGAACGATCTCCGCAATATCGCCTGCAAATGATGCAATACCTTGGAATGCTCCAAGATAAACCTTTGGGTCTTTATTCGGTCCTATAAAAGCAGAATCGGCAAATTCACCATTGATATAGATAGACGCGACTTGGTTGCTTTGTTTGTAAGAAACAGTGATGATAGCCGGCGCTCCTAATACAAGCGGAATATTTGAAATCGCCGAAGGCGCAGGAAATGTATCATTACGAACGATCGGCGTCGGAGAATATCCGAATGTGATGGAATGATTATTACCCGACACAATACTATTACCGTGTGAAAAATCCAGTACGCGGGCAACAATGGAAATAGTATAATCTTTTGAAACCGGAAAGACGGGGGCACAATCCATGTAATTGTATCTTCCGTCGAAATGAACAGCCGGCAATTTATTGATGCTTTTAGGAAGAATCGTGGGCTGATTTATTGGTGTGGTCTGAAATGCTGACTTCGTAGTTGTTCCGCTTTCGTCCATCCATTCGGAAACGACTTCATTTGACTCTGTAACACCTAAATCAGCTTTTAACCAAAAACTTGCCCCGGAGGGAATTTGGGCTTCAGCTTTAGAAAATGGTAAAATTAAGCAATAAAGTGCGAAAACGCTGAGAAAATATATAAATTTCTGTGTCATGTGGCAATCATCCTTTAGTCGATAGAAACAAATATACGATATATCTTCATAAATTCCCGTTTCTTCTGGAAATCGCGAAACTTGGACTTAACCTGATTACTCCGAGAATATCTTCAGGAATTGTTCGCAATTATTATAAAAAACAATACCGTTCTGAGATTGTTACTACTAAATTGAAAACTAATCTCGGCTGAAAATGTTAGATTTGTGGACTTTCGTCCTCAATAATTTTTATTTTACGACCATGAAATTCAGATACTTTTTTCTTTTTATCGTACTATTCATCAAATCGGCTAATGCACAGTATGCATTACAAGATGTATTTCCAAATCTTCCTGCCTTTAGCAGTCCTACGGATGCAATTATAATACCCGATGGTTCGAATAGGATTCTCGTTCTTGAGCAACGTGGAGGATTGTGGATCTTCGATCCGCAATCTGCAACAGAGAGAAGACTTTTTTGGGATGGCAAAAAGGTTGTTTCGCAAAACGGCTGCGAGACCGGATTACTGGGCTGTGCTTTTCATCCTGATTTTGCGAGTAATCATTATGTTTTTTTGAGTTATACAACAGGTTCAAACCCGCAGTGGAGTTCTCATATTGTTCGGTATGAGTGCAGTGCGAATAAACCTGATTCAATAATTCCTTCTTCGGCGGTTGACATTCTTACCATTGCTCAACCGACAGGGCTGTGCAATCATAAAGGAGGATGTCTTCAGTTTGGACCTGATGGTTATCTCTATGCATCTTTCGGCGATGGTGGCTCCGGTGGCGATCCTTTCAAGAACGGGCAAAGCCGCTCTGTATTATTAGGGAAAATATTACGACTTGATGTCGATCATGAAGCTAATGGAAATCATTACGCGATTCCGGCAAGTAACCCTTTTGCTTCAAATACACTGGGATTTAAAAAGGAAATTTATTCTTATGGTATGCGAAACACCTGGAAATTTTCTTTCGATAAGATTACCGGAACATTATGGGCAGGCGATGTAGGGCAGGATGCCTATGAAGAAATCGATACGATTATTAATGGAGGAAATTATGGGTGGAATATTATGGAAGGTTTTCATTTTTATAATGGCACCGCATCAGATACTGCCGGATTAAAACTGCCGATATGGGAGTATGGCCATTCAAACGGGAATAATGCTATTATGGGAGGATATGTTTATCGAGGAAGTGCGCTTCCTTCACTCATCGGCAAATACCTTTATGGCGATCAAGGTTCTGGCAGAGTATGGGCATTGGCAGTTGGAAATGATCCTGTAAAGAATCAACTCATTGTCGATAAACAGCCCTCAACGATTTCTATAACTTCGTTTATGGAAGATCAGAACAAAGAAATTTATGCTGTCGGCTATAGTGGCAAAATATATAAACTTATATCTACAGCTTCTGTAAATAGTACCGAAATTTTATCTAATTTCTCTTTACGTATAGAGCGTATTTTTTTTGATGAACTCCATTCACAAACAGGAATTCATTATTCACTACCGCAGCCGGAGCACCTCGTTATTTCGATTATCGACATTACTGGTAGAGAGATTCAACGATGTGTGGATACAGATAAGGAAGAAGGTCATCATTTGATACAATTCGATTCAAGATCGCTTGCAAATGGGATATATTTTATCAAGCTCACTGCAGCTTCCGGTACGTTGGTGCAGAAGATCTCGGTTATGAAATAAATCCTGAAAGCGCTTCTGCAACTCGTATTCCATCCATCGCTGCGCTCACGATACCTCCTGCATACCCTGCGCCTTCACCGCAGGGATAGAGACGCTCTATCTGTACGTGCCGGAGACTTTCTGAATCTCGTGGAATTCGTACCGGAGAACTTGTTCGAGTCTCGACTCCGAGCATAACAGCTTCTTCCTGAACGTATCCTTTCATGGATTTAGTAAATTGTTTGATTCCTTCACGAAGTCTGTTCGATATTGCTTTCGGTAACACTTCGCTTAGGAGAACTGAAGTCATTCCAGGTTTATAACTTGTCTCGGGAAGTGTTGATGAAAGTTTGTTTTCAAGAAAATCTGTGATGCGCTGCGCAGGCGCTTGTTGAAAATTTCCACCGGCAGCGAAAGCCAAATGTTCAACCTCGGATTGATACATCATACCGGCAAGTGCTCCATATTCCTTATAATGAAGTAAATCTTCAGCTTCAACTGCAACAACAACTCCTGAATTTGCGAATGGTGAATCGCGACGCGACAGGCTCATTCCATTGAGTACAATTTCTCCGGGTGCTGTTGCAGATGGAACTACAAAACCTCCCGGGCACATACAAAATGAAAATACACCTCGGTTATTCGCTTGCGCTACAAGTTTATAACTTGATGCGGGTAAATTCGGATCACGCTCTGAAGTATGATATTGAACTTTATCTATGAAAGTTTGAGGATGCTCAATGCGGACTCCCATAGCAAAAGGCTTAGCTTCGATCAGTATTTTCTTTCTATCCAATAAATGAAAAATATCCCGCGCCGAATGACCGGTGGCAAGAATGACTGCTTCGCCAATAACTTCGTCTCCGGTTTGGGTAATAACTCCAAGAATTTTACTCTCTTTGATAATAAGATCTTCGACCCGCGTTTCAAATTGAATTTCTCCTCCGGAATTTATAATGCTCTCTCGCATTGCTGATACAACTTTTGGAAGAAGATTCGAGCCGATATGGGGATGGGCATCAATGAGAATATCCGGACTTGCTCCGTGTGCCACAAGTGTCTTCAGAACGGAATTCACATCTCCTCGTTTTGTTGCACGCGTATAAAGTTTGCCGTCAGAATATGTTCCGGCGCCACCTTCACCGAAACAATAGTTGCTATCAGGATTGACAATGCCGCGTTTCTGAATTGCCGCAAGATCGTAACGCCTTGCACGAACATCTTTGCCACGTTCAAGAATGATGGGCTTAATGCCGAGTTCTATTAACCTTAGAGAGGCGAACATTCCGGCAGGTCCTGCACCGACGATAATAACTCGCTTCGCAGTTGATGGAAGTGATCTGTAATTGGGAGTGAATTCTTCTGTTGCAGGAGCAGGTTCATCATAATAAACTTCAGCCTGCAACCTGATTTTTGGTTCTTTCGAACGCGCATCTATGGAGCGTTTTTTGATTCGAACCGAAGAGATTCTCGCTTTTGGAATGCCCAGAATTTCTGCAGCAAGCTCTTTGAGAATGGATGAATCGGCTGCTAATTCAGGACGAACGACAAGTTCTTTTATAATTATCATTTTGATGTGCGGAGTATTTTTCTCCGAAGCAATTGTTAAACATATTACATAAAGCTTTTAGTGTCAGAATTAATGCAAACCGTTGTCATAGCCTTTTATAAATTTATTTCTTTGCCGGATTGCGAAGAAATGCGAATTCCACTTCGTACCTTTTGCCAACAGCATGGTGTGATGGGCACGATCCTCCTTGCCACCGAAGGTATTAACGGTACAATTGCCGGAAGCAGAGAAGGCATTGATGCAGTGATTGCTCATTTACGAAGCGATCCGCGCTTTGAAGATTTCCAATGGAAGGAGTCCTATTATGAGGGTTTGCCATTCGAGAAAATGAAAGTCCGATTGAAACGAGAGATCGTTGGACTTGGGGTTCCGCAGATTGACCCTCTACGAAAAGTTGGGACGTATGTAACTCCCGAAGAATGGAATGCTTTAATTTCCGATCCCGATGTTATTATTGTTGACACGCGCAATAGTTACGAAGTAGAACTCGGTTCTTTCAAAGGAGCGATTGATCCTCATACCAGGGCATTCAGAGAATTTCCGAAATTCGTCGAGCAAAATCTTGACCCCGAAAAAAATAAAAAGGTCGCAATGTTCTGCACCGGCGGCATTCGCTGCGAAAAAGCCAGCAGCTATTTGCTTGATAAAGGTTTTCAGGAAGTGTATCATCTGCAAGGGGGAATACTAAAATATCTTGAAACGATCCCACCCGAAGAAAGTCTTTTCGAAGGCGAATGCTTTGTCTTTGATGATCGCGTCACACTTGACCATGAGTTAAAAAAAGGTACGAAAGAAGCAAATTCTAAAGAGCGAGTTTTCGGTAAAGGAAAACATACCGAACGCGGCTTCAACGAAGTATCGGAATAATCGGTCTGAACTCCCGAATTTATGAATATCAATTCACACAATTGTTAGCAATAATTCACAGACTTTCTTAAACTTCTTCTCGTTAATTACCTCTGAATATATGAGAGATCATTTGATTAATCATCTTCAACCACAATACAAAATAGAGAAGTTATGAAAACATTCTTAAAAATTATCGCTCTCACGATGCCATTGATGACAGTAACGCCGACTTTTGCCCATGTCCATTTTGGAATTGGCATTAATATCGGACCACCACCTTTGCGTCATGAAATAATTTACGAACGTCCTTATGCTGATGCGATCTGGGCACCGGGATATTACAATCACGTTGGATACCGATATGTTTGGATGCCCGGATATTGGAGACGTCCTGCATATTTTCACGGCGGCGAAGGTTGGCGCCATGAGCGCTTCGAACATCGCGATTGGGATCGAGATCATCGTGGATGGGATCAAGACCGCCATGAAAGCGGCAGAGGACGGTTTGACCACAGAGAAGGTAGAATAAGATAATAGATGAAGAGGGAAGAAGTAAAAAGTGGTCGCAAAACCACTTTTTTTATTTACAGTCCATCTGAAAAACAATGAAACTTCATCTGTAAAAATTACATTACTAGTATTCCAATTCCCCTATTACTCCCCAATAAACTATCTTCTTAATATCAGTCGATCTATGACACATTTTGATCATATTATTGTCGGTGCAGGGATGACGGGCGATGCTGCTGTAAAAGGGATCCGGAGTGTTGATGAAAGAGCTTCGATCGCCTTGATCGGATCTGAAAATGATAAACCTTACGACAGGCCGCCTCTGACAAAAAAACTCTGGAAGGGTGAACCCTTCGATAACATTTGGCGCAAGACTCCGGAAAATAATCTTACCTTTTTTCTCGGTAAGACTGTCACAGCAATAGATCCTAATGCCAAACGAATTACTATTGATAGTACCGAAGAATTATCCTACGATAAACTACTTTTCGCAACAGGCGGCATCGTCCGAACTCTTCCTTTCAAAGTCGAGGGAATTATATATTATCGCACAGTTGAAGATTATCGGCGCGTTCGATCTCTTGCAGAGTCGAAAAATAATTTTCTCATTATCGGCGGCGGATTCATCGGCTCAGAACTTGCTGCGGCACTTTCAATGAATGAGAAAAAAGTGACGATGATCTTTCCTGAAGGAAGTCTCGGAGAAAAAAACTATCCAAAAGACCTCAGCGAATTTATCACAGAATATTACAGGTCAAAAGGGGTAGTACTTCTTTCAAAAGATGGCGTTGAAGATATTTCCGGCACGACTAATAATTATTTAGTGAAAACCAAGAACGGTAAAGAGCTGCATTTCGATTGCATCATTGCCGGCATTGGTATCTCAGCGAATACTAAGCTTGCTGAATCCATTGGACTCAGCATCGATAACGGCATCACCGTCGATGAATATTGTCGGACAAGCGATCCGAATATCTTTGCAGCCGGCGATGTAGCAAATTTTTATAATCCTGCTCTTGATAAAAGAATCCGCATTGAGCATGAAGATAACGCCAATCACATGGGCGAATGTGCCGGAAAAAATATGGCGGGTGAAGAAGTAAAGTACGACTATCTCCCTAATTTTTATTCCGATCTTTTTGATCTCGGCTATGAAGCCATCGGCGAAATGGATTCACGTCACGAAATGATCGCCGATTGGAAAGACGAAAATAAAGAAGGCGTGATCTATTATTTGGGCGATAGCAGAGTGCGCGGCGTTCTGCTTTGGAATGTCTGGGAGCAGATTCCTAATGCACGAGCCTTGATCGCAGCGCCGGGTCCGTTCACAAAGGATAATGTGAAGGGGCTATTAAGATATAGCGTATAGTGTCATTGCGAGAAGGGCTTTAGCCCGACGAAGCAATCTCCTAAATCGTGGTAGAGATTGACGTTCTACAATCTATCAGGGAATTGCTTCGTCGTCGCTTCGCAACTTCTCGCAATGACACTATCGCTTACTCGTACGCCGCAATCCCTGTTATCTCCTGCCCTAAGACGAGCGTATGAATATCGTGCGTTCCTTCGTAGGTCTTGACCGATTCAAGATTTGCCATGTGACGCATGATGGGATATTCGCCTAATATACCGTTGGCTCCGTGAATATCTCTTGCAACCCGTGCAATATCCAAAGCCATGGCAACATTATTTCGCTTCGCTAAGGAGACTTGTGCCGGTTTCATCTTGCCTTCATTTTTTAATTGACCTAATCGCAGGCAAAGCAATTGCGCTTTTGTAATTTCGGTTAACATCTCAGCAAGTTTTTGCTGAACGAGTTGGAAACGTGCGATGGGTTTGCCGAATTGAATTCTGCTTTTCGCATATTCAACGGAGCTTTCATAACAAGCCATCGCTGCGCCGACTGCTCCCCAAGAAATCCCATAGCGTGCTTGCGTTAAACATCCAAGCGGTCCCTTCAAGCCTTGAACATTCGGCAGCATATTTGCTTCGGGAATAAAAACATCCTGAAAAACCAATTCACTTGTCACGCTTGCGCGGAGAGAATATTTCCCCTTCATTTCAGGAGCAGTAAATCCCTTCATACCCTTCTCGACTAAAAAACCTCTGATAGATTTCGAATCATCGGAATCAACTTTCGCCCAGACAACAGCAACATCACTGATCGTACCATTGGTGATCCACATCTTCGCACCATTCAGTATATAACCACCATCAACTTTTTTTGCCATCGTCACCATACCGCCGGGATCGGAGCCATGATCGGGTTCGGTCAATCCGAAGCAGCCGATGTATTCGCCTGTTGCAAGTTTCGGAAGCCATTTCATGCGCTGATCTTCCGAGCCATAAGCATAGATCGGATACATCACGAGCGAACTTTGCACGCTGGAAAAAGATCTGATAGAAGAATCACCGCGCTCAAGTTCCTGATTGATAAGACCGTAGGCTATACTATCGAGACCGGCGCAGCCATATTTTTCAGGCAGTGTCGGTCCGAGCAATCCAAGTGCGCCGATCTTCGGGATCAGATCCATTGGAAAGGTCATTGCCTGATTATGTTCTTCGATAATAGGAAGAACTTCGGCAACAACAAAATCCCGAACCGTATCGCGAATCATGCGCTGCTCGTCTGTCAATAACGAGGAAATATCGTAAAAATCGGTAGTCATAAGAAGTGAAATTTTGAGGTTACAGTAACAATCAAAGAGGTTCAAACGTCGCTATTATTATAATCTTTTCCCCAATTTACCACCCATATCCCATTATAAATCAACGTTCTAATTGTGCACACCACACTAACCTCTCTTTACCGAAAAAGCTAAAACCGGGCTTTTCCCTGTTTTAGCTTTTTTGCGTTATGTCGAAACTATCGTGTACAAATATACGAAATTTATTGCCAAAATGCAATAGGTGCTCAGCAGAATGTTAATAGATTGTGGAAAACCAAAAATGCGAAGAAGGAAGGGGTTTTGCCCGTAATATATTCAAAAGAGTCCGGAAGACCTAAGAAAAATATTCTGTGTTATTTAAAAATTCTTGTATCTTTGCCAACCCTAAATCGTTCTTATCTTATATCATTCATCACGGAATCATAATGAAGGCAATTTCTTTTCGGGTTCATGCATTTTTAATATGTTGCTTTGCCGTATCTTTCGTTTTGCCCTTGCAGGGGCAAAGCAGTTCCGGTGTAATCTCAAGCAGATTTGGTACTGCCTTTATACAACCGGATACGGGTCTTGCTTTGCCTGCGATTGCATGGGATAGAGATAATGCAGTTCAAACTGTTATCTGCGGGGATTCAAGTATTTACCGATTCTATCTCATCTATACTACTCGTAGCGGAGCGATGATAAATGTTAAAAAAGTATTCTTTTCAGGGGCGGATTCATCCGAATGGTATATTCTTGGAGATCAACTTGGCAAGTTGCCGCTTCAGAATTTTACTATGCATTCCGGCGATACGATTTGGGTCGATGTTGTTTTTAAGCCGGAGCTAAATAAATCATTGCTTCAAAAATATGCAGATCGCTTAGTGCAACTTATTGCAAGCGTTGATTCAGAACCAAATCAGATAATAAGTTTAACGGGACATGTTCACTACGCTACGCCCGTCACTTCTCCGGATTCAATTTATTTGATTTACAAAGGCTATACCGCAAGTATAAGTACCTATCTTACCGATACAGGAACGGCTCCTCTTGTCATTGAATCAATTGGACCACTAACATATCCAATCACAAATATTGGAATACGGCCCGGTGATACAATATTTCCCGGTCAACAGAACGGGAAACACGTTGTCATTCAAATAATGCTAACCGCTCCTCTAAAACAGGATACAACGATTTATCTTGAACTTACTTTTCAATCAAGTTGTGCCGGATCGAAACTGATTCCCATTCAAATAAAATATGTTTTAGATTATGTCGAAAGGACATCTCAACAACTCAATAATTTTTCCATTCGTCCAAATCCAGTAAGAGGGAATTCACTGCTTCTTACCGTTGATAAGCCGATAGTAGAATCTACGGAGATAAAAATATTCGATGTGCTTGGCAGAGAAATATATAAACGAAATATTTTCAACGAAAGCAGCTTCCAAATCCCCATTGGTAATTTGCAAAACGGAATATATTATGCACGGTTGAATATCGGAGGAAAGATAAAGACGGAGAAGTTTGAAGTCATCCGTTAATTTATTTTATTTTGAGAGTATTTGAGAGTAATGGTCTATACTCAAAAGGGCAGAAAAGTGGTTATTCTCCTATAAAGTGTGAATTATGTAACATTTAGTATGAATTATGTAACAGATATCCGTAATTATGTAACACTTTCTGGTATAAAATTACGTAAATTTGTAGTAGGATGAATGGTTCACGTTTGTCAGTGTACCATTAGTGAAAGGCGATATACAAAGAAACAGCTTAAAAAGCCTTTGTTTAGCCGCTTTCCCTGAGAACCTCTAGTTCAAACTGAAGATATACTAGATCATCAACTCGTATCTTCACTTTCTACTACTCTTCTTTTTCAAACTTCCGCTAACGGCGGAGATTAAGGCATCTACGATGTCGCAGTGTGCCGTTTGTTTTTTTTCAAAATAAAAATACTAATATGAAATATTTTACAACATTAAGTAAGCAGGCAGCGTATGTCATCGCGACTATAGCTGTTCTCTTTTTAACAACTGTATCCTTCGGGCAAAAGGGTCAAGTACCTCAGGCAGGACCTACACGTCCGAACTTAGGTACTGCTGCCACATATGCCGTATTCACAGGCGGCGGAGCGATCAATAATACGGGATTAACCAAACTTACCGGCGATGTCGGTCAGGATGGTGCGTATGCATTTAATGGTTTTCCTCCGGGAACATATACAGGCACATTGAATCGGAATAATGGTGCTTCGGCACTTGCAAAATCCGATTTGCTCACAGCATGGACGGCGAATGCTGCAGTCCCTTGCGGCTTTGTTCTTGGCGTTGGCATTGTTGACGGACAATCCTTTGACCCTGCAGTATATTGCTCGGGCGCGGCTACGACAACATCGGGCAACATAACCTTTGATGCTCATGGTGATGGCACCGCCATATTTATCGTAAAGATCGGCGGACAGTTGGATGCAAATTCAGGAACGCATATATTATTAGCGAACAATGCACAAGCAGGCAACATTTACTGGTTTGTCGATGGTGCAGTGAATATAGCTGATAACTCTACTTTCAAAGGAGTTATAGTTTCTCGAGGCGCGATCATATTCAGCGGTACTTCATCACTTGATGGAAGGGCGCTTGCTGCTCCGTTAGGTGCGATCACATTGTCGTCGAATTCTGTAGGACCATTCGCAGCCGGTTCGGGAAATAATCTTACTGTAACGCGCCCTGCTCAGGGTGATACAGTTAAAGGCGGAACAACAAATTACCAGATCACCTGGACGGGATCAGGTATTGCTCCGAAGAAAGTATTTGAATATTCGCTCGATAGCGGCAAGACCTTTACAAAGATCGGCGAAGTAACAGGAGACGTATTCACCTATAACTGGAACGTGCCTGATACTTCATCTACTAAAGCAATTGTTCGTATTACCGATGCTAATGCTCTTATCGGTAGGAGCGGAGTATTTATTCTCAAATCAACTAAACCGCTACCGGGAACGATCGTTGTTCTCAGACCTGCTCCGGCTGAGGTAATCGATGGTAAAACTCAGAATTACCAGATCACATGGACAGGAAGTGGAATTGCTTCACAGAAAACATTTTCCTACTCTCTTGACGGAGGGCTGACCTATACATTGATCGGCACGATGACGTCTGATCTTTTTGCATTTAGTTGGAATGTCCCTGATACGGCTTCTAATAGTGCAATGATACGTATCATTGATGCGAATGGGGCTGTCGGAAATAGTGGTATTTTCATTATCAAATCCACTAAACCAAATCCCGGTTCGATCATTGTTACGCGCCCTTCAGCAGGTGAAACTATTCCCGGCGGTATGCAGAACTACCAAATCACCTGGACAGGATCTAATATTTCAGCTTCTAAAACTTTCGAATATTCTATAGATAGCGGAGCGACTTGGAATTTTATTGGTGTGCTAACGGGGGACCAGATGACCTATACCTGGTCATCCGTACCAAATGTTGACACGAAAAAAGCTCTCGTACGTATAACCGACGGTAACGGTGTTACAGGTACAAGTGGATTATTCACGATCACTAAAAATCCGGGAATCGGCACGATCATTGTGACGCATCCTGTTCCGAACGAAGTAATTGCAGGCGGCTCGCCTAACTTCGACATCATGTGGACGGGGTCAAATATTGCGGCATTAAAGACGTTCGAGTATTCACTCGATGGAGGAGCTACATGGAATTTGATCGGTGTGTATAATGGTGATCAGTTCACTTATAATTGGGCAAACGTTCCGAATGTTGCAACAACGCATGGCCTCATTCGCATTACAGATGCAAATGGTGTTACGGGTACAAGTGGTTTTTTCACGATCACCTTTACACCGGGAGTTGGTTCGATCAATTCGATCACGCTTAGCGGTTTGGACCTAATGAGGAATATTGGAAATAATAAGGTGCTCGGAATAAGCTATACGTTCACTCCGGATATCGGAACTTCAGTCGAAGTAGAATACTCGCTTGACTACACTACTACCTGGGGTCATATTGCTACACTTTCGACATCGGAAGCAACGAGTACATCATGGACGACACCGCCAACAGGATATTATAATCCTGTCTTCATACGCGTGACCAGTTCAAAAGGTATGACAAGGACATCAGGTCCATTCTCAATAGGACCTCAAGCAGGAGTAGCATATACTTCACAAAAAGACGGATATTCACTCACGAATTATCCGAACCCTGTTATCGGAGAAACGAAGATCTCTTTCGTTCTTCCTGTTGCAAATGACGTTACTCTTGCTATCAGCGACGCACTTGGTCGTGAGGTAACCAATATCGTCTCGCAGCATTATGATGCAGGTACACATAGCGTTCCGTTCAATGCCTCGAATCTTTCAGGCGGAATGTATAACTATACGCTTCGTGCCGGCACGACGACTCTTGTCGGAAGAATGATCATTGTGAAATAACATTCACCTCGCATCCTTATAATAAGACGGCTTCGCAAATAATGCGAAGCCGTCTTTTTTACCCATTATTGGAAATTCTGTATTTTCCGTGCTAATCCATGAATAATGTAACAAATGCTTAAAATTGTGTAATAGTATCTTAAATTGAATTTCGTATTTTTGTACAGGATGATGGAAGACCACTTCCATTGGTTATAAATGATACTGGGAGTATATGCCACAATACTTCTACCATCGTTTTTTTGCGAGTACTTCCCGATTCGTACCTTTTTATTCTATCCCTTTAACAGTTATTAACACGGGATCAAGAGCCTGTGCGTCAATCGTCGGTTTTTTTACAATATAAAAAATCATGAAATATTTTACAAATTTGCGAATACAAGCAGCTTAGCGGTCTGTTTATTATCGCTAATGCTCCGGATGGAACGTTTAGTATGCTTTGTCTAGGCTGCTTAGTCGATAATAACATCGGCAATGGCTAGCACATGACAATTGATTGGATGACGACCGACGATTTCGGCATCTTGGCCAATGTTCAGTCTTAACATCGCAACCGTTATACAATCAGAAATGCCTCACACAGTATGGACAACCCCTGTCACGGGTACATACAACAACAAAGCCCTCATTCGGGTCGTAAGCTCGAAGGGCATCCGTGTTCCGTATCACTGCCGTACTCGATAGGCATAAGCTAAGGCTTGGTCACTGGCACGGCGGTGAACGGATATCGGGTCGCAAATTACCCGTTATGAAGCAGTGAGTCGGGAGATTTCGATTGACCGAAAGTACGATCTGCCTCGGTTTGGATGGACTTCACTTAGATGACAAGGGTGGATTAGCAAAATATTTTCTGATTCTCACTGCTATTCTTGTATAAACGTGAGGAAGCAGCCACAAAATCTTTGTTTATCATATCGAAGAAAATCTTTCCCCATTTTTTTAACTAAATACAAAATAACCAAGATGAAAAAATATGTTACTACATTGCGAAAACAAGCTGCCTCGGCGGGAGCTTTTATCGCTGTTCTCTTTATCGCCGGCTTATCGTTCGGGCAATCTTTAAGCGGATACACGATCACTAAGCCAGCCGCAGCCGAAGTCGTCGCGGGCGGCACGCAAAATTATGTGATTCAGTGGACGGGCCCCCTTGCCGCCGCTATAAAAACGGTGGAGTATTCGCTCGATAGCGGAGTCACCTATAAACTGATCGGAGTCGCCCAAGCAACCGCCAATTCTATTAATTGGAATGTTCCCGATACGACGTCAAAAAAATCGCAGATTCGCATTCGGGACGCAAACCTCGATACCGGCAAGAGCAGTATTTTTACTATTAAATCCAGCAAAGACCTGCAGACGTATACGATCACCAATCCTGCAGCGGGAGAAGTCATCACCGGCGGCACACAAAATTATGTGATCAGATGGGTGGGCCCGACTATAGCTGCAGCAAAAGCAATCGAATATTCGCTCGATAGCGGCCTTACCTGGAAACCGATCGGAGCCGCCGATGCGAGCGCTAATTCTTTCAACTGGTCCCTGGTGCCTGATACCACGGCAAAAAATGCGCAAATCCGTATCACGGATTTAAACGGAGTAACAGGAAAGAGCGGTTTTTTCAGCATCAAATCCAGCCATGATGCGCAGAAATATACAATTATCAGCCCTGCAGCAGGCGAGACAATCATCGGCGGCATGCAAAATTACGTGATCCGGTGGACGGGACCCACTGTGCCATCGGTAAAAACAATCGAGTATTCATTGGATAGCGGCCTTACCTGGAAACCGCTCGGCTTGGCAACGGCGGACGCGAATTCTTTCAACTGGAATGTGCCCGATACCACGGCAAAAAAATCGCAGATCCGTATTACCGACGCGAATGGAATAACCGGCAAAAGCGGAATATTCAGTATCATAGCGAGTAAGGATACTAACAGATATATCGTTTTCAGCCCTACTGCCGGCGAAACGATCGCGGGCGGTACGCAGAATTATCAGATCCGCTGGGCGGGTCCGATGGGCGCTATAAAAACAGTCGATTATTCGCTCGATGGCGGCCTTACATGGAAAACGGTCGGCGTAGCGAACGCCAATGACAATTCTATTGGTTGGAATGTCCCTGATACGAATGCGCCAAATTCACAGATTCGTGTCACAGACGTGAATCAGGTAACAGGAAAGAGCGGTATATTCTCAATCTTCGGTAGTAAATCGCCGGGTATTGTCGTCACGCGTCCTGCCGTAGGCGAAGTCATTATGGGCGGTACACAAAACTACCAGATTACATGGACCGGCAACGGCATCGCACAGCATAAAACATTCGAGTATTCACTCGATGGCGGCCAGACCTGGAAAACAATCGGCACTATTGATGCCGATGTATTCAACTATAGCTGGAATGTTCCGGATACGAATTCGACAGGAGGTGCGGTCGTTCGCATTACGGACCAGAATGGTCTTACCGGCAGAAGCGGCTTCTTTACGATTACTTCAAGTAAGTCGCCCATTATCATTGTAGTCCGCCCGGCTGAAAACGAAATGATTGCCGGCGGTACGAAGAATTACCAGATTGTCTTCAGTGGAGAAGGAATTGCCCGACAAAAGACATTCGAGTATTCTAAAGATAATGGATCAAACTGGACCATTATCGGTTTCGCAAATTCCGATGTCACAACGTTCAATTGGCCGGATGTACCAACTGAAGTCACGACGGAAGGACGCATTCGCATCACCGATATTAACGGACATTCAGGCATGAGCGGCAGGTTCAATATCACCGGCAACGGTGTAGCCTTTGGTGCGGCTTCCAACGGATATTCAATTGCAAATTATCCGAATCCGACGAACAGGAAGACGAATTTCTCATTCGTTCTTCCGTCTGCAAGCGATGTAATGCTCATTATCAGCGACGAACTCGGACGCGAAACTGCAACTGTCGTCTCGCAATATTTTGATGCCGGAACACATAATGTAACCTTCGATTCTTCGAATCTATCAGGTGGAATGTATAACTATACACTTCGTGCCGGTACGACAACTCTTGTCGGAAGAATGATCATTGTGAAATAATAATTATTTAACGCAGAACCGGCTTCAAATATTTTTTGAAGCCGGTTTCGTTAGCGTAAAGGTCTTGTTTTAAAATGGTTCTTGTTAAAACTATGATCTGAAATCGAAATTAGTTGCATTCGGACGGGGCTTCTCTTTTGAGGATCCCCTTTTTTTTTATAACTCAGTTATAAATAACTGAGTTATATACTATAAGGAAAACTAAAAAAGTAAAAGCGGAGAAGGTGCTTTATTGTTTGTCAGGGTTTTCGCTAATATGCGGGCTTCCGGTTCCTGTTCCTTCTGCTTGAGGAGCGCCGGTGGGAGTGGTGCTGGCATCCGGGTTATCGGCAGCAAAAGGATTACTCGTTCTTCCTCCTTCAGTTTTTGGGATTGACGGATCATTTTCCAAAGCCTGAGCAAATCCGCTTGATTTGCTCGTCGGACTTCCGGAGCTATTTTCTGTTCCAAGACTTTTCTTCTCGTTATTTTCGATATTGGTTGACATTGTGGTATATGTAAATTAATTATGTCTTGGGGAGTTAAGACTACTAATAAAAGATACAAGGTAATATCCCCTATTGGATTTTATTATACATTTTGCACCATGTCATCCTGAGCGTAGCGAAGAATCTGAGACTACTCGCTATATGGAAAGTTCAGATTCTTGGTTATCGCTCAGAATGACAATCCTTTAACTTCTTCTTTACCATTGCGGGATGAAATTTCCTCTCTATTTGTTTATACGCCGCGAATAAAATTTATAATAATAATTAATGACTAAAGCCGTTATTCTTTCCGGTGCGCGAACTCCAGTTGGTGTATTCATGGGTGGACTTGCCGAGTTAACTGCTCCGCAGCTTGGCTCGGCTGCAATTAAAGCAGCGCTCGAACGCTCAGGTGTCGGTCCGAATGAAGTCAGCGAAGTACTTATGGGCTGCGTTCTCACAGGAGGAATGGGGCAGGCGCCGGCGCGGCAGGCATCCATCGGCGCAGGAATACCGAACACGGTTCCATGTACAACGGTAAATAAAGTTTGCGGCTCAGGAATGAAGACGATCATGCTCGGCACGCAAAGTATTTTGACGGGCGATAGTACGATCGTGGTTGCAGGCGGGATGGAATCGATGTCGAACGCGCCATACGTTCTTCCGAAAGCGCGAGGTGGTTATAAAATGGGAAATGGAGTACTACTTGATTCAATGATCAATGATGGTCTCTGGGATCCCTATAATAATTTTCACATGGGCAATTGCGGCGAGATCTGTGCGCGAGAAGTGCATATCAGCCGGGAAGAGCAAGATGAATTTGCAATCCGCTCGTATAAACTTGCAAACGAAGCAGTTGATAAAGGATATTTTATAGAAGATATTACTCCGGTCTCTGTTCCAAAAGGAAAAGAAACCGTCATCATTAGCGAAGATGAACAGCCGCGAAAAGTGAAGTATGATAAAATTCCGACACTCAAACCGGTCTTCGATAAAGCCGGGACGATCACTGCTGCAAATGCAAGTCCCGTTAATGACGGCGCTGCTGCAGTAATATTGACAAGCGAAGAGAATGCCAGATCGCGGAATGCAAAACCAATCGCTAAAATTCTTGCATATTCGACGTATGCTCATGAACCCATAATGTTTACAACGGCTCCGATCACATCTATCGAAATGGTTTTGGATCGCGCAAAAATGAAATTATCCGACATCGATCTCTTCGAGATCAACGAAGCATTTGCTGTTGTTCCGATAGCTGCACAAAAAAAACTCAGCATTCCAATTGAGAAGATGAACGTTATGGGCGGTGCGATCGCACTCGGGCATCCTATTGGTGCAAGCGGAACACGTATTATCATTACGCTTATAAATGCGCTGAAGAGAAGTAATAAAAAATTCGGACTTGCTTCGATCTGCATCGGCGGTGGGGAAGCGACGAGTATGATCGTGGAAAGAATCTGATAGGATGAAGCTTCTTATTCTCGGTGGGACTCATTTCATCGGCAAGGCATTTGTCGAGCATTTGCTTGAAATAAATGTCGGTCACGATATTACCTTATTTAATCGCGGTATCACCAATGCTTCTCTCTTTCCTGAATTGCGAAAGATATTCGGCGATAGGGAAACAGACGATCTGAATAAAGTCCTTGAAGAAGATTGGGATTGCATCATTGATATTAACGGCTACTACCCAAATTCACTCGAAACATTTATTCCGAAACTCAAAGGGAAAGTTGGAAGATATGTGTATGTCTCTACAGTTTCGGTTTATGATGCAAGCGTATATCTTGGCAAAGTTGATCTTGTAAAAGAGGATAGTCCTCTGCTTCCATGCACTGCCGAGCAGCGTGGGGGAGATTGGAGTTTCCATTACGGCGAAAAAAAAGCCGAGTGCGAACGCATTTTGATGCGGAACGACTGGTTGGATACGGTTATTTTACGGCCGAGCATCGTCTATGGGAAGTATGATTACACCGAGCGATTTTATTACTGGCTGCAACGGGTTCAAACTCGCAATAAAATTTTGATTCCGGATGATGGCAAAGAACGCGGCAATCTTACATTCGTTGATGATCTGACACGGCTTTTGGCATCTGCCATTTCAATTCCCTCTCACCGCACTACTTATAATTCGGTTACTCATCAGGTGAATACGCTTCGTGAAAAATTAGATATTATTACCGCTGTTGCCGCTCGTACCCCAGAGCTGATTAGCATTTCTGCTGAAAAATTGTTGGAGAAGGGCTTTAAAGTTGGAAGCGCATTTCCTTGCGTTTTCGGCTCAGACTATATCATTTATGATATCTCTAAAACACAGACGGATCTTAACATAGAGTTCACTGAGTATGGGAATTCTATCGCTGCAACGAATCAATATTATGAGAAGACGACGAATTGGGAATTAGGTTCGCGCGGGCTGCGATACGAGGAAGAAGACGATCTGTTGAAATCAATTACAAAATAGAATATTTATGTCGATAAAAAAAATATCGGTTATCGGTGCAGGTACAATGGGTAATGGAATTGCTCATGTATTCGCGCAAAGCGGATTTGAAGTAAAGATTGTTGATATTAAGATCGAATTTCTTGATAAAGCTTATGCAACGATCAAGAGTAATCTTGATAGACAAGTTAAAAAAGGCACCCTCAGTCAGGCGGATGCCGATGCTACGGCTGAGCGCATAACAACTTCGATCGATATGGCTGATGCTGCAAAGAATGCAGATTTTATCGTTGAAGCTGCAACAGAAAATTATGAGTTGAAGAAAAAGATCTTTGCAACGCTTGATGCAAACGCAAAGCATGGTGTGATATTGGCTACAAATACTAGTTCTATTTCCGTAACAGAACTTGCAGCAACGACAGGGCGAGCCGAACGCGTGATCGGAATGCATTTCTTCAATCCTGTGCCGGTAATGAAGCTTATCGAGATCATTCGCGGCATTAAAACAACGGATGAAGTATATGCAGAAGTAAAAGCTTTATCGGAAAAGCTCGGGAAGACTCCTGTTGAAGTCAATGATTTTCCGGGCTTCGTTTCAAATCGTATTCTCATGCCGATGATCAACGAAGCTATTTATTGTGTAATGGAAGGTGTAGCGTCACCGGAAGATATTGATACAGTGATGAAACTCGGCATGGCGCATCCGATGGGACCTTTGGCACTTGCAGATTTTATTGGACTCGATGTCTGCCTTGCCATTATGAATGTTTTACACGATGGGCTTGGTGATTCGAAATATCGCCCCTCGCCCCTGCTAAAGAAAATGGTCGCTGCCGGAATGCTCGGCAAGAAAAGCGGGCAAGGATTTTATAGCTATTAAATTGACTTCCAGCTAGACACAGGCCTTTAGCCTGCATGGGAGTTGCGTATTGATACGCGTTCGCAGGTTATAGCACCCCTTCTACCATAATTCTTTAATACTTCGCCCATCAAAAAATAAATGTACTGACGAAGTATCGTGTAAAAGCATCTTGAGATGCGAAGCAAAGGATGCTTCGGCATTCTGTATCGTTATTGTAGTTCCGAATGTTTCATATTTTTGGCCGGGAAGTAATTTTTCATCCCGCCGAGCCTTACCGCCTTCAATTTCTGCATTCGGGAATAAACCGATCTCATCTTTATTGGCACTGACTTCATATTCTTTCGCGTTATTTTTTTTGAAAACCAGACTTTGAAATCCTCTCTCAGGATCGAGCGCATACGTATCAAGGTCAGTATCAAAAGAAACAGAGTCTCCCGGAATCGAAACAACTCCGTATCGCAAAGCCGGTAAATTACGCAAGTCCGCTTCTGCTTTTATTGCAAGATATGTTTTCGAAAGCTGCAACATCGGCGCTCCACCTAGTTTTGTAGGGGATGTAAGTAGCTCTATGCCGATAGGACGTTTTTGATGAGCTACAAGAGTTTTTTGCAAATCTGCTCCAAATGCTTTTAATTGCGCCGTTGCCTTTTCCCAAACACTTTGGGCTTCAAGAGATTGATGAATATGAAATATGGCAAAACATATTGGAATTGCGATGAGTATTGGACGTGCCATTTGTTGACTCTTCAACTTATTCCACCAAAGTGTGAAAAGAATGACAAGTAGAGCAAGAACTCCGACGGAAGGAAAATATATACGCCATCTTTCGAACGATTGAAAGGAAACAAAACCCGTTATAAACGTGAGTATAAGGGGTTTATACATCAATTCCAGTGCCTTTTTGCCACCGGACAATTTTATTAATAAGACCAGTCCGGTGAAAAAAAATATTGCAGCCACATATCCGATGACTGCAAAACGGTTAATAATTAAGGACGCAGACCGGAAATCTATCGGGGCAAGGATATATCCAAGACTGTAAATAAAATTTTTTGCAAATGCTATAACCGAATGGCTCCCTTCAGCGGTAAGGGGCTGCATTTCGCTCAGCGGAACTGTAAATTGTAAACGGATATAGATAAAAAGACCGGTAAGGATAATATATGGCAGAAGATTGATGAATGCTTGCTTTTTTTTCTTCCACAGTTCCTTCAATGATGACGTATAAATAAGCAGAGGCAGAAGAACGATGACGACTCCGCTTACTTCTTTTGATGATAATGCCAGAAAAAAACTCAGATAGGAAAGAGTAAGCCAAGGGATTTTTTTTCCTTTCGAAGCTTCCGCTTTAAATGCAGTTAAAAGCACGAGTAACATCATTATCGTTGCCACAACATCAGAGCGAGCTGCGATCCAAAGCAAATTGGAATCATGTGAACCACTTACTCCAAATAAAAAGACGAGAATGCCGGCGGAAAAAGCAGAAAAAGAAAGAATACGACGAACGAAATAAAAAATCAGACAAAGGGCAACACAATGAAGAATAAGATTTGTGAGATGGAACATCCCGCCATTCCAACCCCAAAGCCAAAAATCGAGCGACACCGTTGAATTAGTGAACGGACGCCAATATTGTGGGTTGGGATCATTGCGCCAGAACATACTAATTGCATCGACGAAGGAACGGATAGGCGATTGGACATCGATCACCATATAATCATCGGGAGTGAATCCGGAATGCGTAGTTCCAAACCAGACAATGAATGTCGCGACAACAGGAAGTGCAACGAACAGCCACTCAGGAATTCTTTGAATACTGTACCCGGTATTTTTTGATGTAATCATGCCACTAAGCAACCACATACTGAGTGAGAGTGTTTCTGAAAGCTCAATACAATTCACAAAAATAATGTACCCAGTACTTTTTAAAGTAGGACCGCTTGTCATCTATAGCTTCGGCTTAATGATGGCGATTGCCTTTCTCACTGCTAATTATTTTTTTTCAAAAGAGGTCAAGCGTCGGAAATGGGACGAAAGTCACGTGACGAAGATCACGATGATCGCACTTATCGGCGGTGTTGCCGGATCAAAATTATTCTCAATATTTGAAGACTGGAGCGCTTTCCTTCATAACCCGGTCAAGACAGTTTTCTCAGCATCAGGACTTACATTCTATGGCGGATTTATTGTTGCTGCTCTCGGCATCTTTTTTTATCTCCGCAGAAAAAAACTATCTTTTCTTGCGTTTGGAGATATGATAGCGCCGGTCGTATTTCTGGCTTATGGAATAGGAAGAATCGGCTGCCAGCTTGCAGGTGACGGTGACTACGGCATCCCTACAAAAGCGCCTTGGGCCGCATATTATTATCAGGGAACTGCTAAGCCCACCTATGTTCTTTCTGATTATTTCGACCGCTATCCTGAAGAGAAAATAGTTTGGAAATATGATTCGCTGAAAGTTATTCCTGCCGGAGTCGATGGAATGGGACAGCAATACAACCAATTCGATGTGGAGACACCTTGCCACCCCACACCGGTTTATGAAACAATTGCCGCTGTTATTTGCTTTTTATTTTTATGGAAAAAAAGGATAAAGTACGAAATTCCTTACGGAAAACTTTTTGGGCTTACTATAATTTTTATGGGAATCGAAAGGTTTCTTGTTGAATTTCTCCGCATCAATCCGCTTTATGGATCCCTTTCTATGGCGCAGTGGATATCAATTGTGTTGATCCTCGGAGGTCTATATTTATTTTTCAGAAAAAAAGACGATGCTTCCGCAAGTACAATTCATAACTAAAGAAGGCGGCTGTACACTATGCGATGATCTGTTTATAGAAATAGAATCAGCGCAAGACTATGTAGATTTCGATCTTGAAATTTTGAAGATCGAGCAGAATGAAGAATTGTATAAAAAATATTGGGATAAAATTCCTGTTATCCTTTTAAATGGGAAAATGATCGTGAAATATCGCGCAACGCGCGATGAATTGATCAAGAAAATTAACAACAGATCTTTTTGGAAATTCTGGTAATATATGAAATATTTTCTCAAATTTATGCAAGCATTAGGTATCGCAATGACAGGTTTAGGACTTGTCGCCGGCGTAATACGAAATTCGATGGGAGAAGAATATATGTATGCAGGGGCAGGTATAGCACTTTTTTTTATTGCACGTTATGTTGAGATGCGACAATTGCCGAATTAATATTTCTTTCCTTTCGTTAGCTTAAAAATTAGATTTTGCGTTTGTGTAATCAGATCGTTCGTATGTTCAGAGTTTCAACACATACTCTTTTCCCCAATAAATGAAACGACATTTCTTCTTACTTATAGCTTTATCGATCTTCCCTATCGCAGGGATAACTCAGGTTTCAGGAAATACTACTTCGACGTGGACGAATGTTTTGTCTGCCGATGTTAATCTGGCTTTCGGCCCGAGTTCGACAGCGACGTGGGATCCGTCCCTGGGTTTCCGGTTGCAAGTTAGTGACCATTTCAGAGTCGGTATCGGAGATGTCAGTTTCGGAAGTGCTGATCTCATCAGCGGAACCAGATATGCGATAATGGGTGGTCCGGTCGTTGAATATCTTGCTTCCATTTCTGATGATCTTTCGTATTCGATTCTTGCCGGAGTTCCATTACAAAACAGATGGGGTGCCGGAATATCGCATGGTTTTGGAACGGCGCCTTATGGTTCTGCCGCTCTAGACTATTATTTTTCACCGCTCTTCTCACTTGCAGGAAACCTCAGAATTCAATATATTGCAACAGAAGCATACTTGCGAAGTCCGCGAATTCTGCCTTCTTCAGCGTTAATTGCAGCATTTGGTTTGGGACTTCATTTTTATTTTTAATCTATGAAAAACCTTTTTATTTTATTTATTTTCATTTTCAGTGTAGCTCTTTCCGGCTGTATTGTGGATGTTGTTGAGCAGAACACTGAGCGCTGGGCTTATGCAAACGGAAAAGGCCTTGTCAGTGTATATTTCGATGCTTCGATCTATCGGGAGACTTTTTCAGTCCACGGAAGTGCTTTGGATACACTTATAGCCGATGGAACATTTTCTTTATGGGCTCCGAGCAGCAGCAAAGCTTTTTCTATCGCGGCTAATGTGAATATGTTTTGGAGCATTGATACGCTTCATAGAGGCGAACTTACTGCCTATTCTCAAGGATCGGAAAAAGAACTTCTCTCGATCAATAAGATGGACGCTACAATTCCGGCAAAAGCAAACCTTGTAGTTGTCACTTCTACTAATGATGTATCCATTGAGGGTATGAAAGGTGATATTAATGTAAGCGGAAACAGCAGCAGTGTTAATTTTGCTACAGCCGGAAGAATGACACTTCAAACATCAAGCGGAGATATAACGGGTACAACCGGTCTTGGAGGGAGCGTTCAGAGTACATCGGGAAATATTAATGTTACTCTGCCTTCTAAAAATTTTGAATCTGTTTATGCAACGGATTCAACAGGAAATGTCACGTTGCATATTCCAAGTGGCGTAGGTGTGACTTTTCGTCTTGCGACTTACGGCGGTAATATTACACTTGCGTATGACAATGTTAAACAGTCTTCGATTACGGCGATTCAGACCACTGTGAATGGGGGAGGGAAAGTTGTTATAGTAAATACGTCCAAAGGCAATATCAACGTCTCGAATTAAAAATTAAACAAAGCGCTGCCTTAAACAAATACACGGGAAACGTGTGAAGGTTACTTACGTGATTGTGTAAGGCAAACGCTCTGTTCTTTTTGCAAAAAATGATTTGGTATGTGCAAGGCTTTAGTCTGCTAAAGCCCAGTACCTACCAGTTTTTCCGACAGGAATTCTCAGTTACTTCACGACTACCAACTGTTTCGCGATCTGTCCTTTCGGAGTTGTAAGGCGGTAGATATAGCTGCCGGAAGGCAAATTGCCTGGTTTGAAATTACTCTTGTAAATTCCTGCGTTCTGTCTTTCATCGACTATACGAGCAACTTCTGTTCCTCGCATATCAAAGATACCAAGTTCGACGAGCATTGTTTCCGGAAGCGCATATTCGATCGTTGTCTGGTTGGAGACAGGATTCGGATAATTTTCCATCAACATGAGTCCTGGTGTCATACTTGAAGAATCCGAAACACCGCCTGTTTGCTGAGGCTTGAATATGCCGAGTTTCGTCCAGGAATTAGTTGTTGAGAAGGTTTGACCGTTGCTTGCAGTGAGAACATCATGGATCGAAGCATCATCCACTCCAAGCCATTCACTCATTGCCGTAGCGTAGATATTACGGAATTCAAACTTCGGATCAAATGTAAGATTATTGCTTATAAGATTTGTAAGATCGGGATCGTGTCCTTTTACCCCTCCAATAACTTGTGTGCCAAAGACAAAATGTGGAGCAGCAGTCCCGTGGTCTGTACCGGACCCATTTTCTTTAGGACGACGGCCAAATTCAGAATACGTCATTGCAGCTACTTGATCAGCAACTCCGAATGCTTCGAGATCATCTTGAAATGCTTTCATTGCATCAGCAAGTTCACCTAAGAGATTCGCCTGACCCGTCAACTGATTACTATGTGTATCGAACCCACCAAGCGTAACCAGATAAACCTTGGTCGTAAATCCGCTTGCAATAAGCTGAGCAACGCTTGAAAGCTGAGATCCAAGGTTATTGTTTGCCGGATACATTACTTTATTTGTTGTTACTTTACGCTTTGCAATTGTCTGTGCATAAATTTCAGTTTCCGATTGGATCACTCTTACGTATGCAAGTTCAAGATCAGGCGTAGTGGGATTTGCCGGAATTGGGTCATAATTATGGATGCTCGGATTTTGCGAAGTAGGCAGCCGATTGATCGCAATTCCCATACCGCCATTTTGACTCAAGAAAAGATTATAAAGCGAATTCCCAAATTGAATAGCAAGAGGCTGGCTACCTGTCGGAATTGAAGTTGGGGGATAATTCGGATTTAATCCATAGAGCATCCTGCCCACCCATCCCGTTGATACGGAAATATTACTATCTGTTGCCGTATGCCAGATATCGGTGCCGCGAAAATGCGAAAGATTCGGATTTGAATAACCGACATTTTGTAACACAGCCAATTTTCCGGCGCTATAGAGATCAAGTGCGCCTTGCATCTTGGAATGAAAAGCAAGCGTATTATGGTCAGGAAAAACCAGAAGGTTGTCAGCAGTTTTATCCAGACCAAGCGATGGACGATTGGATTTATAAAGCGGATCGGCATAGGGGATAACGCAATTCAGTCCGTCATTACCTCCGGCAAGTTGAATAATTACAAGAATGTTATTATTGCTTGATGCCGTAGTTAAGGCATCTCGCAAGGGTGAGCGGCCTAATGCGCGAATCGGAAATCCACCCATCATCACTGGCAATACATTCGCTGCAATGCCGACTTGCGCTCCAAGTTTTAGAAAGTCTCTGCGTTTCATATTTTGTTCTCCTTATGAATGATAGGTTTTAGACTAATTGAAATTCGGGCAGATTTGCGAGAGCAATTGCGAAGTCAGAAATATATTTATCAAACAGATAAAAATCTGATTCCTGCAAATTTTGTTGATTTAGCGATGAATACAGTGTGCTGCTTTCAAGTGGTCCAAGTGATTTATTAAGTACGAGACTCGTAAGGGCAATTGCAAGATCGGTGCTTTTCAAATTCGCAAAGTTTGGCAATGATTTTACCCAGGCTGTCGGGTTGAGAAACTCAATCTTTACCCCTTTTGCTTTTGTACCCCCATCTAATACCGGTGGACTGCTAAGAAATAAGAGGGAATCAGATTCCCGAGGCTGGAAGGTCCCGGTACTGATCCAATTATGTCCACCCGGCCAGCCTTTAACATTTGGCGGCTGAAGAAGCTGTTGACCTAGTGATGTACCTGCTATAGAAAGCATTAAATATGTTAAAGATATATTTGGATCGGTGTAAATTTTGATCTTATTGCTGTCTCTATTTCCACTCCATGGCGGATCAATTGAAACAAATGGCGCATACGTTAATCCGAATTCGCGAACAAGACTTGCAAGAAAATTCACAGGACCTTTGAGCTGAGCATTCTGTACAACAGGATCATAAAAATGCGCGCTTTGAAGTAATGCTTTGAGCACGGGTTTAATCTCCCAATTGCTCTGTACCAGAAGATTTGCCATAGCCGTGACAACGCCTGAATTCGGCACATAGTACACAAACTCCATATAGATCTTTTGACAGAACCAGTATGCAGTATTAAATCCTGGAGTTGTATTTCCACCGGGTCCTTTATAGCTGAAAATAATATTTATAATATCATCTAAAGCCCAATTACCTGTTTGCCCTAAGAATGTTTTCTGGTCATTATTATGGCTACCAGGGTAGAAAACTCCTATAAAGGGTGCTGTGGTTGTTGGGGCCCATCCGCTTAGTGCCTTTGCGGCTTGCTGTACATCAGTTTCAGTATAGTTCGGAAGTCCACTGACAGGATCTGTTAAGCCGAGAGTGAACAACTCCTGAAGTTCTCGTCCATAATTTTCATTGATGTTCGTTCCGCCTTTTCTGGTTGTACCTGGGACTAATCCGTCATAGTTTTGATTACCGTTAAGATAGAGCAGCATTGCCGGGTCAACAGAAACGTCGCGAACGAAAGATTTCATATTACCTAAGGCATTCTTACGAAGCATTTGGTTATACACATAAGAATAGCCGGTTTGCTTCACAACATCGGTTCCGGTAACAAAATGGTTACTCCACAGAAGCGTCATGTGTTCACGTATGGAAAGATTCTCTTTGAAAATAAGGTCGAGCCACCAATTCGATACTTGATACTGACGCATAGTTTCTAACCGCTGGGCATCTTGATATGCAATAGTTTTTCCATAGTTTGGATCAGCAAGATCAGTAGGGTCTGCGGGAGCAATAACGTCTACATACGTCCCTGGTTCAGCCGGAAGAGGTTGGTCACTTAGCAATTTATCTACAACGTTATTTATATTCCCTAGAGCCATTGCCGCTTGAAATTGCACAAGTGGCACACCTAACATTGCGCGACGAAGCAGGTGACGAAGCGTAGTATCTCCCCATACTCCATTATATGGGCTTAGGTCATTGGATTGAGTCTCGAGCGGCTTGGGATCAAAGTCAAGATTCCCGGAAGTACCGCGAACGCCGGAATTAGTATCTGTTGCAAAAGCATCTTTGGGCTTCGAAAGCCCTGCTACTGCGGCTAGTGATACACCTGAGCCAATGAGAAATTTCCTTCTGTCCATAGATGTGTGATGATTTAGATGATAAGCTTTGAAATTAACATCATTTTGTTAAATATTGATGCCCGGATAGCGAAATGGTTTAAATAATAAATGAGATTTCCGAAAAAAAGTTACAGGCTTTTTGTCACATCATGCCCCTTCTGATGCGTTCATCTAAAGTAACATATGTGATGCTTCTTTGCAAAATGCCAATCAAAGCCCTGCAAAGGAAAGCGATTACATACTGTAACCTACCGGGTCATGACGGACTCGTTTTGGATTCTCGCGATTTTATCCTTGTATGCCGGTCATAGTCTGTTATACAGACCAATATAAATCCGGCTTAGGATTTCAGATTTTGTGCATCTGCTAATGGGTCTGGAGGAGTCATAAAGCAGATGCACAATGACGATGTCCGTTTTGGACCCGGTACTTTTCTTTGAAGCTTCTATACTACACACAACAACTACTTTAGAGCGGTATCCTTCCACCGCTCTATTTCTTTTCGTAATTTCGTAATATATAGAATGGTATCGGATATTTTTGTCCTATAATTCTTATATTATATCTTCATTTCTAATGCAAAAACTTTTTGTTAAGCGAATAAGCGATATTACGAATGATATTGCTCTTCCTTCTTATGCTACTGAACATTCGTCTGGGCTGGATCTGCGGACTTCGGAAGATGTAAACCTGCTTTCGGGAGAATACAAACTCGTACCGACGGGACTAGCCATTGAAATTCCTGAAGGCTTCGAAGGCCAGATTCGCCCCCGAAGTGGCTTAGCTTTGAAGCACGGAATTGCATGTCTCAATAGTCCTGGAACCATCGATTCCGATTACCGAGGCGAAGTAAAAGTACTGCTGATTAATCATGGAAAAGAACCTGTTCAGTTTCTTAGGGGTGAGCGAATAGCACAACTTATAATTTCCCGTTATGAGAGAGTTCAGGTAGAAACGATCAATGACCTTGGGCAGACAGGACGCTCATCCGGAGGATTCGGACATACAGGAACAGCATGAAAATTGTTATGAAGAATTAAAACTATAATGCTAAATAAAGTCATAACCCTCGAGCGTCATATTATTGAGCAAGAACGCGCAAGTAATGGTGCAACGGGAGATTTTTCGGCGCTTCTTCGTGATCTCACACTTGCGATAAAGATGATCAACCGCGACGTATCCCGCGCAGGATTGATCGATATTATCGGCTCAACGGAGATGATGAATATTCAGGGCGAGGTCGTACAAAAGCTTGACGAATTTGCTAATGGAGTAATCTATCGCGCAATGGATCATGGCGGACATCTCTGCGGAATGGCAAGTGAAGAAAACGAAGACATCCTTCCGATTCCTGATGAATATCCGAAGGGGAAGTACGTGTTGCTTTTTGATCCGCTCGATGGCTCTTCGAATATTGACGCAAATGTTTCTATCGGTACTATATTCTCTATTTTACGTCGTGTCACGCCTGAAGGAACAAATGGGAAAAAAGAAGATTTTTTTCAACAAGGATATAAGCAGGTTGCAGCAGGATATACTATCTACGGACCTTCTGCAATGCTTGTCTATACTGCCGGCAGAGGCGTATTTGGTTTTACGCTCGATCCGTCAGTAGGCGAGTTTCTTTTATCGCATGATAATATACGAATTCCGGAGCATAGCGGAATTTATTCAGTGAACGAAGGTAATTATCATAAGTGGTCCGAGGGAATGCGAAATTATATTGACTGGTGTAAAAAAGACCTTCCCGGAGAAAAGAAAAAAGCCTATAGTTTACGTTATATTGGCTCAATGGTTGCAGACGTACATCGTACACTTCTTTATGGTGGAGTATTCCTCTATCCAGAAGATGTCAAAAGTCATAAGGGTAAATTACGATTGCTTTACGAAGCAAATCCGATGTCTTTCGTGATCGAACAGGCAGGCGGGAAGGCGACCGATGGTCAGGGAAATAGACTTCTCGAAATTATTCCCGAGGATTTACATCAGCGTACTCCGCTTGTTGTAGGTAGTCCGAGGAATGTTGATGAAGTGGAAATATTTTTAAATAATAAATAAATGAGATTTCCACATAATAGCCGCTCTACTTCGCCTCAGGCACTTCCTCTTGTTATTGGTTTTACCGGTCATCGCGCATTCCCGGGAGAAGATGTTTCTGCAATTGAACGTATGGTAAGGGATATCTATCAATCCTTGCATACGAAATACCCATCTACTCCAATTGTTCTGCTTACCTCACTTGCTGAAGGTGCTGATCGTTTCGGAGCGCACATTGCTATCGAATTGGGTATCGAGTTTATCGTACCGCTTCCAATGAAACCGGAAGTTTATGAAGCGGATTTTGAATCGGAAGAATCGAGGCAAGAATTTCATTATCTGCTGAGCAAATCCAGCCGATGGTTTGCTTTACCACTCGTCGATGGAGTAACTGAAGAAAGTATCGTTGAGCCGGGTTACGATCGCAACTTACAATATGCTCAGGTAGGAGCATACCTTGCACGTTACAGCCAGATATTGATCGCAGTTTGGGACGGCATACCTGTTGAACTCCTGGGTGGAACGTCAACCGTGGTGAACTATAAACTACAAGGGATTCCGGAAATATTCGGACCACCGCAAAGTCCGCTTGATCCAGTCGAAACAGGACCCGTTTATCATATCGTTGCAAGGAGGAAAGATAACCCTAATGTGAATGGTGAGCCTCTGACGTTAAAAAAATATTTTCCGCGTGGACATCAAAGTGCAGCCCAGGCAGAAGAATTCTTCGAAAAGATATATGAACGGATCAATTCTTTTAATCAAGATACCATCCGCTACGAAAAATATTTACTGCCGAAAAAAAAGCAATCGGCTGAGTATCTTTTCCCTTCAGAGCACGAGCATTCACTTTCCGATGCACTGAAAACGACGCGCGACTTTTATACATCTGCTGATATTCTCGCCTCATATTTCCAGCGTTTTACCAATAGGTCATTCATTGGAATTTTTGGCTGTGTTTTTATTGCCGCATTCTTTTTCGATGTTTATGCCCACATTTTCGATAACACTATCGTACTCAGCGGGTACCTGAGTTCGTTGCTCCTTGCTTTTCTATGGTATCGTACTGCAAAGAAAAAACAATATCAAACAAAGTATCTTGATTACCGCGCACTAGCCGAAGGTTTGCGCGTACAATTTTTCTGGGAGTATGCAGGCATTCACGATTCGGCGGGAGATTACTATCTTCGCAAGCAGAAAAGCGAACTCGATTGGATTCGCTATGCACTTAGGACGATGGCAATTCCATCCGATGACGAATCTTTCTCTCCTCGTGAGCATACCAATGAAAGCCGGTATGACAGGCTTGAGCTTTTACTAAAATGTTGGATCGGAGATCAGGCAAAATATTATCCACGCGCAATGAAGCGTGATCATAAAAAACTCTATAAACTCGAACTGCTTATCAATTTTTTCTTTGCCCTTGGCATTGGGCTCGTTATGCTCCAACTCACTATTGAACCACAAGATGTTCTTACAATGGTTATCGGTCTTGCGCCTGTCGTTGCCGCTCTGCTTGGAGGTTACATCGAGCGCAATGCATTGGTAGGTCATATCAAACAGTATGAACGAATGGGCGAACTGTTCGCTCATGCTAAAGACTGGCTTCAAAAACTTCTGACCGAAGGCAAACGCCACGAAGCATCGGGGTTTATTATCGAAATCGGTAAAGAAGCTTTAAGCGAAAATGGCGATTGGATGCTACTGCATCGCGAGAGACCGCTGGCTGTACCCAAGGGGTGATTATTTTCCTATACACACTTCATATTCTCCAATTGCCGCATCATATTTAGCTCTTGTAGCCTCAAAAATAACCTTAATCTTTTCAAGTTTCGCATCGCTGTTCTTTTGATCTTTCTTCCCTTTTTCAATAGCAAGAACATCCGCGCGCTCTTCGGCTTCTTCGAGAATTTGGGTGATTCTTGCAAAGTGCTTATATGAATCCCAATATTCTTCTTCAACCTCTAATCCATTCTCGCGAAGTTTTTTAATTTTTTGCAAAAGTTTCGCACATTGTTCTTTCGAAGGTAGAACAATAAGATTGAAAGCGTTTGTAAATCGCTCAGGTAATATGATGGGGTTTCCCTGATCGTCCTCGGGTTGGATACTCCATGCAAGAGAAGCCCCTCCATCAGGTAGAGGAATTTCCTGTGGCCAGAGAAGTTGTGTTGTGCCGATACTCGTTCGCTCGAAAAGTGGGATGTTGATATTGAAAGCCTGCTGCGCAGATTGACCAGCTAGTACTTCGACAACTCGAATTCTATATGAAACAAATATGGGCGGGTTCGGAATGATCGGACTCCAGACGAAAAGCGTAGTTTTCTCGGTGCCGCTTGCGATCTTTTTATTATCCTCGGGCTGTAAAAGAGTCGGTAAAATATATTTTGTCAAAAAGAAAGAGCGACAGATCGAAGTAGAGACAGGCTGTAAGGTTTGTGCATTGACAAGTGTGATGCAAAGTTCGTAACTACCTTCGGGCAAAATACCGGAGCGCATCGTTGTCTGCTTGAGGTCGCCAAAAAAACTTACAGCATTTTCAGGAAAAATATCCCCGGCATAAAATATGGTTGGACCGCCATAAGGAATTGAAAGTACGGGCATTGAACCAAGTTTTGTAGAAGCAATCAGCGAGCCATTAAGCGAAAGTTTTGCGTCGATTCTTACGGAGTTGATTTTTTCTGACGTGCTATAAATAAGCAGCGATGCTGTTTCACGGCGACTTGTCCAATCAGCTAAGCGAGTTGAAGGGCGAGGAGAAATGTTGAGTTCCGCACGTAAAGATTGCGCCATGCCTTCTTCGGTTAAGGAGATAAAAAAAAGTATGCCTAATAAAATTAGTATTTGCCTCATATCATTTAATAACGTTTACAATTGGTTCTCTGTGACAGTCATTAGTCATATATTGCCTTATAAGGTTTTTCAGACTTATAAAGCTATAGAGAATTCTAAAATCCTATCAAGACGAATCCTGCCCAGTAATAGGGGATATCTTCGCTATATCGTCTCTTGATTATTTCCCGCTCTTCAAGTTGCGCGTTTCGAAGCGCCTCGCCTTTTGATTGAGCATGTAATAAATTTTTATAAAAGGCTGTCATTAGCTCTTTTGTTTCTTTATCGGGCACTTGCCATAAACTCATAAGAATATTCCTTGCTCCTGCTGTTCGGATCGCTCTGGTAAGTCCGAAGGCACCCTCTCCGGGTTGCAAAGTTCCTTTCCCGCTTTCACATGCACTTAGTGTCACAAGATCAGTGCCTTGAAGATCGAGATCCATTGCTTCAAGCGCAGTAATGATTCCATCATCGGAAGGATTGGTAGAGCCTTTGGATAACGTAGTATTAGCTCCAGCGAAATAAATAGCTGAACTGACCAAAGAATTTTCAAGAGTATAATTATCGCTTGTTTCTGAAGAATCTTCTATTGTAGTAAATCTTCCATGGGTTGCAATATGGAGGATCGAAGGATGTCGTATACTTTTAAGATTTTTTTCTGAGGCATCCTGTTTGATGAACGTGTTAATTTTCCAATCGGCCTCATCAAAAGATTTTTCAATTGCCTCTGCTTCCTTCAGAGTTCCGGGCAAAGCCTCCAATTGACCTTCAGAATAATCCGGATCGGCAAATATATCAATATCATGTAATGAATCCTTTGGCGTCGAACGAAGAATATCTGCAGTACTGGCAGTTGTTGAAATTCTATATTGAGAGATGATAGGGATTCCCTTATTGTCGGTTAAAGCTGCGAGTGAAATCTGGTTATAGATACCGTCCGGAGAAAGAATAATACCACTGACATTTTCCAAATACCCTTCAATTGGCGACCACAAAAGCTTCGTTAAGAGCAATGCGCTCGAATTCTTCTTTTTTAACTTCCTTTCCAATGACCGAAAATATTGTCTTATAACTGACGAATCTTCAATGTCCTTTGCGCTGCCGATGATTGACAGCCGAGGATGGGTAGAATCACTTTGCCGGAGCAAAAGTCCGATGTATAATATTGTATCGGTTTTTCTTTCCCCATCATAATAAACAAAGCGGTCAAGTTCAATACATATATTCTCCGGAATAATTGCTTGCTGAACGTCTTTCCACGACAAAGCTCCAAGGCTCTGCAGAGTAGCAAAGGCCAATGACCTGCGTGCTAATTCTTTCTCTAATGCATTTGAAATTTCGCTTAACGAATCTTGATGCATGAAAGATTTTTCGAGTTTGAATGCGCCGCTTATGAGTTTAGACTTCCGCGTTCGAATATCAGCAAGCCTGTCTAAAAGTTTTTTCAACGTCGTATCGCCTGACTCAACTGCATTGCGCCTCATTGCCTGAAGACTTGAAAGAACGATCCCTTTTTGAAAAAGAAGTGCATTGTAAAATACGTCAATTCCATTTGGATAAAAAGCAGACATCCGAAGTGTCGTACTTGCCAAACGAGATAATTCCTCGCCCACATTTCGAATAAATGCAAGTCTCTCCCGTTCACTTGTGTACCGGAAATTTTCTTTTGTTGCTTCTTTATATACTCCAAGGGCTTTCCGATAGGATTCAAATGCAGAAGGAATTTTTCCCATTGCCTCTTCGATACAACCCTTTGTTATGTAGCACTCCGCAGTGAATGGATGCGAGGGGCCGCTGGCACGGAATGCCACTGAAAGTGCATCATTAACGTTACTGAATGCTGAATCTAGTTTGCCGAGAATAAGTCTGGTGCGTGCTAATGCCAAGGCGATGCGGGCAGTCAAAGGATGTTTATCCCCGGGCGTGTTTGCCGCAGTTTGTCGTGCAATAATAAAATACGTCTCCGCATTTTTATATTCCTTTTTTGCGAATGCAATTCTTCCCTCGGTTTCGTGTAATCGGGATGCCTCTTTGCCTTTTCCGCCAAATTCTTTTATGATGATTGGGCGATATTCATCGAGTAATTGTGATGCTGAATCCGGCTTTCCGGAATTCATAAGCTGTAATGCAAGTACAATCGATGCAAGCGCAGTGTAGGGATGGATCTTGCCGTACGTATGGGAATAGATTGAGAACTGTTTTTGTGCTGTATTTTTTGCATCCTGAAATCTACCTTGTTCGGAATAAAGAACCGAAAGCCTGCTCAGAATAGAACCGATATACGGGTGTTCGCTCGAAAGAGAAATCGAATAGGTTTTTGCTGCCTTGCTATAAGCATCTTCTGCATCAGCATATTTTCCTAATTCCTGAGTAAATATGCCAAGTTGTAGGTTAAGCCATGCAAGAGAGGTATCGGCAGTTGATGAAATTACTATCTCTTTTTGTATTACACTTCGGACAATTTGTTCGCCCAGGCTATACTCACCGATAAAATACAGTGAGTCGAGCTTCTCTGAAAGACCTTTACTGACAGGTTCCTGAGCGCTCGAGTCCTGAAAAAGTAAGAACGAAACGAGTATGACTACAGAGAATAAATATTTCACGGAACAAGGATGCTCTTTGCTTCAGACGCAAGCCCTACGCGTTCGCCGCTTGCAGCAATTACGCGGACAAAATACGTCTTTCCGCTTGCAAGGGATGTAATACGCGCCCCCGTCTGACTTATTTGCGTAACAGGTATGAAAGAGGCATCGTTCGCACCTTTGATCTCTATAATATAACTCAATGCATCGGCTGAAGCACTCCAACGAACCATGATCACTCCCGCCGAAAGCGGTTCGATCCGGAGATTAGCCGGGGGTAAAAGAGGTTTTGGAGCTGACATTAGTTTCAAACGTGCAGCATCGATGGAATCCTGCATTCTTTTTTGTGCTCCGGTTAAAACATCTTTTGTTGTTTTGCCGCGGTATTTAACTTCGGGAAGTTTCATTGGATCCTTGGAAGTCTGATCGTTCATTGAAAAATCTTGCTTCTGTGAAGGAACGCTCGGTGTGTTCTCAGCCGGAATTCCGGTATCTGCAGTCTCTTTCAGAGATTTCTGTAAAACCCAAGGCTGCCAAAGCAAAGCGATCAGAACGGCAACGCCAATTCCAACAGATGCTCCGGTCCACATAGGGCTAGCCGAAAACAAAGCTCGTAATTCCGCAAAAAATCCGGGCTTCACTTCTCTGGTAACACTTCGTGAAGGAATTACCCCAAGTCTTTCAGATACTTTTTTATAAGCAATAGTAATTTCAGCGTTCTCTGGTTTTGCAGAAGAAGGAATATCGCCATAAAGCAAATTCAGTGAATGAGCATTTCTCTCGAACTCGGAAGCCATTTCCGGGTAATCCTTTGAAAATTGCTGGACAACTTCTGAAGTCTTTACTCCTTCGAGCAAAGCCATAAGATAGGCATCCGAAAAACTACTCGCTATTTTTTCTCTTTGATTCATACTAAAAATTCCTAATTCCGATTCCGAGAAGGAAGAGGATAAGCCCTTTATTCATCAGGGCGGCATAAAATGCCGATAATGCCTCTTCTTCAGTTACTTTAGGAGAATCTTCCGTGTCAGGAAGGTTCTCTTTCATATATAATCGTTTCAAGAGTGCGCTTTGTGACGCCGAAAGTGTAGAAAGGAGCGATTTATTTTTTTGAATAAGCTTTTGCCTAAGTAAATTTACTCCCCGCTTATGTATTTGGCGTGCATTTGCAACGGAAATGCCTATTTTTTCGGCGATTTCATCATATTCCATACCACCTAAACGTTCTTCAATAACTTGTTTATATTTTCCATCAAGTTCCGAAAGCATTCTGGTGGTTTCCATGCCCCCAAGGATAAAATCAGAAAGATCGGCAGTTGCTGTAGCTCCGGTTAATTTCGATTCCCAGTTTGGATTATCGTCTTGTTCGGTTATTTGATCAATGCTTAAGAAAACCTTTTCACGGCGATTACGCTTCCGGTTATAATCAAGAGCAGTATTTTCAGCAACGACATGGACAAAGCCAAAGACGCGCCCTTGTTCCAGAACCCTCTCGGCTTTTTCGGGATCTCGGAACGTAATAAGTAATTTTTCAAGGCAATCAAGTTGTATATCAGCGATCTCATCTTCAGAGAGGGAATTGCGCCACCTTTTTCTGATTACTGAATGGACGAATTTATAAAGAATGGCGAACAGACGCTCCTCGCTGCGTTTATCACCGCGCGAAGTATTTCGTACTAATGGTTCAAGATCAGGGAGATTTTGCATTCCTAAAAAGCCTAATTATAAAATTTGTGTGGGAAAGTGGGAAAGCTGTATGCTATTTTAATAGTTTTTTCCATCATTTAATATTTATCTGAAATTCAGCTATTGAGAGCGGGAGACGGGGTTCGAACCCGCGACGTCCAGCTTTGGAAGCTGGCATTCTACCACTGAATTACTCCCGCCTCATCGCCGTACTACAAAATTACGCCATTTTTACTATAATAACCTTGAAAATTGATTTAAATGTAGTTCTGAAACGTCACAAAAGACCGGCAATGGTCGTTCATCAGAAAATATTGAGAATGGTATAAGAATTGTATCTAGTAAGATTTGACAGACATTGTGTATGATTTGCAATGTATGGATGAACATGAAAAGAAATATGAAATTGATCAGGATTTTGGCAGCAATAGGTTTGACAGCCGGTGCAGCAATTGGTTTTTCCCAATCAGCTCACGCGCAGAATTTCAGAGAGAATGAAGAACTCTGGAAAACTGAGACTATTCGCTCACGCAACATTGACACAGTAAGAATTGAGCGCCATTCATTTTTCGCTTTGCCGGCGGTCAGCGATACAACTCCGCTCGTATATCACGAACCATTGCCGGATTCGGTTATGCCGAAATCTGCAATCGAGATCGGAGAAATAACCATTCAAGCCGGAACTGCGGAGAATGTACTTGTAATGCTTGAAAGACAGGCTCGCTCACAAGGTGCGGATTGGATCGTTGGTTTCAACGAACCGAGAATGAAAATCAATAAACAAGGCGAGATCTATTATAGATCACAGGCAATGCTTTATAAAGTGATCAATCCTGAACTTATACAGCAGACACAGATAGCTATAATTAGCTGTGGGGAAAACCATTTACAAAATTGTGCATCTGTAGAAGCTTTTGTTAATCATGTCGTTGCTAAAAGCGGCGAGTAGTCTAAAGGTTGCTTCATAACATACTTGACCTTGAACGAGTCCGGTTGACGCTGATAATAAAGGGTGAATGTATAAAGTCATCGCCGGTCTCGTTCAAGTTAATTTTATTCCTTCAAAGAAAATTTAAAATAACCTGTAATTTGTTGAACTCAGACTCCATTTTTTTGTTTTCTTCTACAGATAGTTACAAAATTGCATTAACAAGTGCAACGATTTATGCCTCTTATTGATTATAGAGTAAGAGGTTTTATTGATAGGGGCGCTTCGGAGACTAGTGTGTGTTTCACAAAGGGAGGACCAATTTCTCTCACCGCCCATGCAGATCCCGAAGCGCTGTTTTTTTTCTTTAGGGTTCGAGCTTCGCTCGAACCCTTTTTGTATTGCCTAATTGGAAAAAAAAGTTGAAACTTCACTTTCGTGCCGGTAGTTGTATCCAACTCTAAAATAGATAGTTCGGGGCGTGGCTCAGCCTGGTAGAGCACCTGGTTCGGGACTAGGGGGTCGGAGGTTCGAATCCTCTCGCCCCGACTTAAGAGCTGATAGCCAGATAGCTGTCAGCTCTTTTATTTCATTTTTTTTAGATTGCTATGCATTGTCTTTTCTGCCGAATCATTGAGGGTAGTGAAAAATCATGGACTGTTTATGAGGATAAGCATCATATTGCTTTCCTGACTCCTTTTCCTAATACGCCAGGATTTGCCGTTCTTGTCACCAAAGAGCATTTAGATAGCTATGTCTTCGGTCTTGATGAAGATCGTTATTCGGAAATGCTAAAATCGGCTCGAACACTTGGGTTGAAACTCGATAGATGCTTTGGCACAAAACGGACGGGGCTTATTATAGAAGGTATGGGAATTAACCATGCTCATGTCAAACTTATTCCGATGCATGGAATTCCGGGTGGGGATTGGAAACCGATGTTGAGTGCTGATCCCGAATACAATGATAGGTACGAGGGTTTCCTTACTTCCAAGGATGGTCCGAGAATGAGCGATGAGCGGTTGGATGAAATTCAGCGAAGAATAACTTCTGCCTGAACAGGAGCGAGTCCCCTGTTGTTTAGCTTTCCATGACCGAAGTATTGCAAAGTGCGCTTACAACTGCCGAAAAACAACGGGTTGATTCGCTGCGTATTAATGAAATTTTTCATTCGATCCAGGGCGAAGGCTCCCGAAGCGGCGAGCCATGCGTTTTTATCCGTCTCACCGGCTGCGGTCTGCGTTGTACCTATTGCGATACGGAGTATGCTTTTTATGAAGGAGATGATCGTTCTCTCGAAGACATTCTGAATCAAACCCACTCCTATAATTGTAAACTTATTGAATTAACCGGTGGTGAACCGCTCGAACAAGAGGCAGTCTACCCACTGATGAAAATGCTTTGCGACGAAGGGGATGAAGTCATGATCGAAACAGGAGGACATATAGATATTAACCGCATCGATCCGAGGGTGAAGCGCATTGTTGATCTGAAAACTCCATCTTCAGGAATGGAGAAGAGAAATTTTTACAAGAATATTGAATATCTCAAACAATCGGACGAAGTAAAATTTGTTATTGGCAGCCGTGAAGATTATCTCTGGTCAAAAGAACAGATGGATTTTTTTAATTTATCTGAAAAAGTCGGGACGATCCTGATGTCGCCCGTAACGGATATTCTTCCGGCGAAGGATCTTGCGAAATGGATTCTAGAAGATAAACTTCCTGTCCGGTTTCAAGTGCAATTGCATAAGATCATTTGGCCTGAAATTGAGAGAGGAGTATGAGAAAATTACGAATTATGAATTACCAATTAAGAAAAAAAATCAAGGTAAACAATATCGTCTTAATCCTCTGTGTTCTGTTTCTCTTATCCCTTTTTTCCAATGCTCTCGCTCAGGAAAATTTTTCTATCACTAATTATTTTACGGAGCATTACAGGGATTTTACGATGATGAAGATCAGCATCGTTCCTCCTGAAGGATTTATTAAAGATACGAATGAAGCAGGCTTTATCAATTCGAAATTCAATGCAGCTATCCGGGCAGAAGAAGTTCGGAAAGGAATTAGTGCTGCATCGGTGGACTTCATGAAAAACTTCGATAGCGCGAGCCATAAAGATTCTGCAGGGATGAAAATTAATGAATCGTTTAGTTTCAAGATCAATGGGTACGATGCGCATTTGGTGAATCTATCCGGGAATGTTGAAGGCGATGATTATATTCAGTGGTGTCTTTTTATCGGTGACGCATCTGAGACCTATATTATCAGGGGATATATTCCTGCGAAGCGAAAGAAAGTGTTAGAGCAGCAAGTCCGCTCTTCATTGCTCTCAGTTTTTTATGAGCCGGACCGAAGACTTTTGCCGCCGGGTGCGGATGCAACGACGACAAGTTCGGGTGCCTGCAGCTGTCATACGAAGAAATAATTTAACCTACAATACCATACATCATGCCGAGTACAAAACCTGAACTCCATATCTTCCATAACCCGAATCCTGAACGCGATTATACCATCATTCACATAAATCCGGAATTTACTTCCGTATGCCCAATGACCGGCTTACCGGATTTTGGGACGATCACGATTGAATATGTGCCGGATGAGCTCTGCATTGAGCTTAAAGCTCTGAAATATTATTATCTTTCCTTTCGCAATCGCGGCATCTTCTATGAAGCAGTGACAAATGAAATCTTAGAGGATATGGTTACGGCTCTGAAGCCCCGCTCGCTCACCATCCGCGGTGAGTTCACTACTCGCGGGGGCTTGCATTCAATTGTCGAAGTAGGATTTATCAAGGGATTTGATGCCGTTCCGAAACAAAGTAAGCGAATTAAAGTAGTCCAATTAAAGAAATAAATGCTTACAAAGATTAGTAAAACATTCCGATGGGAGATGGCACACAGACTCCCTTTTCATGAAGGCGGCTGTAAAAACATTCATGGTCACTCATATTCGATGACCGTTGAACTTTGCGGCGAACCGGATGCCAATGGAATGGTGCTTGATTATTTTGATCTAGTCGGCATAGTAGAGCCATTTATAAAAGAGATCGACCATGCTTTTCTTTGTGATAATACGGATACACTAGTAAAAGATTTTTTGAAAAGCTCAGCATTAAAAGCAGTCTATGTTGATTTTTCTACGACGGCAGAAAATATCGCGAGATGGTTCTTCGAGCGCTTATCAGAACATTTTATAATGATGAAAAATATTTTTGAGCTTCGTATTACTGTTTCCGAGACTGAGCGGACAACTGCGGAGGTAATGGGTGAGATTCGGTTATCTGCATTAAGCATTCCCACTATTAAACATCAAACCCACTTGGTATCATGATCTCGGTTGTACTTCTCTCCGGTGGAATGGATTCGACACTGACAGCTGTAATAGCCCGGGCAGAATCCGATGACGTCGCTGCGATTCATTTCAATTATCGCCATAGAACTGAACACCGCGAGCTTTCTGCCTTTAATGCCATTTGCGATAAACTTAGCATTACTAAACGTCTTGTCGTTGATGCCGAAGTGCTCCGAAATATCGGTGGTTCGAGTTTAACAGACGACAGTATTCCGGTATCTCAGGCAAATCTTACAGCCACAGATATTCCCTCATCGTATGTTCCATTTCGAAACGGTACGTTTCTTTCAATTGCAACAGGTTGGGCAGAAGTTTTGGGTGCTGAGCGTATTTATATCGGAGCAGTCGAAGAAGATTCGTCCGGTTATCCGGATTGCAGAAAAGTATTTTTTGATGAATTCGAAAAAGTTATTGGTCTTGGTACTAAACCAGAGACTACGATCCGCATCATTACGCCGGTAATATCTTTAAAAAAATCGGAGATCGTAAAAAAATCTCTGGAACTGGCGGCTCCTTTGGAATTAACATGGTCATGCTATAAGTCTGAAGATAAGGCATGTGGTGAATGTGATTCATGCGCACTGCGGCTCCGAGGCTTCGAACTTGCAGGAGCGATTGACCCTATTGCATACTTGAAACGTCCGAAGTATGCCTAAAACACAACTCTACTCAAGATTTAGTTTTTTTTTAGAACTTATAGGGAGTATTGGACCTATTTTTTTTCTCTTAATTCTTTTTACCTCCTCAGTTTGGTCGCAGATCCCATCACCTTCTGATACATCTAAGGTACAAACTATTAAACGTTCGGCAAAAGTAAAGCGCCCCGGATTTGAG
>JBBQGG010000018.1:0-49219 GCA_038322815.1 Kapaibacterium sp. (SeqCode)
GGGGCGTTTAGGAAACGTCAACACGAACAGGGAAGTCAATCAGCCGGAAATTTATGTAAATTTTCTGAATGGACCGGTAGAAGGATTTTTCCAATTCACGGAAATGCGTTCACGCCTTTACACAATATGGAATAATGATACATCGATCAGTCACAGTGGCAAAGCTTTTTATGGCTCGCTTTCTTATGCAGGACCGGAATTAGGCTTGACATTTGAGTATAAGAATTATTCATACTTTGTTCATCAACCGGGCGCTGATAATGAAAGTTATCTTTCTAAACTTCCGATCTCGAACCCGCCGGAAGTATATAAAGAATTTACCTATACATCACTTACGCGCACAACGCACAATGTAAATTTTGATGATGAACTCGGTTTTCAGATCGAGGCAAATATTACAGCTATCCCGGAATATACCATCACATTGTATTCTGCTGCTTCGAGCCGGCATAATAGTTATGGAGATTCTTTAGATGTAAATTCTCTCCCGGTTGCAAATGGCTCAACTTCTGTAATTCCGAAAATTTCCGGTTATGGCTTCTTTCCTTTTTGGGAAGCTTTTGCTGAAGTGGAGCATGATTTTGGCGAGTTGAATTATGTTAAGTGCTTTGCGCATCGCCGGAGCAATGTGATCGCTTTTAACGGGTTATTACCTGATCTGCAGAGAAGTACTACCATCGGAGCAAAAGTACAGTATCAAACAACAAAATCCCAAAGCCTCCTGGCAATATTCGAGCATCAGTGGATGCATGATACTGCAAAGCCATTAAATGACCACAATCTCCTAAATGAATTGCTGACGTTGCAATATTCAGTCAATCCCATCATTACATTCGGCGGTGTTCTTGACTACTCAACTCAAAATGACGGTTCGCGTCATTTCTGGCCACAGGGATTTGTTTCATTTCGGATCGGCGGAGCGCATTCGGTTCTTGCAAGTTACGGAGCCGAACGCGGCGGTTTGAATTGCAGCGGTGGTATCTGCCGCGTCGTACCGCCATTTAATGGTTTACGACTGACCCTTACAAGTCAGATATAATATCTGATTTCTTTACGTTTTCTTAGGATTATCCTTTGCACGAAATACTTTCTAAGATTGTTATTGCTTTGCTTAAAAATCCAATAATCTTTATGAAGCGGTTTATAATTATCGGAGTATTTTTTTCTTGTTTAGCTGCGGGTTCAACGCCTGCACAAATTGTTTCTCAAGTATGTAGGAATATGCTTTGCGCTAATTGCAAAACGCCTGATGAGCAATATGAAGCATTTATTAATCAGTTTACGCAGGCGAAGGTTGAGATCGTCTATGTTCATACAAGTTTCCCTGATCCGAATGATCCATTTTACTTAGCGTCAAAAAAAGATGTCGATTTTCTCACGGGAGGTTCTTTTTACGCAGTACAAGCAGATCCGGATATGTTCATAAATGGATTCGAATCTGGTGCAAGTTTTAGCCAATGGAAAGCAAATACTCAGGCAGCAGCAAAAAATAATTTACCAGGCACACTTACCATATCTGCATCTATTAAAAACGGAAAAGTACAAGTTGATCTTCATGTTGATGGCGCAAGCGGAGGCAAGCAAGTGAAGCCTTATGCAATGCTTGTTGAATCAGGAATAAGCTATACGAACAATGACGCAAATGGATATGGAAATCCTCCCAATAACATTTGGGATAATGTTTTTCGTGCGATGATTCCCGGCTCTCAAGGCGGTGATCCCTTTGTTTTAAACGGTCCTCAGGATATTTCTTTAGCACCTTATGATCCTACCGGAAAACCCTGGAATCTCGCCAATTGCAAAATTGTCGCATATTTACAGGAAACGACAGCTCAATCTGATAGCAGATCCCATCAGATTGATGCACTGGGAACTGCGCCCATTGAAGTATTGTCCATAAGCCCAGCCAATTCAACATTGGAGGCTTCACTCGGCGCACCCATACCAAACCCATCTCAATCATTTGCAAAAATTCCGTTTCATCTTGCTACGCCGGCGAATGTAAAGATCGTAGTCTGTGACGATTTGGGAAGAGAAATTTCTACGATCATCAATGGATTCGTCTCCGAGACGCAATCATCGGCAGTGTTTTACCCCAATAACATTTCTCGTGGAATTTATTATGCGCGGATGTATGCCGATGGCTCTTTCATTGGAATGCAGAAGATCGTTTTTGCTCCCTAAATTTGTCCCATGAAGATCGCTGATTTCATCAAAGCCTTTAATGAGGTTGTGCCTCTTGGTGCGATTGGCTATGCTAAAGATGCCGTGGGTTTGCAGGTAGGTTTTGAGAAAGGAACAGAACTTCGCAAAGTTCTTTTAGCTTATGAGATCACTGATGCAGTCATAGAAGAAGCGTTGCAAGCAAATGCAAATCTGATCATAAGCTATCATCCCCTTATTTTTCCGAATATTTCATCAATTTCCGATTCGACAAGAACCGGCTCCCTTATCCGCAAACTGATTAAGAATGATATTGCGCTTTATGTGATTCATACTGCTTTCGATTCGCATCCGGAATTTGGGACAAGCCGTTTAATGGCAGATGCTTTAGGATTACAACGTATACGCCCTATCGTGTCCCATAAGGATCTATTAGAGAAGATCGTTGTCTTCGTTCCAAAAGCTAATGCAAGCCAAATTCAGCAAGCAATGTGGGAAGCGGGTGCAGGGAATATCAGTAATTATGATGAGTGCTCATTCTCAGATGACGGAATCGGTACGTTCCGCGGCAATGAGAATTCTAACCCTACGATCGGGAAACCTCTTGAGCGTGAGTCCGTAGATGAAATACGATTAGAGATGATCTGCGAACGCTGGAAGACACGAAATGTTATCGAGAAGATGATCGCAGTACATCCGTATGAAGAAGTTGCTTATGATCGCTACCCGCTTAATAACACTCATCCGAAATTTGGTATGGGTTCCATTGGGGAATGGAGCGAGAGGAAGAATCTCGCAGAGACTCTTTCAGAGATAGCAAGAATTTTCCGAACGCCTGTGCTTCGCCATAATTCAGTAAATAAAGAGATTAAACGTATCGCAGTTCTTGGCGGATCAGGGATGGAATATTACTCTACTGCCAGATCTCTGGGCGCAGATATTTTCATTACCGGCGAGATTCGTTACCATGATTTCTACCGGGCTGAGCATGATAATGTTCTTTTAGTTGATGCCGGACATTCCGAGACGGAGCGCTTTGTTAGCTCCGGAATGCTAAAAGCGGCTGTACAAGCCTTTAATTTCGTAAATTTGCATAACGAAACACCCCAATCATACGTTATTGAGTCGGCTATTAACCCGAATGTCGTTAGATATTACCATAAAGAGGAAAGACCGTGAACGAAGTACTACTTAGTTTATACCAGTTACAGAAGATCGATACGCATATTGACGAGCTTGTTGCAAGCCGTGGAGAATTGCCTGAACGTGTTGCAGAATTGCGTTTTGCGCTTGAAGAGCGTGAATCTATTCTTGCCGGGATCGATAACCGAATTGAAGCGAATGAAGCTGAAGTTCGCAAGCTCACCGGAGATACTACTGAGCTCCGCGAAAAGCACGAAAAATATAAAGGCCAGCAATTCGAGGTGAAGACTACTCGTGAATACGATGCGATTAGTTTTCAGATCGAGGATGCCGATCGCAGGCTTCGCGAAGATTCCGACCGCATGGGACGGATAAGTATTGAATTAGAGAATGCAAAATCTGAAGCGGAAGGCCGCCGCAACGAACTTACCGAAATGCGTGCAGAGTTTGAAGATTCGGAAAAGCTATTGAACCAGTTGATGGCAGAAACCGCTGCTGAAGAAAAAGAGCTTAAGGGCGAGCGCAAAAAAATTCTTCCGAAGATAACGCAGAATTATATAAGCATTTATGAGAGGGTACGGCCTGCAAAAAATGGCGTCGCTGTTGTCGCTTTACGAGGCGGAGTGTGTGGGGGCTGCTATAATGCCGTTCCGCGCCAGCTTGTTCTCGAACTCAATCGGGGATTGAAGCATACTGTCTGCGAATATTGTGGACGCATCATTGTCGGTGAAGTAATTGGCACAGCTATCGATGGTGAGCCGGAACCTGTAAACCAAGCCGTTGAGGAAGTAGAAGAAAGCTAATACCAATTGGTAGACCCGGGCTTTAGTCTGGGTGAATATTTCATGATTTGGCGCATTCGCAGGCTAAAGCCTGCGCCTATACCACTCAATAAATTTTGTTCGCCATCGGGTGATCGCGTTCGTTGCTTGCAGCGGATGAGGAAAGTCCGAACTCCGCAGGGCAGCGTGCCGGATGAGATGATTCGTCATGCAAATTCGGGCGGCATTCAATAATCACTTCGGTGAGAAAATTTGCCGACAGCATAGTGTCACAGAAAATATACCACCGGATTTTTTCGGAAATCGGGAAAGGGTGAAAAGGCGGTGTAAGAGACCACCGTGTTTCGGGTAACCGAAGCAGTCACGATAAACCTCGCGCGGAGCAAGACCATGTATGAAGTCCTTTCACGTAAAAAGTGAATAGCTGCTGCCCGCAGTGAGTTGGCTTCGGGTAGGTCGCATCAGATCAATGATCACCTCTCTTTATTTTAATAAAGATCAGACAGAATTCGGCTTACAGATGGCGAGCGATTTTTTAAGCTGACAGCTTACAGTTAACAGTTGTAAGGGCGACCGGCGATCGCCTTTATCTTTTGTAATGATCCAATTTTATTTACTTGATACCTGAATCAACCCCTGCTAAAAAACACGATCCGTATGCTGCCCTGCGTGTTCGTGATTTTCGTTTGTATATTCTTGGAAGGTTTAGTAATACTATTGCTTTCCAGATCGTCGAAGTTGTGATCGGATGGCAGGTATTTGCTCTTACAAAAGATCCTCTGTCTCTTGGACTTCTGGGACTTGCTGAAGCAATTCCTGCTATAACTGTTTCACTTTATGCAGGGCATTTAAGCGATAATAAAAGCAGAAGGAAGATCGCACTCATTGCGCTATCCGTTCTTTTTCTTTGCATCCTTTCTCTTTTTTTTATTTCAACGGATATTCAGAATATCTATCAGAAGTTCGGGACGCTACCAATCTATTGTATAATATTCCTATCTGGTTTATCTTCCGGTTTTCTTGCACCATCAGTTATAGCGTTTAGTTATCAGCTTGTTCCACAGGAATTAGCTCCTAATGCTTCTGCATGGCGAAGCTCTTCCTGGCAGACCGGCGCGATAGTTGGTCCTGCGATGGGTGGACTGCTCTATGGATTTTTCGGTGCTTCAGTAGCATATACTATTGCTGCAACGCTTGCTTTAATAGGACCTATCTCCATTTATTTTATTCCCGAACAGCAGGCGATCGTTCGGGAGAGAGAAGAAAAAATTATTGAAAGTCTCAAAAAAGGAATTGGATTTGTTTTCAGAAACCAGATCATTGTCGGAGCGCTTTCGCTTGATCTTTTTGCCGTACTTTTTGGTGGTGCTGTTGCGTTACTTCCGGTCTATGCAAGCGATATTCTGAAGATCGGTCCCGAAGGTCTTGGTGTTTTACGAGCTTCGCCGGCTGTAGGGGCAACGCTAATGGCTCTTTGGATGACCAGACGACCTCTTCACGGAAAGATAGGAAAAAAATTATTATATGCTGTGATAGGGTTTGGAATTACGATCATTGTTTTTGGCGTCTCACGTAATCCGATTCTATCGGTTTGTATGCTCGCTCTTGGCGGAGCATTCGATTCAGTTAGCGTTATCATTCGCTCCACATTATTGCAATTATCGACTCCGAGTGATATGCGAGGCAGAGTAGAAGCAGTGAACATGATGTTCATCGGATCATCGAATGAGATCGGAGCGTTTGAATCGGGAGTGGCAGCGAAATTATTAAAAGTAGTGCCTTCCGTTATTTTCGGAGGCGTGATGACGCTTATCTCTGTAGCCGTAACATCTCGGATAGCTCCGGTGTTGAGAAAGCTGACGTATGAAGAATTACTAACCCGCTCTCAAATACAAAACGAAACGAAATGACAAGGCTTGAAAAATTACAGGAATTTCTGAAAGCCGATCCCAAGGACAGCTTCACTTGCTATGCAATCGGGTTGGAGTATCTTTCTGCGAAAGATCTCCCTAAAGCTGCAGAAATGTTCGAGGCGCTTGTGGTAAGTGATCCACAGTATGTTGCAACATATTATCAACTCGGCGATTGTTACCGGCAGTTGAATGAAAATGAAAAAGCGACAAGCTGTTATAAAAATGGGATAACGCAGGCTCGTGCAGCAAATGATCTGCACACTGTCAGTGAATTGCAGATGGCACTTGATGAATTGGAAGATGAGGAATAAATTTTAAAACCGATTTGAATGAAAACTCTCGAAGAACGTGCTGTAGAATTTTTTATTAGCGAAGATGTACTGACCTTCGGTGATTTTACGCTGAAGAGTGGACGCAAATCGCCGTACTTTTTTAATACAGGAAAGCTCTGTTCAGGAAAGCAGCTTGCAATGCTGGGAAAATTATTCGCTGAAAAATTGCAAGTCAAAGAAAAATTTTCTGATGCTACAGTTATATTTGGCTCAGCATATAAAGGCATTCCGATTGCAGTTGCAACATCGGTTGCCCTCGCTGAAAGTAATCGATCAGATATTCGTTCAGTCAGTGATCGCAAGGAAGCCAAGACTCACGGTGATGCAAGTGCATTTCTCGGAGTAATAAAACAAGGCGATAAAGCCGTTATCGTTGATGATGTCATCACTACGGGCGGCACAAAATACGAAGCGATTCAAAAGTTGCGTGAAGCCGCTTGCGAACCATTGGGCTTTATCATTGCATTTGACCGAGCCGAACCTGCTGAAGGAAATACACTGACGGCAAAAGAAGTGTTTGAAAAAGAAACAGGACTTCCAATTTATGCTTTAGCAAATGTGAGTGACGTCGTAAAAGTAAAACCGGAATTCTCAGGAATGCTTGAGAAATATCTGAAGCAATTCAGTAGTAAGTAGTAAGAAAATGCATTCCCTAACTACTGACTACTAACTACTCACAACTCACTACTATTTCCCCTCCCACATCAAACCCTCGCAGGGAATATGATCTGAGGTTACTGCTTCATCGAGTGCAGTACAGAGTGCTTCATCGGCAGCATAATGTTTACATGAGGCGCACATTACATTCTTTTCTATTCTTCGAACTCTTGAGAAATGTTTTCGGTAAGCAAGTTGTGCAGGGTAGAGAACGAACATTCCTATCGCAAAGAAGAAGAATGTCCACCAATCGCCGTAATTTTCAACATAGCCACGGGCAAGCCACAGTCCGATAAGGACTATTGCAAAACGGAGTAAGCCCCAGTAGATGATTGAGCCCATATAAAGCTGACAGCTGACAGCCGACAGCAAAAAAAATTATTTAAGTTTATTAATTAAGCTTCCAAGCATTCTCTTCACTTCGAGAATTTGTGTCTGAAGTTTTTCTACTTCTTTTTTATTGATGTAGCCAAGATCAGATGCAAGAATGAGTTGATAGTCAACTTCGGAAGCAGATCCATTAGCGATCTGAAGCATACGCTTGAAATCTGGGTCTGTTCCACGACCGCAGCCTTCAGCTATATTGGTCGCAATAGAACTGGACCATCTTCGCAATTGGCTTATGAGTCCGTATTGCTCGTTCTTTGGAAAATAGTTGGTGGCACTGTAAATATCCAATGTTAACCGGTGAGATTTCTACCAAACTTTAAGACTTCGAAAATTTTGCATATTCCTTCCTATACTCTTAGCTGTCGGCTGTTGGCTGTCAGCTAAATAGAACCCCCTCCCTTAATTGAATGTTCAACTCCTTATGGCTAAAGTATTGCTCGGAATGAGCGGCGGGCTTGATTCTTCGGTTGCAGCATTGCTTTTGCAGCAGTCAGGACATGACGTTATTGGAATTACGATCAAGACCTATGATTATGACGATATTGCAGGATCAAATCCAGCGAATGATACGTCATGCTGTTCACTCGATGGAATAAATGATGCCAGACGGGTTGCCTCTATGCTTGGTATTCCGCATTATGTTTCCGATATGACGGAAGAATTCGGCGGAGCGATCATTGATTATTTCAAAGAGACCTATCTCGAAGGCAAGACGCCTAATCCGTGCGTGAAATGCAATCGCGAGATAAAGTGGGCAGCTATGCTTCGCAAAGCAGATGCTTTAGGATGTGATTATATTTCAATGGGGCATTACGTGAATTTGCGTGAAGAAAATGAGCGGATGATTATCTCCAGATCAAAGGATGCAACGAAAGATCAATCCTATGCACTTTGGGCAGTTCGTAATGAGCATCTTCGCCGCACACTTTTTCCGCTTTCGGGATATACTAAAAAGCAGATCAGAGAAATTGCTTATGCAAATGATCTTCCTGTGGCCGGGAAGCGAGAGAGCTACGAAATTTGTTTTGTGCAGGATAATGATTACAGAAGATTCCTGAGGGATAATGTAGCTCAATTATCTGAGAGAACTCCTCAAGGAAAATTTATTTTGCAAAACGAGATCGTCGGCGAACACGAGGGTGTACCATTCTATACGGTCGGTCAGCGCAAAGGACTTGGCTTGAGTATTCCCTCGCATCCTGCTCCCCTTTATGTGACAGGTCTTGACGTTGTGAATAATACTGTTACTCTTGGCGATGATGAAGAGCTTTTTGATACAGAGCTAATTGCTTCATCAGTAAATTTTGTAAAATATGCCGAGATCCCTTCATCGGGAATCCGTATCACTGCAAAAATCCGTTATAAGGATGAGGGTGCGCCTGCAATGGCATATCCTTATGGCGAAGACCGCTTTCGTGTAACTTTTGAAGAACCGCGCCGCGCCATCACTCCGGGACAATCAGTTGTTCTTTATGAAGGAGATGACGTTGTCGCAGGTGGAATTATTGAATAAAACTATTTTATATAACCATGAGAAATTATAGAATCAATTTTTTTATAGCAGCTCTTGCTGCAGTACTTATTACTTTGGATGGCTGTAGTCCGAATTCTACTATTCCGACCTTTTCTCTTAAAACCGGCGAAGCCACAGCTACAATAAGCGGTCTGGGTACATTCAATTCAACGAATGCCTTTGCCGATAGCAGCAGTAATGTCACCTATCATATGCGCGCAACAATTCCCGGTGCCATCACTGATTCGATCGTGATCGATATTGTGGTAACAAAAAAATCTCCTATCGCTTACACCGTTGATGTATCAAATGATAATTTTAGCAGTATCTCATATTGCATCGTCCAGCCGAATGGAAGCTGCAAAAATTACAAAGCACAAAAGGGCAGCGGCTCAGCATCTATAAAGGTAACAAGTATTAGTCCGTCATTCGAGGGTACATTTAGCGGTTCATTACAATTGGTTGGAGGCTCCGAAACGGTCTCAATTTCAGGGGGAGAATTTAATGCTGCCTGGCAATAATTTTTTCTGCTAATGAAGTAACTCATATCAATGCAGACCAACGAAGAACTGCTTACCCTTCTTCGCGCCGAAGCTATGCTCGGGGGCGGAGAGAAACGAATCGCCGATCAGCATAAAAAGGGGAAGCTCACAGCCCGTGAGCGGATTACGCTTCTTCTCGATGAAGGGTCGTTCGAAGAATTCGATATGTTCGTCCGTCATAGATCCAATGATTTCGGTCTGGATAAACAGCGTCCGCTTGGTGATGGAGTCGTAACAGGCAGCGGCAGAATTCACGATAGAATAGTTTTTGTATTCAGTCAGGATTTTACGGTGTTCGGCGGTTCGCTATCCGAAGTTCATGCGGAAAAAATTGTCAAGGTCATGGAGATGGCAATGAAGGTCGGTGCTCCGGTGATCGGATTAAATGACTCAGGCGGTGCTCGTATTCAGGAAGGCGTTGTCTCACTTGGTGGCTATGCCGATATATTTTTATTAAATACTCTTGCTTCAGGAGTTATTCCTCAGATATCAGCAATACTCGGTCCATGTGCAGGCGGCGCAGTCTATTCACCGGCGATAACCGATTTTGTGTGGATGGTTGAAGGGACAAGTTATATGTTTGTTACAGGTCCGAATGTCGTCAAGACTGTTACCCATGAAGATGTAACAAGTGAAGCATTAGGCGGCGCCGATACACATGCCGAAAAATCCGGTGTTGCGCATTTTACAAGTGTTAATGAACTTGAATGTTTAGAAGGTATGAGAAAGCTTCTGAGCTACATGCCACAAAATAATCGCGAGAAGACTCCTATCATTACAAGTGATGATCCACCAGACCGTGATTGCCAAAAACTAAATTTCATTATTCCCGATAGTGCGAATAAAGCGTATGATATAAAGCACGTTATCGAAGAGGTGATGGATAAAGAAAGCTTCTTCGAAGTTCATGCAGGTTTTGCGCCGAACATCGTCGTCGGCTTTGCAAGACTCAATGGAGAATCAGTTGGCATTGTCGCAAATCAACCTCTTGCAATGGCAGGAGTTCTTGATATTGATGCAAGCACAAAGGGCGCACGCTTTGTTCGGTTCTGTGATGCCTTTAATATTCCTCTCGTCGTATTCGAAGATGTTCCGGGGTTTTTGCCGGGCACAGAGCAGGAATGGCGCGGCATTATTCGTCACGGTGCAAAACTACTCTATGCTTTTGCTGAAGCAACTGTGCCCAAAGTTACCATCATCACGCGCAAGGCTTATGGCGGCGCTTATGACGTGATGAATTCAAAGCATATTCGAGGCGATATGAACTATGCCTGGCCAACAGCCGAGATCGCCGTCATGGGAGCCAAAGGCGCCGTTGAAATTATTTTCAAAAAGGAAATTGCAGAGGCTTCTGATCCGGTGAAGCGTGAAGAAGAACTGATCGAAGAATATCGCAAGCGTTTCGCCAATCCCTTCGCTGCCGCCGAACGCGGATATATTGACGATGTCATTGAGCCAAGTGAAACCCGTCTGCGTCTTATTCGCTCACTTGAAGTTTTACGTACAAAAAAAGTTACGAATCCCTGGCGAAAGCACGGGAATATTCCGTTGTAAGAGAATAAAACGTTACTCCTCCACCACACCAAAATCCAACGCGCGTTTACTTTCATTGACGCGAATCAATTTTACTTTGACAACATCGCCGATATGGTAGGATTTAGCAGATGTTTTTGCTCTTTTTTTGTGACGTCCGGCTTCACCTCGTGAACCAGCACGCTGTGGAATCAGTGATAGATGCGCTTCGTCATAGGTATAATATCCATCGAGTTCACGGATATGCACTAAACCTTCTGCGCCATTATCCAAACCGACAAAAAAACCATAATGCTGAACACCTGTAACTCTTGCATCAAATTCCTCGCCGACTTTTGAAGCCATCACAAAAAGCTGTGCAACCTTTGCTGAATCACGTTCTGCTTCCGTTGCGCGGCGCTCCATAGCACTTGTATGCTCGGCAAGTTCAGGAAGCAATTTATAATAGTAATTTTCACGTTTTGCAGTCATGCCGCCTTTCTGCATATATTCATAGAGCATCCGGTGAATAATGAGATCGGGGTAGCGCCGAATAGGAGATGTGAAATGCGTATAATGCAAAAACGCGAGTCCGAAATGCCCGACATTATGTTCGGCATAGATCGCTTTTGCCATTGCACGAAGCATTAAGCCATTCAAGAGTTTCTCCTCCGGCTTTCCTTTAACCGATTCGAGAAATTTCTGAATCGTTTTCGGAGTCACACCTTCGGGATTGAATGAGTAGCCCAGAGATTTGGCAAGCCGTGAGAGATCGCGAACCTTATCAGGATCTGGATCGGCGTGAATGCGGTAAAGGAAAGGTTTTTCAGCAGAGCCAGAGGCTTTTTTGGAAATAACTTCAGCAACTGCACGATTAGCCGCCAGCATAAATTCTTCGATCATCTTCATCGAACCGAGTCGTTCATTCTTATATGCTTCGATGGGATTTCTGTCCTCATCAAATTTAAATCGGACTTCTGTAGTTTCGAAATCTATAGAGCCATCTTTGCGGCGCTGAGCATACATCTTATCTGATAGCTCGCGCATCTGTTTCAGGAGTTTTGTGTATTTTCCTTTTCCACTCGTGGTGCGTTTCTCCGCTTCCTGATACGAAAAACGCATCACGCTTTTGATTACTGATTTTTTGAACTCGCTCTTTTTCACTTTGCCCGTCAGAGGATCCATTGTCATGATCACGGAATAAGTAAGCCGTTCGACATCAGGCTTAAGCGAGCAAAGATCATTCGATAATTTTTCCGGCAGCATAGGTATCACTCCACCTGCAAGATAGATGGATGTTCCACGATCAAGCGATTCCTTATCCAAAGGCGAGCCTTCAGTTACGAAATGGCTGACATCCGCAATATGCACTCCGAGCGTGAGGGTCCAATCATCATTTTCAACAAGAGAAATTGCATCGTCAAAATCTTTTGCATCTTCAGGATCGATAGTAAAAATTGTTTCCTTGCGAAGATCAAGGCGCTTGGCTATTTCATCTTTTGGAATTGTCAGAGGGTATGATTCCGCTTGGTCGATGACGGCTTTCGGAAATTCTCCCGGCAAACCGGACTCGGCAGCCAGAGCCTGCATCTCGATCTTAAAAGATCCTGAACGTCCGAAAACCTCGAGCACTTTACCCTCAGGACCACGGTTTTCGTCTTCCCAGTCATAAAGCTCGACCTTCACTTTATCACCCGGCTTTGCTCCTGAAAGATCACTTTTTGTTACAAGCACATCGCGCATCAATTTACCCGATTCAGGTTTGATGAAATAATTACGTTGGGACTTTTCAACTTTTCCTGTTATAATTTTCGATGCACGCTCTAAAATCTCGATCACTTCGCCTTGCGGCCTTTCGCCGGATTTCGCTGCATAAAGCGCAACGGATACTTTATCACCGTGAGCAGCATTACCCAAATTCCGAGCACGGATCAAGACGGTATCATGTAATCCTGAATTCTTATCAGGCTTTACAATGGCATTCCCTGTCGGCTGCATTTTCATTGTACCTTCGATCTGAGTCGGACGCGGAGGGATAATACCATATCTTCTGCGAGAACCATGAATGATCTGTCCTTCGCGCTCTAATCTTCGAAGTTCATCCCGTAGAGCTTGATATTCGTCACTATCGGAGCGAACGCTGATCATCTTCGAAATCTCATTGGTCTTAAACAGCTCGCCGGAATGCTCCGTAAATATTTTTAATATTCGCTCACGCAAGGGCAGATCACCGGGATATTCATCATGATGTTTATGATTTTTTTTCTTTGACATATTCAAATACGAGGGGGGGTGATGTAATAGTGATGAATACGAAATGAATAAGCGTAAGGGAAAGAAAGAGTAACGCTAATTCCGTGAGAGAGTTTCGAATTTTTTGAAGTCAATGGTCTTTGCCGCTTCGATAAGATGATCCGGTGATGACACTTTGTATTCTCTGAGAATAACTGCACGGTGATCACCGACCAGAATATACAGCGTCGCAACTGTTTTCGATGGGATGTATGATTTTATTGACGGTAATCCTTTGATCTCGGTATAATATGAGGTAATGGATTCTCCTTCTACGATGCGTGTTTCATGGCCTGCCTTTTGAATCTGCGATATTTCCTTGACCAGTTTCGATGAACCTCGTTCGTTTATATCAATGATCGTACTCTTTATAGTGCGGGATGTGTCAGTTCGGGCGCGGAAAAGAATGATCGACTGGGCTTCAGTTTTTTCATCGACTTCTTTAACCTTTGATAAAAGAAAATCCGGAAGCTTCGGATGAAATTCTGCAAGTTGTTGCGGCCTCAGGATCGGTACAGATCCTACCGGTGTTAAACGATTCGGATCCGAAGACTGTGGCATTTCCGGCATAACATCTGTGGATGGCAAGGGGATTACACTATTTCCGGGATTTACCGGAGATACAGTTGGAAGCGTTACTTTAGTACTATCGCTGATATTACTTGATAATGGATCTGCCTTACTCGGATCTTTTCCCTCCGGTCTGCTGCATGAACTCATGCTGAATGCAATAATAAAAAGGAGAATACTGCGGCGGCTCATCGTCGGATTTTTCATACTTCATAGAACACAATAGGTAATCTCAGAAATCCTAATAATCTCACAAATCTCGCTTTAGACTACGAGTTCAACCCGCTCTTCTAATTCTGTTACAGGCACTGATCTTGGCGTTCGTACAAAACATATTCGGGTTTTATCTGTCCCTTGCTGCCGTATATAGGACATCCATTCGCTATCACTTGCAATACGCTCAGTTTGCTTAACACGGTCATTAGGCACGGCGATCTCTGTTGCCCAGAAATCATCAGGTACAAAAGTCAGGAGAAATTCCTGTACTAATTTCTCGAGGGAGGAATTGAGAAACAAGAAATGAAAGAGTGCTTTCTCATCTTCTTCTTGAACTTGCGGAGCAAATTGTATGCCATTATCAGAGAGAAAACCCAAGAAACTATCCTTCATTGATGCAGGAAGAACCACCTCTTTTTCGCTCTTTAATTTGTAAATATTATGAATATCCATGATTGAAGAAATTGATTACACAGTATAATACGTTTACAATCCTATATTTGTTGCTGATTTTTTGACAGAACCTAAAAACGATATCCCCAAGAAAGAATACCCCTTGCAATTCGTCAAGGGCATTGGTCCGCGCCGTGCTGAAGCATTGGCGGAGATAGGTATTGAATCGCTTGAAGAACTGATCACATTCTTTCCGCGAAAATATATTGATGCGCGCAAAGTAATTAAACTCAGCGAAGCGAAAAATTATTTATGGCAATCGGTTACGATTCATGGCAAGGTGCTTTCTTCACGGCATTTTGATTTCCCGAAACCTGGTAGAACAACGATCTCTGTCATTGATGACTCAAGTGGTATTTTACAATTAGTCTATTTCGCTTACGCTGATTGGATCGCGAAGCAATATAAAGCTGGCGATGAGATCGTCGCCATCGGTTATATTAATTTTTTTCGCAATGAAGCGCAGATCGTTCATCCGGAATTTGTCGAAAAAATAACGGGAGAGAATGCAATTCCCGAAGGCAAGATGCTTCCGATCTATCCCTATTCACAAGTCTTCAAAGAAGCGAGAATCTCGCAGGCACACATCCGCAAGATGCTCGAGCAGGTGATAGAGAGCGATGACTTCAAACGCATAACGCAAGAAGACCTGCCGGAAAATATTCTCAAATTCTACCAATTCGAGAATCGCACGCAAGCAATTCGTGATATTCATCGTCCTTCAGCACCCGAAGCACATGAGAAAGCGCTGAAGCGATTGAAATATGAAGAGCTGTTTTTCCTTCAGCTTCGCTTCGCAATCGAGCGTCAGAAGATGCTTGTAACGGCGAAGAAGGGAATTGTCTATGATATAAGTTCGCTTGAGCCGCGAACCACGAACCACGATTCACGAACCACGATAATTCAGCAAGTTCTCAACTCACTACCATATAAACTAACAACTGCCCAACTCCGCGTCCTGCAGGAAATCGCAGGAGACATGGCAAAATCAGGCGAGAAGAAAATCCCGATGCACAGACTTTTGCAGGGTGATGTCGGAAGCGGAAAGACGATCGTGGCATTGCTTGCAATGCTTGTTGCAGTCGAAAATGGCTACCAAGCTGCACTGATGGCACCGACGGAAGTTTTGGCGAAGCAGCATTATCTTTCGATCTCCGAAATGCTGAAAGGTTTGCCGATCGAAGCTTCGCTTCTGGTTGGCGGTCAAGGAAAAAGAATACGAAAAGAAGTTCTTACCGAACTTGCCGAAGGCAAGACACATATTGTCATCGGTACTCATGCCCTGATCGAAGAGAATGTGAAGTTTGATAAACTTGGCATCGTCGTTGCCGATGAGCAGCATAAATTCGGAGTAGCGCAGCGACGTTTGCTCATTGATAAACATGCCGGCTCGCCGCCCGATGTACTTATCATGTCGGCAACGCCCATTCCGCGAACGCTTGCTCTGACGCTGTATCAGGATCTCGATGTTTCGACCATTGACGAACTTCCAGCCGGAAGAAAGCAGATCATCACGCGCATTGTTTTTCCGAATGAGCAGCGAGCACTCTTTACTCAAATACGCGAAGTTGTGAGCAAGCGCAAGGAGCAAGTCTATATCGTTTATCCGCAGCTTGAGAAAAGCGAGACAAAAGATGTGAAGACGGCAACGAAAGCGTATGAAATATTTAAGGAGAAAATTTTTCCTGATCTGAAAGTCGGTTTGATCCATGGCAAATTAAAAGGTGCAGAGAAGCAGGAGATCATGTCGCAATTCCGCAATCACGAGATTGATATTCTCGTCTCAACAAGCGTGATCGAAGTCGGTATTGATGTTGCCAATGCAACGCTGATGATCATTGGTAATGCCGAGCGATTCGGACTTGCACAACTGCATCAACTTCGCGGAAGAGTCGGGCGTGGAGGAAAGGCATCGGAGTGCATACTTGTGCCATCTGATAAACTCACACCCGATCCGCAGGCAACATTGACAAGCGAGGCAATCGAAGAGCGCACTGCTGCTCTCGAACGTCTGCACATACTTGAACGCACAACGGATGGCTTCGAGATTGCCCGCGCCGATCTCAAACTCCGCGGTCCCGGCGATTTCCTCGGCACTCAGCAATCCGGCATTCCAAAACTAAAGATCGCCGATTTAGTCGAAGACCAAGCAATGCTCGAACAAGCCGCAAAAGATGTTGCCGAAATCCTAAAACTCGATCCCCAACTCCGCACAAAAGAAAACCTGAATACCAGACAAATGCTGCTAAAAGAATCTCAAGAAAGCGAGAGTTTTTTGAGGGTGGGGTGAGGAAGTTGTTTTATTACAAAAAAAAGGATGAAAATAAGCTGGGAAATTACAAAAGATGACATAGAAAAGGTCAGATCATTTTATGAAATTCATAAGATGAATGAGCTCGTCAAAATGAGGCAAGAACGGAATGTTGAGAAAATTGGAATCGACCTATCCCGAGAATCTTATTGGAAGGCTCTTGTAATGTGCCTGTTAACAACTCAACAGAGATCGGGTCCAAATAGCAAAGTTAATACCCTCCTCAATACAATGCCTTTTCCGCTAATGCTCAATATTTGCTTGAAAAGTAACCATCTCGCAACCAAGACAGAAAGTGTGCTGACAAAATTCGGTGGTATTAGAAGAGCAGCAACTATTGGTAGGGAATTGGAATACAATCTTTCGGTTCTCAGCGACGATAATTGGAAAATAATCAGTACTATTAATGCGGCACTTAAAGGCAATGACGATTATGAACAGGAAAGAAAATTTAGTTTGCTCTTAGCCGAGAACCTCAGAGGTATCGGTCCAAAACAATCCAGAAATTATCTGCAAATGTTGGGATTAACGAAATATGAAATTCCCCTCGATAGTAGAATAATGAAGTGGCTTAATGATTTTGGCTTCCCTGTAAAACTCTCGGCAACGTCATTAAGTGACCACCCATATTACAATTTTGTGCTTGATGGATTTAGAACCCTTGCTCGTAAAGCAGGGATCTACCCGTGTTTAATGGATGCCGCAATATTTAGTAGCTTTGATAAAGATGGGTTGACACGCGAAAATTCTGCATTCTAAGGCTTGATGCGAACCTATTATTTCCCTCCGAAGTTACAAATACATGGCAGCAATGGTAATAGATATTCAACCGTCTGAAATGGAGCAAATCCAAGAGAAGGCGCATAAGCTTGGCGTTGACGCTGAGAGTATTGTGCACTTTGCTCTTAATGACTTTCTCCATAAAACTGTCGAAAACGAATCCGATTTCGATGCCATTATTGAATACGTAGTCCGTAAAAATGCCGAGCTTTACAAAAGGCTTGCATGATCCGTTATTTAAAATTTGAGAATCTACTCGCACTTTATTCACGGGTAATGGAGACTTCCGGTGGTCTTCCCGGAATCAGAGATCTCGCCGCAATTGAATCTGCACTCACGCAACCTCAAATGCATTCGGCGGTGAAGAATTATATTCTACCCTTTCAGAAAAAGCAACCGCTCTCGGATATTCACTCATTCAAAATCATCCTTTTACAGATGGGAATAAACGTATCGGACATGCTTCTCTTGATCAATGGCTTTGAAATTTCATGTCCAAAAGCAGAGCAAGAGGAAGTTATTTTGAATGTGGCAAGTAGTACAATGAGCAGAGATAAATTTGAAATTTGGCTCGCTGCTCAAATTGTGCCTATTCTAACTAAGTAGTTTTTACCCGTACCCTCCGCATCATCACCAATCCCGTCAGGAAGAATACTGCAAGCGAGATGATTGCCTGACGTTGCCCGAAGGCACTTGAGAGCACTCCGAATACAAGCGGACCGATAACGGCTGAGGCTTTGCCGCAGAAGCCGTCGTAGAAGCCGAAGAACTCTGCCGTATGCTCTTTTGGCGTCAGCAGTGCCATCATCGAGCGCGATGCTGATTGGCTTGAGCCGAGTGCCAGCCCTGCAACTCCGGCAACAATATAAAATGCCATAACGCTTGACGTCAGATATGCACCGATCACTACTGCAAGCCAGATCAGAAGTGTGATCATGATCGTCCGCCGCGGACCTGTTCGGTCAGTCATATATCCAAAGATGATCGAACCGACGATGGCAACAGTCTGCACCATTGCGAAAAGAACGATGAGATCGCCTGTTGAAAAATTGAGTGTGTTCTTCGCATAAAGACCGGAAAAACCAATAACGGTTAGAATTGCATCATTGTAGAGGAAGAAAGCGATAAGAAATAATGCTAAAGATTTATATTGGCGAATGTGCTTTGCAGTTTTTATAACTCCACGAAAACTATCCGTAATGATCTTCCATGAATATTTTTTTGCTTCATGTCGGTGTTCCGGAACAAAGAGGAAAATGGGTATAGCAAAGATGGCAAACATTGCAGATGTAACTAAAAAAGTCTCAGGATATTTTTTTGCAAGCAGAAGATTCATCGTCGCAGCGATAGCGGCAAGTGAGCCAAGATAACCAACAGCAAATCCAATACCTGATACTTTACCAAATTTTTCAGGTGGAGAAATCTCAGGAAGGAATGCATCATAAAAAACAATTCCACCTTCAAAGCCGGCATTACCTAAAATGAAAAGAAGTGCACCGAGAAAGACCATGCCCGGCTGCAAGAAGTATGTACCTGCTGTTGCAATAACTGCGACGAAGGTAAAGACAAAGAGAATTCGTTTTTTCGATCGAGTCGAATCGGCAATCGCTCCCAGCGCTGGAGCAATGAGTGCAACAAGCAGCATCGATGAACTCATTGCAATACCCCAATACAGATCGCCTCTGCCATCGGTAACGATCACGCCTGCATAATAGAGCGGATAGACGAATGTCACCATGATCATCGCGAATGAGCTATTCGCGAAATCAAAAAGCGACCAAGCTGCGATCACGGATTTTTTGAGATTGGGCATGGGGCAAAAATACGAAGAAGTAGCCAGTACTCAGTAGCTAGTAGTCAGAAATCAGGTTACAGACTAATTGCTTTGTTCTATTAATCCTCTTCCTTCTTTATTCAACTCGCCTTTGGATTGCAAGTCTTCTTTTACAGCATGGAGGATGCCATTGATAAACTTGCCGCTTTCTTCGGTGGAAAAATCTTTTGCGATTTCGATAAGTTCGTTGATCGTTGCTTTCGGAGGGATCTCCGGGAAATACATAAATTCAATGATACCGAGCTGAATAAGGATTTTATCAATAAGCGCGACACGCGAAAAATCCCAATTGGAAAGGCGCTCAGTTATGATGACGTTCAAAGCATCAAGGTGTTGATTATGAAAAAGTAGAAGCTGCCTCGCAAATTCTAATGCCTGCTCATTAAGTGTTGTATCGGATCGAATCAGCTCTTTATAAAGGTCATCGGTATCCCTCTCGTTCATGGCATGGGAAAAGAGCAATTGCAAAACACGTTCACGTGCAAGGCGCCTTTGCGAAAGCTTTTTATCGCGGTCCGGACTATTTTCAAATAACTCGTCGGTATCTATCTTGAGAATAGGTCCTTCGTTTGAAATATGCTTAACGTGCTTTTCTTTTGACATAAAAATTTCAATAGGTAGTCGCAGGCTTTAGCCTGAATGATCTTTTACTAGCACAAATCGCTCGCAGGCTGAAGCCTGCGCCTACCTCCATATTTTAATAGTACCCGAAAGAGGTACGTCGGTCATCGATCTTTGCCTTAGATATCTTCTCCTTTAACCAAAGTCCGAGACGTTTCATCCGTTCTTCTTCGGTTCGCGCCATCGGCGTGATTGCTGCGGCAAGCCGTTGCTGCTCAAACAAAATTTGATAGTAATCTAATATTTTTGTGCGCTGAGGATCGGGATTCGGATTTTTTAAATATGCCTTTAATGCCTGCTCATTGCACGATCCTGTTGAATCGGTAAATGTTTCCTTTAACTCCTTAGGAATATCTTTTATGATCTTTGCAATCGTTTTATCCGTTGTAAGGCTGAGCTTGCGCTTTTGCAGTTCATTCTCGATAATAATATCAGCCACGAGTTTATCCCATGTCATATTCACGAAACGGGTGTAAGCTGTGTCACTGACAGCACTATCTTTGATCTCTTGTTTATGTTCTCTAATAGTAGTGGATAGTTGCTCCCGAAAGTCATAGTAACGAATCACCGTTTGATTGACTATCCCCACGGTATCCAACATTTTATGTTTTTTCCTCGGCTTCTTTTCTTGCGCTTGCGCAAAAGATAATTGCGAAACAAATAAAATGATCAGAAGGCTATATCGTAATAATAATTTCATTATCGTAACTATTGTCAAGGTGCAATGTATTAAAGCTCTGCACCTATATACGGTTCAGTATTTTTACGTTACAAACCCACTTCCGTTTCATCGCAAATATAATCTACGACCTTTTTGATGTCGTGTGTCTTATTCCAGACAGCAAGTTGTCTATCGGCGCCTGTTCCATTCTTCAGAATTTTCTTTACGCCTTCTTCAATATATTTACGCGAGCCAAGATCATCGACAACATCGTCAACAAACTCAACAAGCTCTTCGATAAGCAGAGACTCGTCTTTTTCCATCTCCATTCCGAAATCGACTAACTTGCCTTTAACACCATAACGCGAAGCGCGCCATTTGTTCTCCATGATCAAGGCACGGCGATAATTTCGGTAACCAAGATTTTTAGAGCGAAGCTTGTATAATTTTGCGGCGATTGCCTGCATGAGCGCAGCAAGAGTAACCGTTTCTTCAACACGCATCGGAATGTCGCAAACGCGGACTTCAAGTGTCGGAAAAACCGGATGGGGTCGGATATCCCACCATATCTTCTTTCCCGTATCAATGCAGCCCGTTTTAATGAGGAGTTTAACAAAATTATCAAACTCACTATAATCGGAATATGTGTCGGGAATATTTGTGCGGGGGTAACGATCAAAAACTTTCGTACGAAAACTTTTCAGTCCCGTATCCGTTCCAAGCCAGAACGGTGAGTTCGTGCTCAGAGCAAGTAAATGGGGCAAAAAATAACGGTACTCATTCATGATCTGAATTTGCAGGTCACGATCTTCGATGCCGATATGCACATGCAAACCAAAGATCAGATTTGCGCGCGCGATAAGCTGCATCTCTTCGACCAATTTATCATAATGCGCATTCGGAAAGATCTCCTGGTCACGCCAATCGGCAAATGGATGAGTACCTGCCGCGGCAATACGCAATCCCTGTTTATCGGCAATCGTGCGCAGGAATCGTCGGAGCCCCAACACTTCACGTTCGGCATCTTCGACGGTTTTACAAATGCCCGTTCCGACCTCGGCAACAGACTGATGTATTTCCGGCTTTACGCGCTCGGCAAGGATCGTTTTATTCTCTTCAAGTATCTGAAGAATATGCGATTTCAAATCGCGAGTAACGGGATCGATTAGTTGAAATTCCTCTTCGATACCGATTGTAAGTGTAGGTGCTTTTGGCATAAGTGTCTTTTTATGATACTATTTTCCACTAATATACGAAATGGAGAGAGAAATAGTGTCATTCTTTTTACCTTCGGGTAAACATTGCTTTTATAATATGTCCTGCCATGTCGGGATTTTCTTTCAATCTCCGGATCGAATATCCATACCAATCGGCACCAAAAGGAACATAGACACGAAGCCTGTGGCCTTCTGCGATAAGTTGCCGTCGCATTGGTTCGGTTACGCCCAGGAGCATTTGAAATTCATACTGATCTTTTCGTAAGCCAAGCTTTTTGAGGATCTCTTTCGCGCCATGTACCAAAACATCATCATGTGTTGCAATACCTACGTATAAGCCATTAGAAAGTGCAAGTTCAAGAGATTTCAAATAATTAATCCGTATCTCTTCGCGCCCTTTAAAGGCAATAGTTTCGGATTCATTATAGATCCCCTTGCATAGCCTGATATTTTTCGCTCCGTTTTTTATCAGATCATGAATATCATTTCCTGTTCTTCGCATGTAGGCTTGCAAAACTACGCCGACATTGAATTCATTTTTTAGTTTATTATGAAGTTCTATTGTCCGAGTTGTGTAAGGAGAGTTTTCCATATCAAAGCGAACGAAGATGTTGCCATGATCGCGGGCAGTTTCAAGGATTCTGAGGACATTTTTCTCACATGCCGCAGGATCAAGATCTAATCCGAGCGAAGTCAACTTGATAGATAGATTCGAATCGATCTTTTCACGCTCGATGGTTTTTAGGACTTCACAGGAATATGTTGTATTTTCTTCAGCTTGTGAAAGTGAGGTTATGTATTCGCCAAGTACATCAACGGTTGCCATTGCACCTTCAGTATTCAGACCGCGTACAACGTGAACTGCGTCGGCAAGAGTATCGCCGGCAATATATCGGGCGCTTACTTTGCGAACGATCGCTTTTGGAACAATCGGAAGGGAAGCAGCGATTAATTTATTGAATACGTTCATTGGTTACGGTCGTATGAAATAGAGCATTGAACGATTGCGGTCACTCATAATAAATTCTTTCTCTTGCAATGGCATCGGAATGCCGAGGGCAAATCCATTTTTTGCGCCAAGGACCGGAAGCTCACCAAGTGTTTTTCCAGTTGACATTTCAAGTGTATAAAAAATGCTGTGCGTCGGTATTTCGGCTTCAGTAGTAAAGACTAAAGAAAAATATGCATATTTATTGCTCACAGAAACCGGAGTTACGAGAGGATAGCTAAAGCGGCGCTGCCAAAGTTTTGTCGTATCGTCGGCATAAAACGCATCAATGCCGCTCTGCAGGTCGCCGCCATTCATAAGGAAACCGCTCGAAAGAATCATTGAGCGGTTAGAAGCAATATTAGTCGGTAAATATGGAAGTGCATGTTCGCTTATTAGCTTTGGAGCTCCGGTTTGTATTCCGGAATAGGTTGCAATGTGCATCGTTCTCGTACCCGTGAGATTTGGTTTACTGAGATAGCCGAATGCGATCTTATCTCTTTCTTTCCCGCATAAGCAAAGATTTGATAATATACGTGTTGAGGCAAAAGCCGAACTTGACTTGAGATCACCCGTAAGAGAGAAGCATAGAATACTATCGGCTGCTTCGGGAGAATTGAATGAAAGAGCAGTGATAATCATCTTCGCTTTGATGTCATAAATAATACTTCGGACAGAAAGTGCTGTATGGTATACCCACATATTTTTTCCGGAATGAATATCAATTGCATTAATTGCAGAATCAGATGAAAAGATCAGTGCATTCCCTGCCAGGATCGAATTCAAAGATGGAAACCCCCTTGCAACAGTTTGCCATAAAGATTTGCCGCTCATAGAAAAGGCATCAATCTTTCCATTTAAATGAATTACATAAATAGTGGATGAATCACTTAGCAGTTGAATTATAGTTGTTTCCTCCGGCAATGAAGCAAATATTTGGGATGTCGACTCATTTCCGATCATCACCGAATTTGCCTGAGCAACGGCATACATAAATTTTCCTCCGCCGGTAAGTGGTACAGGGGCAGTGGTAAATGGATTCTGTTGTACGTTCGTATCCCCGATTGCAAGAGTTGATGTTGCCGATAGTACGCCAATATCAGGAACAAAGCGCGATCCATCCATACCAAGATCGTAACTTGAATATTTAGGGATTGCTTCTTCTTGTTTAGAACAAGAAGCGAAAATAATGGAAAGAAGTAGAAATAGTAGTAATTGGCGCACGTTTTTTTTACATTTCGAACGCCTTTAAACAATTTTTTTAATGAGTTGTTCGGCGATTTCTAACCGATCTTTATTTCCTTTTGCCCCAATAATGACTGCTTCCATGATCTCTTCCTTGCTTGCTCCTACATTACGAGAACCTAGAATATGGGAATAAAGCTGTCTCTCCCAGGCAAGTTGTGTAAGCATTGCTACAATGGCAAGTTCGCGGGTCTTGGTATCTAATCCGGGACGTGAAAGCGTCTTGCCATATCCTTCTATCATTGCCCATGCTGCCAGTTCAGGGCTAAGCCTTATCATTTCTTCACGTACCCGTGCAGCATTCGCAGCATAAACTATTTTATAAAGAGCTTCGCCATTTTCGACATGAGCTTTGTATTTGGAAATTAATTGATCCTGATCTTCGAGTATACCTGATTCGCGACCAAAAACCTTTTCGAGTGCGCGAACTGATTCAAGTGCAGCAGGGAAGCCTGCAAAAAGATATGTTTGAAGGAATACTTCGTAAAGTTCTTCTCTTGTGGCCGAAGATGCCGATTTGATCTTTCGCAATTCCTCTATTAATTCCGTCCTATACTCAGGACGAGAGGCAAGTGCTGATACTTTGATAAGAGAAGCAGTTCGAGCGTCGAGCATCATCATTATAAAATTATTTCTCTTCCGCTCGGATCAAGCGGCATCGAAAGTTCAGCAAGAACTGCCTTCGCCACTTCTTCAGGCTCTATGATCTTTCCTGTTTTATTCATTGATCCGAGATCTGATTCAGCTTGCTCGCGAAGCTTTCCTGTTTTTGAAATGATATTAGAAATACTTGTCTCTAAAATATTTGTACGGACAAAACCCGGACAGATCGTTGAGACTTTGATATTCGAACGCGATAATTCTTTTGCGACAGCACGCGATAACCCAAGCAGCGCATGTTTTGAAGCGGTGTATGCCGATGTATAAGCAAATCCTTCAAGTGCAGCAGTGGAGGCGATATTAATGATATGACCTTCGCCATTCGATTTCATATCCGGTACGTATGTTCGGATAAGATTGAATGGAGCATCAACATTTATTGCAAATGTTTTTTGCCACATTTCATCGGTCGTGTCTTCGATCTTTGCTGAGGGCGCAATGCCTGCGTTATTTATTAGAAGAGAAACTTTGCCGAGTTCAGAAGTTTTTTCAAATAATGATTCTACGGATTTTGAAGCAGTAATATCACATGCTATAGCAGTTGCGTTTCCTCCTGAAGAAATGATCTCTTGCTCTACGCTTTTAATTTCATCTTCCGAACGCGCAACAAGAACGGTATGAATGCCTGTACCTGCAAAAGCAATAGCAATTGCTCTTCCTATACCTCTTCCTGCTCCGGTAATGAGTACTATCATGATACTACAGTGTAAGATATACCTGAACAATTAAACAGTGTATTAGGATTTGTATCAGTTGCAACTGCGAATTGAAAACCTTCACGCAAACTTCCCGCACCCCAGGATCCATCAGCACGCAAAACAAGAAAGCCTACTTGCATATCGTCGGTCAGATGTTTATCTTTTTTGATCCGGTTAATTGCTTCAAGTACTGCGTGTTCAGGTTCGATACCTTGTCTGAGCATTTCTACAATATGAAATGCAGAACAAGCTCTCATCACAAGTTCACCGTTGCCCGTTGCAACTGCTGCGCCGATTTCGCCATCGACATAAAGTCCTGCTCCGATGATCGGTGAATCACCTACTCTGCCATGCATTTTGAAAGCAAGTCCTGATGTCGTGCATGCCCCCGCTAATTTTCCGTTTTTATCCCTTGCGAGCAATCCTATTGTATCGTGAGATTCATTCAAAGATTTGCGGTCAAGTTCTTTTGTACTCCCATTCTCTGAATATTCAAAAACATATTCATGCTCGCCTTCTTCCGATCTTCTCAATCGGACATTTAATCCATCCGGTAGTTCTTTCCATTTCTCATATAATTTTTGTGATGCATCGGTCATGAGATTTGATTTAGTAAACCCTTCGCGTTCAGCAAATTTCTCAGATCCAATTCCTGCCAGCAAAACATGCGATGTTTTCTCCATTACTTTTCTTGCGACAGAGATTGGATGAGGGTACTCCTGCATAAATGCGACTGAACCGCAATTGCCATCATGATCCATGATGGAAGCATCAAGTGTCAGTACGCCAAGTTCATCAGGTATTGCGCCTGATCCGACGGACATACATGTGAGATCATCTTCACAATACCGAGCACCACATTCTGTAGCATCAAGAGCAGATACGCCCTCTGCCATAGCAGCAAATGAGATGCGATTTGGTTCTAATCCATGCTTCCAGGTTGCAAGTGCTTCCATTAGATTCTATTTTTGAATGACAAGTGTCTTTCCTTCATGCCAGCCCCAGCTATCGGCACTGAGGTAATATATGCCTGAAGGAAGTGTTGCAACATCTAAAGTAATAGTATTCTCTCCTCGTTTAATGCTCAGAGATCTCTCAAGGGCGATCATGCCGCTTGCATTATATATTCTGATGCGTAGAATTCCGTCATTGCCGAGAACAATGGGAAGCAAAAGAAGCCCTGCTGCAGGATTCGGAGCCGGATTACCCAATGCATACGCTCCTGCGACGATTATATGACCCGGAAGATTTCCGCAATGAACTACCTGGATAAATCCCGGGATGACAGTAGTTGCCGAATAATTCGAAACTTTGATGTCCTCAAGAAAAACGGATGTTGTATCATGCGTGCCATATAAGGCAAGCATTTGCAACGTTGCAAATGGCCCTGCTCTTAAGGAATCCGGATTGCTTGCCGAGAAATTATATGTTCCCGGAATCGTTTCGCTGTTGCCAAATATTTTCCAAGTAACTCCATTCATACTAAGTGGCAGCACCAAAGTTGGATCATAGGACAATCTTCCATCCAATGATCTGATGTTTGTTCCGGAAGAAATGCTATCGACATCGATCGAATAGGTAAATTCCTGCCCGGCAGTGACAGTAGTATGAGCCAGTTTGAATCGTACGAACGGCGAATCAATTATCGGAAGTCCTATGCCGCTTAAGAAAATAGAATCGTTCTTATTTGATACAGAAAAAACCTGCAGGAATGTATTTTTTCCTTCGGTAGCCGGACAAAATCGATAAATGATCTTGCTACTGCCCGAAGGAGGAATGGATAAGATATTTCCGGGAGGAGAAATAATATAAAACGGAGGAGTAACCGGCAGAATAGGTAGCATTTGCAAGTTTCCGCAAGGATTCGAAACGGTGATCGAATCATCTTTGCATAAGCCAATATCAACGGTTCCGAAAGAAAGAGATTTTTTTGAAAATACTACATCTCCGTTCGAGGCTGTTCCATCAACAGGAATACTCAATACTGAATCTTTGCACTTCCCCATATGGATAGTAACGAAGAGAGTATCACTATACACGCCACTTGTATTCGGAGTAAAAAATATTGTAGTATGCAGGGAGTCCGTTTTCGGGTATGTCTGTTTCGCAATCGTAAATACCGTGGCATTTTTCAATCGAAGAGAATCTATAGTTATCGTATCGTTGCCGATCCGATGTACTGAGAATACTAAACTATCCGCAGAAGGAATACAGAGCGGCTTAAAATGCAAAGCAGAATCAAACCTAAACTCAGGATTGATACCATGGTAATGCAAAACTGTTTCGTTCGACGAATCGGCATCCGAAAAATAATGGATATGAATAGCAGTATCTCCTTTTTCTGATGCGCAGTAGTATATAACAAAATTTGTATCAGTTTGAGGGAATAATGTGATCGGGAATACATTTGGTCTTACTGTTACGCCTGATATACTATCAAGTCTAACAAATTCATTTCCTATAGAGGAAAGCTTTATTACTATCGAATCACAACTATTTATGCAGAGCGATTTAACAGTTGTATCTTTAGGAGCGCTGAGAATTTTTCTCGTTGCACTTGCGAAGCCTGTTACTTTTACCGAATCTCGCTTTTCTGTTATAATATAAGAGGTGTGATAATCACCGGTATCGGATGGACAGAATGAAATAAAAATTTGAAGAGAATCCTTCGGAGCGAGAATCGTATCTTTTTTAGGTTTGATAATTTCAAAGGGCGAATGAATAAATCCATTCGGACTTATGAGAACGGAATCTTTTCCGACAGATCGTGCCGTAACTAGTAATGTGTCACATTTGCCGATATGTACTCTGCCAAAATCCAGAGAACTTGGCTTAAGTGTTATCCGTCTATCTTTATCAACACCGCAGCCTATAAGTACCGCTTTCCGTATCGTATCATCGGAAATAAAGGTTATGATCGCCGTTTCTTTACCCACCGTTTTAGGACAATACGTAATGGTGATACTATCGGAGTTATAATATCCAAGATTTATTGCTGAAGGAGTTACAGTAAAATTACTATTTGAAATATTTATGGAATGGATATGCAGACTATCTTCTCCCCAGTTCGATAAATAGAAATTTGCGCTGACACAGGGGTCTCCGATTTTATAACATCCAAAAATAAGTGTATCCTGCAACAACACAAGGTGCGGCGTTGGCTTAACCTTGATAATACCACTCGATAAATGAGAGAGCAAACGCTCCGGTTCGAAATTTGCGAAGGTACGATTTGGATTTCGCACTTGAGCCATTGCGCTAACATACAAAGTCGAATCATGTCCGACGGGAAGAAACGCCTGCCATCTATATCTATTGTTAGGACTTTTAAATCGTATTGTGTCAAAGGATATCCATGATGAATGCTCATTGCGATAGTAAATCCGAATCGAATCAGTCAGGCTTGCAGAATCTCCGGCTGAACCGCTGAACAGGGCATAAGGGGGGGGGAGGGGTATTGCAGAAATATTCAGCGTAGGTCCGGAAGTTCTTACACCTGAAAAGAAAGAATTCTGAGTGGTCGTATCGCCATCTATTCGAATCCTTCCGATGCTTCCGGTACCGCCTTTACTTTTTTGTCCGTTGCCTTTTCCTCCGCCAAGTTCACCAGATCCTCCACTTGCTGAAATATTCGCATTGCTCAATGTTACTCCGTTACGGGCAGACAGCAATAAACCTCCTCCTGAACCTCCTCCGCCTCCGGCATCTACCGAATCAATGCCTGAAGTACCATTAGCGCCGTTTGCAGTTAGAACTCCGTTAACAATAGAAAGAGTATCAAATGAAATAAGCGTTAATGCTCCGCCGCCGCCGCCGCCTGAACCTGTGGTTGAATCTTTATCGGAAATATGATTTCCCGCTCCGCCGCCGGATCCTCCCTGCATAGGAAGCAAAAATCGTCCTCCGTTAATTTTTCCGCCATTATTTCCAATACCTTTACCTGACTCTCCATTTGTTCCATAAGCTCCTCCTCCTCCTCCGTAAGGGACTCCGGGAGCCTCTCCACCTGCCGAGGCTCCGCCATACCCACCGAAGTCAGAACTATCGTTGCCGCCGCTTATGGTGCCGCTTGAACCATATGGGCAGCCCGTTCCTCCTCCGCCACCCTGATCACTATTGAACGTTGAACTTGCTCCGCCAAGTACTCCGGTTGAGGAGGCACCACCGAACCCACCTGTAGAATTTGCTCCGGAGCCGACGTTCATAGTCGAGTATGCAGAATCACTTCCACCGCCTGTATACCCCGCTCCGCCGGTTCCTGAAAATCCGTGACCTCCTCCTCCTCCTCCCGGTCCGCCGTTTAATGTATCAGCTGATACTGTTATCTCTGCAGATCGTAAATGAATCGGACCGCGGGAAAGAAGTGTAACAGGATGATAATGTGGATTGCCGGAAATAGAAGTATCGTTATCCTCTTTAAGGAAATTATATACTCCGTTGCCTGAGCCTAATAATTCCAGTTCATCGGCAACGATCGTATTTCCTAAACCATTAAAACTGAACAGAGCGAATGAAGTATCTCCAAGAGTTGCGCTGCCTGAAATACTGATCTTCGGATGAGGCTGCTGTAGATCGAATACAGCTACTGAACTTTGTTTTTTTCCTGTTAAAATTTTAAATCGAACAGGTCCGGGAACATTCGAGATTGCCATAACGGGTATTTGCAGCACCCTTCCATTCCAACTGACAACAACCGGACCGAAGATTATACGTAATGAGTCTGTAGGATTGAGCAATAGAATTTTTACTGAAGGCAAATAGATTCCGTCCGTTCCAAAAGCTCCGGTATCTTTCGCAGGAGCCATGACTTCCATTGCAATTGTCATGCCCGGTCCGAGGGCATCGGGCTGAATATGTGCTATGCGCTGCTGTGAAAAGATTTTTTCAGCAGGAAAAAATACAAAGACAGACAGCGCCATGATCATTGCCGTTTTGAAAAAGTTTTCCTGTAAATTATATCTTTGCCTTTTTAGCACGTAGTATAAACTTAAGTTTGTACCCGGAAGAATCCCGACAGGCACAGCCTAAAGTCTGTGCCTGTCGAAAAATTCATTATTTCCCATGTTCAACAGTGATATTCACCGTACGTGAAAAAAATCTACCTTCGGGAAGTCTATTATCATATAATTTTTCTCTTGATCCTTTTCCGTCGATGAGTACGTTCTCCGGCATTGTTAAACCGCGTATGCGTAATGCATGGTCAAGTTCTCTCGTTGCATCGGCTGCACGACGATGTGAAAGTTCATCGTTATGATTCGCTTCACCTAGTTCATCGGTATAGCCGACGATCGAAAGATTATGAGGTTTCGCCTTCTTAAACGATTCTGCTACCAGTCCAAGAGTCCGTTCATTCTTTAATCCGAGTTTCGATTCATCGAATGCAAAAAGAATTAGGCTGAATTTTTCCAACACCTGTTGCTTCTCCCGCTCAACATGTTTTTGCTCAAGTTTAATGGAGTTTTTTGCATTCAAAACATTACCAAGACTATCTGTAACTTCTAAAAGAATATCTAAAGAATCCGCACCATTAGCCAGCGCTTCTTCAGGTACTCCCCACGCTTTAAGCTCACTTCCGTTGAAAGAGACCAGCTCTTTTCGCCCTATAGAAATAGTTGCCCGGTAGCTTTTTAATCCAGCCTCGGCAAAAATATGTGGCTTCAAAGAAATCTGAGGAGGGTTGGCTATATGCTCGGTCTTCGTCACCGTAAGGGGATCGGTCAAGGACTCATCACTTGAAGTGATCTCGACGCGACGATTCTCTTCCTGCCCTTCCGTAATATTCGATGGGCTTGGCTTTTCAGGAAGGAGTCGTGCCTCGATCTTCATGCGCTTAGGATCGATCTGCCAGACCTTTGCCAAATAATCAAATATTGCTTCAGCTCTCTTATGAGCAAGATTAATTTTTTCTTCTTCCGGTCCGGTATTAGACGTGCATCCGGTTATCGTAATACGTATGCCGGGTGATTTGCGAAGTCGGTCGCCTAAAATATTCAGTGTCTCATGATATAACTGCAAAAGACCTTCACCGGTACGGTCAAGTGAGCCTTTGAAGTTTTTCTGTGCATCTGTTGTCGATGAATACCGAACGTAGCGTGAAGGAATCAGTGCGCTGCCATCATCAAAGAAAATATAGTTCAGCATCGGATAGGCATAATGTACTTTCACTTCTTCAACTTCCATGCGGACGACATGTTCTTCTTTCCCATCATGATTAATCACGACTGCCTCGATCGAGGCGCTAAGCTCCGGCTTTTTCTCCTCCGCAATTTGTATATGAACCGGGATTTGTTCTTTGTGATATTCTGTGGTCGTGTCGTGCCGGGAATCAAGATCATATCTGAAAGTAATCCCGAATCGAAGACTTGAATGAGTCCAGTAACTTGCCGTCTGTGTTAAAGGGAGAAGGTATTCGATATTCGGTGCAGCAGATATTTTCTTTGACAGCGGAAATTCAGCTGCGAGAGAAAAAGATAGTGCAGCTAAAAAACTTTTGGCGTCCGGTAATGCGTCACTTGCTTCAAGTAATTGCCGGACAGGTCCTGATGGGGTAACGATCAGATCGCCGGGATTTATAGCATACACCGTTTTGGTAAATTGCTGATCGAAAAGATAATACAATGCTGGTCCTGCTTCAAATGAGAATGGCTTAAAAAATTGCCAATTGCATAAAATTTTTGCTCCGATCGCTTTTGTCGTATTCGTGATGACGTGATCGAATTCTACTTGCCGCACGGTACCGGAAGAATTTCGTGCCGGACCAAACTCGCCCCATGTATGATCAGCTCCGAAATTTTCAAATGATACGATAGGTGATAGATAGAATTTGCTATCTTCACCTCCAACAGGAATATCGATCCTTCCCAGAAAATTCAGTCCATTTCCTTTTCCGGTTTTGAAGGTATCGCAGGATGTGGCAAGTTGGGAAGGAAGGGCGTTGTCATGGTAATAATTTATTCCATAACTTCCTCCGATGCCGATCCGAAGTGGCTGCATTGTTCGAATCGTTTTCGATTCGATCAGCGTATCTTTATAGAGGAGAGAATCTTTCGGAAAAATCAACAGAGCCGCATCTGAACTGCGGCTAATAAATAGAAGGATGAAAATGATGTATGCTCTCTGTCTTGCCAAGCGCTTTCTGCGGGGATAGTTATCTTTTTACATTATGTGTGATAACAACAATAGCAAGGGCTGTGAAGTTACGAAAGAGAGATTGGGGGGCTTGTGGGCTAAAGCCTATGAACTACCGAGAAAAATAAAATCGTACGCCTTCGTTCTTAATATTTCCCGGCTTGTTGGGTGAGCCGAAAACTATCAGACTTTAGGCGTACAAAAATTTACTGCGATACTCTTATTTTATCGGCTTCGAAAGATCCGGGGCTTGCATTTTAGCACCATTAGTGCCGCTAAGCGTACCGGACGGTTCAGTCTTTACAGAAGTATTCGTCTGCTTAGAAATATTCTTATGTGCTGTAACCATCTTCTTAGGGGCGCTTTCGTGAGACATGTCTGTGACATTCGGTGTCGGAGAAGCGACCGCGGAAGGCGTTGTCTGAATTTGTACCGGCTGCGAAGAATGCATGATTGGAGATGAAATAACTTGCGGAGCAGGTTTATCTGCAATGACACTATGAACCACATATCCGCCAAGAGCAGATGCGGTGATCATTGATGCAGTGACAAGAGCATTCAACTTCGAAGCGAACAATGTTTTCATGAACGTTGCTTTTGTGGCTGATACTGCTGTTGCAGCATCGGCAGATTCGGCAGCAAGCGCTGAGGCTCCGACGATGCCAAGCGTCGTCAGGACGGCGCCGCGCATATCGCGCGAAGGAGATGTCAGGACTTCATCACGATGGATGACGTTCTTTAATACAAGCTCGGAGCGAAATGATTTGCGCAAGCCATCGCTCGATGCCAGTGAGATCAGGAAATTCTGTTCCTGTTCACCGTTGAGTTCGTTATCGATATATGAGCTGATCTGATCGTGTTGTGTCATATTATTTCTTTCTATAAACTTTTTTTGCGGTCTCTGGGCATTAACCCCATTTGTCATTCTGAGCGACAGCGAAGAATCTGAGGGTTCGAATACCTGAAAGCTCAGATTCTTCGTTCCGCTTTGCTCCACTCAGAATGACAATTCAGAGTTTTGCAACGATTCTATTTATGCTCTCCGCTCTTGAGTTCGAGCCATGCACCGACTATTACGCGAAGCCTCTCTCTTGCCCGATGCGCTCTGGCACGGACGTTTGCTGCCGTCGTACCCATAATATCGGCGATCTCTTCGTAATTATAGCCGACATATTCGCGCAAGATAAACGACTCGCGCTGGTTGAACGGCAATTGCGATAGCGCCTTTTGCAGCAATTCGCGAAGATCGGAACTCTCAATATCCTTTGTCCGCAGAAAAACTTCCGAGTCTTCCGGCAGTTCTTCCAGCGAGAGGTTGCTATATCCTCTGTTATCGCGTATCGAATTCAGGCAGAAATTACGGGCTACGGTAAATAGTAATCCCGAAAAGCGTCGTACCTGAATCCTCTCGCCGCGCATCTTATACATCCTGACCCAGATATCCTGGAAAAGATCCTTTGCTTCGGCATCGTTTTTCAGGAGGCGGCAGCAATAGATGTAGAGTGATCGTTCGAAGGCATCATAGAGCGTCCGAAAGGCAGCATCATCGCCTGCTAAAAAATTGTGAAAGAGCTGAGTTTCGCGGTCTAAACTCAGTGGCTGCATACTTTCAAGATAGTGCATATCCTCTGAGGGAATCGGCATATCCAAGCCTTCATCCGCACTGCGAATCCCTTCAGCGGGCAATATGTCTTTCAGCTTATTTTTCACCTATCCATTGCTCGCTTAAAGTGTTCTTGTATTGTAATGACACATAAAACCCCGGTTTTGTGACACGGGCATAGAATAATACCCCATTTCCGTATTCATTATTCATTATTAAGCAATTCATCATTATCCAAATCGTCCCCTATAAACCATTTATTTTCATAAATATAACTGTGCACACCACGGGTTTGCAGATGAAAATTTATCGCTGACTATTATCAACGATGGCATAGCCGGAAGTGCTCCAACCCATGCAGCAAACGAAAATCCCCAAAATGATTCTACTTGTTAAAATATGAACGTTCATTGTATTCTCCCCTAATTAAGAACTAAGCCCTAAGAACTCAAAACTCCCCTCATAACCCTTTATAAATCAATGTTATAATTATGCACCTCACAGAGATTTCTTTTCTTTTTGGTATATTGGCACACGGTTATTGTTAGCAAAAAAACTATAATAAATATAAATTACTGCAAACTAATAATGTATTTTACGTAAATATAGTTCAAATGTTACATAAAAAAAGAGACGCGAAAATTTTCGCGTCTCTAATTATTCATAGCGAAGTATTATTTAGTTATGGATAAGTTTTATCGTCTTCACCGTTCCATCAGAAGCTGAGAATCTGCCATATAGCTCGCCATGAGGCAAGCCTGTGCCCGGCAAGACAATTTGATCTTCTCCTTGATCGTACACTTTATTTCCGATATCGAATACTTTCTTCCCAAGCACATCGAAGACTTCGAATTTCAATGCAACTGCTTCGCGTGTTGTAAAACCTATTTTTGTTTCCGAAGTGAATGGGTTCGGAGTCGAAAAGATAGTACTGATGATAGGTCCCAGTTTGGAATCAATAAACTTTTTCACGTCTGCAGGTGGGTTGCGCAAGATGCCTAACCCTAAATCTTCAAGAGATGGTAATGTTGAATCGAAGGGAGTCAAGTCTGAATTATGGACGCTATCCTGCCATACAACATATAATTGATTCCAAGTCGCTGGGATTACGGCAGTGTCGTAATATGCAGTAACTTTGGGGCATTTATTAGATTTTACTAAGAAATAAAGCACAGCCAAATTTCCTCGCCAATCTCTTCCTCGTTGATCGTTAAACCAAGCGAAAGTATGGAGAATTTCTTTTACATCGGAACAATAATAGTTGGTATCGAGATTGTAGTATAATACTTTTTTCAACCAATCACGGTATTCTTCGGAACGATGTAAATCAGCATTTCTATCCGCATTTGTTGCACCAAGTGATACAAACTCAGTGTAAGACCATGAAATAGATGAACAGTTTTCTATGAAAGCTCGATAAGCATCATATGATTTCTGCTCATCATGAAATTGGTATGTATCTGCCAAGTGAAGAATAGAATCACATTCAGATGATACCGAGTCGCTTACAATAGAAAGTGGCTCAAATCCTTTTCTTTTTGCGATTGGATTTTGAATACCACTGCCGCAAAAAACATTACTGAACTTATATAGACCTGATCCTATATGAGATGTCTCTAAATCGGGCGCCTGGGAAAACTCCGACCCTTGCATTAAAAAAACAAAAGCTAATTGCAGTGCAAGCATACCGATCAGCTTTTTTGCAAAATGTGTTTGAAGTTCTGTGTTTGTTACGGTTTTAATCATAAAATATCTCCGTAAAAATGACGAATGATTGATAACTAATTATTTTCACGGGCAAATGGGGGGCAGAGCTTTACTGGAAGTACCACTTCTTGTAAATCGGAGCACAGCTTTTACCAAAGGCAAATATACAACATTATTTATTCTAACCCATAAACTTCCGAGGTATCTCATTTCTTTGGAGAGTACAGCAAGTTGGAGATAGATTGCTCGTGTTGGAAAGGTGATGAGTCGGTGAGATTATCTATAACCACCCCCTAACCCCCTCCTTGAAAAGGAGGTGGAGCTTGTCACTTCGCAAATTCCCCTACATCCCATTTCTTCGGCAGAATTTCGTTGCGGTAATGCTGGGCGTACATCATGTAATTCGGTGCTCCTTCATCTACCATTTGGCGCTCGGAGTCACTTAAGTGACGGATTACCTTTGCCGGAATTCCTGCGGCAAGCATTCCTTCGGGTATATGCGTATGCGGCGTGACCACAGCTCCGGCAGCAACTAATGCGCCTTTGCCGATGACGGCTCTATCCAAGACAACGGCATTCATGCCGATCAGCGCTCCATCATGAACTGTGCATCCATGCAAGATTGCTCCGTGACCAACGGTTACGTTCTCGCCAACTTGCGTAGGGTTTTTGAAATGCGTAACGTGGATGACGACATTATCCTGTATGTTCGAATTTTTCCCAATTCGTATCCGCTCCACATCTCCGCGAATCACGACATTAAACCAAACGCTGACATTTTCTTCAAGCACTACATCGCCAATGATCCGCGATCCCGCAGCAAGAAAACAAGACGGATGGATTGTTGGAATACTACCTTGAAAAGGATAAATTTTTCCGGATTCGACGTCAGAGATATTTGTGTTCATACGAAGCGCATCATAAATTTAGTTTAGCCGCAGGGTTCAGCCTCCGCTGCGGAAGATAACAAATACTTGCGGAATATATTTCGTTCACCAACGTTCATCTTTTGCTTCCCTGCGCATAAGGTCGCGCGTTGCAATCCGGTGATCTTTTCCTTCGAAGAGGATGCGGTAGGTTTCCTCGACGATGGGCATTTCAATATTATGGCGTTTAGCAAGTTCACGGGCGGATTCAGTAGTCCACACTCCTTCGGCAACCATCTTCATTCCTGAAAGAACTTCTGAAAGCGCTCTACCTTTTCCGATCTCTTCACCTACTCTTCTGTTTCGAGAATGTTTGCTTAAACACGTAACGACCAGATCACCTAATCCTGCAATGCCGGAAAATGTCTGCTCTTCTGCTCCCAGAGCTGTGCCGAGTCTGCGCATCTCTGCAAGTCCGCGTGAGATAAGAGCGGCAACAGTGTTATCACCGTATCCCTCGCCTTCGATAATTCCTGCGCAGATAGCAATAACATTTTTCAATGCTCCGCATAGCTCAACTCCAATAACGTCGGATGTTGAATAGACTCTGAAATTCGGAAGGAAGAATGCGTCCTGCACGATCTTCACTGCTTTCGGATCGCTTCCTGCAGCTGTGACAAGTGTCGGAATTTTACGCGCAACTTCTTCAGCGTGGCTTGGTCCGCTGAATGCAAGCGCTCTGTCACTATCGATGCTAAGAACTTCCTGCATTACCTCCGTCATCCTCATCAATGTATTGCGCTCAATACCTTTCGATGCGCTTACATACAGTGCGTTAGAATTCTTAATATTTTCAGATAATGTGATTGCAACTTCACGGAGTGATTGAGAAGGTACGGCAAAGACATACAACTCTTTATCTCGTAGGAGTTCTGCATTATGGGTGACGAGAATTTTCTCAGGGATTTCTATACCCCGAAGGTAGGTCTCGTTTTCGCGTGTTCGTGAAAGGGCACTCACTAATTCTTCGGAACGCGCCCATAGCGTAACATCGTGCCCGCCCTCATTTAAAAGAAGTGCGATCGTCGTTCCCCATCCCCCTGCACCAATAACTGCTGTTTTCATTTCCGGTTTAAAGCGAAAACCGAAGAGCAAAGCTCTTCGGTACTAGTATTACTTATGCAAAACTACAATGGAAATCTTATGCGGTGGCGCTTTTATGGAAGATGCGGAGTTTATCGAAACGGTTTTCCGTCTTCGAAAGCAGGCGCTGAATGTTCTTGCGATGGCGATAGATGAGAAAAAGTGAGACACCGATGGCGCCAACGATAAGCGTATGATAACCGTAAATATCTACGCCTAAAATATTCTGACGGACAAACATTGTAGTCGGGAAAACGATCGCTGCGCTGATCGAACCAAGTGAAATATAACCGGATGCAAACACAACGAGCATGAAAATCCCGATCGCCACAGCAGTTTCGATCGGTGCAATAGCAACAAGCATACCTGCAGCAGTGCTGATTCCTTTGCCGCCCTTAAATCCGGCGAAGATCGTATAGCAATGACCGATGACTGCGGCAATGCCTGCAATAAATCTGAAAACCGTAATATCCTGAAAAGGAGTTAGGTTATGAAACGGCAGACCGTTGAAAAGGAACGTGGCAATCAATACTGCTCCGATTCCCTTTGCAAGATCAAGGATCTGAACCATCAAACCAAGTTTCCAGCCTAAAACGCGGAAGGCATTCGTCGAACCCATGTTACCCGAGCCTTTTGTCCGTAAGTCAAAACCACGGAAGCGTTTGCTGATAATCACTCCAAACGGAATAGCTCCTAAGAGGTAGCCCGTTACTAAAACAACAATTATACTGATCATCTATTATACATTATTAAGCTACCCTATAACATAGAAAAAGCTGGTATTGTTCGGCAAGTGAGAATGAGGTAGTGGTACTGTTTGAACTATGACGTCATTGCGATGAGGGCTTTAGCCCGAGGAAGCAATCTATACTTTCAATTTACGCATGTAATTGAGACTGTAGATTGCTTCGTCAGTCGCTACGCTCCATCCTCGCAATGACGATGGTAATATTTTTTTGAAACTGAGCCATTACCAGTAATGAAGTCTTACGAAGTTCCGGTGCTTTTGTTATGGTAACTTTAGCTTGAATGATTTATTTGCTGAGCCGTAATGATTTCCCGGTGCATTATTATTATGAACTGCGAAGGAGAACAGATATTCATTACCGCTTGAAAATTGCGTGTCGAGATTATAAACTCCGGTATTTAGTTTTCGCTGGAATTTTACGATCCACGAACCATTGGAATAATAGCCTTTTGAATGAACATCAAAGTAATCGTTTGTTGCATCTTGAGGCAAAGCAACAGTAAAAGCAGGTACCAGATCATTTGCTGCCCATCCTTTATTTGTCGCAGGATTAAGAGGTACACCGTTAGCAAAAGTTTGCTCAGCTTCTTCAGCAATAAAAAAATTGGGATCGAGATTTCTATTATTAATTTTTCCCGCCACGTAAAACGGCAGATATCCGGGGCTGTTATCTACGTTATTATGATAGATCTCAGCATTATCGTCATCTTTGATAACGCCGAAACTTGGAATTCCGATTGATATCTTGTCATCTGCGTATCCGCTGCTATTTCCTTTTCCGGCATGCCAGTACCACAGGTCATATCTTCCGTCAGTTTCTGCGAACATCCCTTTATCCCATTGAGACGTAGTCGTGGTATGGCAGAGCATAGAGCATCCATCCGAAGTAAAATTTTTTGAGCCGCTTTTTCCCTGATGAAGTGGATCTTCAAATAGTAGGCTGACTCCATCTTCGTAGGTTGTTGCATCCAGAGTCCAATTTGCAGCAGTTTTTGGATCGCCGCCATGGAAATGTAAAGGTTGACCTAAATAATTCGGAGATGCATCGTTATATTGCACCAAGAAATAAATATTCTGAGATGAAACGACGGATCTGATCGTCACAGGAAAAGAACTTCCGCTGAAGTTTTCACCTATTGCTGAAGCAGTAACTGCCAGAGGCGTTGCACTGCTCCAGATCGGTTCTATCGTTGATGAATTAAAATTCGGCGCATCGGCATCGCTTACCAGTTTGAATGCGGATAGAGTCGTACTTGTATCTGTCGTTATTGGAGTTGTATTACTCGGATTATCTTTGCCGGAGCATGAAACGAGAGCCACGGAGATAATGGTAATTACTGCGAAAGAGGAAAAAGACTTTAGCATGTTGATACTATAAATTGATACGGCGAAAATTACGCGCGGAGAACGATACGTTTTACGATGCTGTTCTTCGCACGTCTGAAAGTATTCCGTACTAAAATACGACAAGAATTACGTTCAGACACATAATATCGGGGCGTGGCGCAGCTGGTAGCGCATCTGGTTTGGGACCAGAGGGTCGCCTGTTCGAATCGGGTCGCCCCGACACATTGGTAAGGATGAAGGCGGAAGAATGAAATTAGTCACACTCTTCTTCCGCGCAGGAAGTATCCTCTATTTCAGTTTCTATGGTTACATGAGTGATATGTAAATGCTCAAGCTTCTCCCGCAGATCTTTCTTAATTTCAAATTCATCTTGTTTTGTTTTATTCGGCGCCAGCACGACGTGCGCCGTCATTGCATTTTCTGTTGTGCTCAAAGACCATACATGCACATGATGCATACTGCTGATACTTGGATTTTCCAGGCTCATTCGTTTTACTTCTTCAATATCAATATCTTTGGGCACGCCGTCAAGTGATAAGCGCAGACTATCTTTAAGCAAACCCCATGTGCTCCAAAATATAACGAGTACAATAAGCAGACTCAGCATGGGATCGACCCAGTACCAATTGGTATTATAGATGATCACTCCGCCAATTACGATACCGAGAGATACTATAGCATCTGAAAGCATATGCAGGTAAGCACTTTTTATATTCAGATCCCGATTTTGTTCTTTGAAGAAAAGCAAAGCAGTAGCTCCGTTGACGATGATACCAATGCCGGCGATAATGGCAATGAATCCGCCTTGCACCGGCTCCGGAGTGAAGATGCGATGAATGGCTTCGTAGGTAATTGCTCCGATAGATCCTAATAGAACCATTGCATTGAAGAGCGCTACCAGAATAGATGTTTTCCTATATCCGTATGTATATTGTTCCGTCGCCTTTACTTTTGCCAACCGGAATGCAAGCAGGGAAAGCAAGAGACTGATGACATCGGCAAAGTTATGCCCTGCATCGGAAAGCAAAGAAAGGGAATTGACGGAGATCCCGGCAATGATTTCTATGATTACGAAGGTGAGATTAAATCCGATACCAAGTAGAAATGCACGGTTTACATGGGTCAGTGGATGACTATGTTCATGGCTATGATTATGACCCGGCATGTAGTATGTTGTTGTACATATTTAAAACAAAAAAAGTGAGGGGGATAATTCCTTAAAGGAAAGTAAGATAAATCTACCGAGCACAATGAAACCTTTGTTTCTCTTAAACCTATTAAAGCATAGTCATAGTTTGATATTCACCATAGTAATATGTCTCGCATTTTAAAAATCCTTGTTGTTGCAGGTGAAGCTTCCGGCGATCGCCTTGCTGCGCGGGCATTATCTTATGCAAAGGAAATTGCTCGATCCCGAGGAGATTCGTTAGATCTTTTTGGGATTGGGGGGAGGGAGTGCGCAGCACTTGGAATGAACTGCATTTATACAACCGATCAAATGTCCGTAGTCGGATTTTGGGAAGTTGCCAAACGCTACCTTTTTTTTAATAGAGTTTTCAAGCACATCATATCACTTCTGGACATGAAAGATTCGCGTCCCGACATACTTTTTCTTATCGATTATCCCGGATTTAATATTCGTCTTGCAAAAGAAGCAAGAAAACGCGGTATTCGTGTTGTCTTTTACGTTAGCCCTCAGGTATGGGCATGGAAAGCATCGCGTGTAAAGGATATCGTGGCATCGGTTGATGATATGCTTGTCATTTTTCCGTTCGAAGTGGATATTTATACAAAAGCAGGATTACAAAATACTTTTTTTGTCGGACATCCCTTACTTGAAATTATTGAAGATGAACAAAGATTATTCCATACGCGAGAGGAATTTGCTGATAAGTTCGGACTTGATCCAAATAAACAATGGCTTCTCTTATTTCCCGGAAGCAGGAAAGAAGAAGTTTCTCAACATCTGGAAGTGATGGCAAAAGCAGCAGCAGATTTTTGTATGAAGCATAATTGGCAGCCTATTGTTATTGAGGCTGAATCGATACCTGCAAAGAGTTATGAAACTATCGAAGGTATGCACATAAAACATTTTCGCTCAGCAAAAGATATTCACCAGTTAATGCATCACGGACAACTTGGAATTCTCAAAAGTGGAACGACTACTCTTGAAGCGGCATTAATGGAACTTCCGGGAGTTATTTGCTATAAGACAAGCAGTTTGACGTATATGATAGCAAAACGATTGATCACGTTGAAATATATCGGACTTGCAAATATTGTGCTTGGCAAAAAACTCTATCCTGAACTGATCCAGTCAGAATTTACGACCGGACAAATAATAAAAAATTTAGAAATTGTTAACGACAACAAAGATTCTTTCACTGATGATTTAGGAGAGGTTTGGGATATTTTGCGCACTCCAAATGATTCACCATCGCGGCGCACAGGGGAAATATTGATCGGCAATGCTTAATACGATCTTACCGCCAAGTTTAACGACTCTGATCCGTACGCTCCGCTTTAAGTGGATAGGTGAGCCGCTGCCCGAAAAATGCATTGTGGCATTTTGGCATTCCCGAATGATTGGCGGTTGGTGGGTTTCCCGTAAGAATGCCATCGCTCTTGTCAGTGAAAGTAAAGATGGTGAATATCTCAATAAAATCCTCACGAAATGGAAATATAGAACCGTTCGAGGTTCAAGCACTCGATCCGGCAAGCAAGCGTTAGATGAAGCTATTGCAATGCTTCAAACCGGTGACGGGAAGCGGATTGTCATAACGCCTGATGGGCCTCAGGGACCGAAAGAAATATTTAAGCGCGGGATTTTCATTGCAGGGCAAGAATTAGAATTGCCGTTGTATTTCCTTTCGATAGAATACAGAGGGCGGATTCGTCTGCTTAAAAGCTGGGATAAATTTCAAGTACCATTCCCGCTCTCATCTGTAGTTATAACTTCACACCGTCTTGATACAACCACCTTTCCTTCTGATCCTGAAGAACAAAAAATATTTTTAGAGCAGGCATCGTTTCCCTTTAGTACATCACATCCTTACCCATCTTCTGCCGACCAGCATGCAATTGATTGATCTTTTAAATCCTTATGCCTACGCAATGAAACTGCGGAGATGGTTCTTCCGGAAGGGTATTGTGAAGTCCGTTAAAGTTTCTGTTCCTGTTATTTCTATAGGTAATCTTTCAATGGGAGGGACGGGAAAAACACCGGTCACTTTGTATGTTGGGAGATATTGTATCGAAACACTTCAAAAAAGAACCGCTATTGTTCTGCGAGGTTATAAAAGAAAGACGTCCGGCTACCTGCTTGTGAGTGACGGAAAAAATATTGTTGTAAACGTTGATCAAAGCGGCGATGAAGCGCAACTGTATGCACATCAACTCTCAGATGCAATCGTGATCTGTGATGAAGATCGTGTCCGCGGAACGCAAAGTGCAATTGCATTAGGTGCGGAAGTTATTTTGCTTGACGATGGCTATCAGCATTTGCATTTGAAACGTGATCTGAATATCCTTCTTATCAATGCTGATGAAGGTATTCCACCGGTTCTACCATTTGGTAAAGGTCGCGAGACAGATTCCGCTCGCTCCGATGCTGATATAACTATTCAAACAAACTTCGAAAAGAATACACATACTCCATTGCAATTCGAAGAGAAGCCTGTTGCGCAAATACAGACAATTCTTTCAAGTGTAAATCTTTATTCCGGTGATGATGAAGTTGATGCGCTTCCAGAAATTCTTAAAGATGAAAAGGTTTTAGCTCTCAGCGGCATTGCCCATCCCGAAAGATTCGAACGATCCCTTGCCTCTGTAGCAGCTTCGGTAATTCCGTATCGTTTACCCGATCATGCAGAATATGATGTTGCAGTTCTTAAAAAAATCGCTTCTAAAGCAATAGCTGAGAAATGTAATTTCATTGCAACGACGACGAAAGATGTAGTTAAAATGTTAGACGTATATCGAGCGATGCAGAGAAAAAATCCCTTTCTTCTGCCGCTTGCCGTTATTCATAGTGAGGTAAAATTTATTCGTGGGGAAGAAATTTTGCTGAGTCGCATCAATAATTTATTCAAAGCATGAAATTACATATCGGGCTAAGTTACATTCCTGAAGGAAATACAAAATACCAAAAATATTCCGAGGCTCTTCGCAAAGCCGGAGAGGTTATCGGGCATGAAGTTACAACCTACGATCTTTCAGCACATCCTGAACTCATCACGGAAATCGATGGCATCCTCTTCACCGGCGGAACTGATGTTGATCCCGGACTCTATGGCAAACCGGAATTGCGCGCACAATGCGAAGAGATTGATCCCGTGCGAGATTCGAAAGAATTCGAATTTGCAAAGAAAGCCGATGAACTACAACTGCCTATATTCGGCATTTGCCGCGGACTGCAATTGCTTAATGTGCATTATGGGGGAACACTGATCGCTGATCTCCAAACATCAGGCAAACCATCTCATAAAAAGCTTGATGGAATAGACCGAAGACATGATGTTCATCCCGAACCCGGAAAATTAGTAAAAAAAATATCTCGGGTATCAGATGGAAATGTAACAAGTGCTCATCATCAGGCAATAGATGAATTAGCTCCGGGAATGGCAGTCAGTGCAAAATCATCTGAGGATGGCGTGATCGAGGCGATCGAATGGAATGACCAGTCCGGTAAACCATATTTTCTTGCCGTTCAATGGCATCCGGAGCGGATGGAATTTGACGAGCCTCTTTCCGGAGCACTGTTCGAAAGTTTTATTTGGGAAGTCGCTGCCCAGAAAATGCTCGGGATGAGGATGAAAAAATAGGACGTAAGTTTCACTTACGTCCTATTTTTTTCAATTAAGACACACAATCTCAGAGGAACTCCGAGTAGAAATAGCGTCTTTTTTATTCCGGCTCCTTAGCAGCCGTCTTCATTCCCTGCACTTCCAGGCGGATTTCCTGAGCTTTCTTTTTCAACTCATTCATCGCCTTGCGGACTCTCGTACCGGCAGATTTATTGCCTTTAACATAAAACTTATCGAAATCATGTTCGAAGCTTGCAATTAGAGCTGTAAGTTCGTTAAATCTTTCCATATATCTGTCTCCTAAATCTTGTTAAATAGAATAACTGTAAAAAACTAACACTACTTTAAGGTACGAAGATACAGCTTTTTTTGTCGGAATGCAAGGTTTTTTCCGTTTTTCTTGATATTTAAGTAATTAAGAGACTCAAAATTATATATTCGCGCCTAAATATATATAATTTTTATATTAATTCGATTTGATGGTAAACCCTAACACACTCAAAAACCGCCACTCCGTATGCTACAGCCACATTTAAAGAATGTTTTGCTCCGTACATCGGAATATAAAACGACTCATCGCATAACTCAAGAGCCTCATCACTGACGCCGGTTATTTCATTTCCGATCACTAAAGCCATTGGAATATCATTCGGCTTAAGATCAAAAACCGAACGACTGTTATTAGTCAATTCAAGTGCGGCGATCTTCATCCCTTTGGTTCTGCAGTCGGCTATTGCCTCAGCCATTGTAGCGAAATGCTTGTAGGGTACGGTTTTCGTTGCATCGAGTGCAGTTTTCTCTATCTCCTTGCGTGGCGGATGAGGAGTATAACCGACGGTATAGATTGCCTCTATCCTCGCACCATCCGATGTTCGGAAGATCGAACCGACATTATACATGCTTCTTATATTATCTAAAATGGCAATAAGCGGAAAACGGCCTTCGGGTTTTGCCGCTTCTTCTTCGCTAAGACGCGTTGTTGCAATTTCAGCGTGAAGAAGTTTTTTCATTTCTGAACTTTAGCTATCACACCAATAGCAATAAGGAAAAATAAAATATTTGCAAGCCATGCCGTTAGGATTGGGTCGATCGCACCGGTATAGCCGAATGTTTGCGATACTTTTGTGAAGGCAAGAAAAAAGAATGCAATGCCGATAGCAATCGCAAATTGTATTGCAAGCCCGCCGCGTTTTTTCTGTGAGGCAAACGGAACTCCGAAAAGTACGACGACAAGAGACGTGAAGGACATTGCATATTTCGAATAATAATCAACTTCATCGTGTGCCGTATCTTGTCCGGATTGCTTTGCGATATCAATTCTTTGTCGGAACTGCGTATTAGTAAGCTCTTCATATTTTAATTGCCGTTCACGCAATTCCTTCGGGGTAAAACTGAATCGTATCAGACTTGCCGAATCCGAAACTTTCGTATATGATTCTTTTGAAGAATCATTGGTAAAAATTCTTTCCACTGCTTCAACAAGCCGCCATTTATGTTTGGTCGAATCCCAAAGCATCTGCTTCGCATCTATGCGGCGATAAAGCTTTGTCGGATCGTTCGGCGAAAAGAAATAGATTCCGATCCTATCGGCTCGGGCGCCTTCAAATGTAAAATTCTGGATCACCACAAACTCGCTGATGCCTTCCTGCAAATGAAGATTCGATTGCTGACCGATTGAAGTTGTGCCGGGTAGATCGTATTGCCGTTGCAGCGCATCGACCCGTGCATTGGCACGAGGTAGTATCCAGCCATTGAAATAGACTGCGCCGAAACTCATTGCAATGCCGAGGATCACAAATGGAAGCATAAAGCGGTACAGCGACATTCCCGCCGAACGTGTTGCAACGATCTCTGTCTGCTGCGACATTTTTCCCGTCGTAAAAAGACTTCCCAGAAGCAGAGCGATCGGCAGAACAAGCGAGATCATCTGCGGAGTAAAATTGATATAATAATCAAGGACTTGTCCGAAAGGCACTTTCCGATCCAGGAATTTATCAAGCTTCTCCATCAGATCTATTGCAACGAATAGAATGATAAAAGCAGCGATCGAAACGAGCGTCGCCAAAATAAATTGCTTAATAATATACCGGTCGAGTAATTTCACGCGAATTATAACAATATGGAGTTGTTGACAGTTTACAGCCACGAGATAAACTAATGAATATAGTTTCTTAAGCCAAGATCCCATATAATAAAGTAAGGACAAAAAAATATTTACTATAGGATTCATACTCAATTCTGTAGAGTGGCGAAAATTGCTCATTTTGAACGATTTTAGCTTGCAACTTTGAACTGGTTACGGTGTTATTTGTATAGAGATATTTCTCTTTTTCGGGGCAAAACCCACTTGATTCATGGCTGAATTACTGGAGCCGATGCAGATGGAACCGAATTTCACAAGCGACAAAGACCGCGAGCGCGCTTATGAGATCGAGCTTTTTCGTGCCTTTATGGCAGGAAAGCGCGAAGCGTTCACCGAACTGTATTTGCGTTTTCGGCAGCGGGTTTTTAGTTATTGCCTGAGAATGCTTGGTAATAGCGCCGAAGCCGAGGACATGTATCAGGAAGTATTTATTAGAGTCTATCAGCGTGCACATCAGTTTGCTGAAGATAAAAGTCTTGCCGGCTGGATCTTCACCATTGCGCATAATCTTTGCCTCAATAGGATCAGAGATAGAAAAACATTCGATAATATTGACGACTTACGCTATCTCGCTTCACCAACGCAGGAATATGGTGACGATTGGGCAGTTCGCATACAGCTGGCTTTAGAGCAAGTGCCGCCTGAGAACCGTGAGCCATTCTTGCTTTTTGAATATCAGGGATTGAGCTATATCGAAATTGCTGATGTGATGAAGCTCACAGTTCCGGCAGTAAAAAGCAGAATCTACCGTTCAAGGGAACAACTCAGACTAATTCTTGAACCATATTATAAAGACGAGTAGAGGTAGTCGTTAGCAGAAAAGAATGGCTAAAGGCTAACGACTAACAACTTTGCAAAAAAATATTTAATCTTTAAAATTTCAGAAGAAAAAAGAAAGTGATGTTAACGATATGAGTATGAATACAGAACTCCTTCAATTTTTAGACGGCACGTTAGTGCCGGAGAGGGAAGCGGAGCTATTGCATCGCCTTTCCGTCTCTCCGGAACGCCGCGATCTGTTGCGCAGCTTTATTAATCAGCAAGTGCTGTTCCAACGCGACCGTAATTCTATTGCCGTTCCCTACGCCGCCGAACAAAAACTCTGGGCACGTCTCGGAGGAATGATGCCTCCTTTGGCAGAGACAGCCGCTGCCCCAACTGCTGCTGTAATCGAAACAGCAGCTACTACTGCTTCACGCACCGGTGTTTTCAGTTCAGTCTTCTCCGCAGCTTCGATTGCTGTTATCTGCTTACTTATCGGTTTAGGTTCAGGATATTTTGCAGGAAAGAATTCGATTGGTAACTCTCCTGTAGGACGGACCCTTAGTCCGTCAGTAACCACTAATGAAACTTCCAACATAGATAATATCAGTCCAATAGGACCTATAAGTCAAATACAAAATATAAAAAGTATTCATTCTTTCAGCAAATCGCATAACACATCTCAGTCAAATTCCGGAGCGCCCCTAAAAAATAATATTTCGCAAAATGTAAATGATGTGAATGAGAATATTATTAATGGAGGGATTGCAATTAATAATTCAACAGAAGAAACAATTGCAAATACTTTATACCAAATCTCAACGGTGGCTCCAAAGCAGATCGCTTTGACGAATTTCAATTCTCCCTATGTTCGCGATCCGAACCAATACTGGGAACATTCATTGTTTACTTCTGAGGCTCAGACACCACAGAAGACATTCCTTCAGAAATGGGAATTCTATTTTAATGAAGGCATTGGCAAGCAATTCCCGAATAATACCGCAACAAATGTTTCCATGCCTGTTGTGACCAATTCATCCATTTCTGCATTATTCCAGCCCTTTGCCAATACATCGGGTATTGCATCACATATTTGGTTCGGAGGGAGTTTTGGAACGGCGAATGTAACGATGAAAAAATTCAGCATCGTGCAAATTGATCCGATAGACCCTAAAAAGGGATTTGCAATGGCTGCCGATCTTGTACATGTGCAAACTAGTTATATCGGCGGATTGTTACAATTTAGGATACCTGGAGGGGCAAAATGGGCAGGTACTATTACCGGTATGGCATCTGCTTCTTCAGCAGGTATGATCTCCGGAGTCGAGTTGGGGGGGCATTTCGAAGCAACAAGTAACTTCGGAATCGTTGCTGGTGTTCGCGGAACGTACCTGAGCTATAATCTTGATGCACAGCAGCAGCAGGTTATCCAACAGGGAGTTTCAGCGTTCGGAATTCCGACTCCTGTTGCATC